>JAXHOO010000012.1:0-45429 GCA_034519365.1 Rhodoferax sp. | reverse complement strand
GATAGTTCATGACATATCGGCTGGCGGCCTTCCGTCGGCGGATTGGTTGTGCCGGCACGCGCGGCGACTGAAACAGGAAGCACAGTCGTCGAGCGCGCTTTCACGAACAACATGGAGGAGGGCTTAGCATTTCCTTTGGGGAAAGCGGCCCAGCAACAACCATTTCGGGATTTCGATATGACGTCCAAGCTTGAACAACTCCGCGCGATGACAACCGTCGTGGCTGACACCGGCGACATCGAAGCCGTGCGCCGCCTGAAGCCGGTCGATTGCACCACCAACCCGACGATCGTGCTGAAGGCCCTCGGCACGCCGATGTTTGCCGATACCGTCAACGAGGCCATCCGCTGGGGCCAGTCCCAGGGCGGCAGCCGCGACGGCGTTGTCTCGGCCGTCGCCGACCACCTCGCCATCTCCGTCGGCGCCGCCCTTTCCGAACTCGTCCCCGGGCCGCGTCTCCACCGAGGTCGACGCCGCGCCTTTCCTTCGACACCGCAGGCCACCATCGCCAAGGCGCCGCGAGCTCATCGCCGCCTATGAAACGCGAGGCCACACGCGCGAGCGCATCCTGATCAAGATCGCCTCCACCTGGGAAGGCATCAAGGCCGCCGAGGTCCTCGAAAAGGAGGGCATCCACTGCAACCTGACCCTGCTCTTCAGCTTCGCCCAAGCCGTCGCCTGCGCCGAAGCCGGCGCGCGCCTGATCTCGCCCTTCGTCGGCCGCATCCTCGACTGGCACAAGCCAAGGCAACCGGCAAGGACTATCACGGCAGACGAGGATCCCGGCGTGCAGCTCGGTCACGCGCGATCTACAACTACTACAAGACACTACGGCTATCAGACCGAGGTCATGGGCGCGACGTTCCGCAACACCGGCGAGATCATCGAGCTCGCCGGCTGTGACCTGCTCACCATCAGCCCCGGCCTGCTCGGCGAACTGCGAGCGCGCCGAGCCGAAACCGGCACCCCCGGGCCTCACCGCCGGAGAACGCGCCGCCCCAGAGCGCATCGAACATATCTACATCAACGAGAGCGACCTTCCGCTTCGCTCCTCAACGAAGACGCGATGGCCACCGAGAAGACGCGCCGACGGCATCCGCGCCTTCGCCTGGGATCTCGGCAGCCTGCGCGCCATGATCGACAAGGAACTGAAAGGCCGCCGCATAGTCCGCCAACCGGCATCAACCGCAACGGCCGCCCTTCAGGGCGGCCGTTTTGTTTTGGCCCTTAACCATAGCGCCAGCAATTGTTGAGATGGGGCTCGCGATGCCGCCGATGCACGCCTAGATTATGGCGAGGCACTGTATGAAGGGGATTCCGGCATGAGGCGTTTTCTGGCAGCAATCATCCTGCTTTGCATGGCGGGCCTTGCGGCACCGGCGGCAGCCGGAGACACCTTCCACGGCAATGGCAGCAGGTTTCCTCCAACGCGGGCAGGTGCCAAACCTGCCGCGTCACCATTCGCCAGACCGGCTCGACCCCTGCAGATCATTGCAAACAACGACTGGACGGCCGTTGCCGAGACCGGGGACAGCAAGACGGCCGGCGGTGCAGGCTTCTGGAAGCGGGGGACGCGGAAGACCTATGCCGGCAAGGAAGCTTCGACATCAAGCTTCGCCGCAATGACGGCGACGAACTGCTCATGCTGATGCGCATCGAACCGGCACGCGGCCAGAGCCGCACCATCAAGGGCGTATTCCAACGCGTCGAACAACTGAAAATCTAAGAGAAAAAGTGCGATCCACGGCGACCGATGGATGTTTACGATCCTGGGTGCCTACAAACGTAGGTGGGCGCCATATGTCCAAGCCCACGGGCCTGGCCAGGGACAGCTCCCTTTGGATCGAGTATGGCCCCAGGGATTGTGGTTCCTGTCGGGAAGCGCAGACCGCATCCGATATATAGGATGAAAGCGGCGACTTCGCCAGTGGCAATTCTGCCGTTCAGTTGACCGGCGGCTTGCCGTTCAGTTTCGCCGCCATGCCCTGGATCTGGCTCGTCAGGTCGCCGAGCGCCTGAGCGATCGCCTCCTCGCTGCGCGAAACCTCGCCCATCACGCCTTCGCGGCCCTTGCGCAGTTCCTCGGCTTCCTTTTCGAGCTTGCCGAGCCGGCGTTTCACCTCGTTCAGCTCGTCCATCACCATGATGCCCGACATCACCGTCAGCCTGAGATCGCCGATTTCGCCGAACTGCGCCTTTCAGGTGCCCGACATATCGGTCGAAGCGGGCGGCAAGCTCTTCAAGATGCGCCTCCTGGCCTTCCTCGCAAGCCATGCGATAGGCCTTGCCGTCGATCTGTACCGTTACCTGTGCCATCGCGGACCTAATCTTTCTGGCATGGCTCTAGCGGTCGAGCACGGCCCGGATGGTTTCCATGGCCGTGACGAGCCGGCGGGAGACCTCGCGGTTGACCTCCTCCAGCCGGTTGGCGCGGAATTCGGATTGATCGAGCTCCTGGGCAAGCCGCGAGCGATCGGTGTTGACACGCCGCACCTCGCCTTCCACGTCGCCGCGATCACGCTCGCGCTCGAAGCGCATGTCGAGCGCATTGTCCAGACTGCTGAGCGCCTTGCGAAGCTCCTCGATTGCTGTCCTAACTGTTTCCCCGTTGGTCATAAAGCCTTCACCGGCACTCTCAAAAAACGCGAATCGCCGCCGCCAGCGCCGGTTCTCTCGCCTTGACAGTATTCAACTGCGGGCATGAGCGTCAACAGCGCGACCCGCAACGCCCGAAACCCGCTGTGGATCGGCCGTTCGGCCGGTTGCAAAGCGTGCCTGCGACACCTTTTCGCAAAGGCTGAAAAAGGCGGCGGAAACGGCCCTCAAATGCCGGAAAAACCGCCGAATTCGTTGACTCCGACGATGCACCTGCTATGTGTCACCCGCTTCCTAACCGATGCTCAGAAAGGTGTCGGGCCCAACACTCCGAAGAAGACGGAACAGTCATGATCTCTCGCGAAAAACACGACCGGATGGCGAACGCAATTCGCTTCCTTTCCATGGATGCCGTGGAAAAGGCGAACTCCGGTCACCCCGGCCTGCCCATGGGCGCAGCAGACATCGCAACGGTTCTTTTCACCCGCTTTCTCTCCTTCGACCCGAAGACCCCGTCCTGGGCCGAACCGCGACCGCTTCGTGCTGTCGGCCGGCCACGGCTCGATGCTGCTCTACTCGCTGCTCTATCTGACCGGCTACGACGACATCACGATCGACGACATCAAGAATTTCCGCCAGCTCGGCCGCACGACCGCCGGCCATCCCGAATACGGCCACGCCGCCGGCATCGAGACGACCACCGGCCCGCTCGGCCAGGGCATCGCCAATGCCGTCGGCATGGCGCTCGCCGAGCGCAAGCTGCGCGCCGAGTTCGGCGCCGACCTCATGGAACACTTCACCTACGTGCATCGCGGGTGACGGCTGCCTCATGGAAGGCATCAGCCAGGAAGCCATCTCGCTCGCCGGCCACCTCAAGCTGAACAAGCTCATCGCTCTTCTGGGATGACAACAACATCTCGATCGACGGCCCGATCTCGATTGCCGACTCGACCGACCAGCACGCCCGCTTCCAGCGCCTGCGCACTGGAACACCATCGCCGTCGACGGCCATGATCCGGACGCCATCGCTGCTGCCATCGAGGAAGCACAGAAGTCCGACAAGCCCGACCCTGATCGCTTGCAAGACGACCATCGGCTTCGGCTCTCCCGAACAAGGCCGGCACGCACAAGGTACACGGTTCGCCGCTCGGCGCCGAAGAAATCGCCGCCACCCGCAAGGCGCTGAACTGGGAATCGGAAGCCTTCGTCGTTCCTTCCGACGTGCTCGATGCCTGGCGTCTGGCCGGTCTTCGCTCCGCCAAGACCCACAAGGAATGGGAAGCCCGTCTCGAGAAGACGGAAGCCGAGAAGAAGGCGCAGTTCGTCCGCCGCTTCGCCGGCGACCTCGAAAGCAGCCTCGACTCGGCCATCGCGACCTACAAGAAGAAGCTCGCCGAAACCAAGCCGAACCCGGCCACCCGCAAGGCTTGCGAAGACGCGCTGGAAGTCATCAACGGCGTTCTTCTGGAAACCCTCGGCGGCTCGGCCGACCTGACCGGCTCCGCAATGATCTCGGGGTGTTTGGCATCCCGCTCGACCAGTTTGCGCAGCTTGGAGATGTGCTGGTCCAGCGTGCGGCTGTTGGGAAAGTAGTCGCGGCCCCAGCAGGGGTTGAACAGGGTGTCGCGGTCCACCACCTTGCCGCGCTGCTCGAACAGGCATTGCAAAATTTTGACATCCCGCAGGCTCAGGTCCATCTGTTGCTCGCCCCGGCGGGCGCGCAATTGGGCGGGGAACACTTCCAGGTCGCCCAGGCGCAGGGATTCGGTAGACAGCTCTTTGGCCGGGCTTTGCGCCAGTGTGCGGCGCGTGACCGCACGGATGCGCGCGATGACTTCGCGCACACCAAACGGTTTGACGATGTAGTCGTCGGCGCCCAGCTCCAGGCCCAGCACGCGGTCTATCTCTTCGGACTTGGCGCTGATGAAGATGACGGGGACGTCGTTGTCCACACGGCGTATCTCGCGGCACACGGCATAACCGTCGCGCTTGGGCATCATGATGTCCAGCAAGATGAGCTGCGGCGCATGGGTGTGGAACAGTTGCAAGGCCTGTTCTCCGTCACGCGCCAGCACGGGGGTGTAGCCCTCGGCCTCGACCACCGCACACAGACCATCGCCAATGTGCTGGTCGTCCTCGGCAATCAGAATCTTCATGTCGTGTTCTCCTGTGCCGGTGGTGTGTGCAGTGTGAGTCGAAAGCAGGCGCCCGTGTCCACGTCTCGCACCACCAGGTCGCCGCCATGTAGGCGCGCCAATTCGCGGGCAATGCCCAGCCCAATGCCGGTGCCGCTGACACCATCGGTCAGCCGGGAGCTGACCCGGTAAAACGGCTCAAAAATGCGCTTGTGGTCCTGCGGCGCAATGCCGGGGCCGAAGTCGCGCACCTCTACCGTGCTGATGTCTTTGTCTTGCCGGCTGCTGATGTGGATGGCACCGCCCGCCGCCGCATATTTTTCAACATTGCTGACTAGGTTGTTCAGAATTTGCTCCAGCGCTTCGGGGGCCAGCAGCACCTGTGCTCCTGCGTGGGCGTCCACCTGCACCGCAATGCCTTTGGCATCCAGCGCGGGCTGGAAAGCGGCAACACAACGCGCAACCACGTCGTCCACCACGCCGTGTTGCAAGGCCAGCGTGAACTGCGCTTTTTGGAATTGCCCCAAGCTGAGCACATTGGCAATCAAGCGCGACAGGCGCTGGCTCTCGGTGGTGATAACGCCCGATGTACTGCTGCGCCTTGGCAGCTGCCGGCGGTGTGCGCGTCGGCAAAGCCATGGGTCCAACTCGTCTTCCAGCAGCTCGGCATACAGGCGGATATTGGTTAAGGGCGTCTTCAGCTCATGCGACACCTGGTTCACAAAATTCACCCGCTGTTGGGCCAAGCGCATTTCGCGCGTGTGTTCGCGGTACAGATACAGGGCCAAGCCCACCAGCGCCAGGGCCAGCCCCAACAAGCCGGCGACCAAGCCCCAGGTATTCACCACGCTCGCGGTGGCCAGCGCGGGGCCAAAGTATTCCAGCTTCCAGGTGCCCAAGGGGTGGCTCAGCGGGCGCATGGCCAAACTCTTTTCGCCACTGGCGGGTTGGTAGCTTCCCCACTCGTACACCACCTGTCCATTGCCATTGACCAAACGGGTGCTGCTCTTGGCCTGCGAGCCATCGGGACTGGTAGAGGGCAGGCAGCGTAATCAAGTCTGACAACAAGCGCAACCGGCGTTAGCTCCACGCCCACCAGGCGGTTCTGCGCATCGCGCAGCCAAAAGATGTGGTGCAGCTCTGCATTCCAGTGCCATGTGTACCAGCCCCACTGCGCGGGGCCCGCGTCCGGCGCTGTCCATGCCCTTGCTCACGGGCGACAAGCGGTATTTCTGTGAGGAGCCACCCTGGCATCTGAATGTGGCTGACGGCACCACCAATCGGCGCCTCCCTGGGTCAGCAGACTGGGGTTGTCCCACAGCGCAGACGTGCGTTGCATAAACTGTTTCTCAGATTCGCTGAGCGGCGCGCCGGGGGCTGGCAGCACCCGGCTGCCGTCGGCGGCTATCACCAGCACCTGCTGCACCTGTGCGGACTCCCGCGCCAACTGCTTCAGGCTATCGTTGTCCAATGGCCGCTGGTTCAGTTGCGCCAGCAGGCTGTCTTGCAACTCCAAAAAGTAGCCCTGAATGGCATCGTCCACACCCTGCAACTGGGCGTGGACGAGTGATTGAACCTGTGCCGCCACCACCTGCTGCTCGTTGTGCGCCATGCGCAAACCCAGCCATGCAAGGCCTGCAACGGGCAGCAGCACGATCAGTAGCAGGGTGATGGCGATTTTCTTTTGCAAGGCGGGGTTCCTGTTGGTGGCTTAACGTTGCTGCTTTTCCAGCTTGTACTGGTCTTCCTTCATTTTCTTGCGCGATACATTCCACTCTGCATTGTCTTTGGAAATCAGCTTGGAGGCCTGACTGCGTGACTCGGCCTCCATGGCGGCCAGGGCCGGCGCGGGGGCGGCCGGGCTGCCCAGGGTGACCGCTTTTTCGGCCAAGTATTTGGTGTTGCTCTCCATCACCTGTTTGGCCTCTTCTACCTTGCCACTGTCGCGCAGCCGCAGGGCCTCTTTGCCCATCTCGTTGGACACCTGTTGCACCGCAGACTCCATGACCTTTTTGTCGGTGGCCTTGGCAACCGCATCTGCGGAAGCACTGAAGCTGACCGTGACCGCACGGCTCATGTTGTCTTTGTTCTTGCTCTGCATGTTCAGGTACGACACATCCACCGCAGCCAGGTCCATTTGACCCCCAGCCTTACCGGCGGGCACTTCCACTTCCAGCACAACATATTTCTCCTGCTGGCTGTAGAGCTGGTTCATGCGCAGGCGCACCACACCGTTGGTGATTTCACCCTCGCGCCCCAGAATGCGCACGGGGCGAATCCCTTGTTTGAGGCGAATGGTCAGCTCCACCTCTTGCGCGACGACAGAGCCCACGTCACCAAACTCCCGCTGGAAGATGCCCGCCAAGTCGCGTGAGTTGTCCACAAACATGTGGTTGCCATCACTGTAAGAAGCGAGCTGGGTCATCAAGTCTTCGTTGTAGTCTCGGCCCAAGCCAATGGTGGTGACGCTGATGCCCTGGCGCGCCAGCATCGCACCCAGTTGCCCCAACTCAGCAGGGTGAGCTCGGGCCAATATTGGCCTGACCATCGGACAGCAGGATGACGCGGTTGACGCGGCTCTTGTCCAAAAACTTGTGCACCTCGGCCGCACCCTTGCTCACACCGGCAAACAAGCCCGTGCCACCGGCCACACGGATGTTGTAAATGGCTTGTGTGATGCGGGCCTTGTCCGACACCTTGGTGGCAGGCACCACCACATCCACCGTGTTGTCAAACGCCAGGATGGCGACGATGTCGTTGCTGCCCAGCCCGTTGACGGCCATGGCGGCGGCCTCCCTGGCGCGCTCGATGCGTTCACCCGACATAGAGCCCGACTTGTCAATCACGATGGCAACATTCGCCAGCGGCCGGTCGCCCTGCGCTGGCAAGCTCGAAGCCCGTCAAAGCCACCTTCAGAAAGGTAGTTTGGGCACGCCCGGCCTGCACCACAGGGGTGCCCAAGCGTGCTTCAAAGTCAATGGACTTGGCCTGCACGCCCGGTGCCGCCGCAAGGCCCAAAGGCACCAGCAGCATGCCGCAGAGTCGGCTCAGTATTTTTTTCATTTCAATACTCCGTAGGATTGGATGGTAAGTGCAGAAATTTGCCAATCCAGTTTCTTGAAAACGCGCTTGCGACTGGTGAGATAAGTTTGAGAAATTTGTAAAAAGTTTGTATTGCGAAGCCACACCGGGCTGTTACACGGGAGAAGTTGGCGGGGCTGCGGGGGCATGACATGCGGCCGCAGGGGAGACAATACCGGCTTCATGAACTCCTGCTTGTTTAAACAATGAACACCCTCCTACGAAACGCCAGCCTGGCCTTGGCACTCTCTACCGGCGCACTGGCCTGGGCGCAGGACGCCACCACCGCAGCCTCTGCCAAAGAACCCGGCGCCGTCGTCAGCAGCACCGGGCTGGTCTACCGCGCGCTCAAAGAAGGCAGCGGCGCCAGCCCCAAGGCCAGCGACACGGTGAAGGTGCACTACCGCGGTACGTTTCCCGATGGGCGCGAGTTCGACAGCTCGTACAAGCGCGGCGAGCCCATCAGCTTTCCACTGAGTGGCGTGATCCCTTGCTGGACCGAAGGCGTGCAACGCATGAAAGTGGGCGGCAAGGCCAAGCTCACCTGCCCGCCGCAAATTGCCTACGGCGCGCGCGGCGCCGGCGGCGTGATTCCGCCGAATGCCACCTTGCTGTTTGAGGTGGAACTGCTGGGCATCAACGGCAAATAACTTCGATCAGGCGCTCCACGCCAGCAGCGGCTGCAGCACGCTGGCGCCCAAGCGCTTGGAGCGCTCGCCGCTCCAGCCCACCAGCGGGTCAGGCAAGTTGGCGTTGTCTTTGAACGGCATCTCAATGGTGAAGGCCAGGCAGCCAAATTGCTGCGCGATCCAGTTGGTGGCCAGCGCCAAGTTGGCTTGGCCCGGCGCCACGCGGCCGTAGTGCACGCTGTCTTGAAAGTCGGGACAACTCGCCAGCCACGCCGCCTTGAACGCATCTTCTTGCGCCGCGATGCGCGGGCTGTAGCCCGGCGTTCCCTCGGAGCCCACCACAAAGTTATAGGGCAGCGCCTCGTCGCCGTGCACGTCCAGGTTCAGGTCGACGCCGATGTCCAACATGGCTTGCCGCACCAGCAGCACTTCGGGGGATTGGTCCGCCGTGGGCGCGGCCCATTCCCGGTTCAGGTTGGCACCGGCGGCGTTGGTGCGCAAGTTGCCCAGCACCGCGCCATCGGGGTTCATGTGGGGCACCACGTAAAACATGCAGCGCTCCAGCAGCACGCGGCTCACGGAGTCATTGGCGTCCAACAAGCGCTCCAAAAACCCCTCCACAAACCACTCGGCCATGGTCTCGCCGGGGTGCTGGCGGGCGATGACCCAAACCTTCCTTTTGTCGGCCAGCGCTGTGCTGCTGTGCGGGTTCGTCACGCGCAGCAGCGTCATGTCGCGGCCCTGCACCGAGCCGCCCAAACGCTGCGCCGTCACCAGCGGAGAGTTGGCCGCAGAGGCGACCAAATGGAGATGTCGCTCAAACGAATAGGGTTCAAAATATGCCAGGTACACGGCCTGCGCCTCGGGCGTCAGGCGCGCGGTGAGCACGCTGCCATCAAAGTCCGTATCAATGCGAAACCAGTGCTGGCGGTCGTAACTGGCCACCATCTGGTAGCCCTCCCAGCCCTTGGGATAGGCGCTGGCGCCCGCGTTCATCAAGCGTAGCGTGACCGGCAACTGCGCCGCGCCGTGTAGGCAGAAGTGGAACCACTGCGTAAAGTCTGCGGCGGTGTCTTTGCGAATCGCCAGTTGGATGTCTTGCGGGTTGTCCAGCGTAAGCACCTTAATAGCGCCGGAGTCAAACTGGGTGGAAATTTCAAGTGGCGGCATAAATATGAGTCAAATCGGGCTATAGCCCTTATGGAATATGCGCGAGCAGCTCCTGCATTAATAGCAATTAAAGGGCATCCACCACTTTGACCAGCTGCCCCACTTTGGGCTCGCCGCCGCCGTAGTAGCCGTTGATCAGGCGCAGCTGCTGCTCAGGCCGCGCAATCGGGGAATTCTTGGCCAGCTCCGCAAAACCGCCCTTGGGGTAGGCCACGGTCTTGATGCCCCAGGGCCGTGCGGCTGCTTTGTCTTGCGCCGTCAGGGCGCGGAAGCTGCCCTCCACCTCGCGCACCTGGGCGCGGGCGCGCTGCAGGGCGTTGGCGTCTTTGGCACTGGTTTGCAGCACATACATGGTGCCGTTCGGGCCCGTCACCACCGTGGCCTCCAGCGCCTGGCTCTGGCCGTTGCTGGCGGTGCGCGCACCCGCAAAACGCGTGGCCTGCAGGCCGTTGAGCGTGGTGGCTTCGGTGCGACCCTGCGTGGGTTTGAGCAGGGTGCGGATCACATCGGTGTGCGTCTTGCCCGCTTGCGCGGGCGCCACGCGCACCACCACGGCCGCATCGCGCGCGGTGTTCAGCAGGGCCAACTGGTCCGCGTCGTTTTGGATGTACCAGCCCGTGGGCGCGGTGAGCGCAATGCCCAGGGGCTCGTGGTAAAAGTTGCGGCCCCGCGTCAGGCCCTGGGCCGGGCTGTCGCCAAAGGTCATGCCGCTGATGAGCTTGAGGTAGCGCTCGCGCCCCTCGCTGTTGTAGGCGCCCTGGTCTTTGTACTGCGCGGCCAGCGCGGTGATGGACTGCAGGCGCTGGTCGTTGCTGGGGTGCGAGGCCAGCCAGTCGCCACCGCTGGGCACCGGGCGGCCTTCGGCCTTAGCCTGGTCGGCGGCAAAACGCTCCTGGTTCTTCAGCACGTTGATCACGTCCACCATGTTGCGCGGGTCATACTTTGTGCGCGCCAGGTATTCGGCGCCCAGGCCATCGGCCTGCAGTTCTTGCTCGCGCCCGTACGACGCCACGTAGCCCGCCGCTGCAGTTTGCGAGGCCTGGCTGGCCAGTTGCCCGGCACCGCCAAAGCCCTGGCTCTCTAGCACCGCGCCCAGCACACTGGCAGCAAACACGCCCAGGCCCGCGTTCTGCTGGCGCGTGGCGCGCTGCGCCCCGTGGCGCGCCGTCACGTGGCCAATCTCGTGGCCGATCACGCCCGCCAAATCCGCCTCGCTGTCCATATAGGCCATGATGCCGCGCGTGATGTACACATAACCGCCGGGCAATGCAAAGGCGTTTATTTCGGGGCTGTCCAGCACGGTGAAGTGCCATTGCAGCTGGCTGCGGTGGCTTTGCGCGGCCAGCGCATTGCCCAGGTTGGTGACATAGCGTTGCACCGCGGCGTTGTTGTACACGCCATATTCCTTCAACACCTCTGCATGCGCCTTGGCCCCTTCGGCCACCTCATCCTCTTCACTCATCACCGAGCGCTCGGCCTGCCCGGTAACCGGGTTAACCATGGTGGTGCCGCAGGCGGAAAGCAGCAGGGCGGTGAGCAGGAGGCTGGGGAGTTTGAGGTTCATGGGCTTGGTCTGGGTGGCGATGCTTGCATTTTAGGGAGGGCTGGGGTTTGGGGCTCCCCTGCTTGGATAAAGGCTTGGTCGGCAGCCCGGACACCCTGGCTACCAGTATGCTTATACAAACATGCTCTTACTGCACCGAGGAGTTGCCCAAGATGAATGTTCATCCAAGTTATTCCGCACTTTTGCGGTCACTATCAAGCTAGGCGGCAAAGTGGATCTCGACAGCCTCGTGAAATACATCTCCGCGCTATCAACTCATGCGGTAGTTCAGCCCTTATCGCAGCTCCTCGTTGATTGGAAGCAATACGACAGGTTTCTCTACATCCTCCTTGCACTTGTCGTTGGATTCAGCATTGGCCGCTACCGCACCTACCGCGCCGCAGCACTCCAGAATCGCGGCGAAGCACTGCTGTCTAGCGTCGCGCAGAAGAATTTCGCCCCCCCGACTATCACCTACTGAATCACGTCACCCTTCAACTCAAAGACGGTACAACTCAGGTTGACCACATCCTCGTTTCGAGGTTCGGCGTATTCGTTATCGAAACTAAGGACTACAAGGGCTGGATCTTCGCCAACCCGAAGCAGGCCAAGTGGACTCAAGTATTGTTCAAAGCGCAGTTCAAGTTCCAGAACCCAATCCTGCAAAATTTTCGGCACGTTCGTGCAGTGCAAGATCTCCTTGACTTCTTACCGCCCAGTGCAATCCAATCGGTTGTCGTCTTCACTGGCGAAGCAGAGTTCAAAACAGAAGTTCCCCAAGGGGTATTTGATCTTCCAAGGTTCATCGACTACCTTCGGGAACAGACCGTCGAAGTCATGTCGCTCAATCGCCTTCAGTTCTGCGTGGGACGGATCGAAACTTCGCGCCTCGCCATCAGCGGCAAGACGGACGTCGAGCACGTTCAAAGTCTTGCACAGAGGCATGAAAATTCGGTCTAACCCGTTAGCCAACCGAACGCCCAACTAGCTTCGACCGGCGCGAAGTGATAAATATGTCTGAACCACCCCACCAACCCAGGCGGGTGGTGGGGCCCGCGGGCGCAGGCCGCACTCGCGGTTGCCACAGAGCAGGCGCGCCCACCACGGCATTGACGCAGTAACGCAGGCGAGCCCAAAGCCGCCGCCCGCGACGCAAGCCGGAGAACGCGGGCCACGCCGCCCGCCGTGCGCGCACCAGCCCCGTCAGAGCGCAATTCATAACGAAATACGCCCCCAGCCACCGTGGAATATGCTCAAGAAGCTACTAAAATCATAGCGTTTAGGCGCGCCAGCCAACCATGGCAAAGCCCAGCCACCGATAATCGGGGCATGACTGCTTTCTCTTCTCTCCCCCTCTCCCCCGCCACCCTAGCCAACCTGCAACAGCTGGGCTACGAATCCATGACGCCCATCCAGGCTGCCAGCCTGCCCGTGGCGCTGGCCGGGCAAGACCTGATTGCCCAGGCCAAGACTGGCAGCGGCAAGACCGCCGCCTTTGCGCTGGCACTCTTGGCCAAGCTGAACCCGCGCTGGTTTGCCGTGCAGGCCATGGTGCTGTGCCCTACGCGCGAGCTGGCGGACCAGGTAACGGTGGAAATTCGCCGCCTGGCACGGGCCGAGGAAAACATCAAAGTCGTCACCCTGTGCGGTGGCGTGGCCACGCGCGGCCAGCGTGCTTCTCTTGAGAACGGCGCGCACATCGTGGTGGGCACGCCCGGCCGCATCATGGACCTGCTGGAGCGCGAATACCTGTCTCTGGAAAACCTGAACACGCTGGTGCTGGACGAGGCCGACCGCATGCTGGATATGGGCTTCTTTGACGACATTGCCACCGTGGTGAAGCAAACCCCTGCAGCCCGCCAGACCCTGCTGTTCTCGGCCACCTACCCCGAGGGCATTGAGAAGCTGGCCAAGCAGTTCATGCGCGAGCCGCAACAGATCACCATCAAGGCGGTGGTGGCCGAGAACACCATTGAGCAGCGTTTTTACGAGGTGGAGCGCAGCAACCGGCTGGACACCGTGGGCCTGCTGCTCAACCACTTTCGCCCCACCAGCACCATTGCGTTTTGCAACACACGGGCTCAGTGCAACGACCTGGTGACGCTGCTGCAAGGCCAGGGCTTTGTGGCGCAGGCCCTGCACGGCGACCTGGAGCAGCGCGACCGCGACCAGGTGCTGGCGCAGTTCTCCAACCGCAGCTGCTCGGTGCTGGTGGCGACCGATGTGGCCTCGCGCGGCTTGGATGTCAAAGAGCTGGACCTGGTGATCAACGTGGACATCACGCCCGACGCCGAGGTGCATGTGCACCGCGTGGGCCGCACGGGCCGCGCGGGCGAAAAAGGACTGGCGGTGAGCCTGGTGTCCATGAACGAGATGGGTTCGGTGGGCAAGATTGAGCAGTACCAGAACGCCCCGTCGGTCTGGTTCAAGCGCGACGAACTCACGCCCACCGGCAGCGGCCGCCTGCTGCCGCCCATGGTGACCGTACAAATTGCCGGTGGCCGCAAAGAGAAAATTCGCCCCGGCGATGTGCTGGGCGCGCTGACCAGCGCCGAGGGTGGCCCGGCCTACACGCGCGAGCAGATTGGCAAGATTGCGGTTACCGAGTACTGCACCTTCGTGGGCATTGGCCGCGAAGTTGCCGCAGAGGCCTGCGCCAAGCTCAACGCGGGCAAGGTGAAGGGTAAGAGCGTGCGGGCGCGAATCTTGTAGGAAAAATTCCTACAAGGATTACAGCGCTCTCCTGACTCCAGTTCTGCGGGGGCGTGGCTAAAGTTGCTCCAAGCGCCAGAGTCTTTGGATGGCGCCCCACCCGGAGAACCACCATGAAAATTACCGCCGCCGACGTCAACCCCTTCAGCCTGATGATGGAGCCCGAGCTGGTTTTGCAGACCATGGAACGCTCCCAGCAATTGCGCGGCCTGCGCCGCCACAAGCTGCGCCCGCTGGACAAGCCGCTGATCCCCCTGACGAAAGAAGCCGTCGCGGCCCGCGCAGCGTTTGACGCCGCCATTGACGCCGACGACTTTGAAGACCAAGCCGACAGCTACCTGCTGAACTGATCGGCAACCCGGGCAACACCGGGGCCGACTGCCGGATAGGGCTGTGATGGGCTGATAATGTTTGGGATTAACCCCAACCAAGGAAGCCCTGCAATGCACCAGCCCCGTTTTGCCACTTTGCGCCTTCTCGCTGCCCTGACTCTGGCCGCCGCTGCGACCACCAGCGGGGCCCAGACCACAGAACCCGTGCGAGTCGGTCTGCTCAGCACCTTGTCTGGCCCAGGCGCCGGTTTGGGGGTCGATATCCGCGATGGCTTTCAGCTCGCCATCAAACTCAATGCCGGCAAACTGGGCGGTCGCCCTGCCGAAGTCATCGTGGCCGACGACCAGGCCAACCCCGACGTAGGCCGCCAAACCGCGGACCGACTGGTCAAGCGCGACAAGGTGGACTTTCTGACCGGCGTCGTGTTCTCCAACGTCATGCTGGCCGTGGGCGCCCCCACCTTCGCATCCAAGACCTTTTACATCAGCGCCAACGCCGGCCCCTCGCAATTTGCGGGCGAGCAGTGCAACCCCTACTTCTTCAGCGCCTCTTACCAAAACGACAACATGCACGAAGCCGTGGGCAAGACGGTAACGGACAAGGGCTTCAAGCGCGTGGCGCTGATTGCCCCCAACTACCCTGCTGGCAAAGACGCCCTCACCGGCTTCAAGCGCTTTTACAAGGGCGAGATTGCCTCCGAGACCTACACCGCGTTGAACCAATTGGACTACGGCGCCGAGTTGTCCAAGCTCCGCGCCACCAAGCCTGATGCGGTCTACATCTTCCTGCCCGGCGGCCTGGGCATCAACTTCATCAAGCAGTTTGTGGGCGCCGGCTTGTCCAAAGACATGACGCTGTTTGGCCCCGGTTTCTCGGGCGACGAGGATGTGATCAAGGCGGTGGGCGAGCCCATGCTGGGCATGTTCAACACCTCGCAGTGGGGCCACGACATGGACAACGCGGCCAACAAGAAGTTTGTCGCCGCGTTTGAAAAAGAATACGGCCGCCTGCCCACGCTTTACGCCGCCCAAGGCTACGACGCGGCCCGCCTGATGGACGCAGCCGTGCGCGACAGCAAGGGCAAGCTGGACGACAAGGCCGCCGTGCGCAAGGCGTTGGAAGCGGCGAAGTTTGACTCGGTGCGCGGGGCGTTCAAGTTCAACAGCAACCACTTCCCGATTCAAGACTATTACCTGCGCGTTATCACCAAAGACACCAAGGGCCGCATCACCAACCGCACGCTGGGCACGGTATTCAAAGACCACGCCGATGCCTACGTGGGTAACTGCAAGATGCCCGCGCTGTGAGCGAAAGCGTCTTGGGTCTTGGTATTGAACCCCGGGGCCGGTTGCTGAGCGCATGAGCATTCTGTTGTTGGAGCAGGCCTTGAACGGCCTGCAGCTGGGGCTCATGCTGTTTTTGCTGGCCGCCGGGTTGACGCTGGTGTTCGGCATCATGGACATGGTGAACCTGGCGCATGGCTCGCTCTATATGGTGGGCGCCTACCTGATCGCCAGCATCACCAGCGCCAGCGGTTCGTTTTGGTTGGGCCTGGGCGGTGGCGTAGTGGCTACGGCCGCACTGGGTATGTTGCTGGAAATTACGGTGCTGCGCCGCCTTTACCAGCGTGACCACGTGACCCAGGTACTGGGTACCTTTGCTATTTTGCTGATGGCCAACGAGGGCGTGCGCATGGTCTGGGGTTCGCAGGCCGTGTCGCTGAACCCGCCCGCCGCGCTGGCAGGCCCGGTGGAGCTACTGCCCGGTTTTTACTACCCCGCATTTCGCCTGCTGATCATCGGCGTGGGCCTCGCCACGGCGCTGCTGCTCTACCTGTTGGTGACGCGCACGCGCATGGGCATGCAGGTGCGCGCTGGCGCCTCCAACCGCGAGATGGCACTGGCCATGGGCACGCCAGTGACCGGCCTGTTCACCACCGTGTTTGGCCTGGGTGCGGCGCTGTGCGCGCTGGCCGGGGGCATGCTGGGGCCGCTGCTGGCGGTGCAGGTAGGCATGGGCGAAAGCATTTTGATTCTGGCCTTTGTGGTGATCGTGATTGGTGGCATTGGCTCCATTCGGGGGGCGCTGGTGGGCGCGCTGCTGGTAGGCCTGGTGGACTCCGGCGGGCGCACGCTGCTGCCAATGCTGTTTGACGCGCTACTGGGCCCGCAAGCTGCGGCCGATGCGGCCCCGGCCGTTGCCTCTATCCTGATTTACCTGCTGATGGCCACGGTGTTGGCCTTCAAACCGCGCGGCCTGTTTCCTGCCCATGGCTAAGCCCACCACCACCGGCATTACCGGCGTCGCCAGCCTGTTGCAGCACCGCTTGCCACTGCGCTGGGCGCTACCGCTGTTGGCGTTGCTGCTGGCGCTGCCGCAGATTGCGGAAGCCTTTGGCGCCGGCTTTTACGTCACGCTGGCCACGCGCATTTTGATGTTTGCGCTGGCGGCCAGCAGCCTCAATTTGATTTTGGGTTTTGGCGGCATGGTGAGCTTTGGCCACGCCGCCTTTGTCGGCGTGGGCGCCTACACCGTAGGCATCTTGATGCAGCACGGCGTCACCAGCGCCTGGCTGGCCTGGCCGCTGGCCATGTTGGTCAGTGCGGTGCTGGCCCTGCTGATCGGCGCCATCAGTCTGCGCACCCAGGGCGTGTACTTCATCATGATCACGCTGGCCTTTGCCCAAATGTTGTACTACCTGGCCGTGTCGCTCAAAACCTATGGTGGGGACGATGGGCTTTCGCTACCCGGGCGCTCCGCGCTGGGCGACGGCTGGGAGCTGACCGACACCACGCTGTACTACGTGGCGCTGGGCCTGTTGGTGGCCACGCTGGTCGGCATGACGCGCCTGCTCAACGCCCGCTTTGGCCAAGTGTTGCAAGCCATCCGCGAGAACGAGGTGCGCATGGCGGCGCTGGGCTACGCGGTACTGCGCTACAAGCTACTGGCCTTTACCCTGGCTGGCGCACTGGCCGGACTGGCCGGCGCGCTGCTGGCCAACCAAAGTGGCTTTGTTAGCCCCTCGCTGATGCAGTGGAGCCAATCCGGCATGCTGATGGTGATGGTGATTTTGGGCGGCGTGGGCCACGTGCTGGGCGGCTTCGTCGGGGCCGCAGCCTTCCTGCTGATGGAAGAAGTGTTGGGCCACATGACGGAGCACTGGCAACTGGGCTTGGGCGCCTTGCTCTTGCTGGTGGTGCTGGTGGCGCCGCAGGGCCTGATGAGTTTGTGGCGGCGCAGAGCAGCATGACAACGCTCCTGTTGCAAGTCGACGGCTTGGTGAAACGCTTTGGCGCGCTCACGGCCACCGACCACGCCAACTTCGCCGTGCAGGCCGGCCAAATCCACGCGCTGATTGGCCCCAACGGCGCGGGCAAGACCACGCTGATCCACCAACTGGCCGGCAGCCTGCGGCCCGATGCCGGGCTCATTCTGTTCGCTGGGCAAGACCTCACCGACCGCGCACAACACCAGCGGGTACACCGCGGCTTGGCGCGCTCTTACCAAATCACCAATGTGTTCTTGCGCCTCTCGGTGCTAGACAACCTGGCGCTGGCTGTGCAGGCGGTAGACGGCAGCAGCATGCGCTTTTGGCGCGCGGCGCAGGCCGAGGCGCAGCGCCTGGAGCGCGCTGCCGCTGTGGCACGCCGCGTGGGCCTGGGCGAGCGCTTGGGCCAACTGGCCGGCGCCCTCTCACACGCCGAACAGCGCCAGCTGGAGGTGGGCTTGGCGCTGGCCAGCGCCCCCCAGCTTTTGCTGCTGGACGAGCCGCTGGCCGGCATGGGGCCTGATGAATCCGAGCGCATGGTGCAACTGCTGCAAAGCCTGCGCGGCGAGACGACGCTGCTGCTAGTGGAGCACGACATGGACGCCGTGTTTCAGCTGGCGGACGCGATCTCGGTGCTGGTGTTTGGCAAGGTGATTGCCAGCGGCGCGCCCGCCAGCATCCGCGAAGACGCCGAAGTGCGCCGCGCCTACTTGGGCGACGACGCCGTTCCTGCGCCCTCCGCAACACCTTGCGCCTGACCATGGACGCCCTGCTCGAACTCGACCAACTGGAAACCGCCTATGGCAGCAGCCAGGTGCTGTTTGGCCTGAACCTGCGCATCGCCCAGGGAGAGGTCGCCACGCTGCTGGGGCGTAACGGCATGGGCAAGACCACCACCGTGCGCAGCATCTTGGGGCTGACTCCGGCGCGCAGCGGCAGCATTCGTTTTCGGGGCGAGCGCATTGACCGACTCAGCCCCGACAAGATTGCCCGCATGGGCGTGGCCGTGGTGCCCGAGGGGCGGCAGATTTTCCCCAACCTCACGGTGGCGGAAAACCTCAAGGCCTTCGCCGCGCAGCGCAACGCCAGCCCCACCCCCTGGACGCTGGAGCACATTTACCACCTCTTCCCCGTGCTAGCCCAACGCCAGCGCAATATGGGCAACCAGCTTTCGGGCGGCGAGCAGCAAATGCTGGCGATTGGCCGCGCGCTGATGACCAACCCCTACTTGCTGATCTTGGATGAAGCCACCGAGGGCTTGGCGCCGCTGGTGCGCGAAGACATTTGGGCTTGCCTGGCCACGTTGCGCGCCCAGGGCCAGAGTATTCTGGTGATCGACAAATACGTGCAGCGCCTGCTGGCTTTGGCCCACCAGCACACCATCATTGAGCGCGGCAGCGTGGTCTGGCAAGGCAACACGCCCGCACTGGCCGCACAACCCGATCTGTGGCACCGCTACGTTGGCATCTAAAAGGAAACCGCACCATGCCCAAGCTCTACCGCGACTTTGACACCCAGGCGCAGATCGACGCGCAGTACAACCCCTCTGTGGCGCTGGCCGATGCCACCGCGCCCGGCAAGCACTTCGCCGCCGCCGCGCAAAAGGCGCGCAGCAGTCTCAAGGCCCACCTGAACATTCCATTCGGCCCCACGCTGGCAGAGACGCTGGACATCTTCCCGGCGGACGCACCCAACGCGCCCGTCTTCGTATTTATCCACGGCGGCTACTGGCGCGCCCTGTCGTCGAAGGAATTCAGCGGCGTAGCGCTGGGCTTGCAGCCGCTGGGCATCACCACCGTGGTGGTGAACTACGCGCTGTGCCCCTTTGTGACCATTGCCGAGATCACACGCCAGTGCCGCGCCGCAGTGGCTTGGACGCTGCGCAACATTGGCGAATACGGTGGCGACCCCGCGCGCGTAGCCGTGGGCGGCCACTCCGCCGGTGGCCACCTGAGCGCCATGTGTTTGCAAACCGATTGGGATACCGACTACGGCCTGCCGCGCGACCCGCTCAAGGCGGCGCTGCTGATCAGCGGCTTGCACGAATTGGAGCCGCTGCGCTACAGCTATTTGCAACCCATGATCCAGCTGGACGAACACACCATTCGCCACTACTCGCCAGCGGCGAATGTGCGCGCTTGCTCTACACCGACCTGGGTGACCTGGGGTGGTGCCGAGAGTGCTGAGTTTGCCCGCCAGTCTGCCCTGTACCACGCGGCCGCTCAGGCGCTGGGCAACCCGACCGAGCTGCGCGACGTGCCGGGTGCAGACCACTTCACCATCGTGCATGAGCTGGAGCGCAGCGACAGCCCCATGAGCCAGTGGCTGGCCGACAATCTGTACGCCTGAGTTTCAAGCCCCAAGAAATTGGCTCCTGGCCCCCATGAAAAGTGCGCGAGCCGCTCCTAATTCAGGAGCAGACAACCCGTCATGGCGCTCTACCTGATGCTCAGGCAGAGCGCCGGCCGAAGACCGATTTGGGTGTGCGGCCAAAGAAGCGCGTGAACGCGGCGCTGAAATTGGCCGGGTGGGCGTAGCCCACCTGGTAGGCGGTCTGCGCGACCTGGCCGTCCTCTTCCAGCAAGGCCCACGCCCTGCGCATACGCAGCTCCAGCAGCATGCGGTGCGGGGTGGTGCCGAAGTGCTGGCGAAACCCCTGCATGAGCTTGAACTCGTGGATGCCCACCGTGGTGCAGAGGTAGGCAAGGGTCAGGTTGCGGTCCATCTGGCTGGCCATCATGTCGCGCACCGCCTCCAGCTTTTGCACGTCAGACGCATTGCTGCGAACAGCGCTGTGGGGCTGTGGGAGCAGGTGGCGTAACTGGTCGGCCAGAAGGCTGAGCATGGCAATGTGCAGGTCCAGCGCATCGGCAGGCCCGCCCTTGCCTTTCACGCTCAGGGCCCGCACCAGCGCCGCACTGGCCTGCGAGGTACGCACGAAATCCAGCTGCCGCACACCATCGGTCTGCACCAGCTGCCACGCGGAAGTGGCACCCATATAGCGCTGCAGCGCAGCCTCGTTCACCAACAGGCGCAGCTGGCGCACCGTCTGGCCTGCGGTGTAGCGCCGCTCCCCGTGGCTGGAGCGAAATGCCGCCAGCGTGGTGTGGCCGGCACCAAAACGCAAGGTGCTCCCGTCTTTGCCCAGGTAGCACGACTCTCCGCTCAGGCCCAGGGTAATGACCAGCGTGCGGTCGGTGCTGTGGTTGATGCTTTCTTCCACCAGATCCCGCTCCGGACGGTAGTAAGAGCGCACCAGCGAAATGCCGTCACCCAGCGTGGCCCGTTCGCCGTAGCACACACCAGCGGAGGCAGGCAGCCCATGGCGCACCCAACCCGGCTCTGCACCGGGCAATTCAAGGGATTCCGTCGCGAACACGCGGTAAGACATAGGGTGTGGATGGGCACATGGCCCGGCGTTTAGCTCTGTTTTGCATACGAAAAACTCCGCCATGCAATCGATCGCAAATGATAACCATTACTATTAAGAAGTACTATTTTCAGAGTTGCACCACCGACTCTCCTCTTGCGGTGCGGCGCCCCACTGAAAGATGGAACCATGCAAACCACGTCTCCGGCCCTACGCCGATCTTTTTCCCTGCTGACCCTGTGCAGTCTGGCCCTCTCTGGCCAGGCCCGGGCAGACGCCACACCCACCCTGCCCGAGGTCACCGTCACCGCCAACAAGCTGGCGCAGCCCCTGGAGTCGGTGCCCGCCAGCGTCTCCGTGCTGGATGGCGAAACCCTGGAGGCTAGCGGCGTCTACGACCTGGCCTCGCTGGCCAACCGGGTGCCGGGCTTCACCTTCCAGGCCTTTGGGCAATCGGGCATACAGCCGCCCGTCATGCGCGGCATGACCGCCAACTTTGTGTCCTTCTCCTCGTCCACCCTGCTGCTGGTCGATGGCGTGCCGACGCTGATGGCCCAGGGGTTTGAAAACAACCTGCAGGCGGTGGACCGGGTGGAAGTGCTGCGCGGCCCGCAATCCACCCTCTATGGCCGCAATGCCGAGGCCGGCGTGGTCAGCATCCACACGCTGGCACCAGGCAAGGAGCCGCGCACCCAGGTCTCGCTGGAGGCGGGTACCAGCAACCGCTCACGGCTGCGCGTGGACCTGAGCCGCCCCTTGGTGGAAGACACGCTGTACATCGGCTTGTCGGGCGAGTTTGCGCAGCAGGATGGCTTCATCGACAACCTAGCAAGTGGCCAGCGGGCGGACGACCGGGAGCAACACAACGGCCGTCTTGCGCTACGCTGGACGCCGAGCGCAGACACGCAGGCCACGCTGCGGTATTCGCAGCAGGAGTACCAGGACGGTGCCTCCCAGTGGGGTGCCGTCAATGCGCCGCGTGCCACCGTGCGCTCAGGCACGCCCAGCTGGAACCGCTCCACCGGCAACACCCTGTCCGTGGATGTGGAGCACAGCCTCACGCCCGATCTGCGCCTGCGCTCCATCACGGCACGCAACGAGTTTCTGGACCGCGTGCAGCAAGACACCGACTTCGCCCCCGCCGACACGCTGCACATAGGACGCGACTACCGCCTCACCACGGTCTCGCAAGAACTGCGGCTGGAGGGCAAGGCCGGCGATAACCGCTGGCTGGCAGGCCTGTACCTGGACCGTGACGACAACGACCTGCGCTACGAGCAAAAGCTCCCGCTGGTGCTCAACCGCACCGCAGCCACGCTGCGCGGCGACTCCAGTGCGCTGTTCACCCACTGGACCATGCCTTTGGCCCAGCAATGGACGGTGGAAGCCGGTGCCCGCGTGGAGCACAAGCGGGTCGGACTCACTCCCGTCACGGGCAGTGAGCGCCAGGCCGAGTGGAGCCGCTTTACGCCCAAACTCTCGCTGCAGTACCAGTGGGCACCGCAGGCGCAGGTGTACGCCAGTGCCACGCAGGGCTACCGCGCGGGCGGCTTCAACGCCTTCACCGCCGGGGCCAACTACCCCAGCTATCAGCCCGAGAGCGTCATTGCGCTGGAGTTCGGCGTCAAAGGCAAACTGGACGACCAGCGCCTGCGCTATAGCGCCTCCGTCTACAGCATGGAGGTGCGTGACATGCAGGTCCAGCAGATGGGCCTACCCGGCGTGGTCTACATCACCAACGCGGCCACAGCCCGGTCCACCGGTGCAGAGTTCGAGTTGGAATATTTGTTGGGCAGCGGCTGGCAGCTGCAGGCCGCACTGGGCCTGAACCGCACCCGCTTTGGCGAGTTCCGTGACGGCGCCAATGTGTATGACGGCAAGAGCAACCCGTTTGCCCCGGATGCCAATGCCCACCTTGCGCTGCGCTACAACGCACCCGCTGGCTGGTATGCGCAGGGCGCCATCACTGCAGTGGACCAGGTGTACCTGGACGCGGCCAACCTCTACAGCCGCCCCGGCTACGCCCTGCTGGACCTGGCCGCCGGGTACACCAAGGGCGCGTACGAGATGAACTTCTACGTCCGCAACGTGGCCAACCAGCGCTACGACGCCGTGGGCTACCTGAATGGCCAGGTCACCGTCTACAGCCCGCCCCGCGAAGCCGGTGTGCGGCTCACCTGGCGCATTTGAGGAAAGACCCATGGACTTCTCCACCCCCCACCCCCTGCAACGCTACTGGGATCTGGCCGCCGCGCCCATTCAGGCAGAAGCCCTGGCCGTGGCGCTGAGCCTGGGCCTGTTCGAGGCCCTGGACCACCCCAAAACCGCCGCAGAGCTGGCAACCCTGCTGCAGCTGCACCCCGACAACACACGCTACCTGCTGGAGCTGCTCTGGAGCATGGAGCTGTGCCAGCGCATTCCGGGCGACCCGGCAGACCAGTACCAGACCCACGCGCAGGCACAGCGCTTCTTCACACGTGGCTCGGCAGATTGCTGCGCCGATGCCTGGCTGTTTCGCCTGCGAGCCCTGCGCCACGCGGCCACGCAGCTGGGCGAACTGGTGCAGCACGGCACCCAAAGTGCGCCGCCGTTTGCCAACGGCAGCACCAGCGGCTGGGCACAGGCGGCGCGGGTGCAGATTGGGCAAGAACAACAGGCTGTCACGGTGCCTGCCGCGCTGGCAGTGCTGGCCCAGGTGCCCGGCCTTGGCCAGGCCCGCCGTATGCTGGACTTGGGCGGCGGCCCCGGCTGGGTGGCCATTGCGCTGGCGCAGCGCTACCCGGAGCTGCGTGGCGTGGTGTTCGACGGCCCCCCCACTGCGGAAGTGGCGGCCGAAAACATCCATAGCGCCGGGCTGAACGCGCGACTGCAGGCGCAAGGCGGCGATCTGGTCCACGACCCGATCGGCGGCGACTACGACCTAGTGTGGTGCTCCTCGGTCCTGCATTTCGTGCCAGACATCCCGACCGTGCTGGCCAAGATGCTGGCCGCGCTGCGTCCCGGTGGCGTGCTGGTGTGTGCGCATGCCGAAGTGGGCGATACTCCTGCTGCTGCTGCCCGCGTACTGCCCTACTACCTGCCCATGCGCATGCAGGGCCGCCACGTGACCCCGCAGGGCCAGTTGGCCACCCAGCTGGGCCAGGCCGGGTTTGCAAACATCCGCAGTTTTGAATCACAAGCGTTTCCCATGGCCCCGGTGCAGGTCCTGGTGGCACGCAAGGAGCCCGCATGAGCCCGCGCCTGCGCAACGGCCTGCACCAGGCCCTGTTTGGCTGGCTGAACTTCGCCCTGACGGCGCCCAGCGTCTACCTGTGGCTGGGCCTGCCGCTGCTCATGCGCCAGCAGGGCTGGTCGGGCACGGCCATTGGCGTGTTTCAGCTGGCCGGTTTGCCTGCCGTGTTCAAGGTGTTTCTTGCCACACCGGTAGAGCGCTACCGCCCGCGCCAAGGGCACTACAAAGGCTGGGGCATGATGTTGTGCGTGCTGTATGCGACCGTGCTGTGCGCCATGGGCTGGCAAGACTTGCTCTCCCACAATGGCTGGCTGTTTGGGCTGGCACTGTGCGCCTCACTGGCCGCCACCTGGGCCGACATTCCCGTCAACGCGCTGGCCATCCGCTTGCTACCTGCGTCGCATCACATGCGGGCGGGGGCCATACGCTCCGGGGCGCTCTCGCTGGGGGCCATTGCTGGTGGCGGGCTCATGCTGCTGGCGCAGGCACGCTGGGGTTGGCAAGCGCCCTTTGTCTGCATGGCCGGGGCACTGCTGCTGGGTGCGGCCCTGCTGGCCTTCGTGCATGAGGACGGGCAGGCAGACGATACGGCCACTCTCTTGGCGCAAGCCGCACCGTCGTTCAAAGACCGCTGCCTGGGCTACCTGCGCCAGCCGGGGGCCATGCGCTGGACACTGCTGCTGATGAGCTACTTCCCCTTCATTGGCGCTGCCTGGTTCTACCTCAAACCGCTGCTGCTGGACAACGGGTTTGCCGCCACACAGGCTGCGCTGCTGGCGGGCGTGGGCGGCGGCATCGTGGCGGCGTGCGGGGCTGCGGCATCGCCGGTTTTCACCCGGCGGCTGGGGCTTGCCCGCGCCCTGCCCTTGTTTGCCCTGCTGAACTGCAGTGCGCTCATGCTGCTGACGCTCGCCGTGGGCGCCAAGGTCGGCGCTGCAGGGCTGGCCGGCGCAGCTTTGTTGGTGGCTGCCGCCATGGGCATGTCGTCCGCCTGCGTGTTTGGCTTGATGATGCGATTTGCCCGGCCACAGACCCAGGCGTTTGACTACGGCCTGCAAGCTAGCCTGTTTGCCTTCACGCGGCTGGTGACACCGTTGGCGGCAGGGCTGCTGCTGGATGTTGCCGGCGCAGTCTGGATGCTTGCAGCACTGTCACTGGCGGCGTTGGCGGTGATCATCCAAACTCTGGGTCTGAAAGAAATTGGCAGCTAGCCCTTATAGATACTGCGCGAAGAGCTCCTCAATTAATAGCAACCCTCAGCGCCCCCGACGCCGGTCTGGCCGCTCCTCCTGGGCTTGCAGCCAGGCCACCCAGTCGTCTACGGCCAGCGGGCGGCTGAAGCAGTAGCCCTGCAGCTCGTCGCAGCCCAGCGCCGTCAGCGTCTGCGCGGTGGGCAGGTTTTCCACCCCCTCGGCCACCACCTTCAGGCCCAAGGTGTGGCCCAGCGCGATGACGGCGTGCACGATGGCGGCATCGGCGCTGTCGTCCAGCATGCCGTAGACAAACGACTGGTCCACCTTGAGCTTGTCGATCTCAAACCGCTTGAGGTAGGCCAGGCTGGAATAGCCGGTGCCAAAGTCGTCGATGGCGATCTGCACGCCCAAGCCTTTGAGCGCACTCACCTGGGCCTGCGCGGCCACCGGGTTGTCCATCAGCGTGGATTCGGTCAGCTCCAGCTCCAGCAGGTGCGGCGCCATGCCGGAGGCTTCCAGCACCTCACGCAGTTGCGCCACCAGCTCCGGGTCGGCCAGCTGCGCCACCGACAGGTTCACCGACAGCTCCAGCCCCTTGCACAGGCCCTGCGCCTGCAGCGCCACCCACTGGGCGCAGGCCTCGCGCAGCACCCACAGGCCAATGGGTTTGATCAGGCCGGTCTCTTCGGCCAGGTGGATGAAGTGGCTGGGCGCCACCTGGCCCAAGAGTGGGTTGTGCCAACGTAACAGCGCTTCTGCGCCCTGCACACGGCGCGTGCGTTCAGACGCGGCTGGAAGTGCAGGCTGAACTCGTCGTTGTCCAGCGCTTGGCGCAGCTGGCCTTCCATGGTCTGGCGGGCCTGCACGCGCTGGTCGGTCTCGGGCGAGAAGAAGCGCGCCGTGTCGCGCCCGGCGGCCTTGGCTTCGTACATGGCAGCGTCAGCCCGGCGCATCAGCTCTTCCTGCACATTGGCATCTTCAGGGTACAGGGCCACGCCCACGCTGCAGGACACAGTGAGGTTGTTGCCCTCCACCATGGCGCTTTGGCGTAGCGCCGGGATCAGGCGCTGGTTCACCATGGTGGCCAACTCCTCGCGGCTGACCACATGCCGCAGGATGACCACAAACTCATCACCGCCCAACCGGCTCACCGTGTCGTCCGCACGCACGGCAGCGGTCAGGCGCCGCGCCACGGTGCGCAGCAGGCCGTCGCCAATGTGGTGGCCCAAGGTGTCGTTGATGAACTTGAAACGGTCCAGGTCGATGAACAGCACCGCCACCTGTTCGCCCGTGTGCTGGGCCTGCGCCAGCGCCTCGGCCAAGCGCTGTTGGCACAGCAAGCGGTTGGGCAGCTCGGTCAGCACGTCGTGCTGCGCCAGGAAGCGGATGCGCTCCTCCTTGGCCTTGCGGTCGGTGATGTCGATCGAGGTGCCGATGTAGTTCACCACCTCGCCGCTGGTGGCGCTCTTGTGCACCGCCGACACCATGAGCCAGGCCGGGTAACTTTCGCCCGATTGTTTGCGGATGCGCACCTCGCCCTGCCAGGCGTCCTTGTCCTCCAGGTCGGACCACACCATGTCCTGCGGACTGTCCATCACATGGCCCAGGTCCTGGCCAATGACCTCATAAAAGTCGTAGGCCGTGCTGCGGCAAAAGGCGCGGTTCACGCTGATGATCTTGCGCGACTCGTCCATGATGATGATGCTCTCACTGGACGCCTCGAACACCTTGGCCCACAGCTCCAGGCGCTGCTCCATGACCTTGAGCTTGTTGATGGGCGCAAACGCGGTCAGTACCGCATCCTTCCCCTGAAAACTCAGGCGCCGTGCCGACAACACCGCCCACGAGGGGCTACCGCCGCCCATCCAGCGGACCTCGAATTCGTCCACGGCACCAAAGTCCGCCAACCGCTGGAAAAAGCGCGAGCGCACGCCCGCCTCCAAGCCCTCAGCCCACGGGTCCTTGCTGTGCCGGCCCAGCCAGGGCTGGGCCGGCGCATTGGCGTGCAGCACTTCGTGGTCGGGCACCGAAGTGACGACCAATGGAATCGGGAAGGCCTCCAGCAAAGCGCGCTGGGCTTCGGCAGCGCTGGCGCTGGCGGCCAGTTCCTGCTGTACCAAGCGGTCGCGGTCCAGCTGGGCCAACATGCCGTTGAAGGCGGTAAACAGTTGGCCGATTTCGTCGCGGCTGTGCCAGCTGGCCCGGTGGGTGTAGTCGGCGGTGCGGCGCACGTTGTCGGCCACGCGGGCCAGCGCTTGCAGAGGCCGCGCAATCTGGCTGGCGACCAAGTACACCAAGCTCAAGATGCAGCCCAGCAGCAGCAACGCGGTGCCCAAGTGCAACCACATGCGGTGGAACAAGCCGTCTACGCGCGCGTCCAGCAAGACCAGCATTTCCTGCACCCCGGTTTGCCACGCGGTGCTTAGCCCGCCCAAGGCTGCTTGGTAGGCCGCATCTAAGGTCTGCAGGTCTTGCGCACTTGTGCCTCCCGAGGCCATTGACTGCACCGTGGCAGCGAATTTCCGGGTGTTGCCCAGCAGGGCGTCGCGCGACGCCCCTAGGTGCGCCTTGAGCATCGGCGTACCCGCCAACCAAGCCTGACCATAGTCGGACTCAATGCCAAGCAACACCGCGTCCATCCGCCCCAGCAGAGTCAGCAGCTCCGCATTCGGGGTGGCGCTGCGGCTGGTGGGGCCGGCACGGCGCATGAATTCCCGGGTGTCGTATAGCAGCTGCAGCAGCTCCGGAAAGCGCAGCACGGTGAGCGACATGACGTAATAGCTGTCCAAGTCCGGGTCGAGAATCAGATTGGACTGGTTGCCCACAATGGTCAGCAACTCCCGCGTCTGCGCCAGCAAGGCGACGTGGTTGGCCGCGCCAGCCTTGGTGCTGGGCTGGGTGCTGTCTGCCAGCAGGCCTTGCAGGCGCTGGGCCGCGTCGGCGGTATTGAGCTGGGCATCGTACGCGGCGCGCACGCGGGATAAGTCCGGGGGAGCATCCACCGGGGGCGCGGCAGAGGCTGCCGACGCAGCTGGCTGCAAAAAGAGGCTCAGTACTTGGCCGCGCACCGCTTCGGTGTAGTGCGCACCCACAATTTCCTTGCGGGCGAAGTCAATCGCCAGGTATTTCTCGTGGATCAGGATGCCCGAAACATAGATGACGGCTGTCAAATCCAACAGATAAATGAGCGTGAGCTTGCGCCCGACGCTCAGACGCCCCAACCACAGCGGTATTTTTGAAAACATGTATGCACCCTTTTGGACACATCCATGCAATTACCGCACCAACCGCCTTGGGATGGAGCCACATCACTGCAAGCGCTGCAGAAGATTGAGGGTCGGATACGCATCCGCCGGCAGGCCTACGCTGCGCTGGTATTGGCGGATGCCTTGCTGCGTCGCCGGGCCCATCATGCCGTCCGGTGCGCCACTGTCAAAGCCGCGCGCATTTAGCGCTGTCTGCAGTGCGAGCAACTGGCTGCGTGTCAGCGCCTGCAAATCCCGAGGCCACGGGGCCAGAACGCCCGAGCCGCCAGCAAGCCTTTGTGACAACAGACCCACCGCGAGCGCATAGCTGTTGGAATTGTTGTAGCGCAGGATCGTGCGGAAATTGGGGCCCACCAGAAATGCCGGCCCACGCGCCCCCGCAGGCAGCAAGATAGAGCTGTCTGCCAGCATCGGCAATGGTGTGCGGTCTATCGATTGCACGCCCTCTTCGCTCCATGCGGTAGTCGCCTTGCGTATTTGGGGCGCCGCTTGCGCATAGTCAAATGCAGGCGGCAACAGCACCTCCACGCCCCAGGGCTGGGCGGCTTGCCATCCGGAGTGGGCGAGAAAGTTGGCGGTGGACGCCATCACATCGGTGTCACTGCCCCAGATGTCGCGCCGACCATCGCCATCGGCGTCCACCGCATGGGCGAGAAAAACCGAGGGTAGAAACTGGGTCTGGCCCATCGCACCGGCCCAAGAACCCACCATTTTTTCGCGCGCTATCTCGCGGTTTTGCAATATCTTGAGCGCCGCCAACAACTGGCCGCGTGCCCAGGCTTCGCGGCGGCCCTCGAAGCCGAGGGTCGCCAAAGCGTCGATGGTGGGGATGTCACCGAAGTTGCTACCGTAGTTACTCTCGATTCCCCAGATCGCCACCAACACCTCGGCGGGAACTCCGTAACGGGCCACGATGGCGTCGAACCCCGGCAACTGCTGTCGCAGTTGCCGCAGCTTCTCTTGGCCACGGGTGACTCGTTGCGGGGACACCGCGCTGTCGAGGTAGTCCCAGACGCTACGGGTGTACTCGGGTTGTGCGCGGTCCAGTTCGATCACGCGCGGTACGAATTGAACCTGGTCAAACGCGAGGTGCAGCGTAGCGTCATCGATGCCGGACGCGCGGGCACTGGCGCTGAAAGCGCCAACCCAGTCCGCGAAAGCGGCGCTGGGATCGCCCGACTTGGCACCGCTAGAGGCCGGCTTGCCGTCTACCGTAGACGGATGGGGTGCTGTGCTTACGGCGGGAGGGGGCGTGGTACAGGCCGCCAACGTGACGAGCGCCAGCGTTACCGAGACAAGCCACAAACAAACAGAAGACAAAGAGCGAGTAAACAGTTGCATGCTGCTATTTTCGCTGCTCGATTACGGTCGCCCCCACGCCCCCTAATACGGGGGCTTCGGGGCTTTTTGACGTGTTCAGCGTTTGACGTAGGCGCGCCAGGGATGCGCCTCTTTGAAGCCCAGCACTTCCCGAATTTTTCGATTCGACAGCGGTGCTTCGTGCTCATCCATTTCGCGGGTGATGGCGGTGTTCGGCGCATAGTGGGCCAAAAATTGAGCGGTTGGCAGGTCTGCAGTGATCGTGTCGTTCACAGCGTTGAACACCTGGTAGCCCAGGCCATCCTTTTGCAGGCACAGATGCACAATCTCTCCAAGATCGCGGGCGTCGGCATAGCTCCATGCATTGCGTTTGCGGCTCATGGGGTCGGCCAGATAAGCCGGAAAGTTGGCATATTCGTGCGGCTCAATAACGTTGCCAATGCGCAGCGCGTAGACATCGGCACCGTAGCGCATGGCGAAGGCGCGGCCCGTGCGTTCATTCACTACTTTCGAAAGGCCGTAACTGTCCATCGGATCGCTGTCGTAATCCTCCTCCAAGGGGAAGGCGTGGTAGTCCTTGTCGCCTTCGGCAAAACAGACTCCATAGGTCGTTTCGGAACTGGCAATGATCACTTTGCGAACCCCCAGCTTCATCGCCGCCTCGAGCACGTTGTAAGTGCCGACGGTGTTTTGCGCGAAGGTGGTGTTGTCGGGCTGGATCATGACCCGCGGAACAGCCGCGAAATGCACGATGGCATCGGGGGCTTTTGGCGGCGCGCCGTCGTTGTAGCACTCAAAACCAAAATGGGTGGTGAAGGCGTTGAAGACCTGGCCGGAATCGGTAATGTCGGTGATCAGGGTGTTGACCCCGGGTTGATCCAAAGGCTTCAGATCGACGTTGAGGATGGAATAGCCCTTGGCCAGCAGATGCGCCACGGCATGGCGACCTGCCTTGCCAGTACCGCCGGTGAAGATGATGCGCTTTGCCATAGCAAGGTTCTCGTTTCAGTTGAATGTTGTCAAGCTAGCAGCTTAGGCTACATATTGCGCCGGTACTGCCCGCCCACCTCAAACAAGGCGTTGGTGATTTGGCCCAGTGAACAAACCCGCACCGCGTCCATCAGTACCTCAAACACATTCAAGTTGTCGATAACCGCCTGTTGCAGCTTTTTGAGCACGGCGGGGGCTGCGTCCGCATGGCACGCGTGAAAGTCCGCCAAGCGTCGAAGTTGACTCTGCTTTTCCTCATCGGTACTGCGGGCCAATTCCAGCTTATCCATGACGGCATCCCCATGGGGGTTGCGGAAGGTATTGACGCCGATGATGGGCAGTTCGCCGGTGTGCTTGAGCATTTCGTAGTGCATCGATTCGTCCTGGATCTTGCCGCGCTGGTAGCCGGTTTCCATCGCGCCTAGCACGCCGCCGCGGTCGGCAATGGCTTCAAACTCTTTGAGCACCGCTTCCTCGACGAGCTCTGTCAACTCTTCGATGATGAAGGCGCCCTGGCTCGGGTTTTCGTTTTTGGCCAGGCCCCACTCGCGGTTGATGATGAGCTGGATGGCCATGGCGCGGCGCACGCTGTCTTCGGTGGGCGTGGTGATCGCCTCGTCGAAGGCATTGGTGTGCAGGCTGTTGCAGTTGTCGTAGATGGCAATGAGGGCCTGCAGCGTGGTGCGAATGTCATTGAACTGAATTTCCTGCGCGTGCAGGCTGCGGCCGCTGGTTTGAATGTGGTACTTGAGCTTCTGGCTGCGCTCATTGGCACCGTATTTTTCCTTCATCGCCACGGCCCAGATGCGGCGCGCCACACGGCCCATCACGGTGTATTCGGGGTCCATGCCGTTGCTGAAGAAGAAACTCAGGTTAGGCGCGAAGTCATCAATGTGCATGCCGCGTGCCAAATAGGCTTCAACGAAGGTGAAGCCATTGGACAGCGTGAAGGCCAGTTGCGATATCGGGTTGGCACCAGCTTCGGCAATGTGATAGCCGCTGATAGATACGCTATAGAAGTTCCGCACGTTGTGGTGCACAAAGTACTGGGCGATGTCACCCATCACTTTGAGCGAAAACTCGGTGCTGAAGATGCAGGTGTTTTGGCCCTGGTCTTCCTTCAAGATGTCGGCCTGCACCGTACCGCGCACATTGGCCAGCACCCATTCGCGGATTTTCGCGGCCTCGGTAACGGTGGGCTCGCGGCCGTTGTCGGCTTTGAACTTCTCCAAGTTTTGGTCGATGGCGGTGTTCATAAACATCGCCAAAATACTGGGAGCGGGGCCGTTGATGGTCATGCTCACGCTGGTGCTTGGGTTGCACAAATCGAATCCGCCGTAGAGGACCTTCATGTCATCCAGCGTGGCGATGGACACGCCGCTGTTGCCCACTTTGCCGTAGATGTCCGGGCGCGGGTCAGGGTCGTTGCCGTAGAGGGTGACCGAGTCAAACGCGGTGGAAAGGCGCTTGGCCGCCATGCCTTCGCTCAATAGCTTGAAGCGCGTGTTGGTGCGAAATGCATCGCCCTCCCCGGCGAACATGCGGGTCGGGTCTTCGCCCTCGCGCTTGAAGGCGAAAGTGCCTGCGGTGTACGGGTAGCTGCCGGGTACGTTGTCCAGCATCAGCCATTGCAGGACCTCGCCGTGGTCTTCGTACTTCGGCAGTGCGACCTTGCGGATGGTGCTGCCGCTCAAGCTCTTGGTGGTGAGCGCGGTGCGAATTTCTTTGTCGCGAATTTTCACCACGTATTCGTCGCCCGCGTAGGCCTGTTGCATTTCGGGCCACTGGGCCAATAACTTGCGCTCCGGCGCGCCCATTTGCTGCTCGCGCTCGTGGGCCAGGCCGATGACGGCCTCCACCGCACGCACTTTGTCGGGGTTGGCCGCATGCAGCATGCGCCCGGACTCACGCAGTTGCTGGATCTCGCGTGCCAGCCGTGCTTGCGAGCGTGCGCGGGCCTTGTAACCGCGGACCGTGTCGCTGATTTCGGCCAAGTAACGCGTGCGCGCGGCCGGCACCACCGGCGTCTGGTTGCTGCTGGCCCGCACCGCGACCCGGGGCAAACTACTAGTCTGCACCGTAAGACCCAAGTCTTGCAGACGCGGCAACAGCGCTTGGTACAGCGCGGTCACGCCATCGTCGTTGAAGCGCGCGGCCATAGTGCCGAACACCGGCATCTGGTCGGCCGCCGTACCCCAGGCCTCGCGATTGCGTTGCACTTGCTTAGACACATCGCGCAGTGCATCGGCCGCGCCCTTGCGGTCAAATTTGTTGATGGCGACGAACTCGGCAAAGTCCAGCATGTCGATTTTTTCGAGCTGGCTGGCTGCGCCAAATTCTGGCGTCATCACGTAGATGGGCACATCGACCAGCGGTGCGATGGCGGCATCGCCCTGGCCAATGCCGGACGTTTCCACGACCACCAAATCGAACCCCGCCACCTTGCAGGCGGCGATCACATCAGGCAAGGCCTGGCTGATTTCCGAGCCGAAATCGCGCGTGGCCAAGCTGCGCATGAATACACGGGAACCTTGCTGCCAAGGCGAGATAGCGTTCATGCGAATGCGGTCACCCAGCAATGCGCCACCGCTCTTACGGCGCGAGGGGTCAATGGAAATGACGGCTACGCGCAGGCTGTCGTTTTGGTCTAGCCGCAAGCGACGAATCAACTCGTCGGTCAGGGACGACTTGCCCGCACCACCGGTGCCGGTGATACCCACCACCGCTATCTCTTTTGTAGCTGCTTGCGCACGTATTTCAAGGGCTAGAGCTTCATTTACCTTGGAAGCTTCAATCGCGGTGAGCAACTGGGACAACGCGCGCCAGCTGGCCTCGGTATGGCCCTGGATGGCGGAAAGGTCCGTGGGGGCCAGCGTGGTGATGTCCTTGTCGCAGCGCATCACCATCTCGCCAATCATGCCCTGCAGGCCCATGCGCTGGCCATCTTCAGGGCTGTAGATGCGGGCCACGCCGTAGGCATGTAACTCGCGGATTTCGGCCGGCACGATGACGCCGCCGCCGCCGCCAAACACCTGGATGTGCGCGCCACCCCGGCTTTTCAGCAGGTCCACCATGTACTTGAAATACTCCACATGGCCGCCCTGGTACGAGCTGATGGCGATGCCTTGAACGTCTTCTTGCAGCGCCGCCGTCACCACCTCGTCCACGCTGCGGTTGTGGCCTAGGTGGATGACCTCAGCGCCCATGCCCTGCAGGATGCGCCGCATGATGTTGATGGCCGCGTCGTGGCCGTCAAACAGACTGGCAGCAGTGACGAAGCGCACCTTGTGCGTGGGGCGGTAGTTGGCGAGCACCTTGAACTCGGCGGACAGGTCAGTCATGCAACATTCCAATTGACGTTTACGTAAACGTCAACTGTAGCCGATGTGCTCGTCACCTGACTTCCGCATTTACCCGGTCTAAACTCTCGAGACTTTGGCCTGAATTTGGTCTAAGTTCGGTCTTGTCTGGCTGAAGCACCCCCTCTACGATTCGCCACCACCCCGAGCCAGACGCGGTGGACGAATAACAAAACAGGAGACAGACTTTGGCACCCTGGGACACTTTGTCTTTGGACGAGAACGCGTTGCTGCAGACCATTTTTTGGTCTGAGGGCAGCTCACGCTTTGCGTTGTCCGACCGCTTGGAGTTCTCCAAGAGCAAGACCAATAGCCTGATTGCTGGCCTGCTGGACGTGGGCCTGCTGGAGGAATCCGGCCTGCGTGGCTCCACCGGCGGACGCCGGCCCGAAACCATTCGCCTCAGCCCCGACCTCGGCGTGCTCATTGGCGTGGACCTGGGCGCTACCAGCCTGGACGTGGCCGTGCTGCGCCCCGACCTGACCGTGCTGGCCCGCCACACTGAAGGCGCGGACGTGCGCAGCGGCCCGGGCGTGGTGCTGGCCCGGCTGCGGGTATTGGTACGCCAATTGCTGGCGCAGTGCGGCGTAGCCCCCAAAAAAGTGATTGCCATCGGCTTGGGTGTGCCCGGCCCGGTGGACTTCGAAAGCGCCCAACTGGTCAACCCGCCGCTGATGCCGGAGTGGGACAGCTTTTCCATCCGCGACTTTCTGCGCGAAGAGTACGGCGCCCCGGTGTTTGTGGACAACGACGTGAACCTGATGGCGTTGGGCGAGCTATGGCGCCTGCAAGGCAAGCTGCAAAACTTCCTGGTCATCAAGGTTGGCACCGGCATTGGCTGCGGCATCGTCTGCCACGGAGAGGTCTACCGTGGTGCCAACGGCTCAGCAGGGGACGTAGGCCATATCTGCGTGGATGTGGACGGGCCGCGCTGCCACTGCGGAAAGCAAGGCTGTGTGGAGGTGATGGCGGCTGCGCCCGCCATCGTGCAAGCGGCCACCGAAGCAGCCAACACAGGGGAAAGCCCGCTGCTGGCCGCATCATTGGAGGCCAACGGCGTTCTGACGCCAGAACTCGTAGGCCAGGCCAGCCGCAACGGCGACGCCGCGGCCAATCGCATCATCCAGGAGTCCGGCAGCCGCATCGGGCAAATGCTGGCTTCGGTGGTGAATTTTTTTAACCCCTCGCATGTGTTCATCGGCGGCGGGCTTACCCGCACGGGACCGCTGCTGCTGGCCTCAGTACGCCAGAGCGTGTACCACCGCTCGCTGGCGCTCTCCACCCGGCATCTGGAAATCCAGTACACCCCGCTGGCCGAGCGCGCCGGCGTGGTGGGCGCGGGCGTGCTGGCCATGCAGGAAACCCTGCGCCAACGAAGGACCTCGGCATGAGCCTGAAGATTGAATTTCGGGGCACCACCAAGTCATTTGGCCCGGTACAAGTGCTACATGGGGTGGACTTCGCCCTGCCCACCGGCCAGATCCTGGGCTTGCTGGGTGAAAACGGCGCGGGCAAGTCCACGCTGATGAAGATTCTGGCGGGCTTTGAGCAACCCAGTGGCGGGCAATTGCTGGTGGAGGGCCAGCCCCGCGTGTTTGCCAGCTCTCGCGAGGCCGAGGCGCAGGGCATTGTGCTGATCCACCAGGATTTCAGTCTGGCCGAAGACCTGACGATTGCGCAAAACCTGTTTCTGGGCCACGAAAAGCGACGCGGTTGGGGCGGCGCCTTGCTGGACGACGAGAGCATGCGCGCTGAAGCCCGGCTGGCCATTGCCCAAGTGGGGTTGCAAACCGACGTGGACACCCGCGTCAAAGACCTGATCGTGGCGGAGAAGCAACTCGTGGAAATTGCCCGTGCGCTGATGCGCAAGGCGCGGGTTTTGGTGATGGACGAACCCACGGCCACGCTTACACCCACCGAGACCGAACGTCTGTTTGGTCTGATGCGCCAGCTCAAGAGCGAGGGCGTCACCTTGGTCTATATCTCCCACAAGCTGGACGAGGTAGAGCGTATGACGGACAAGGTGGTGGTGATGCGCGACGGCGTTTGCGTGGCACAACACCCAACCGCCGAGCTGACGCGTCAACAAATGGCCAACCTCATGGTGGGCCGCGAACTGGCCGACCTGTACCCACCCAAGGCCACACCACCGGCCGCCAGCGCACCGGCTTTGCGCGTGCAGGGCCTCAGCGTGCCGGGCTGGGCGGACGATGTGAGTTTTGAAGTACTCCCCGGTGAGATTCTGGGCTTTGCCGGGCTGGTGGGCGCGGGCCGGACTGAACTGTTCGAAGGCATCATGGGCCTGCGCCCACGCAGCACCGGCACGGTGGCGCTACAGGGCCAGACACAGACCATCCGCAACCCGCGCGACGCCGTGCGCCTGGGTCTGACCTACCTGAGCGAAGACCGCAAAGGCAAGGGCCTGCACGTGCACTTTGGCCTGCAGGAAAACCTGACGCTGATGGCGCTGGAGCGCTACGCCACCCCCATGCTGCAACCGGCCCTGGAGCAGAAGGCGTTGGCCCATGCAGTGGACGAATTTGGCATCCGCACCGGCAGCCTGCACATCAAGGCGTCCAGCCTGTCGGGCGGCAACCAGCAAAAAGTGGCGCTGGCCAAAGTGCTGCACCCCGGCCCCAAGGTCGTGGTGCTGGACGAACCCACGCGCGGCGTGGACGTGGGCGCCAAGCGCGACATCTATTTGCTGATCCAAAAACTGGCTAGCCAGGGCCTGGCCGTCGTCATTATTTCCAGCGAGCTCATGGAGCTCATCGGCCTGTGCCACCGCGTGGCCGTGATGCGAGCGGGCCGCCTTCAGACCGTTCTGGAATCCCAACAACTCACCGAAGAGGAGCTTATCGCCCATGCAACCGGAACGCACTATGGAACCCACTAAAACCACCACCACGGCCAACGCAAGCCAGTGGTTTTCCAAGCTGCAGGGCATGGGGCCGGTGATTGGCCTGGTGCTGCTGTGTGTGGCCGGCACGCTGCTCAACAGCAACTTTGCCACACTGGACAACATCACCAACGTGCTCACGCGCACCGCCTTCATCGGCATCATTGCGGTGGGCATGTGCTTTGTCATCGTGTCGGGCGGCATCGACCTCTCGGTGGGCTCCATGGCCGCGCTGATTGCGGGCGCCGTCATCCTGTGCATGAATGCGCTGGGCCCCAAAATCGGCTCGCCGGTCATGACCGTGGTGCTGGGCATGGCGGTGGCGCTGGTGCTGGGTGCGGCTTTTGGGCTGGCGCACGGACTGCTGATCACCAAGGGGCGTATCGAGCCCTTCATCGTGACGCTGGGCACGCTGGGCATCTTCCGCGCCTACCTGACCTATTTCTCCAACGGCGGCGCCATCACGCTGGACAACGATTTGTCTGACGTTTACAGCCCGGTGTACTACGGCAGCCTGGCCGGCATCCCGATTCCGGTATGGGTGTTTCTGGCGGTGGCCCTGCTGGGCGGCCTGATCTTGAACCGCACCACCTTTGGCCGCTATGTGCAAGCCATCGGCTCCAACGAACAGGTAGCACGCTACGCGGCAGTCGATGTAGACCGCGTCAAGATTCTGACCTACGTACTGCTGGGCGTGTGTGTGGGTATTGCCACCCTGCTCTATGTGCCGCGCTTGGGCTCGGCTTCGCCGACCACTGGCCTGCTATGGGAACTCGAAGCCATTGCCGCCGTCATCGTCGGTGGCACCGCCCTCAAGGGTGGCGCCGGCACCATTACCGGCACCGTGGTGGGAGCCGTGCTGCTCTCCGTCATCAGCAACATTTTGAATCTGACCAGCATCATCAGCGTGTACCTCAACGCGGCGGTGCAGGGTTTTGTGATCATCGCCGTGGCTTTTATGCAGCGCGGTAAAAGATGACAGCCCCCACGCTCCACCGCTGCGCGGGTCGCTGCCCCCAAGGGGGCGCGTTTCAGCTTGGGACGGCCCGGCGCTGAAACCTCACCCTCAATGCTCTACCAATTTCCCCCAACCACAGCAAATCGCTGTTTTTTAACCTGCAATCCGGAGACAACTGAAATGAAAAAAATGACCCGCAGAATCGCATTGACCGCCGTGGCCCTGGCCACTGCTGCGACCTTCAGCACCCCCAGCTTCGCCGCCGACAAAGTGGTGCTCGGTGTGTCCATCCCCGCTGCGACGCACAGCTTCATGGCCGGTGTCGTGTACTGGGCGAACCAGGCCAAGGCTGACCTTGAAAAGGCAAACCCCGGCCTACAGGTCATCGTCAAAACAGCCAGCGGCTCGCCTGAGCAGGCGAACCAACTGCAAGACTTGTTGACCGTCAACAAGATCAACGCCCTGGTGGTGCTGCCCTTTGAATCGGCCGCTCTGACCAAACCCGTGGCGCAACTCAAGGGCAAGGGCGTGTACGTGACCGTGGTGGACCGTGGCCTGACTGACACCAGCGCGCAAGACGCCTATGTGGCCCCCAACAACACTACCTTTGGTGAAGTGCCTGCTGCCTACATTGGCAAGGCACTGGGCGGCAAGGGCAATGTGGTGGTGTTGCGCGGCATTGCGTCCAACGTGGACAACGAACGTAACGACGCCTTTAACGGCGGCCTGAAAGCCTTCCCCGGTATCAAAGTGCTGGACGCCAAGTACGGCAACTGGAACCGCGACGATGCGTTCAAGGTCATGCAGGACTACCTGACCCGCTTCCCGCAGATCGACGCCGTCTGGGCCGCTGACGATGACATGTCGGTGGGCGTGCTCAAGGCCATCGACCAGGCCAAACGCACCGACATCAAGCTGGTGTTCGGTGGTGCTGGTGCCAAGGGCTCCATCAAGACCCTGATGGACGGCTCGGATGCACGCATCCAGGCCAACGTGTCCTACTCGCCCAAGTTCATCTACGACGCCGTGAAAATGACAGCAGAAGCCCGCCTGAAGGGTGCCAAGCTGCCCGCCAACACCATCATCCCGTCGGTGCTGATCACCAAGGACACGGCCAAGAACTTCTACTTCCCTGATTCTCCGTTCTAAACCGGTTGTAGATTTATAAGAAAAAGGCCTGTGGCGTCCATTGAATATGCGCAAGCAGCTATTAAAACAATAGCATTCAGCCACAGGCCCTCTCTCCCTTTTCCTCTGGAGTGTCTCCATGGCAAGACCTGTCACCTTGTTCACCGGCCAATGGGCCGACCTGCCGCTGGCCGAACTGGCCCCGATGGCCAAACGCATGGGCTACGACGGCCTGGAGCTGGCCTGCTGGGGCGACCATTTCAATGTGCAAGAGGCACTGGCCTCCTCCACCTACCTCCAAGACAAGCAAGCGCTGCTGGCCAGCCACGGCCTGCAGTGCCTGGCCATTGGCAACCACCTGGTGGGCCAGGCCGTGTGCGACCTGATTGACGAGCGACACCAGTCCATCCTGCCCGCCCATGTGTGGGGCGATGGCAACCCCGAAGGCGTGCGCCGCCGTGCTGCCACCGAACTGCAAGACACCGCCCGCGCCGCCGCCAAGTTTGGCGTGAAGACCGTGACCGGCTTCACCGGTTCGTCCATCTGGCATTCCATCTACGCATTCCCCCCCACCAGCCAGGCCTACTGGGACAAAGGCTTTGCCGACTTCGGCGCGCGCTTCACGCCCATCCTCGATGTGTTCGAGTCGGTGAACGTGAACTTTGCGCTGGAGGTGCACCCCACCGAAATCGCGTTTGACATTGCCACCAGCCAGCGCGCGCTGGCCGCGGTGAACCAGCACCGCCGCTTTGGTTTCAACTTCGACCCCAGCCACCTGGCCTACCAGGGCGTGGACTACGTGCGCTTCATCCGCACCTTCCCCGAACGCATCTTCAACGCCCACATGAAGGACGCCTGGTGGGGCAAGGGCGACGGCACCGTGGGCACCTTTGGTGGCCACACCAGCTTTGGCGATGCGCGCCGCACCTGGGACTTTCGCAGCGTGGGCCGCGGCATGATCGATTTCGAATCCATCATCGTCGCCCTCAACGACGTGGGCTACCAGGGCCCACTGAGCGTGGAGTGGGAAGACAGCCGCATGGACCGCGAACACGGCGCCACCGAGAGCGCGGCCTTCTGCAAGCGCCTCGATTTCAAACCGGCGGCCGGCGCCTTTGACGCCGTGTTTGCCAAAGACCAACAAGCCACATGAGCGCCGCGCCGGGCCGTTCCCAAGCTAGCTCGCACCGCAGCCCGCAGGGCGAAGGTACTCCAATGTCCCAGCCCCCCCCCAACCGCCGCCTGCGCTACGCCATGGTGGGCGGTGGCCGCGACGCCTTCATTGGCGGTGTGCACCGCAAGGCCGCCGCGCTGGACGGCCAGATTGAACTGGTCGCCGGCGCCCTCTCCAGCAGCCCGGACAAGGCGCGCGCCTCCGGCCGCGACCTGTTTCTGGCCGACGACCGCAACCATGGCAGCTGGCAGGACCTGCTGGCCGATGAGCTGCGCCGCAGCCCCGAGGACCGCATCGACTTTGTCTCCATCGTCACGCCCAACCATGTGCACTTCCCCGTGGCCCAGGCATTTGTGGAAGCAGGTTTCCATGTGGTCTGCGACAAGCCGCTGGTACACACCGGCGCGCAGGCACAGGCCCTGGTGGCGGCGGTGAAGCAGCAGGGCACGGTGTTTGGCGTGACCTACAACTACACGGGCTACCCGCTGGTGCGCCAGATGCGCCACATGGTGCAGACCGGCGCCATTGGCACGGTGCGCAAGGTGGTGGTGGAATACCACCAGGGCTGGCTGGCTACGGCCGTGGAAGCAAGCGGCAACAACAAGCAGGCCACTTGGCGTGTCGACCCGGCGCTGAGCGGCGCGGCTGGGGCCATGGGCGACATCGGCTCGCACGCGGAAAACCTGCTCACCACCGTGACGGGCTTGGACATCACGGCGATCTGCGCCGACCTCAGCGCCATGGGCGCGGGCCGCACACTGGACGATGACGGCAACGTGTTGCTGCAGTTGTCCAACGGTGCGCGCGGGGTGCTGATCGCCTCCCAAATCACAACAGGTAGCGAAAACGACTTGCGCATCCGCATTAGCGGCAGCGAGGGCAGCCTGAGCTGGTCCCAAGAAAACCCCAACCTGCTGCTGCACACGCCGCTGAATGGGCCTGCGCGCACGCTGACCCGCGCATCGGCCGGCCTGTGCGAGGCCGCAGCACACGCATCGCGTCTGCCGTCGGGCCACCCCGAGGGCTTTATCGAAGCATTTGCCAACGTCTACTTGGGCGTAGCGGCGGACATTCGTGCACGCCTGCAAGGTATGACTGCAGACCCGCTGGTGACCGATTACCCGCGTGTAGAAGCCGGCGCACGGGGTGTGAGGTTCATCGAGAAAGTCCTTGCATCGTCACGCAGTACGGCCAAGTGGACACCTTTGTGAGGCGCTCAAGATGAAAATCACAGCTACCCGGCGTTGGAATTTTTCACTGACTTTGGTGATCTGCATTGGCCTGGCTTACGCGGCGGGCCGATCGTCCTCGCCCACCGCCCTGCCTGGCCTCATCAGCAAGCTCTGGAACTGGGAAAGGAAACCCTCCCAACCTCACCTAGAAACTGCGGCGCTCAAAAAAGGCCCCGCTGGATTTGACTTCACCCGTATTGGTCACAGCGGGATGGCCCTAGCGCGCCAAGACGCTGTATGGCAAGCCTCGGGGAGTGAGGCCGACGGCACCCAGTGGAAGTGCTTGCGGGACAACGTCACCGGGTTATGGTGGGAGGGCAAGACCCGCGGAGATACGGAGGGGGTTCTAGACCTGCGCCACGTGAGCCGCACCTACAGCTGGTCGGAAGCAGTGGACTACGTGGAGGCTGTGAACGCCGCAGGACTGTGCGGCTTCAGCGATTGGCGCCTCCCCGCAGTCTCAGAACTCAGCCGTCTGACCAGCATCAACAAAGGGGGCGCCACGATTGATACCCAGCAGTTCCCCAACACCACCGCCACGGGGTATTGGACCGCCACCGCCTACCCGCATCGAGATAACTACGTCTGGTATGTGTACTTTGCAGGGGCCGGTGACTCCTTTGGGGACGCGCCGTCCGCCAATTACGCCGTTCGCCTCGTGCGTAGCGACCTGTAAGTTTCGTAACCCAGCGCAAGAGGCAGTGGCTGGCAAATCCAGTACAGTGGGGTGTGCGTGTTACGCGCTGTTACCACCCTATTGCACTAGGCCGTTATGCAACCGATCCAGTTATTCGACCCCGCGTCCAGTACCTACACCTACATTCTGTTTGACACCCACAGCCGGGAAGCGGTCATCGTCGACCCGGTAGACGAGCAGTTGGAGCGTGACCTGGCCACGTTGCGGCAATATGGCTTGCGCTTGATGTGGACGGTTGAAACCCACGCCCACGCTGACCACATCACCAGCGCTGCCGCACTGGCCGAGCACACCGGGGCCCAAACTGCGGCGCCCGCAGGCTGCGGCATCGGCACAGCGGCGGTACAACTGAACCACAACGACACGCTGCGCTTTGGCAGCGAAACGCTGCAGGCTCTGCACACACCAGGCCACACCAGCGGCAGCATGAGCTACCTGTGGCACGACAACATCCTCACCGGTGATACGCTTTTGATTGGCGGCTGCGGCCGCGCCGACTTCCAGTCGGGTAGTGCGGCGGACCTATACCACAGCCTCACCCAAGTGCTGTTTGCCTTGCCGGACGACACCACGGTCTGGCCCGGCCATGATTACCAGGGCCGCACCCGCACCACCATTGGCACCGAGAAAGCCAGCAACCCACGGGTGGCCGGCAAAACCCAAGCCGAGTTTGTCACCATTATGGAAGGGCTGAACCTGCCACGCCCGCGCCGCATGGATGAGGCCGTACCCGCCAACCTCAGCTCTGGCGTGCGGCACGACGCCGGCGGCGCTGGCAGTGCGCAAGCACAAACGGCCAGCGGCTACGCGGGCGATGTGAGCCCCGAACTGGCCTGGGCCTGGGTGCAGGACGGCAACGCGGTGATAGTGGACGTACGCAGCGACGCCGAGCGCGAGTGGGTGGGCTTTGTGCCCGGCGCCGTGCCGGTGGCCTGGAAGCAATGGCCTGGCATGGCGATGAACCCAGGGTTTGATGCTGCGCTGCAAGCAGCCGTACCGGCGAGCCACAAAGTGGTGCTGTTGTGCCGCAGCGGTGTGCGATCGATTGCCGCCGCAAAACGCGCCACAGAATTGGGTCTAGACGCTTACAACATTCTGGAAGGTTTTGAAGGCGACCCCGATACCCACGCGCACCGCGGCAACCGCAGCGGCTGGCGCATGCGGGGCCTGCCTTGGCGCCAAGGCTAGGTGACGCCATGACCCTCCTCGCACTCGACATTGGCAACACCCGCCTGAAATGGGCGCAGTACGCCAGCCCCGCACCCGGTGCGCCCCTGCTGGCCCAGGGCGCCGAATTTTTAGAAAACATTGACAAGCTGGGCGATGGTGCTTGGCGCAACCTGACGGCCCCGCAGCATGTGTTGGGCTGCGTGGTCGCGGGAGACGCCGTGAAGCGCCGTGTGCAAGAGCAGATGGACGCCTGGGATGTGACACCGCAGTGGGTGGTTTCCAGCGAATCAGAAGCTGGCTTGCGCAACGGCTACGACCACCCTACCCGCCTAGGCGCAGACCGCTGGGTCGCCATGATTGGCGCCTACCACCGCATGCTGGCGCAGGGTGCGCCACGGCCCATGGTGCTGGTCATGGTGGGTACGGCGGTCACAGTCGAGGCGATTGATGCGAGCGGCAATTTTTTGGGCGGCCTGATCTTGCCGGGCCACGGCATCATGCTGCGTGCGCTGGAATCTGGCACCGCAGGCCTGCATGTACCCACCGGCGAAGTCTGCGAATTCCCCACCAACACCAGCGATGCGCTGACCAGCGGTGGCACCTTTGCCATTGCCGGGGCGGTGGAGCGCATGGTGCAGCATGTCACGGCCCATTGCGGTGCCGAACCGCAATGTGTGATGACGGGTGGCGCGGGCTGGAAGATGGCTCCCAGCATGACGCGCCCGTTTGAGCTGGTAGACAACCTGATTTTTGACGGCCTGCTGCACATGGCCGTGGCGCGCTTTGCGCAAACCAACCCCGCCTGAACACTACAGCCCTAGCAACTGCGAGAAATCGGTATCGCTGGACCGGGGGTTGTCACCCGACATCACACTGCTGCCTTCAAAGGCATGGTCCACCACGGTGGCTTCGCATTCGCCGGCAGCCGGCCCGGCCATCACGGCGCGGTCCACCATACGCATCAGCATGGCGCGTGCGGCTTCGGGCGACTCGCCGCGCAGGTCGACCGTCGCAGTCACCGTCAGACGGATCGTGGCCAGATCGGGAATACGCTGCGTCACCCGCGTGGCCAAGCCGCTGTCTTGCAGCACCGCGCCCTGTGGGTCGACAAACAACACCCGTGCTGGAATTTTGGGCGACAGCACATGGGACTGCCCGTCCGCGTTGACGACCAACATGGTACCGTTGGCAAAGTCACGGGCCCAAGCCGTCTTGCCACCCTGAAAGCCGCGAATACTAAAACCGTAGTCGCGCGGTGACACGAAGTGGCGCCCCGTCATATCCAGCGACGGGTCGTCTATCTCTAGCTCGTCGTGTACGAAGGTGTAACGGAGCATCCCGGGGCGGACTTGGCGCGGGGTTGCTAGCGGCAACCCGGTTGGGCGCTCGCGGGAGTTCAGTTCACTCCATAGGCTCATGCTTGCTCCCTGTTACGTGTTCATTAATTTTAGCGACATCATGGCTGCGGGGCGAGCCATTGCTCTGCCAATCGCACCCAATAGGTGGCACCCAACGGTAATAATTCGTCGTTGAAGTCGTAGCTGGGGTTGTGCAGCATGCACGGGCCGCCGCCGTGGCCCATAGCCCGGTGGTCCCCCTCGCCATTGGCGATGAAGCTGTAGCAGCCCGGCTTGGCCTGCAGCATGAAGGAAAAATCCTCTGCCCCCATGGTTGGCTCCTGCACCAACACCTTGTCTTCACCCACGATGCTGGCCATCACCTTGCGGGCAAACTCCGCCTCGCGGGGTGAATTGATGGTGGGCGGGTAGTTGCGCACAAACTCGAAATCGCAGCTGGCCCCGGCCGCCGCGCAGGTGTGCTCTGCCATGTCCCGCATGCGCTGCTCCACCTGGTCCAACACCGCCAGCGAAAAGGTGCGCACCGTGCCTTGCAATTCGCAGTGGTTGGGAATCACATTGGTGGCTTCGCCCGCGTGCACCATGGTGACCGAAATGACCGCTGCATCAATCGGTTT
>JAXHOO010000073.1:0-20662 GCA_034519365.1 Rhodoferax sp. | reverse complement strand
TCATCAACAGCATGTTCAAGAAGGGCCAAAACGGCCGCATTCCCATCGTGGCGGTCACTGGCACCAATGGAAAAACCACCACGGTACGCCTGATTTCCCACTTGCTAACCCAAAGCGGCTTGCGCGTGGGCATGACCAATACTGACGGGGTTTATGTCAACGGCCAGTGCATTGACACCGGCGACTGCAGCGGTCCCAAGAGCGCGCGCAATGCGCTGTTGCACCCCGATACCGATGCCGCCGTGCTGGAAACCGCACGCGGCGGTGTTTTGCGCGAAGGCTTGGCGTTTGACCAGTGCGATGTGGCGGTGGTGACCAACGTGGGCAGCGGCGACCACTTGGGCCTGAACTACATCACCACGGTGAACGAACTGGCGGTACTCAAGCGCGTGATCGTGCAAAACGTGGCGCCCACCGGAACCGCCGTGCTCAACGCCAACGACCCCATCGTGGCGGCCATGGCGGCCAAGTGCAAAGGCGCTGTCATCTTCTTTGCGGCAGACCGCTACCACCCAGTACTGGCCACCCACCGCGCACAAGGCCATGCCGTCGTGTTTGTCGAAGGTGGCCATCTGTTCGCGGCCAAGGGCGAGTTGCTGCAGTCCATCCCGCTCGCCGATGTGCCCATCACCTTGGGCGGTGCCATTGGCTTTCAGGTGGAAAACGTGATGGCCAGTGTGGCCGCAGCGTGGGCTTTGAATATTCCTTGGTCTGTCATCCGCCGTGGCCTGGCCAACTTTTCCAATGACAGCGACAACGCCCAAGGCCGCTTCAACCTGTTTAACTTCCGGGGCGCCACGGTGATTGCCGACTACGGCCACAACCCCGATGCCATGTTGGCCTTGGTGCAGGCCGTGCAAGCCCTGCCTGCAACCCGCCGCAGCGTGGTCATCAGCGGCGCGGGCGACCGGCGTGATGAAGACATTCGCCAGCAAACCCAAATTCTGGGCGATGCGTTTGACGAGGTGGTGATGTTTGAGGACCAGTGCCAGCGCGGGCGCAACGATGGCGAAGTGATCGCGTTGCTGCGGGAGGGTTTGGCACAAGCCCAACGCACCACCCAGCGCCACGAGGTGTTTGGCGAGTTTGTGGCGATTGACTTGGCGCTGAATGCGCTTCAGCCCGGTGAGTTGTGTCTGGTGTTAGTGGACCAAGTGGAAGAAGCTTTGGCGCATATCAGCGCGCGGGTGCAGCAAGGCTGAACGCCCTTTTTGGGAAGCGCAAGCAGCCCCGCTTAGTGCACTTCGGCAGCAGGGTCGCGGCCCATCAGGGTCGCAACCGCTTGGGCCGGTTGGCACTGTCCATCCAACAGCTCGACCACGCAACGCGTGATCGGCATGGCCACCCCGAGTTGCTGGGCGCGCTGCAACACAGTGCGCGCGCTGTAAACGCCTTCTGCCACATGACCCAGTGCTTGCACCGCCTGCTCCAAGCTCTTACCTTGGGCCAGCGCCAAACCGACCTGGCGGTTGCGCGACAAATCCCCGGTCGCGGTCAGCACCAAATCACCCAAGCCGCTCAGGCCCATAAAAGTTTCCGTTTTGGCACCCAGGGCGAGGCCCAAACGCGTCATCTCAGCCAAACCGCGCGTGACCAAGGCAGCACGCGCATTCAGGCCCAAAGCCAGCCCATCACACAAGCCCGTGGCAATAGCCAGCACGTTTTTGACCGCCCCCCCGACTTCCACGCCAGCCACGTCGTCATTCGCATAGACCCGGATGCTAAGGCCGTGGAACGCCGCCACCAAGGCATCACGCACCGCGGCATGGGCGCTGGCCGCGACCAAAGCGGTGGGTTGTCCGCGTGCGACTTCTTGCGCAAAGCTGGGCCCACTGAGCACACCTGCCTGCAAACTAGGCGCTACTTGGGCTTGGACCTCGTGCCCCAGCAAACCGGCACCGCCGGGCTGAGCCGACTCAAACCCCTTGCACAACCACGCCACAGGCACCGATACCGATACCGACTGCAGTTGCATCAGCATGCCGCGCAACGCCGCCATGGGCGTGGCAACCACCACCAAATCGCAATGCCCGCGTACGAAGTTGTGGCTATCCAGCGCGCCAGTGCGGAGCTGCAAAGACGGCGGAAAGAGTTGGTCCCGCAGGTAGCGGGAGTTTTGGCGTTGCGCAGCCATGGCCTGCAGCTGACCAGCATCGCGCGCCCAGAGTGTGACTTGGTGGTCTGCGCTGCTGCGCGACGCGCTAATGGCTAGCGCCGTGCCCCAGGCGCCAGCCCCAATTACTATGATTTTCATAGCTGGTTGCGCAATATCTATAAGGGCTATAGGCCTGTTTGACCTCTAAATCCGTTACTGGGTCAAGGTGCCGGCAGGTGCGCCTGCTGCGTCAGACTGTTGCTGCTCGTACATCGCCTGGAAGTTGATTTCCGACAAATGCACTGGCGGGAAGCCGCCGCGCTGAATCAGGTCCGCCACATTGCCACGCAGGTAGGGATAGACGATTTGCGGGCAAGCAATGCCCATGAGCTGGCCCAGCTGTGCTTCTTCCAGATTACGAATCTCAAAAATACCAGCTTGCTTGGCTTCTACCAAGAACACCGTTTTGTCTTGGATCTTGGTGTGTACGGTGGCAACCACGCAGACCTCGAACACGCCTTCTGCCACGGGAGTCGCTTCGACACCGAGTTGGATATCAACGGTGGGCTGCTCCGATTCCAGCAGGATGCCAGGGGAATTGGGTTGCTCCAACGAGGCCTCTTTGAGGTAAACGCGCTGGATTTGGAATACGGGATCTTGGTCAGCCATGGCAAAGTCTTTCAGAATAAACACAAAGCCCGCAGGCCGGGGCCTTGCGGGCTCGCGAAGGGAAATTCGCTAGCGGGAATTATGTCAGGCCGTAGCACCCAGCAAGGGCAGCAGGCCACCGCGGTCGTCCAAGGCCATCAGGTCATCGCAACCACCGACGTGTGTATTGCCAATGAAAATTTGCGGCACCGTACGCCGACCGGTGATTTCCATCATGCGGGTGCGCTCGTCCGGGTTGGCGTCCACCCGGATTTCTTCAATGGTTTCAACGCCGCGCGACTTGAGGACGCGCTTGGCCTGAATGCAGTACGGGCAGACTGCGGTGGTGTACATCTTGACGGTTTGCATGGACTTGCCTTGTTGCTGCGCCTGCCAATCAGGCTTTTTCTACCGGCAGGGTAGCGGTTTTCCAGGCTTGTAACCCGCCAGCCAAGGATTGGGCCTGTTCGTAACCCAGCTTTTTCGCCACCGCCACCGCTCGGCCTGAGCGCATGCCCGATTGGCACACCAGAATCAACGGCAAGGCTTTGTTCTTGACTGCGCCAGCCAACTTGGCCTCCAAGTCAGCCAAGGGAATATTGCGCGAACCTACGATATGGCCTTGCGCAAATTCTTCGGGCTGGGACACATCCACCACCACAGCCTTTTCCCGGTTGATCAGGTTCACGGCCGCAACGGGGCCTACGCCCGTGGTGGCGGCACCGCGCAGCACAGGCCACGCCAACAGACCACCAGAGGCCAGAGCCAGAGCGATCAGATGCCAGTTGTCGATAATAAATTTCACGTTGTTCCTTGTTGGTTACTGTCTTGCAGCCCGCCATTTTAGAATGACAGGCTCCACACGCCGTCGGGCGCCCCGCCCGACCTTCTTCCCGCACTGTGATTGACACCATGTACAAACTCGTTCTCGTACGCCACGGCGAATCCACCTGGAACCTTGAAAACCGCTTTACCGGCTGGACCGACGTGGATCTGACGCCCACGGGCGTTGACCAGGCTAAGAATGCCGGCCGCCTGCTCAAAGCGGATGGCTATGAATTCGATGTGGCCTACACCAGCGTACTCAAGCGCGCCACCCGCACCTTGTGGCACTGCCTGGACGAGATGGACCGCACCTGGCTACCCGTGGTCCACAGCTGGCGCCTCAACGAGCGCCACTACGGCGCCTTGCAAGGGCTGGACAAAGGCGAAACCGCGCGCAAATTTGGCGATGAACAGGTTTTGGTCTGGCGCCGCAGCTACGACACACCGCCACCCGCACTGGAAGCCACCGACCCACGCAGCGAGCGCAGCGACATCCGCTACGCCAAACTTCAGGCCGATCAAATTCCGTTGACCGAGTGCCTCAAAGACACCGTGGCCCGCGTCTTGCCGTTCTGGAATGAGTCCATGGCACCCGCCATCAAGGCTGGCAAACGCATCGTGGTCGCGGCGCACGGCAACTCCATCCGCGCCTTGGTCAAGTACCTGGACAACATTTCGGACGACGAGATCGTCGGCCTGAACATCCCGAACGGCATTCCGCTGGTGTACGAACTAGACGAAAACCTCAAGCCGATTCGCCACTATTACCTGGGAGATGCAGAGGCCGCCGCCAAAGCCGCTGCCGCCGTAGCATCGCAAGGCAAGGCCTAACTGGCGGTTCAACGCTTTTCTGGTGCCCCCGGGGAACTGCGGGGGCGCAGACCTATCCTAGGTGTATATTGGCGCCGCACAGGAAAGCATATGGGTCAAAAACTGAAAATTACGGGTTGGGTGGCATTGGGCGTCGTAGCAGGCGCGCTGACCACGGTTTCACTGCAAACGGTGGCACGCGGAACGCTGCAGCCCCTTCCGTTGGAGGAACTGCAACAGCTTTCCGCGGTCTTTGGCATGGTCAAGAGTGATTATGTTGAGCCAGTGGACGAAAAAAAGCTCATCACCGACGCCATTTCCGGCATGGTGTCCAGCCTAGACCCGCACTCCCAGTACTTTGACAAAAAGTCCTTCAAGGAATTTCGTGAAGGCACGTCGGGCAAGTTCGTCGGGGTGGGCATTGAAATCACCCAGGAAGACGGCTTGGTCAAGGTGGTATCCCCCATCGAAGGCTCACCGGCCTTCCGCGCGGGCCTCAAGCCCAACGACCTGATCACCAAAATTGACGACACTGCGGTCAAGGGCCTGTCACTGAACGACGCTGTCAAGCGCATGCGCGGCGAACCCAACACCAAGGTGTTTCTGACGATCTACCGCAAGGATGAGAACCGCACCTTCCCGGTCACCATCACGCGTGAAGAAATCAAACAGCTGTCGGTACGTGGCAAGGTGGTGGAGCCTGGCTACGCCTGGCTGCGGGTCAGTCAGTTCCAGGAACGCACGGTCGATGACTTTGCCAAAAAACTGGAGGAAATCTACAAGCAGGAGCCCAAGCTCAAGGGACTGGTGCTGGACCTGCGCAACGACCCGGGCGGCCTACTGAACGCCGCAGTCGCCATTTCTTCCGCGTTTTTGCCGGAAGATGTTGTCATCGTGTCCACCAATGGCCAGACGCCGGAGAGCAAGCAGATGCTCAAGGCCACCCCCAGCGACTACATGGGCCGCAGCGGCATCGACGTCCTCAAGACCTTGCCCGCCAGCCTGAAGAAAATTCCGCTCATCGTGCTGGTAAACGAAGGTTCGGCCTCCGCCAGTGAGATCGTCGCTGGGGCATTGCAAGACCACAAACGCGCCACCGTCATGGGCAGCCAAACCTTTGGCAAGGGGTCGGTACAAACCTTCCGACCTCTGGGGCCTGACACCGGCCTGAAGATCACCACGTCGCGCTACTACACGCCCAGCGGCCGCTCCATCCAAGCCAAAGGCATCGTGCCCGATGTGATGGTGGACGACACCGAAGAAGGCAGCCCCTACGCCGTGCTGCGCATGCGCGAAGCCGATTTAGAGAAGCACCTTACCAGCGGCCAGGGCGAAGAAAAGAAAGATCCTGCCCGGGAGAAGGCAAAGGAAGACGCCCTCAAACGCCTAGAGGAAGAATCCCGCAAGCCCGCAGCTGAGCGCCGACCACCCGAATACGGCTCGGACAAAGACTTCCAACTGCAACAGGCTTTGAACCAGCTCAAGAACAAGCCCGTACTGGTGAGCAAAACTTTGGTCGAGCGCAAGGAAGAAGTGAAGGACAACTGACTTCGCCATGGACGATGAGGCGCTGCTGCGGTATTCGCGGCACATCCTGCTCGATGAAATCGGCATTGAGGGGCAAGAACGGCTGAACGCAGCCCATGCCTTGGTCATCGGTGCGGGTGGATTGGGTTCCCCTGCGGCCATGTACCTGGCCAGCTCCGGGGTCGGCCACCTCACCGTGGTGGACCCCGATACGGTGGACCTCACCAACCTGCAACGCCAGATTGCCCACAGCACCGAGCGCGTGGGGCAGCCCAAGGTCGACTCCCTGCGGGCTACATTGCGCGCTCTGAACCCCGGCATCGAACTCACCACACTGCAAATTCACGTAGGGGCCGCATCGTTGCCGGCCTTGGTGGCCCAGGCCGATGTGGTACTGGACTGTTGCGACAACTATGCCACCCGCCATGCCGTCAATGCGGCTTGCGTGGCCCAACGAACCCCCTTAGTGTCCGGGGCGGCCATCCGTTTTGATGGCCAGCTTGCCGTGTTCGATGCGCGCCAATCTGAGTCCCCGTGCTACGCCTGCGCGTTTGCGCCCGACGCGCAGCCACCAGAAACCCAGTGCGCCACCATGGGCGTGTTTGCACCCTTGGTCGGTATCGTGGGGGCCATGCAAGCGGCCGAAGCCTTGAAGTTGCTCTTGGGTATTGGCGAGGCGACTGCGGGCCGTTACCGCATGTTTGATGGGCTGGCCATGGCGTGGTCCGAGATGCACCTGCCGCGCCAAGCCGACTGCCCAGTTTGCGGCCACCACTAATCCCCATGAAGGCGCATGAACCCACCAAATTCCAAGGCTTTGTGCGGACAATTCCTGCCTTTGCCAATGGGCTTCCTGTTAGACTTTCAACACACTCCAAGCACGTCACTGCACCGTGAAATCCTCCATTGCCTCCTTCACCGTTGATCTGCAAGACCTGCAGCTGGACGATGCGCGTGCGCTGCTGGAGCACGGTGTCGACGGCCCGGGCTTACCGCCCGTCGAGGTATCGGCCAAGGCCCACCTGCAGTCCATCATTGACGGCTTGTGCGAGCTCTCGCTGAAAGACCCGCTCACCGGCTTGGCCAACCGACGCCACTTCCGTTCTGTCGTTGACCGTGCGATTGACGTGGTGGCCCGCTCCGGCGAGCCTGCTCTGCTACTGATGCTGGACATCGACCACTTCAAAAAAGTCAACGACACCTATGGCCACCAAGCCGGTGATGTGGTCTTGCAGACCATAGCCAAAGGGCTGATGGGCTGCGTGCGCCCCATGGACACCGTGGCGCGTTTGGGCGGCGAAGAATTCGCTGTCATGCTGCCCAGTTGCCACACTGCCTTTGGCTTGGTCGTCGCCGAACGCATCCGCAAAATGGTGGAAACCCTGAAAATTACCATTGCACCCAATCAGACCGTACAGGTCACGCTGAGTGTAGGTGGCGCCTTTGCGCCGGAATGGGTGCGCTCCACCGCAGCACTGTGGAGTGAGCGCGCCGACCTGCAGCTTTACCGCGCCAAGGAATCCGGACGCAACCAAGTCCTGCTCGATCAACAGCAGGAAGTATTTGTCAGTGCCGAAGAGAAAAACTTGTTGTTCGGTCACCTCTCGCTGGGCGACCCGGCCTGGATAGAAAGCGCCACGACCGACCTCGGTGTTGGAAGCAACAACGGTTCCATGCAGAGGGTATTCTGATGTCTGACGTGCTCAATCCCCCCGAAAAAGCCGAAGGCAGTACCGGTGTTCCCCTAAAACCACTGGGCAAGGTACTGGCGGTCACCAGTGGCAAGGGCGGCGTGGGTAAGACCTTTGTATCAGCCAACCTCGCGGCGGCGCTCGCCAAGCGGGGCCAGCGGGTGCTGGTCTTGGACGCTGATTTGGGCTTGGCCAATCTGGACGTGGTTCTCAACCTCTATCCCAAGGTCACGCTGCACGACGTGTTCACCGGCAAAGCCAAGCTCGAAGACGCCATCATCCGTGCGCCAGGTGGCTTTTCAGTGTTGCTGGCCGGTTCGGGCATGGTGGAATACTCCCGCCTGACGCCCGAGGTGCGCGACGACTTCTTGCGCATAATGGCGGGCTTGGTGCCGCACTACGATGTGGTTTTGCTAGACACCGGTGCCGGTATTTCCGACGTCGTGTTGTTTGCGGTGTCGCTGGCCTCCGAAGTGTTGGTGGTGGCCACACCCGAGCCCACCTCACTGACCGACGCCTACGCCACCATCAAGGTGCTGGCCAGCCAACAAAAACGCCACACCATTCGGGTCGTCGTCAACCAGACGGCGCGTTTGGGCGACGGCAGGGCCATCACCGTGCAGTTGCAACAAGTGCTGGACCGCTTCGTCAGCAACGGCAGCGGCAAACCGCTCAAGCTGGTCCATATGGGTGATATCCCTGCCGACCCGTCGGTGCGCCAGGCCGTGATGCGCCGCCAGCTGCTAACGCAAACCATGCCGGGCTGCCCTGCGGCGCTGGCCATTGCCCAGTTGGCCATGAAGGTCGAAGAAATCGTCGTCTCCAAAAGCGTCTGACCGCTGATAGGGCCCGCATCGGGCTCTTGGGGGGCGGGTTACGCGGTCACGATCCAGCCTTCTAGCGGGTCCACCTCCGCAGGCAAACCATAGCGCAGGTCGCCCTGCCCAAATCGTTGCTGGGCCCAGGCTGCCTGGACCAGACACAACACAGCATCCAGCACATCGCCACTGGCGTCTTGCACCAAAGCATCCCGCTGCGCATGGCTGAGCTTGAGTCGCAAGCCTAAGCGCGTCGCCCCAATCTCCAAACCGTGCACGATGTCCATCCGGGCAATCAAGCGCTCTGGCGTCTGCTTGGACACGGTGTCATTTTTGTAGCTGCGAGAAGCAACAAATTCACGCGCCAATAGAGCCGGATATGCCTCCAGCGCGACCTTGGAGGGCAGCGGATCCGAATGCCCCGGGGCCGGGTGTAGCCCGGGCAGATAGGCCCCAGAAGCCCGCAAGCGCGGTATGCCGGCGTGCAGCATGAACGCCACCGGAGGGTTAACCCACTTCATGGACGGGCTGGACTGGGCCGGCAGGTCGGTGGCACGGTGGGCGAATTTATGCCCTGCGGGTCTAGCGTCGCAAAACGCTGCGAACTGGGCGCGAATCTGCTCACGCGACAAGCCCGCATAATGGTCCATACAGGCCGCCCAATCCATGGGCCAACCCAGGGACTGCGCCAGTTCGCGCGGCAGCCCAAACGGCAAGTCAAAAGCACCTGTCCATCCGGGTTGATTCATGAGCCAGTCGCCAAACGCGTCCAAGGATGCCAGACGCTCGATGCCCGCCAAGACCACACGCTCGCCCTGCAATGTGCCCGTGGCCAGCACGATTTGCTTGCGCCGTGACGGGCTACTGGAAAAATCGCAACCAAGCAACAATGTCATCGTGTCAACGCTAAGGAGGTAGGCAAGCGTCTAGCCCAAGGCAAGCGCCATCACCCCAACGGCAATGCAGACAGCGCCCAAGAGGCGAACCAACCGATCCCCTTCGCCCAACAGGTGCCCGCCCAGCAGCGCTGCAAACAGCATGGACACTTCGCGCGCCGGCGCGACATGACTCAGCGGAGCCACCCGCATGGCATACAAAACCAAAACGTAGGAAATGGGACTGATCACACCCACGAGCACCGCATATTTCCACTGCTGGGCCCACAACAAGGCGGCGGCCGGCCGGTCCCTCAACACTGCAGGCAGCAGAAATGCCAAGCGCACAAAGTTGCCCACATAGTCCAGCAAGATGGGCGAGAGCAGCAATACTTTCACAGCGTAACCGTCCAGCAGGGTGTAGCTGGCGATGAAGACACCGGTTAACAGGCCATAGGCCATACCTTTGCGAATGCGCGCGCGCCGCAGCGGGTCCTGCGCTTGGCGAAACAACCCCGGCCCACCGGCCACCAGAAACACGCCGCCAACTACCGCAGCAATGCCCAGTCCGCCCAGCGCAGAGATTTTCTCACCCAAAAATACGATGGCCACCAGCGAAGACAGTAACGGCCCCGAGCCTCGCGCCAGCGGGTACACCACGGTCAAATCTGCCTTGCGGTAACCGCGCAGCAACACCACGTAATAGACCACATGAATGACTCCGCTGGCCACCACGAAACCCCACTCCCATGGGCCCCACGCGGGAATTTGTTGCCAACCTAGCCATAGGCCCACCGGTGCCCAAAACACCATCAGCACCAGCGCGGTAAAGCAGGCAAAGCGCGCATCACCACCCGCCTTTTTGGCGGCGATGTTCCAGCAGGCGTGGATCAGGCCGGCAAAGACCACCAACACAAGCGCTTCAAGCGGCACGGCAGGTGGACTGGGTCAGCGGGGAACCGGGACGACTCAGGCGCGGCCGATGATGGACGCGGTGGCCATCAGTTCTTCGAGCAGTGCCAAAGATACTTGGCCCGACACCGAGTACGGGTCCAACTCGGGCTTTTCTGCATACTTGAGCAGGATGTTGGTGTTGATCTTGGACATATTGACTTGCCCCATGGTCCAGCCACCAAAACGACGCTCCGAAATTTCTTCGTAATGCAGCAGCACCACATCTTTGTGGCGCACGTCTTTCTGGATATGGCCGTAGAGCTCGCTCACGGCCATGCGCCCACCTTCAATGGCCTGCAGAAAGATGCCACCACCGTAGCAAAGGATGCCGGTGATGCCGCAGGTCGGGTTGTAATGCCGCGACTGGGTGAGGATGTTCTCGATCGCTTCTGGGGCGGGATCGATGGCGCGACTGGCGTAGAGCAAACGGACCAACATGGTTTAGCCTTTCCGAGGAATCAGGGACAAAAATTCACGGCGCAAATTGGGGTCCTTCAGGAACACGCCACGCATGACCGAGTTGATCATCTTGCTGTCCATGTCCTTCACGCCGCGCCACGCCATGCAGTAGTGGCTGGCTTCCATCACGATGGCCAAACCATCGGGCTGGGTTTTCTCTTGAATCAGGTCAGCCAGTTGCACCACGGCTTCTTCCTGAATCTGCGGCCGGCCCATGATCCACTCGGCCAGGCGCGCGTACTTGGACAGGCCGATCACGTTGGTGTGCTCATTGGGCATCACGCCAATCCAGATTTTGCCAATGACCGGGCAAAAGTGGTGGCTGCAAGCGCTGCGCACGATGATGGGGCCCACAATCATCAGCTCGTTCAGGTGGCCCACGTTGGGAAATTCGGTGATGGTCGGCGCCGTCACATAGCGGCCACGGAACACTTCGTTGACATACATCTTGGCGACACGGCGCGCGGTGTTGCCGGTGTTGTGGTCGTGCGCGGTGTCAATCACCAGACTGTCCAACACGCCCTTCATCTGCGCCTCGACCTCGTCGAGCATCAACTCCAGCTCGCCGGGTTGTATGAATTCGGCGATGTTGTCGTTGGCGTAGAAACGCTTGCGCGCAGCGAGCAAGCGTTCGCGGATCTTGACGGAAACCGGGGTGCCGTGGTCGGCGTCGTTAGGATTCATGGCACGTAGTACGTTGGGAAGTACAAGAATGTTACCAGTCTTTGATTAAGCATGTTTTTGGCCTCCAGCCGGCATGGGTATTGCGCAACCAGCTATATATTTGGTAGCAAGTTAGTAGCGGCGTCCGGCCAACACGATACCCAGCCGCATCAGACCGTAGGCCAGCCAGTCCAGCGCTCGCTGGTGCCAGGGCCGGCGCGCATAGTCCTGCGCCTGCAGGGCCCGGCCATGGGCAACTGCGCCTTCCTCCAGCGCACGGTGCAATTCCCGCGCAAAACTGGGGTCCTGCACCACCACATTGGCTTCGCGTGCCAACAGCAGGCTCAAGGGGTCGAGATTCGACGACCCCACCGTCGCCCAGGCGTGGTCCACCACGGCCACCTTGGCGTGCAAAAAACCCTGGGTGTATTCATGGATCTCCACACCAGCGGCCAGTAGCTTGCCGTAAAGCGGCCTCGCGGCGTGGAACTGCATGAAATACTCATAGCGCCCTTGCAACAGCAAGCGCACGCGAACACCACGCTGTGCCGCGTGTACCAGTGCGCGCTGAAGCTTGTAGCTGGGCAAAAAGTAGGCATTCGCAATAAAGACATCGCGCTGCGCCGTTCCCAGGGCCTTGCGGTAGACGCGTTCGATACTGCGGCGGTGACGCACGTTGTCCCGCAGCACCAAGGCTGCCAAGGCGCCGCCTGCTCCTTCTGCGGGAGCGGCAACAAGCGGTGGGCCTGCGCGCCCGAGCATCTGGCGCCACACGGTTTTGGCATCCGCCCAGCCCCAAGGCTCTCGCTGTTGGTGCAGCTGTACCCGGTTCCACAACTGCAGCATGGCCGCATGCATATGGGCAACCAAGGGGCCCTGCACCTGAACAGAAAAATCAAACCGTGCCGATGACTGCGGTCGATTCTCCGGGTCCAACCAATCGTCCAGCACGTTAATGCCGCCGCAAAACCCCAGGCTGGCATCAACCACTACCAGCTTGCGGTGCAAACGCCGCCACTGGCTGGGCACCAACAAGCCCAAGCCCCCCAAGGGCGCAAAGCGGTGCCAGTGCACGCCGGCTGCCGCCCAACGCGCCTGCCACTGCGGTGGCACAGAAGGTGTACCAATGCCATCCATCAGCACCCGTACTGCGACGCCGCGCTGGGCCGCTTCTGACAGCGCCTCGGCCACATCAGCGCCCGCCCCATCAAAGGCGAAGATGTAGGTCTCCAGACACACCTCTACTTGGCTCGCCACTATCGCCGCGATCAGGACCGGGAAATAGCTACTTCCTCCTGGTAGCAAGCGCAGCTGGTGGCTGGGCTGGTAATGGCCGTCGGTCATGCGGTCGGGGGCCACGCAAACTCCGCAATCAAAGGAAGATGGTCCGACATGCGCCACCAGTTGCGGCCGTGCGGTACTTCCAGCCCCAATGGCCGTAAGCCACGCGCATACACGTAGTCCAACTGCAGCAAGGGCAACCGCGAGGGAAACGTGGGGTAGCGCCCTTGGGTGTAACTGGTCAATCCGACCGGGCCCAACAAGCGGGCTACGGATTCTCCCCACTCATTGAAATCGCCAGCCACCACCAAGGGTGCATCAGCAGGAATCTCGCGCGCGATAAAGCGCACCAGTTGCTGCAGTTGGCGTAGGCGGCTGGCACGCACCAAGCCCAAGTGCACCACCACCACATGCACCGGGCAAGGCTCCCACTGAATTTCGGCGTGCAACAAACCGCGTTGCTCAAAGCGGTGGTCCGACATATCTTCGTGGTTGGTGATCAGCACGGGCCAGCGCGACAGTAAGGCGTTGCCATGTTCACCGTGGCGCGTCACCGCGTTGGTACGGTAGACAGCTTCGTAGCCTTCGGGTGCCAGGTAATCGGCCTGGGGCAAGTCAGGCCAATGGGCATGGGCAAACCGCCGGGCCTCGCCCCGGTGCAACTTGCGCACCTCTTGCAAACACACCACATCGGCGTCGAATTGCTCTACCGCATGACCCAGGTTGTGAATCTCCAACCGCCGCACCGGCCCCACCCCTTGTACGCCCTTGTGGATGTTGTAAGTGGCAATGCGCAGTGTTTCCATGGCGGTCCGTTCAAATGAGTGCGCAGGCCGGTAGCTGCAAAATTGCCTCTGCGTTGGATGGTGAAAAGCAAGCGTCGGCGGCCGCTTGATAGGGCAACCACTGGTAGTGGGTGTGCTCGCGTGGGTTCAACTTGACGGAAGAGCCGGTTGGCACCTGCAGGCCGAACACGCGTTCGGTGTTGTGCGTCACCCCAGGGGCGTAGCGGTGCAGCCAACGCGGGTAGATGGTGTAAATGTTTTCCAGCTCCCAGTCTTGAAGGTACTCCGCCAGCGATGTGCCAGACCGGCAATCCAGCCCAGTTTCCTCCAGCACTTCGCGCACGGCGGTTTCCTGCCAGCCGTCCCCCAAGTGGTCTTTGCTACCCGTCACTGATTGCCAAAACGCAGGGGCCTCCGGATCTGTCTCGGTACGGCGAATCAGCAGCACGTCGCACGCCGGGGTGTAAATCACCACCAACACAGACTGCGGAATTTTGTACGGCTTGGGCATAGGCAAAGAAAAAGGGCGCCCGTAAGCGCCCTTTCATTGTGCACCAGCCATGCGGCCAGCACGGTGCGTTAGGCCGCTTTGACCGCGTCCAAGTTGCGCAGCTTGATATGCAATTCGCGCAGCTGTTTTTCGTCCACCGGGCTGGGGGCTTGCGTCAGCAAACACTGGGCGCGTTGGGTCTTGGGGAAGGCAATCACGTCGCGGATGGACTCGGCACCGGTCATCAGCGTGACGACGCGATCCAGACCGAAGGCCAAGCCACCATGCGGGGGCGCACCGTACTGCAGCGCGTCCAACAAAAAGCCAAACTTGATCTGGGCTTCTTCGGGCGTGATCTTCAGGGCGTCGAACACCTTTTGCTGCACGTCAGCACGGTGGATACGGACCGAGCCGCCACCCATTTCCCAGCCGTTCAAAACCATGTCGTAGCCTTGGGAGATGCACTTCTCGGGCGCCGTGACCATCCAGTCTTCGTGACCCGCCTTGGGCGCGGTGAAGGGATGGTGCACCGCAGTGTAGCGCTGGTTTTCCTCGTCGAATTCGAACATCGGGAAGTCCACCACCCACATCGGACGCCAGCCCTTCGTGAACAGGCCATTCTTCTTGCCAAACTCGCTGTGGCCAATCTTGATACGCAACGCGCCGATGGCGTCGTTGACGATTTTCTCCCTGTCGGCGCCGAAGAAAATCAAATCGCCATCTTGCGCACCGGTGCGTTCTAGCACGGCGGCCAGCGCCACATCGTGGATGTTCTTGACGATAGGGCTTTGCAGACCATCACGGCCCTTGGCCAGTTCGTTGACACGGATGTAGGCCAGTCCCTTGGCGCCGTAGATCTTGACGAACTCGGTGTAGGCATCGATCTCGCCACGGCTAATGCCACCGCCTTCGACAGAACCGGCGGGCACGCGCAGAGCCACCACACGGCCGCCCTTCATCGCGGCAGCGCCAGAGAAGACTTTGAAATCCACGTCTTTCATCACGTCGGTCAGCTCGGCGAACTTCAAGTGCACGCGCAGGTCCGGCTTGTCGGAGCCATACAGGTGCATGGCGTCTTGGTAGGACATCACCGGGAACTCGCCCAGGTCCACGCCAATGGTGTTCTTGAACACCGTGGTGATCATGCCCTGGAACATCTCGCGAATGTCTTCTTCTGTCAGGAAGGAAGTTTCGATATCGATCTGGGTGAACTCAGGCTGGCGGTCTGCGCGCAAGTCTTCGTCGCGGAAGCATTTGGTGATCTGGTAGTAACGGTCAAAGCCCGCCACCATCAGCAACTGCTTGAACAACTGGGGCGACTGGGGCAGCGCGAAGAACTGGCCATCGTGCACGCGGCTGGGCACCAAGTAGTCGCGCGCGCCTTCGGGCGTGCTCTTGGTGAGCATGGGGGTTTCGATGTCGACAAAACCATTGGCATCCAGGAACTTGCGCACTTCCATGGACACGCGGTAGCGCAGCATCAGGTTGTTCTGCATGTAGGGGCGGCGCAGGTCCAGCACGCGGTGTGTCAGGCGGGTGGTCTCGGACAGGTTCTCGTCGTCAATCTGAAACGGCGGTGTGACGGAGGCGTTGAGCACGGTCAGCTCATGGCACAGCACTTCGATCTTGCCGCTTTTGAGGTTGTCGTTGGTCGTACCTTCGGGGCGTGCGCGCACCAGACCCTTGATCTGCACGCAGTATTCGTTGCGGATGTCCTCGGCCACCTTGAACATGTCAGCGCGGTCAGGGTCGCACACCACTTGTACATAGCCTTCGCGGTCACGCACATCAACAAAAATCACGCCACCGTGGTCACGGCGACGGTTGACCCAGCCGCACAGAGAAACGGTTTCGCCCAACAGGGCTTCGGTCACCAGACCGCAATAGTGGGAGCGCATGGCCATAGCTTGCTTTCATGTCGCCGCCTCAAAGGCGGCAGGTTCGCAATAGACTGAGAGTTTGGCACCGGCGGGCGGACCGAACCCATTGAAATCACATAAGTCAGCGCCTCATCCACGCTCATGGTCAGTTCGATGACGTCTGCCTTGGGTAGCATCAGAAAAAACCCACTGGTGGGGTTCGGCGTGGTGGGCACATAGACACTGACATAGTCAGGGCCCAAATGGGTACCCACCTCACCACCGGGTGTGCCAGTCTGAAACGCAATGGTCCAGGCACCAGGACGCGGATACTGAACCAGCAAGGCGGTGCGAAAGGCATTGCCATTGCTGGAAAACAAGGTGTCAGACACCTTTTTGACGCTGTTGTAGATGGACTTAACGATGGGGATATTGGTAAACAACCGATCCCACTGGCGCAGCGCCCATCGGCCCGCCACGTTGGACACCAGTGCCCCCGTAACCAACAGCGCCAGAAACACCAGAATGACGCCCAAGCCATGAATCGCACGCAGCTGCGTGATCATGGGCACGGCGGCCGCAGGCAGCAGGGCTTCGAAGCCCGACAACACCCCGCCAAAGATGCCGTCCAAGATGTTGACCATCCACAGCATCACCCAGACGGTGATCGCCAACGGCAGCCATACCAACAGGCCGGTGATCAGGTATTTTTTAAGGTGCACAACGCTTCCAGTTCAGACAGGGCTAGGCGCTCGGTGCGCTCGGGGTGGTTGGTGCGCTGGGCGCGGCGGCGGCTTCCGCAGGCTTGGCTGCAGCGGTGGGCACACCATCGGCAGTGGCAGCGGGCTTGCTATCGGCAGACGATGCGGGTGCCGCAGCGGCTGGAGCACCGCCGCCGCCCTTGAAGTCGGTAACGTACCAGCCAGCCCCTTTGAGCTGAAACCCAGCCGCAGTCACCTGCTTTTTGAACGCGGATTGCCCGCATTGGGGGCAATCCTGCAGGGGGGTGTCTGACATTTTTTGCAAAACGTCCTTGGCAAACCCGCAGGACTCGCATTTGTAGGCGTAAATGGGCATGAAAAGTGGGCCGAAAAGGCTGGTTGCAAAGCCCTCGATTATAGGCGGCGCTTAAAAAACTCCGACGCGCACCACCAATTGCATCACCACCATACCCAGCGCAAAGCCAATGACGGCCGCCACGAGTGATTGCAGCAAGCGGTTGGTGCGCTTTTGCTCTTGCAACAGTTCTTGGACTAGGCGGCTGTTGTCGTGCGACGGTTTTTGCAGAAACTGGTGCAGCAGCGCAGGCAACTCGGGAAGCAGCTTGGCATAGCGTGGTGCCTGGGCCTTGAGTTCACGCAGCAGTTTTTGCGGCCCTACCTGCTCTAGCATCCATTGCTCCAAAAACGGCTTGGCCGTCGCCCACAGGTCCAAATTGGGGTCCAAATCACGGCCCAAACCCTCAATATTGAGCAGGGTCTTTTGCAACAGCACCAGCTGCGGCTGAATCTCCACCTGGAACCGGCGTGAAGTCTGGAACAGTCGCATCAGCACCATGCCCAGCGAAATCTCCTTCAAGGGTCGGTCAAAGTACGGCTCACAGACGGCTCTCACCGCCGCTTCCAATTCGTCCACCCGGGTACTAGCGGGCACCCAACCCGATTCGATGTGCAGCTCGGCCACGCGCTTGTAGTCGCGCCGAAAGAAAGCCACAAAATTCTGCGCCAGGTATTCCTTGTCCACTTCAGTAAGGGTGCCGACGATGCCGAAGTCCAGCGAGATATAGCGCCCGAAGGTTTCAGGCGCCAGGCTGACTTGAATGTTGCCGGGATGCATGTCGGCGTGAAAAAAACCGTCCCGAAACACCTGGGTAAAGAACAGAGTCACGCCATCGCGGGCCAGCTTGGGAATGTCCACGCCAGCTTCACGCAAGCGCTCAATCTGGCTGATGGGGACGCCATGCATGCGCTCCATCACCAAGACCTCGGTCGTACACCAGTCCCACCACATTTCGGGGATGAGCACCAAGTTCAACCCCTCCATGTTGCGGCGCAACTGCGCAGCGCTAGACGCTTCGCGGACCAAATCCAATTCGTCGTGCAGGTATTTGTCGAACTCTGCCACCACCTCACGCGGTTTGAGCCGCTTGCCATCCGCAGACAGGTTTTCAAGCCAGCCAGCCAGCATGCGCATCAGCGCCAAATCCTTGTCAATCACCCGCAGCATGTCTGGGCGCAACACCTTGACGGCCACCTCCCGCTCGCGGCCGGTGCGGTCTTTGAGCACCGCAAAGTGCACCTGCGCGACGGAGGCGCTGGCGATCGGCTGGCGATCAAACGATACGAACAAGTCATTCAGGGGGCGCCCTAGCGCGCGCTCAATCGTGGCAACCGCCAGTTGGGAGTCGAACGGAGGAACCTTGTCTTGCAGCTTGGCCAGCTCATTGGCAATGTCCAGTGGCAGCAGGTCACGGCGGGTGGAGAGGACCTGGCCGAACTTGACGAAGATGGGTCCCAGTCGTTCTAGCGCCTCACGCAGGCGTTGGCCGCGTGGCGCATCCAACTTGCGCCCCACCGACACAATGCGCGCCAGTACCCGAAGCCAGGGCTTCTGAAAGCTGGTGAGTACTAATTCGTCCAAGCCATAGCGCAAGGCCACCCAGACAATGAAGACCCCGCGGCCTAAGCGGCTCATGCCACCGTGCCAGATGGGTTGCTGTTGGCGGGGGTTGCCCCTTTGCCTATCCACTGCTGCAGCGCCTGGGCCATGCTACGAGCACCTTGGGACAACCAGTGGGCGGGGGCATCACCCATGATCCGCGCTAGGTCTTCCTCCAAATCCCAGCGCACATGGTCCGCCAGCCAGTTCACCTCGGCAGCCAATTGCACATCGCCTTCGATACGCAGCTTTGGTCTCGCGCCCTGCATCCACGCTTGGGCCATGGCCAGAGGGGATTCATCCAGCAACATCACCGTAAGGTCCGCCTTCGCCTCGGCCGCCGCCAAGTCCAACAAGCCGGCGGGCGTAGCTTGTACTTTGAAGGTGAAATGTTGCCACTGCATCAGGACCACGCGGCCTTTTTGGCGCACCAAGCGCTCCATAGCTTGAGGCTCTTGCTGCAGCACATGGTTGAGCAGCAAGACAATGCGTCTGTGCCCCTCTTCAATGGCCCAAGCGGGGGGCGTCAGCGCGGTGGGGAGGTTCTGGAGTAGGCCCTCCAGTAAAGAAAAGGGAGATGGGTTTGCCATAGGCCTGCATTATTGCCCACCCCCGGCGAGCTTATTGCAACGCCTGCACACCTGCCACCAGCCAGCCACTACCAGCCGCTTTGGACTTGGTCATGTTCCAAACTTCACGGAACGGGCTCGGTCCAGCAGACGCTTCTTCACGAATCATGCCGGAGAACTCTACGCTGGCCATGTATTCATCGGGCAACTCTTCAACGCCCAACAAACTGGCTTCCAGCATCACCACCTCGGTATGGTTGGCGCCAGCGCCGGTATGGGTTTCCCGTTCCGCCAACTGGGCACGAATTTCCTTGTCCATATCGTCGGTCATCATCGCGCGCAAACCGGCGACATCCGCACGGTCCCATGCGGCTTGCAGGGTAATGAAATTGGCCTTGGCAGAGCGTAAAAAACCCTCGGAATCAAAGCCTGCAGGCACGCCCCAGGTCTGAGATCCCATCAGGGCCGAACCGATCATGGAACCACCTGCTGCGGGCTGGGGCGCTTCAAACGCCATGCTGTTGCGCTCCCAAGGACGCGCCGATGCGTCATTGCCTACGTTTTCTGCGCGGTAAGGTTTAGCAACGGTGGCAGGTACCGGGGCAGCGCCCTGAAATGCGAAGGGGGAGCTGCCTGCGTCAGGTTTGCGCGAGCGCATAAACCACCGAATCGCGGCCATCGCCAGCATGGCAAACAACAGGACCATTAGTACGTTGCCAAAGGCCTCGCCCATGCCCAAAGAGTTAGCCAACCAGGCCAAACCCAAGCCCGCCGCCAAACCACCCAACATGGCGCCCCAAGGGCGCTTGGGGGAAGCTGCAGCTGCCGGCGCACCGGCAGGCGCGGGCTTAGTTGCCGCGCTATTGGTCGCGCCTTGGCTGGGCGTCGCATCGCGCTGCGTCACATTGCTCGACTGCTTGCCAAACGATTTCCCGCCACCCAGACGTCGAGCGGCTTCGGCATTGAAGCCCGCCAGCGCCATTACCAGTGCCAAACCCAATGCCCACGCTTTCATGATTGCTCCAAATTAGTTGTCTTAGCACTTGATTGCAACATGCAAGGCCGCTATACCGCCAGTGAGGTTGTGATAGTCCACATGTCCAAAGCCCACTTTATGCATCATGGTCTTTAGCTCTTTTTGGCCGGGGTGCATGCGAATGGACTCCGCCAAGTAACGGTAGCTAGCGTCGTCACCCGCCACCAGCTTGCCCAGCCGCGGCAACACTTGGAAGGAGTACCAGTCGTACAGCTTTTCCAGCGGCGGAGCCACTTTGGAAAATTCCAGTACCAGCAGCTTGCCGCCCGGTTGAAGCACGCGCTGCATTTCTGCCAATGCCACATCCTTGTGGGTCATGTTGCGCAGGCCGAACGCGACGCTCACCACGTTGAAATATCCATCCGGGAACGGCAACTTTTCGGCGTCGCACACCATGGTTGGCAAAATCACACCGGCGTCCAGCAGACGATTGCGTCCCGTGCTGAGCATGGCTTCGTTGATATCGGTGTGGACCACCTGGCCGCTAGCGCCCACTTTTTTTGAGAAGGCCAGCGCCAAATCGCCCGTGCCTCCCGCAATATCCAAGGCGCGGTCACCTTCCTTCAGGTTGGCCACCAAGACGGTGTATGCCTTCCAGGTACGGTGCAAGCCCGCCGAC
>JAXHOO010000066.1:0-18710 GCA_034519365.1 Rhodoferax sp. | reverse complement strand
GCATGGTGTACTGCGCCGTGAATGGCTTTAGCCCCAGTCGGAAACTGTTTGGCGCCAAGCCAACAAGTACAAGGTGCCCCGTTTGGCCTTTGTGAACAAGATGGACCGTACCGGTGCCAACTTCTTCAAGGTCGTGGACCAGATGAAACTGCGCCTGAAGGCCAGCCCTGTACCTATGGTGATCCCAATCGGCGCCGAAGAACACTTCACTGGCGTGGGGACTTGAGCAAGATGAAGGCCATCATCTGAGACGAGGCCTCTCAAGGCATGATGTTCACCTACAAGGACATCCCTGCCGATTTGGTGGAGTTGGCCAAAGAGTGGCGCGAAAAAATGGTAGAGGCAGCTGCCGAAGCCACCGAAGAACTGATGAACAAATACCTTGAAGAAGGTGATTTGACGGAGGAAGAAATCACGTTTAGCTTGCGTAGCCGCACCATCGCTAGCGAAATCCACCCCATGTTGTGCGGCACCGCATTCAAGAACAAGAAGGCGTGCAGCGCATGCTGGACGCCGTGATCGAATTCATGCCTTCACCCGTGGACGTGAAGGCCATCAAGGGCTTTGACGAAGACGAAAAGGAAATCACCCGCAAGGCTGACGATAACGAAAAGTTCGCTGCGCTGGCGTTCAAGCTGATGACCGACCCGTTTGTGGGCCAGTTGACGTTTGTGCGCGTGTACTCCGGCGTTCTGAAAAAGGGCGACACCGTCTACAACGCGGTGCGCGGCAAGAAAGAACGTATTGGCCGTATCGTGCAAATGCACGCTAACAACCGTGAAGAAGTCGACGAAATTCGTGCCGGTGACATCGCTGCATGTGTGGGTTTGAAAGACGTGACGACCGGTGAAACCCTGTGCGATCCCAATGCGGTGATTACGCTGGAGCGCATGGTGTTTCCGGATTCCGTGATTCGCCAAGCTGTTGAACCTAAGACCAAGGCTGACCAGGAAAAGATGGGCATTGCCCTGAACCGCTTGGCTGCTGAAGATCCTTCTTTCCGCGTGCAAACCGATGAAGAATCTGGCCAGACCATCATTGGTGGTCAGGGTGAGTTGCATCTGGAAATCATTGTTGACCGCATGAAGCGCGAATTCGGTGTGGAAGCCAACGTGGGCAAGCCCCAGGTGGCGTACCGCGAAACCATTCGCAAACAAGTGGTGGATGTCGAAGGCAAGTTCGTGCGCCAGTCCGGTGGTAAGGGCCAGTACGGTCACGTGGTGTTCACGGTCGAACCTAACGAAGCCGGCAAGGGCTTCCAATTTGTCGACGCCATCAAGGGCGGCGTGGTCCCTCGCGAATTCATCCCTGCTGTGGAAAAGGGCGTCATTGAAGCTCTGAACCAAGGCGTGTTGGCGGGCTACCCCGTGGTGGACGTGAAGGTTACGTTGACTTTCGGTTCTTACCACGATGTGGACTCGAACGAAAACGCGTTCAAGATGGCCGCTATCTTCGGTTTCAAGGAAGGTTGCCGCAAGGCCAACCCTGTGATCTTGGAGCCCATGATGGCTGTCGAGGTGGAAACACCGGAAGACTACGCTGGCAACGTGATGGGCGATTTGTCCTCACGACGTGGCATGGTCCAAGGCATGGACGACATGGTGGGTGGCGGTAAGGCCATCAAGGCCGAAGTGCCACTGTCTGAAATGTTTGGCTATTCCACTACCTTGCGTTCGATGTCGCAAGGCCGTGCGACGTACACGATGGAATTCAAGCACTACGCGGAAGCACCGCGCAACGTGTCTGAAGCCATCATGGCTGCACGCGCCAAGTAATTTGTATTTGTCTGCGACAGTGTGCCGCTCTGTGCCCGTGCGGAGCGAACCAGCAACACTGTGCAGACATAAAACCAACACACGGGTATAGCTCTTTTGGAGAATTGAAAAATGGGTAAAGAAAAATTCACACGAACCAAGCCACACGTCAACGTGGGCACCATTGGCCACGTCGATCACGGTAAAACCACGCTGACAGCCGCCATCACCACCGTGTTGGCAGCCAAGTTCGGTGGTTCGGCCAAAGCGTACGACCAAATCGACGCAGCGCCTGAAGAAAAAGCGCGCGGTATTACCATCAATACCGCCCACGTCGAATACGAGACTGCTAACCGCCACTACGCCCACGTAGATTGCCCTGGCCATGCTGACTATGTGAAGAACATGATCACGGGCGCAGCCCAAATGGACGGCGCTATCTTGGTCTGCTCCGCTGCTGACGGCCCTATGCCCCAAACCCGCGAGCACATCCTGTTGGCTCGCCAGGTTGGCGTGCCTTACATCATCGTGTTCCTGAACAAGTGCGACATGGTGGATGACGCTGAACTGCTGGAACTGGTCGAAATGGAAGTGCGCGAGTTGCTGGACAAGTATGACTTCCCAGGCGATGCAACCCCCATCATCCACGGCTCTGCCAAGCTCGCCATGGAAGGCGACAAGGGTGACCTGGGTGAAGGCGCCATCATGAAGCTGGCTGACGCACTGGACAGCTACATCCCCCTGCCAGAGCGTGCTGTTGACGGCGCGTTTCTGATGCCCGTGGAAGACGTATTCTCCATCTCTGGCCGCGGTACCGTGGTTACAGGCCGTATCGAGCGCGGTGTGGTCAAGGTCGGCGAAGAAATCGAAATCGTCGGTATCGCTGACACCCAAAAGACCACCTGCACCGGCGTCGAAATGTTCCGCAAGCTGCTGGACCAAGGTCAAGCTGGCGACAACGTTGGTATCTTGCTGCGCGGCACCAAGCGCGAAGACGTGCAGCGCGGCCAAGTGCTGTGCAAGCCCGGCTCCATCAAGCCCCACACCCACTTCACTGGCGAAATCTACGTTTTGTCCAAGGATGAAGGCGGCCGCCACACCCCTTTCTTCAACAACTACCGCCCCCAGTTCTACTTCCGTACGACGGACGTGACCGGTGCGATCGAGTTGCCAGAAGGCAAAGAAATGGTGATGCCTGGTGACAACGTGTCCATCACTGTGAAGCTGATCAACCCCATCGCCATGGAAGAAGGCCTGCGTTTCGCGATTCGCGAAGGCGGTCGTACCGTGGGCGCCGGTGTGGTTGCCAAAATCATCGCGTAATTCGCAAATCAAGGAATTGCCATGGCTACCAAGCAAAAAATCCGAATTCGCCTGAAGGCGTTTGACTACAAGCTGATCGACCAATCGGCTGCTGAAATCGTGGATACCGCCAAGCGCACTGGCGCGATTGTCAAAGGCCCCGTGCCTTTGCCAACCCGCATGAAGCGTTTCGACATCCTGCGTTCACCGCACGTGAACAAGGCCAGTCGTGACCAGTTTGAAATCCGTACGCACCAGCGTCTGATGGACATCGTGGACCCAACGGACAAAACCGTTGATGCCTTGATGAAGCTCGACCTGCCCGCTGGCGTGGACGTCGAAATCAAGCTGCAGTAATGAGACTTGCAGGCTCTGGGTGCAAATTCGGGCACCGGAACTTGCGTCAACAACCAGGCTTGCGGGTTATACTCGCGGGCTCGCTTGGCTCTGCTCGATGGGCTGTTTTGCTCAGGTGGAGTTTTATTAACAGTCTTTCACACAAAAAACGGCGTAGCCAATTGCAGTTGCGCCGGTGGAAGTTACGGAGAAAACAATGAGTCTTAGCAATCACTTAGGGTTGCTGGGTCGCAAGGTTGGCATGATGCGCCTATTCACCGACGACGGGGACGCTGTTCCTGTCACGGTGGTGGACGTGTCCAACAACCGTGTGACACAGGTGAAAACCCAAGAGAACGATGGCTACGTTGCCTTGCAGGTAACGTTCGGTTCGCGCAAAGCTTCGCGTGTGACCAAGCCAATTGCCGGCCACCTTGCGAAAGCAGGCGTTGAAGCTGGTGAAATCATCCAAGAATTCCGCGTTACTGCTGATGCTGCTGCCAAGTACGCAGCTGGCGCAACTGTGCCTGTGACGGATGTGTTTGCAGTTGGTCAAAAGGTGGACGTGCAGGGCACATCCATTGGTAAAGGCTTCGCCGGTACCATCAAGCGTCACAACATGAGCTCGCAGCGCGCGTCGCACGGTAACAGCCGTTCGCACAACGTTCCTGGTTCTATTGGTATGGCGCAAGATCCCGGTCGCGTGTTTCCTGGTAAGCGCATGACGGGTCATTTGGGTGATGTCACAAAGACAACCCAGAACTTGGACGTCATTCGTATCGATGAGGCACGTCAACTGCTGCTGATCAAGGGTGCGATCCCTGGTTCCGCTGGCGGTTTTGTGACTGTTCGTCCGGCCGTGAAGGCCAAAACAACCAAAGGAGCGAACTAATGCAGCTCGAACTCCTGAATGACCAAGGTCAGGCGACTTCCAAATACGAAGCCCCTGAAACCGTGTTTGGTCGTGCATACAACGAAGATCTGGTTCACCAGGTTGTAGTCGCTTTTCAGGCTAATGCTCGTCAAGGCACTCGTGCCCAGAAGGATCGTGAGCAGGTCAAGCACTCGACCAAGAAGCCGTTCAAGCAAAAGGGAACCGGTCGCGCTCGCGCTGGTATGACGTCCTCGCCTCTGTGGCGTGGAGGCGGTCGTATTTTCCCGAACATGCCTGACGAAAACTTCGGTCAGAAAATCAACAAGAAAATGTACCGTGCTGGTATGGCTTCGATTCTGTCGCAGCTGGCCCGTGAAGGCCGTCTGGCTGTGGTTGAGTCTTTGAAGGTTGATTCCCCTAAGACCAAGGCATTGGCTGCCAAATTCAAGGCCATGAACCTTGAGTCCGTACTGGTGATCGCTGACGAAGTGGATGAGAACCTGTACTTGGCGTCGCGCAACCTGATGAATGTTCTGGTGGTTGAGCCCCGTTACGCTGATCCGCTGTCGCTGGTGCATTACCGCAAGGTATTGGTCACCAAGGCCGCTATGGACACACTCAAGGAGATGTTCGCATGAGCGCCCGTATGAACAATACGTCGAAAGTCAAGTACGACGAAGGTCGTTTGATGCAGGTTCTGGTTGCTCCCATCGTGTCTGAAAAGGCAACCATGGTCGCTGAAAAATCCAATGCTGTGACGTTCAAGGTGCTGCAAGACGCTACCAAACCCGAAATCAAGGCCGCTGTGGAATTGATGTTCAAGGTGGAAGTACAAGGCGTTTCTGTGGTGAACACAAAAGGCAAGGCCAAGCGCTTTGGCAAGTCCAATGGTCGTCGCGACAATGTTCGCAAGGCCTATGTGATGCTCAAGCCAGGTCAAGAGCTGAACCTCGGTGGGGAGGCTGCGTAATCATGGCTGTTATCAAAATGAAACCCACTTCCCCAGGCCGTCGTGGCGTGGTGAAGATTTCGCGTGACCACCTGTACAAGGGTGCGCCTCACGCTGCGTTGTTGGAGCCTCAGTTCCAGCATGCTGGCCGTAACAACAACGGTCACATTACGACGCGCCACAAGGGCGGTGGCCACAAGCACCACTACCGTGTTGTCGATTTCGTTCGCAACAAGGATGCTATTCCTGCCAAGGTCGAGCGTATTGAATACGATCCGAACCGTTCTGCGCACATCGCTCTGGTGTGCTACGCAGACGGCGAGCGCAAGTACATCATCGCCCCTCGCGGTTTGGAAGTCGGTGCAACCATCATGAATGGTTCGGAGGCTCCTATCCGTGTCGGTAACACGCTGCCAATTCGCAACATCCCCGTGGGTTCCATCATCCACTGTGTCGAGTTGCAAGTCGGTAAAGGTGCACAGATCATCCGCTCTGCGGGTACCTCTGCCACTCTGCTCGCCCGTGAAGGTACCTACGCTCAGGTTCGCATGCGCTCCGGTGAGGTTCGCAAGATCCACATCGATTGCCGTGCCACCATTGGCCAAGTTGCCAACGAAGAGCACAGCCTGCGTCAACTGGGTAAAGCCGGTGTCAAGCGCTGGATGGGTATTCGCCCAACCGTTCGCGGTGTGGTGATGAACCCGGTTGATCACCCGCACGGCGGTGGCGAAGGCAAGACTGGCGAAGGCCGTCATGCAGTCGATCCTTGGGGTAATCTGACCAAGGGTTACCGTACCCGTAACAACAAGCGCACGCAGGTCATGATCGTGTCGCGTCGCAAGAAGTAAGGGGTAGGTAAATGACTCGTTCACTCAAAAAAGGTCCCTTTGTGGACCACCACCTGGTAGCCAAGACCGAAAAGGCCGTGGCTACTAAGGACAAGAAGCCGATCAAGACCTGGTCGCGCCGCTCCATGATCCTGCCCGATTTCATCGGCTTGACCATCGCTGTGCACAACGGCAAGCAGCACGTGCCTGTTTACATCACTGACCAAATGGTCGGCCACAAGTTGGGTGAGTTCGCTCTCACCCGTACTTTCAAGGGTCACCCTGCGGACAAAAAAGTCCAGAAGAAATAAGGAGGCACCATGGAAACTCGTGCAACCCTTCGTGGCGTCCGCTTGTCTGTTGACAAAGGCCGTCTGGTCGCGGATCTGATTCGCGGCAAAAAAGTTGACCAAGCTCTGAACATCTTGCAGTTCACGCAGAAAAAAGCTGCTGTGATCATCAAGAAGGTTCTGGAGTCCGCTATTGCCAATGCTGAGCACAATGACGGTGCCGATATCGACGAACTGAAGGTCAAAACCATCTACGTCGAGCAAGGTGCTTCCCTGCGTCGCTTCACCGCCCGTGCCAAAGGCCGTGGCAATCAAATCCGCAAGCCCACGTGCCATGTGTACGTGACGGTTGGTAACTGAAAGAGGCCAGGAAGATATGGGACAAAAAATCCACCCAACCGGCTTTCGCTTGGCGATCAGCCGTAACTGGTCTTCACGTTGGTACGCCAGCAACAAAGACTTTGCTGGCATGTTGGCCGAAGACATCAAGGTGCGTGAGTACCTGAAGGCCAAGCTGAAGAACGCTTCGGTTTCGCGCATTCTGATCGAGCGTCCTGCCAAGAACGCACGTATCACCATTTTCTCGGCACGTCCGGGCGTGGTGATCGGCAAGAAGGGCGAAGACATCGAGAACCTGAAGCGCGACTTGGGCAAGCAATTGGGCGTGCCAGTGGCAGTGAACATCGAAGAAGTGCGCAAGCCTGAAATCGATGCGAAGCTGATCGCTGACAGCATCACCCAGCAGCTCGAAAAGCGCATCATGTTCCGCCGTGCCATGAAGCGCGCCATGCAAAACGCGATGCGTTTGGGCGCTTTGGGCATCAAGATCATGTCGTCCGGCCGTCTGAACGGTATTGAAATCGCTCGCACCGAGTGGTACCGCGAAGGTCGTGTGCCATTGCACACTCTGCGCGCCGATATCGACTACGGAACTTCTGAAGCCAAAACTACCTACGGCATTATTGGCGTCAAGGTCTGGGTCTACAAGGGTGATACCTTGGGCCGTAATGATTTGCCAGCTGTTGTAGAGCCACGTTCTGACGAAGAGCGTCGCCCACGTGGTCCGCGTCGCGATGACCGTGGTGGCGCACGCCCTGGTTCTGACCGTCCGGCACCCCGCGGTGCTGCACCTCGTCGTCCTGTCGGTGGCAACACCGCACCGGCTGACGGCAGCGACAAGCCCGTCGAGGCCTCTGGCGTCGACGCTACCAAACCAGCCGTTAAGCGCGTTCGCAAAGTCGCCGCGCCAGCTGCAGCAGCTGACGGTAAAGGAGAATAATCATGTTGCAACCCGCTCGCCGGAAATACCGCAAAGAGCAAAAAGGCCGTAACACTGGTATCGCAACCCGCGGAAGCTCGGTTGCGTTCGGTGACTTCGGTCTGAAATGTACCGACCGCGGCCGTTTGACGGCTCGCCAGATTGAAGCTGCACGTCGTGCAATTTCCCGTCACGTGAAGCGTGGCGGCCGTATCTGGATTCGCGTGTTTCCTGACAAGCCGATCTCCCAAAAGCCTGCTGAAGTGCGTATGGGTAACGGCAAAGGTAACCCCGAGTACTACGTGGCTGAGATTCAGCCGGGCAAAATCGTGTTTGAGATCGTCGGTGTTCCCGAAGAACTCGCTCGCGAAGCCTTCCGTTTGGCCGCCGCCAAGTTGCCATTGCGTACGACGTTTGTCAGCCGCATGATCGGCCAGTAATTCAGGAGATATCGAAATGACGAAAGCTGCTGAACTGCGCCAAAAAGACGTTGATGGTTTGAAGACGGAAGTCAAAGCGCTGCAAAAAGCCCACTTTGGCCTGCGTATGCAAAAAGCCACGCAACAACTCAACAACACCGCTACGCTGCGCACTGCGCGCCGCGATATTGCTCGGGCCAAGACGATTCTTGTCCAGAAGCAAAGCGCTGAAACATCCGCCAAATAAGGAGCGATAAATGACGGAAGCTAAAAAATCCCTCAAGCGCACCTTGATTGGCAAGGTGGTCAGCGACAAGCGTGCTAAGACAGTGACCGTGCTGATTGAGCGCCGTGTTAAACACGAGCTCTACGGCAAGATCGTTGCCAAGACGAGCAAGTACCACGCCCATGACGAAAAGGGCGAGTACAAATTGGGCGACGTGATCGAAATCACCGAAAGCAAGCCCATTTCCAAAACTAAGAACTGGGTCGCAACCCGCTTGGTACAAAAAGCTGCCGTGGTCTAAGCCTATCGGCTTGGTTGACTGCAAGTGACTTCAAAACGGCCCACAATGTGGGCCGTTTTCATTGGTGCTACCCGTAGCGCCTTCAACTTAGGAGATTCTATGATTCAAGTCGGTGACAACCTGCCCGCCAGCGTTCTGATGGAGTATTCGGATATCGAGGGTGAGGGCTGCAGCATTGGTCCCAACCCGGTAGACGTCGCGAAAGCCACCGCAGGCAAGACGATCGCTTTGTTTGCCCTGCCAGGTGCCTTTACCCCCACCTGTTCTGCCAAGCACGTCCCGGGTTACGTCGACCAGGCGCAAGCGTTTCTGGCGGCTGGCGTGGATGAAGTTTGGTGCATTAGCGTGAATGATGCCTTTGTCATGGGCGCTTGGGCGCGTGATCAAAAGACCGCTGGCAAAGTGCGTATGCTGGCCGACGGCGATGCTGCTTTTGCGAAGGCCACAGGCTTGACGCTGGACTTGACCGGGCGTGGCATGGGCTTGCGTAGCAACCGCTACTCCATGCTAGTCAAAGATGGAAAAGTGCAGTCTTTGAACGTTGAAGCGCCTGGCAAGTTCGAGGTTAGTGACGCAGCCACTTTGTTGGCGCAGGCACAAGCCTGAATAACGCGCACTACCTAAAGATCAACTTTGAGGTAGTGCGCCCCCGGAATGGGGTTGAAATAAAACGGGGGCACTTCGGTGAACCCCAGTTCTTCGTAAAGGGCGCGTGCTGCTTCCATGTCGTCCAGCGTGTCTAGCAGCACGCAGCTGTAGCCCGCAACCCGCGCCGCTTCCAGCACAGATTCGACGATCAGGCGACCTACGCCCAGTCCCCGGAATGCCGGCTGGACGTACAGGCGCTTCATTTCTGCCGCGTTGCTGTAGTCGGCGCTGACCAGTGGGCGCAAAGCGCAGCATCCGGCCAGGGCATGGCCCTGTTTGGCGACCAACACCGCGCCCATCGGGGCAGCATATTCCCCGGGAAGTCGCTCTAATTCTGCGGCAAAGTTTTGGAAACACAGGTCGACACCAACACTGTCTGCGTACTCTTGAAACAGTTGGCGCACCTGCCGCCATTCCTCGGCGGTGCTGGGCGTCCCCAGCTCGATGGCCCCCAATTTCGGCGTAGCCTGGTTCATCAGAGTTGGGCCCAGTTAACCAGTAGCGCAACCATTGCTGCGCAGACCAACCAGATGCCCAAGGCTAGGCTGCGCGTTGTGGTGGTGTCACGGGCGCCAGCAAGCCCATCGGGCGCTGCTTTGTCGCCATGGAGCATGGGGGCAGTCAGTCTGTGTCCCTTCTTGAATCGATAAAACGCGATGGCCGCTATATGCCCCACTACCAAGGCCACTAACAGGAATTTGCCCACATCGGTGTGGTAGTCGCTGGCCCGGCCTACCCATTGGCCGCTCGCAAAGCGGGACAGCGGACCTGATGTGGCGATTTCGTCGTCACTGAACAGTCCGCTCACAACCTGGGCCAGCACCACCAGTAGCATGGCGAGGACCGATAGCGCGCCCAGAGGTGAGTGCCCCGTCCGGTCATGCGGCGTCGCAGATCCACGCAAGTATTGCAGCAGATGAGTCGGGGTGGGAACGAAAACACCGAAGCGGGACCAATAGCCGCCCACCACGCCCCATACTAGGCGAAACAAGATCAGACTCAAGACCAAGTAGCCTAGTCGCATATGCCATTCCATCCACGCCCCTCCGAGCTGGGCGGTGGTGACTAAGCCAACGACTGCAGCGGCCAGCGCCCAGTGAAACACACGCGTGGGCAAATCCCATACCCGGATTGTCTGCATAGCGGAAGATCCTCCTGATCGGCCGCGATGAGGCGCGGCGGCAGCTTGACTCTATCACCGCCGGGTGGTCGGATGGCGACTAAGTACATACCCTAGGCTTTCAGACTTTAGCGAACTATTCGGGAGACTGCCATACTAAACACGGTCTGCTCTTGTTCCACTACCCCTGAGGAAGCCCATGAAGAAGCTGAATACCCTGATCGTGGCTGTTGCCACCTTGGCCTTGGCCGCGCCAGTAATGGCCCAGTTCGCCAAACCCGACGATGCCATCAAGTACCGCAAAAGCGCCCTGTTCGTCATGCAGCAAAATTTTGGCCGGGTTGCTGCCATGGCGGCTGGCAAAGCCCCGTTTGACGCCAAATTGGCCGCCGAAAGTGCAGAGGTCGCGGCCTCTATGAGCAAGTTGCCATGGGCTGCGTTTGTCGATGGATCTGACAAGGGCGACACCAAGGCCAAGCCCGAAATCTGGGCTGAAAAGGCGAAGTTCAATGACTACGCTGAAAAAATGCAGGGTGAAATGGCGAAGCTGAACGCCGCCGCCAAGACTGGCAATCTGGACAGTATCAAAGCAGCCGTAGGTGCGGTCGGGGGTAGCTGCAAGACCTGCCACGACGCGTTCCGCATGTAGTACCACCCGGGGCGGCACTTGGTCCGCCCCCGTTAAGAGGCTTTCAGCAGGGATTCAATCAGCTGGTGTAACTCGGCCATATTGGGTTCCCCCACATAGCGCTTGACAATCACCCCGCGCTTGTTCACGAGGTAGCTGGTGGGCGTCAGTCCTACGTCACCCCAAGCCTTGGCGACCGCGCCGGTGTTGTCAATCGCGACATCAAAAGGCAGTTGGCGGGTTTGCGCGAAGTTCACTACGTAGCTGGGTGGGTCGTACGCCATGGCCACCGCCAAGGTGCCATAGCCTTGGCCTTGGTATTTCTCAAAGGTGGAGATCAGCTTGGGCATCTCCGCCACACAGGTGACGCAGCTGGTGGCCCAGAAGTTCACCAAGGTCACCTTGCCCTGCAGGTCCGCAGTTGACTTTTTGCTGCCATCCAACAGCACAAACGTCGTCGCCGGGGCCGCTTGTCCAGTCTGAAGCGCCAAAGCGCCAACGACCAAGGCCACTGCGGCTACGATGCTGACCAACGCGAAACGCTTTTTCATGAACAGGATTTCCTTATGGACCGCCGCCAGTTTAATTCTTTCACCTTGACCTCGGCTGCCGTGTGGGCTGCCATCGGCTCCCCAGCCGCCCATGCGCTGAGCCTGGACGACCTGACCAAGGCGGACGCGACCAAAGGCCTGAAAACTGCGCTGGAAAAAGGAGCGCTGGCGGCCATTGGGAGCTTGGGTGCTGTGGATGGATTCTTGGGCAACGAAAAAGTTCGCATTCCATTGCCCAGCTACCTTGACGATGCCGCCAAGCTCATGCGCACCTTCGGGCAAGGTGCCCGGGTGGATGAACTGGTGACCTCCATGAACCGGGGGGCCGAGGCCGCAGTCCCCATGGCCAGAGACCTGCTGGTCAAGACGGTGCAGACCATGACAGTGAATGATGCCAAGGGTATTTTGACGGGCGGTGACACGGCGGTGACCGAGTACTTTGTTGGCAAAACGCGGTCACCGCTGGCCATTAAATTCTTGCCTATCGTGACGCAGGCGACCGCCAAGGTAGGTTTGGTGGACAAATACAACCAGCTGGCGGGGCGAGCCGCAGATATGGGCCTGATCCAACGGGATGCGGCAAACATTGAGCAGTATGTGACAGGGAAGGCGCTGGATGGTCTGTATTTCATGATTTCTGAGGAAGAGCGCAAGATTCGCCAGAACCCGGTGGCGTATGGCAGCTCCATCCTGACCAAGGTGTTTGGCGCGCTGCATTAATGCTGAAGTCCAGTTGGCGCGCGCGCGCCGTGGCCGGCGCGCTGGCTATGACGCTGTGCGCCTGCAGCCCAGCGCTGAATTGGCGGACGGTCGGTTTGGGTAGCCTGCGGTTTAGCTTGCCTTGCAAACCCGACCAGGCCCAGCGGGATGTCCCTTTGGGCGGCACCAGCCGAGCTTTGGAGATGCGGGGGTGCGAGGCGGACGGGGCCTTGTTTGCTATCAGCCGTGTAGTGCTGGACAGGCCGGAGGAAGCAGCCGAGTTAGTGCAAGCTTGGCGGACGGCGGCCCTGGCCGCTTTGCAGGCCGCCCCAGCTGCAGTGGAGGACGTCGCAGCACCGCACCACCGCAAGCTGCCAGATGTCCAAGCCGTGGCGTGGTTGCGTGCCAAGGGGCGGGAGCCCCAAGGTAGCGAGGTGCAGGCCCAACTGGGGTGGCTGGTGGTGGGTAGAGAAGTGTTTCACCTCGCTGTATACGCCCCGCATCTCGTGCCGAGCGCGGTCGCGCCGCTGATGACGGACATTGACAGGCCGCAGTGAGCGCTGACCATGCCCGCAAGGTGTGTCGGTTCTGAGCAATAGCGCCATAATCCGAATCAATTCACTGTCTTGCTATGAACACTGGCATCCTCATCGTCGCCCACGCTCCCTTGGCCAGTGCCTTGCGCACTGCGGCCTTGCACGTCTACCCCGAGGCGGCTAACGGCGTGTTGGCATTGGATGTCGGCGCACAAGACAACACCGAAGTGACGCGAGCGGCTGCCTTGGCCTTGCTGGCCCAGCTGGGTGCACCGCACGCCTTGGTACTCACCGATGTTTTTGGTGCCACGCCGTGCAACGTGGCGCAAAAGGTGGTGGACGGTGTGCACACCAAGTTGGTGGCGGGGGTCAACCTGCCCATGCTCTTGCGCACCGTGAACTACCGCCACGAAGCGCTGGAAGCACTCGTGGCACGGGCCTTGGCTGGCGGCACCCAATGCATCATGCAGGTAGCCGTAACAGCGCCACAAAATCAATTCCGCAAACCCCATGATCAGCAACACTACGACCATAGTCAATAAATTGGGCCTGCATGCGCGGGCTTCGGCCAAGCTCACCAAGCTGGCTGGCAGTTTCCCCTGCGAAGTCTGGATGGCGCGGGGCGAACGCCGCGTGAACGCCAAAAGCATCATGGGTGTCATGATGCTGGCCGCAGGAATCGGCACCGAAGTCACGCTGGAAACCAGTGGCGAGCGCGAGCAGGAGGCGATGGATGGCTTGCTGGCGCTGATCGCTGACAAATTCGGTGAGGGTGAGTGACTTAATGGGGAGCGTGCGGGCATGACCTTCTCGGTCCACGGACTCGCGGTATCGCGTGGCATTGCCATTGGGCGTGCCGTGTTGGTGGCGTCCAGCCGAATGGATGTCGCCCACTACTTCGTCAAACCTGAGGACGTGGCGGCAGAAATTGCCCGCGTTCGCGCGGGGCGTGACGTGGTGGTGGAAGAGTTGAACCGCCTGCAAGAAAGCGTGGCGCGCATGGGGCCCAAAGAGGCGCCGCATGAGCTCACCGCGTTGCTCGATGTGCACCTGATGCTGCTGCAGGACGAGGAGCTGGAGTCCGGCGTCAAGCACTGGATTACCGAGCGCCTTTACAACGCGGAATGGGCGTTGACCACGCAGCTTGAAATCATTGCCCGCCATTTCGACGAGATGGAAGACGCCTACCTGCGCGAGCGCAAGGCCGACATGGAGCAAATTTGCGAGCGCGTGCTGCGCGCCATGCGGGGCGACGGATCCGTCGTGGTGCCGCCGAGCAAGCGCGGTAGCCGCAAACAGGCGCAGCAGGACTTGCTGCTGGACGATACGGTTGACGTGCCGCTGGTGCTGATCGCGCACGACCTGTCGCCCGCCGACATGCTGCAGTTCAAGCAAAGCGTGTTTGCCGGATTCATTACCGACGTGGGCGGCAAGACCTCGCACACCGCCATCGTGGCGCGCAGCATGGACATTCCGGCAGTGGTGGGCGCGCGCACCTGCAGCCAACTGGTGCGCCAAGACGACTGGGTCATCATCGACGGCGACGCGGGCGTGGTCATCGTCGACCCGTCGCCCATCATCCTGGCCGAGTACGGCTTCAAGCAGCGCCAGGGTGAGCTGGAGCGCGGCCGCCTGCAGCGCCTGCTGCACACGCCCGCCATCACCATGGACGAGCAAAAGGTGCAGCTGCTGGCCAACATCGAAATGCCCGAAGATGCCCATGCCGCCCTCAAGGCTGGGGCGCTGGGCGTGGGCTTGTTTCGCAGCGAGTTCCTGTTCATGGGCCGCCAGGGCCGCCTGCCCGATGAAGAAGAGCAGTACCAGGCCTACAAGCGGGCGGTAGAGGGTATGCAGGGCTTGCCCGTCACTATCCGCACGGTGGACGTGGGGGCCGACAAGCCGCTGGATGACTCAGTGCGCGACAACGCCCACCTCAACCCCGCGCTGGGCCTGCGCGCCATCCGCTGGAGCCTGGCCGACCCGGCCATGTTCTTGACCCAATTGCGGGCTATCTTGCGTGCGGCAGCCCATGGGCCGGTGCGCATGCTGATTCCCATGCTGGCCCATGCCAGTGAGATCAAGCAGACCATCGCCCACATCGACAAGGCACGCGCCCAGCTGGACCGGCGCGGCGTGGCCTACGGCCCCATCCAACTCGGCGCCATGATCGAGATTCCGGCTGCGGCGTTGAGCCTGCGCCTGTTTCTCAAGTACTTTGATTTCCTCTCCATCGGCACCAACGACCTGATCCAGTACACGCTGGCGATCGACCGGGCCGACGAGTCGGTGGCGCATCTGTACGATCCCATGCACCCGGCGGTGTTGCGTTTGGTGGCTGACACCATTGCGGCGGGCCGTGCCGCGGGCAAGGACGTGAGTGTGTGCGGCGAGATGGCGGGCGATGTGGGCATGACGCGCCTGCTGCTAGGCCTGGGGCTGCGCAGCTTCTCCATGCACCCGGCGCAGATCTTGGCGGTCAAGCAAGAAGTCTTGCGCGCCGATGCCAGCAAGCTGGAGGCCTGGGCCCAAGGGGTGTGCGATGCTGAAGAGCCCGGCGAGGAACTCAGCAGTCGGCCCATGCCGCTATAAAAAGAGGAGCTGCTAGCGCAGAACCCAAAAGGGCTAGAGGCCGATTTGGCTTGAAAATGTAGCTCTGATCCTATTTGCCCGCTCGGGAGCCCAGCACGGCCGCTCCAATGATCAGGGCCGCTGCCAGCACCACCGAGGCACTGGGCCACTCGCCGCGCAGCCACAGCAGCGCCAGGGTGGACAGCAGGGGCGTGAGGAAGGACAGCACGCCAATCTGCCGCGCGTCCCCCCGCTTGAGCGCCGCATCCCACAGGTAGAACGCGCCGCCCAGCGGCCCCAGGCCCATGGCGGCCAACAGCATCCAGTCGTGCGCGTTCAGGTCCACCGCGTTTTCCAGCAGCGCATGGCACAGCAGGGACAGCAGGCCTGACACGAGCCCGAACAGCCCAATCGCAGCGCTGGGGAAGGGCGGCACGCGCCGCGTCAGCAGCGAGTAGCTGGACCAGATAAAGGCAGAGGCCAGCGCCGGGAGGTAGCCCCAAGCAAAGCCGCCCTGCAAGTCGCGCCCCCCCACAATCGCCAGCGCCGCGCCCGCAAAGCCCAGCAGCGCCGCCGCAATATGCAGCCCGTGCAGGCGCATGCCCGGCAGGAACAGCGGCGCCATCAACACAATCCCCAGCGGCCACAGGTAGTTCACCAGGTTGGCCTGCACCGGCGGCGCGTAGCGCAGCGCGATGAAGAAGAGGAAGTGGTAGCCAAACAGCCCGTACAGGCCCAGCGCCAGTGTGGGCAGCGGTACCTTCCACGGCTGCACCCGGCCGCGGGTAAGCACCAGCCCGATCAGGCTGCCAATGAGCAGCGAGCAACCCGTCAGCAGGAAGGGCGGAACGTGGGCGAGCGAGACGCCCAAGGGGGCGAGCGAGCCCCAGAGGGCAATGGCGGCAAGGGCGAGGAAAGAGGCATGCATGGCGGCAAGCTTAGCCGCAGGCGCTGTTGCCCAACCACGGTCTGCTGTTGCAGAACTGCGGTGTGGCGGACTCAGTGCCGGGTGTGTTGGCGCAGCGCGGCCGTCAGGGCCGATGCCGACTGGTAGCCGCAGCGCCGCGCAATGTCGGTCATGGCCAGACCCTGCGCGCGCAGGGTGCGGGCGCGTTGCAGGCGCAAGTCGCGCAGCCATTGCATGGGGCGCATGCCCACATCCTGCTGGCAGCGCACGGCAAATTGGGTGGGGCTCAAAAAGACTTGTCGCGCAAGGTCGGCCACGGTCAGCGGCGTGTGCAGCTGGCGCTCGCACCACTGGGTCAGGCCCTGCCAGTCGATGCGGCGCTGGTGGCGTACCGGCCGTGCCTGTGGGGTACGCCAGCAGTCGCGTAGCAGCAGCGGGCCGTAGTGCTGCGCTAGGCTGTGCTCTTGGCTCAGCGCCAGCTGCAGGTAGCGCGCCAGCGCGAGCGCCGTGGCGGGCTGCACGGGTGTGCCCACGGCGCTGGCCCAGTCAGCGTACGCCGTGTCCAGCACCAGGCAATGCGCGCCGTCCAGTGCCTCAAAGTCATGCCGCTCGCCCGGTGCAATCACGCAGCCGCTGCCCGCGGCCACGCGCTGGCCCCGGCCTTGCACTTCCAGCTCAAGCGTGCCGTCCAGGCCCAGAAGGATTTGGAAATGGTCATGCGCATGGCTGCCCGGCGAGGGACCGTACTGGCGCAGCGATAGGGAGCCATGGGCGGCGTGCATGGCCAGCAGGGGCTCAGGCCAGGCGCTGGTCGGTGGAGGGACGCTTCCACAGGTTGATGCCACCATCGACGGCGTGGCCGTCGATAGCGTCCAGCTCGGCCTGGGTGAAGCTCAGGTTCTTCATCGCGCCCACCAGGTCCACGATCTGCTCGGGCTTGCTCGCGCCGATCAGCGCGGAGGTCACGCGTGCATCGCGCAGCACCCAAGCGGTGGCCATTTGTGCCAGGCTCTGGCCCCGCGCCTGCGCGATCTCATTGAGGGCGCGCACGTGCTTGAGGTTTTGCTCGCTCAGGTGGTCCTGCTTGAAGGAGCCGCCGCCGGGGCGGTTGATGCGCGCGTCGGCGGGCACACCGTTGAGGTACTTGTTGGTCAGCAGGCCCTGGGCCAGTGCGCTGAAGGCAATGCAGCCCATGCCGGTTTCTTCAAGAGCGTCCAGCAGGTCTTCCTCGATCCAGCGGTTCATCAGGCTGTAGGAGGGCTGGTGGATCAGCATGGGCACGCCCATGCTCTTGAGAATAGCCGCTGCCTCGCGCGTTTTGGTGCCCGAGTAGCTGCTGATGCCGGCGTACAGCGCCTTGCCCTGCTGCACGGCCGTGGCCAGTGCGCCCATGGTTTCTTCTAGCGGGGTGTCGGGGTCGAAGCGGTGGCTGTAGAAGATGTCCACGTACTCAAGGCCCATGCGTTTCAGGCTCTGGTCCAGGCTTGCCAGCACGTACTTGCGCGAACCGCCGCCCTGGCCGTAGGGGCCGGGCCACATGTCGTAGCCGGCCTTGCTGGAGATCAGCAGCTCATCGCGGTAGGGCTTGAAGTCGCGGCGCAGGTGTTCGCCAAAGTTGGTCTCGGCGCTGCCGTACGGAGGGCCATAGTTGTTGGCCAGATCAAAGTGGGTGATGCCCAAATCGAAGGCGGTGCGCAGCATGTCGCGCTGGGTCTGGAAGGGCGTAGCGTCGCCGAAGTTGTGCCACAGGCCCAGCGACACCGCGGGGAGTTTGAGGCCGCTTTTGCCGCAGGTGCGGTAGGGAACACGTCCGTCGTATCGGTCAGAGGCTGCGTGGTACATGGTGTGATTGGAGGTTGAAAGTGACAACACGGAATCGCTATTGTTGTTCATTTTTTATGCGCTTAAATTCAGAAGAGGATTGACCTGATTTCTGTCGATGTGACGAAGCTTGTATCACCGTCTCCCCGCATACTCCACGCCATGCATTTGAACGAATCCGACATGAAGACCCAGGAGCCCCGCCTCTGGATCAGCGACGGCTGGACGGCCCGCGTAGTGAAGAACGAAGACGACGACGGCTGGGCCGTCGCCATGACGGCGGACGGCGCGTCAGAGCCCGCGCTGGTCGGCCCCTGGACCATGGGCCGCGACAAAAAGAACCCCAAGCCGCTGGACCAAAGCGCTTTTTTGACGCTGGTGAAAACGGCGCGTGAATTTGTCCGCCGCAGTGAGCAGCAGCTGCACGCCAGCCTGCACCAAAGTGTGGAGGTCGCGGCGGGCACCGGGCGTGTGACGGTTTACCTGGACATTGAGCCGGATGAAGACAATCCCACCGCCACCTTGACCGCTCGGGATGAGGGCGATGACGTGATTGCGCAGGTCAAGGTGTCACTGGCGTTCAAGCTCAACCGTGCCAGCGCAGTGGCCTGGGTGGAGCGTGGCTACGCCAAACCCTGAAGCAAAATAGCCGCTAGCCCGCATTGAATAAGCGCCAGCAGCTATCGAATTGGTAGC
>JAXHOO010000074.1:0-24131 GCA_034519365.1 Rhodoferax sp. | reverse complement strand
AAGTTACGTATTAGCTGTGCCATCAGTCCCGCAGTCGTTCGTAGATGGCGCGCACAGCCGCCGCAATGTCCCGACCGTTGCCGCCCAGCAGGGCACGCCAGGGGTTACGGCGTTGGCATGAGGGCGCGCGCCGGCGAAGCAAGGACGCCCAAGCGCGACCCCGCCGCCATGAACCTGGCCGTCGTCACCAGCTGCAAGCGCCGATGCGGTAAGCAGTGGACCGAACGCGCCGGGGCGGACTTGTAGGCGGCCAAATTGCTGTTCGGAAGTGTTGCGTATAAGCCTGATCTGCATTGAGAAATATAGCCGGCGGAAGGTGAACAAATCTGGGCCGTGCAAAGGCCGGTTCCAGGTGCCTGGCTTGCCAGATCAGGGTGAAGATGCGCCATGCCGGACGAACTGCATATTGGTCGCTGGTGCGCTCGGCACAGGCGGCTTCCGCTTTGTTGGCGAACGCGACGCGCCTGTTGGAGGCGATTTGTCACCGGCCTGTTCCGGTTTGCTATCAAAAGCCACTTTGAACTCTGGCAGGCGGCGCAGTCAACAAGACGCAGTTCAGCCGGAGGCGGTCGCGTCCGCCGGAAGGTAACGCCCGCAATTCAGCATTTACTACTGCGTCGGAAAGCGGCATTGCGAGTTCACGGGCCTGATGCAAACTCCTGTTGAAGATATTTTATCGACGCGTATTCGCGCACCGGGATACCGCGTTGCTGGTGCGGGTGCCGAATTGGTGACCACCGAGATGCGGGTTTGTTGCGCAGCGCAGAACACTCAAGCTGATCAGTACAGGCGTTGCCGAAGACGGTTGAGCTGCGGCCTGTGATAATAGATGGGCCAGTTATCGAATTGATAGCCGCTCGCTAACATGCGTTGAGTGCTCCGGGGCACTGGCTGAAACCGCCGTACGGGAGCTTCAGGTCGCAAAGCTGAATTGGCGATTCGGCTCGATCACCGAACGGAGTATTCCGCTATTTTTCGCCGCCTGTTTTTTGCCGAACAGCCGCCCTGTTGAGCGCGCCAAATCGACTACAAATCCGCCGCTTTGTGGCGGCACCACCAACCTGTCAACGCACCGGGAAGGCGCTGGCCGTAAATTGAAATGATCGAGCAGGTCTTCGCTCCAGCACCGCACGCCGAAGCGCAGCGCATAGCGTTGCAGCGCCTACGCGTCGAGGCGTTCGCCAAAGTTTCGGGTGTCCGTATTGCTGTTCACTGGCCAGCTTTGGCGGACAACATCCGGCGCGCACGCGCATTGAAACATGCGTCTCGTGGTCATCGTCTCTGGGTATACGCTGGACGAGGCTATTGGCCTGTCCGTTGCCGCGCGCAGTGCTGTTGCGATCGCGTCCATGTTCTCATTTGGGCGCATTGCGGTCTGCGCAGTGCGGTTTGCGCTGGTCGAGATCACCCGAGCCAGTTCCTTTGCCACCAGCGGCACACGGGCAAGCTCAGCGGGTGCAGCGCGGTGGCGGTACTGGCTGCCAGCACGAACACATTTACCCGGCCAGTGACATCGGTTGGGGCCACGTCTGGCGGCCTGCCAGCAGGCATGGCCATCAAGGCCTTAGGGCTTCCGCCGACGGCCCGACGCGTGTGGTGGAAAGTCTGGTTGAAAAAATGTTAAAAGTTCACGGGTGACTAGCCCCGACGGGGCCAGCAAGACTGGCCCTTCCGCGCAAAGGGCGACCTATCCAGCGCGCCAGCTTGGCGGGCGAGCCGCCAGCCCGTCGGGCGCAGCGGGATCAGACGGTTTGCACCCATCATCGACCGTTCATTGGCACCGGTATCGCCAACGGGGTAGAAAAGGTCGAGTGTTTGAGAGCTCCCCGAATCGGCAGTTTGCCGCGAAAAACTGCTGGACGAACACGGGCGAAGAGCTGACCGGAGCCAGAGGCCTCGTCGGGTTGTATAAACCGTGGCCGGTAGACAAGCCTTGTGAATACCTACTGAAGTCGATTCCCGGCAAGCTGGTCTACAGCACCTTTGACTGGGGCGTGCGCGATGAAGACGGCTGGCCTTTATCTTGGGGTGGCTAGAAATGCTTTCCTCGATTTCACGGGTTCCCAGTCGGTGACCCGCCACGTTGATCACATCATCGGTCCGCCCCAAGATAAAGAAGTAGCCGTCTTCATCGCGCACGCCCCAGTCAAAGGTGCTGTAGACCAGCTTGCCGGGAATCGACTTCCAGTAGGTATTCACAAAACGGGCGTCGTCTTGCCATACGGTTTGCATACAACCCGGTGGCAGCGGGCCTTCAATGGCGACCACTCCTTTCTGGTTGGCTCCAGTCAGCTCTTCGCCGGTGTTTTCGTCCAGCAGTTTGACGTCGTAGCCATACATTGGAATTCCGGGGCTGCCAAACTTACTCGATGCCTTTTCTACCCCGTTGGCAATACTCAAAATCGGCCAGCCGGTTTCGGTTTGCCAGTAGTTGTCGATGATGGGTTTACCCAGGCCGTCGCTGATCCACTGGGCGGTGGGCTCGTCCAGCGGCTCACCCGCCAAGAACAGCGCGCGCAAGCTGGACAGGTCGTACTTGCGCAGTAGCGCCGGGTCTTGCTTCTTGAGCACGCGCACCGCCGTCGGGGCACTGAACATCACCGTGACTTTGTATTTTTCAACCAAACTCCACCACACGCCACCGTCGGGCCGTGTCGGCAAGCCCTCGTACATGATGGTGGCCATGCCTGCCAACAGCGGGCCATAGACGATGTAGCTGTGGCCCACGACCCAACCGATGTCACTGGCCGAGAAGTAGGTCTCCCCCGCGTTTCCACAGTAAATGTGTTTCATGCTGGCAGCCAGTGCCACCGCATACCCCCCCGTGTCACGCTGCACGCCCTTGGGCTTGCCCGTGGTGCCGCTGGTGTACAGGGTGTAGCTGGGGTGGTCTGACGGCAACCAGACGCAAGGCACCTGCGCATCGAGGTGCTGCGCACGCAGCACAGACCACAGCTGATCACGCCCATCCACCAAGGGCATGGACGCCAAGCCGCGGTCCACCAACAGCACTGCGCGCGGCTTGTGGCTGGACTGGGCAATAGCCTCGTCCAGCAGCGGCTTGTAAGGCACCACCTTGCCGCCACGCGAACCTGCATCCGCGCTCACGATGACCACGGGAGACGCATCTTCAATGCGCGATGCCAGCGCGCCGGAGGCGAATCCGCCAAAAACGACACAGTGAATCGCCCCAATACGGGCGCAAGCCAACATGGCGAACGCTGCCTCGGCCACCATGGGCATGTAGATCAGCACCCGATCCCCCTTGCCCACCCCTAGGGCCAGCAGGCTGGCTGCCATGCGCTGCACTTCGGCGTGCAGTTGGCGAAAGGTGAAGGTCTGCTCGGTCGATGTTTCGGTAGACACGGCGATCAGGGCCGCTTGCTCCGGTCGGTCGCGGAGGTGCCGGTCTACCGCGTTGTGGCACAGGTTGGTGGTGCCGCCCACAAACCAGCGGGCAAACGGCGGATTGCTGTAGTCACAAATTTGGGTTGGCGCGCTTTGCCACTCAATAAGGGCTGACTGTTCAACCCAAAAACCGTCTCTGTCTTCTAGGGAGCGGCGATAAAAGTCAGCGTAAGCGTGCATGAAGGGTCTCCGTTCGGATTGATCAAACTGAATTCATAATTATGAATATTCAACTTGCGACAAGCTGACGCTGGTGCCTACCTGACATTCACCCCCCTACCGTACGGGGCCAGCTAATTTAGGTGCCAAATCAGCCTCTAGCCCTTTCCGATATTGCGCAGGCAGCTATCTATTCAATAGCAATTTATCTATTATCCCCAGGCCACCCCACGGCTCAAGCCGTCTTCATCAACGCCTGTACTTGTTTGAAAGCGGGGTGTTCTGCGCTGCGCAACCACTCAAATCCCACCATCTCGGTGGTCACCAATTCGGCACCCGCACCGGCCAGCCGGTCAAACGCGGCATCCCGATTGCGCTCGGTGCGCGAGGTGCACGCGTCCGTCACCACCCAGACATCAAACTCGTCTTCCAGCAAATTCAACGCGGTTTGCATCAGACACACATGGGCCTCGCAACCGGCGATCATCACCATGCCGCGCTCCGACGCGGTGGGCTTTTGCAAATGCTTGGGCAGGCTGCGGGCGTTACCCTGTACCGGCTTGGCCGGCGGACGCAACCACTCGCCCAAGCCCTCCTCCACCGCGCTGAACTGCATCTTGTTGAGCTTGCGTGCGCCCGACTGCTCCAGAAGTTCCAAAAGGGGTGGCACGGTGGCGCCCAAGCCCGACGGGTTTTGTTCGGTGTAAATCGTCGGCACCTCCAGCAATGCAGCCCACTCGGCCAGGCGCATCGCGTTCGCCAAAGCAGCCTCACCTTCCCACAAAGCCGGCATCAGCCGCGCCTGGTAGTCCACCAACACCAACTGACTCTCTTCTAATTCGATCAACATGGCACGCTCCTTACAATCTGGCAAGCATAACCCGGGGTACCGCCGCCATGGAACCAGCCTTTGCGCCACGGCCTCCCCCCAGACGTTCGCAACTGAGATCCCGCCGGCTATGTTTCTCAATGCAAATCAATGACTTATACGCAACACTTCGCCAATCACTTCGCTTGACAAGCAATTTGGCCCGCCCTAGAGTCCGCCCCATGCGTTCGATCCTGATCATTGCTGTACTTACCGCATCGGCGCTGGCCCACGCCAGCCCCCCTGCGGCTGGTGACGACTTGGCCCAGTTCATGGCCGAGCGCGGCTTGGTCTCGCGCTTGGGCGCCGTCGGCAGCAAAGTAGAAGCGCGCGCCTCGGAGCTGGTCCTCAACGCCATGGCCTTTTTGGGCGTGCCCTACAAACTGGGCGGCAATACCGCCGAGTCGGGTTTTGATTGCAGCGGCTTTGTGCGCGCCATCTACGAACAAACTGCGGGACTGATCCTGCCGCGCCGCGCGGACCAACAAGCCGCAGCCACCCAAACCATCAACAAAGCCGATCTGCAGCCCGGCGATCTGGTGTTCTTCAACACCTTGCGCCGTACGTTCAGCCACGTAGGCATCTATGTCGGCGATGGCAAGTTCATCCACTCGCCGCGCCCCGGCGCCGAAGTACGGGTCGAAGATATGGGTGTGCGCTACTGGGCCAAACGGTTTGATGGCGCGCGCCGCGTTGCAGCCGACGATTCGCAGACTGCCAATGTCCATTAAGGCGCCAAAGGCGCAAGCCTGAGTGGGCTGGTGTATCGTCGCTGGATGACTACACGCATAGACCATCTCGTTATCGCTGCCCAAACGCTAGACCAAGGCGTAGCTTGGTGCGAAGCCACCTTAGGCCTGACGCCCGCTCCCGGCGGCGAACACACTCAGTTTGGCACCTACAACCGCCTCTTCAAGCTGGCCACACCGCGCCATCCCCTAGCCTATTGCGAAATCATCGCCATCCAACCCGGCGCCAAGGGCCCCGCCCAGGCCAACGCCAAACGCTGGTTCGATCTGGACGACCCGGCCATGCAAGCCGCCATCGCGATCAGCCCGCGCTTGGTGCACTTTGTTGCGAACTCCGATGACATCACCGCAGACCGCACCGCCTTGAGCAAGCTGGACATTGACCGTGGCCCCGCCCTACCCGCCAGCCGCCATTCACGCAAAGGCGTTCTGCGCTGGCGCATCACGGTGCGCAATGACGGGCAACGCCTGTTCAACGGTGCCTTGCCGACCTTGATCCAATGGGGGCAACCCGAAGACGCAGAGCCGCTGCGCTTGCACCCCCGTAACAGCCTACCCCGCTCTGGCGCCAGCCTGCAGGGTCTCGCCATTTCCCACCCAAGCGCAGCCCGCCTACAAGCTGCGTACCAAGCGCTCGGGCTAGAAGGTGTGACGATCACTGAAGGCCCCGCCAACATCATTGCAACGCTACAAACCCCCAAAGGTTTGATCCAACTCGAAAGCGGCGGGATTTAACTCGGGGCTTGGTAAACCAGTACCTTGAGCGCGCGCTCGGGGGATTGGTCGGCAAACACGGCAGGGTTGGCGACCCGCTCCACAAACACCAGATCAGGCGCCAACTCGCGGACCTGATCCTGCAAAAAGCCCAGCCCCAGTTCGGGGGCATTCAAGCACAGCAAGGCGCAGCCCCCCGGTGCCAATAGCTCCGGCAAGCGGCGGATCAGGCGGGCGTAATCCTTGGTCGCCACAAAGCTGCCCTTCTGGTAGCTCGGCGGGTCCGCGATCACCAGGTCGTACGGACCGCTGCGGCCAATCTTGCCCCAGGTGCTGAAAATATCGTGAGGCAAGAAGCTTGCACCGGTGGTGAGTCCGTTGAGTTGGTGGTTTTGCTGGCCAATGGTGATGGCGCCACGGCTCATGTCCACGTTGACCACCAACCGAGCCCCTGCCTGCAAGGCCACCACGGAAAACGCACAGGTGTAGGAAAACAGGTTCAACACCTTAAAGCCGAAGCGCCCACTGCGAAGTGCCGCTGCCCGCTCTCGCACCCAACGCCGCCCTTCGGCCATGTCCAAGAACAGGCCATGGTTTTGCCCTTTGAGCACATGCACCCGAAAGCGCGCGCCTTGCTCGCTCACCACATGGGGATCCGGCACCTCACCCGCCATCAACTGCGTCTGGGCTTGCCCTTCGGAGCGGCACTGGTAGACCCAATTCAACGCCTGCTCAGGTGCCAACACCTGCCAACGCGCAACCAACGCCGCACCTATCGCCGCCAGTTCCCCATCGGTGGCGGGCTGAAAGCTGGTCAATACCCACACCGGAGGAAACGCATCCAGCGTCCACGCCTCGCACCCCGGGTAAAAGCCACCGCGTCCATGGAAAACGCGCTGCGCATCCGTGGGCAGGTCCATCTTGGCGATGGTGTCTAGCAAAGCTTGCATGAGGAAACCCGGTCAACGAAAAGCGGTGATGGTAAGGGCTAGGTGTCCCAGCATGGCGATCGGAACGGGTCTAAAGCAAACGTTTGGCAAGTACCACGGACACGTCAGCGCATATCTTGGGCCGCTAATCGTGCAGCCACCTTGCGGTGACCGCGGATAGACATGATCAAAGACGCCACGGCCAACACCACCAGCCCAACCGCGATGGGGCGGCTGACCAAAATGGCGGGGTCGCCGCCTGAAATCACCATCGCGCGGCGCAAATTGGACTCTGCCATCGGCCCCAAGATTAGAGCCAGCAAGATGGGGGACAAGGGATAGTCGTAGCGCGCCAATAGGTAACCCACCATGCCGAAGGCCAGCGTGGTGTACACGTCAAACATATTGCTGCGCATGGCAAATGCGCCAACCATGGACAGCACAAAAATTGCGGGGGTCAGGATGGCGCGGTCCACAAGGATCACCTTGGCGAACAGCCGAATGCCCGCCATACCGATGAACTGCATGGCGAACTGCGCCAGCATCATGGCGGCAAAAATTTGGTAGACCACGTCCATGTGCTCTTTGTAGAGCATGGGCCCGGGCTGCAGCCCCTGGATGACAAAGGCGCCCAACAACACAGCTGTCACAGCGTCACCTGGCACGCCCAAAGACAACAAGGGAATCATGGCGCCACCGGCACAGGCATTGTTGGCGCTCTCGCTGGCTGCAAGTCCGTTGATCTCACCCGTGCCAAATTTTTCGGGTTCTTTGGAGGCCCGCTTGGCCTCGCCATAGGCGACAAAGGCGGCAATGTCGCCCCCTGCGCCGGGGATGGCGCCAATCCCGGTGCCAATCAGGCTGGACCGAACCAATGTCTTGTAGCTGGCTTTGATATCGGCCCAGGTTGGCAAGTAGCGGTCCAGATTGGCCTTGGCCTTCTGGATTTGCCCGGTCTTCTGGATTTCATTGAAGACCTCAGAAACCGCGAACAGCCCAATGAGCGTGGGGATAAAGGGCGGCCCCTCCATCATCTCCATCACGCCCATCGTGAAGCGCGGGAACCCGGAAATGGGATCAAACCCGATGGACGCGATCAGCAGCCCCAAAAAGGCCGACATAGCGCCCTTGATCAGCGAGCGCCCCGAAATGGAGACGATGACGGACAGGCCAAAAATGGCGAGTCCAAAGTATTCAACCGGACCAAACTCCAGCGCAATGCTGGAAATGTAAGGCGAGGCAAAGGTCATGATGAGTGCCCCAATCACGCCACCGACAAAGGAGGCAAACAGCGCCATCGACATGGCCCGGCCCGCTTCGCCCCGCTTGGCCATGGGATAGCCGTCCAACACTGTGGCTGCGCCCGCCGGTGTGCCCGGGGTGCGAATCAAAATGGCAGAGATCGAACCACCGTACATGGCGCCGCAGTAAATCCCCATCAACATGGAGATGCTCTCCAGTGCGGGGCGCCCAAAGGTCAATGGCACCAATAAGGCAACGCCCATGGTGGCGGTCAACCCTGGCAACGCGCCAATCACGATACCGGCCGTGGTGCCCACGCAAATCATCAACACAATACTGGGGGTAAAGACCGCCCCATAGCTTGACAACATCAAGCCCCAATTGAAATCCATAGCGTGTGCCTCTACAGAATGCTGGACAAAATGCCGGCCGGCAGTGACAGGTGCAGCAGCTTCTCAAACACCACCCAAACACTGGCCGTGATGAGCGCTGGCACACAAAGAATGACAGCTGGCTTGCGCAAGCCCATCACCAGCATCTTCCCCGTCAGAAAAGTAATCGCAGTCAGTACAAAGCCCAGCGGTTCCAGCACCAAGACAAAGGCTACCCCCGCTGCCAGCAGAACTATGCCGCGTTGCGCGCCTTTGTCCGATACCTTGAGGGGCTGCACCTCACCCTGGCTCTTGCCGCGCAGCGCGTTGACCAGCAGCACGGCGCTGAACAGAAACAGCCCGCCTGCCATCAGGCTGGGAAAGAAGCCGGGGCCTATTTTCATTACCACATCGGTTGGCATGAGCGCACTCTGCCAAAAAATGAGAACGCCGATCAGCATGCCGATCAGTCCGCCAACGATGTCTGCAGTCTTCATAATGGTCCCAACTCACTTCCCGCGATGCACTTACGCTGCGCAACCGATTCGGTTCCCCTTTTTCCACACAGTCTTACTTCGCCAAGCCCAGCTTGGTCATCACCGTTTCCACATCGCGGTAGTTTTGGTCCAGGAATTTGCTGAAATCAGCAGCTTCTTGATAGGACAGATTGAGCGAGGCTTTGGCAGCGAAGTCCTTGAAGTCTTGGGAATCAAAGGCTTTTTTGTAGGCGGCCACAATCTTGGCCTTGGCATCAGCTGGCACACCCTTGGGGGCCGCCAGACCGCGCCAGGTGAAGAACTGCACATCTACGCCTTGCTGCATGAAAGTTGGCACATCTGGGAAGAGTTTGTCTCGCTCAGGAGACATCACTCCGAGTATCTTCAGGTTGCCTGCCTGCACCTGGCCGCGTACTTCCGCCACCGACACGGCAACCGCCTTGATGTGCCCGCCGACCAGCGCTGTTACTGCAGGCTGCGCACCGTCGAATGGGACGTGCTTGACTGCCACACCCGTTTTATCTGCAGCCAGTCCAGCCGCAATGTGCCACACCGACCCAGGCCCGGAATTACCGATAGTCACCTCGCCAGGATGGGTCTTGGCGTAGTCCATAAAACCGCGCACCGTGCTGTAGGGCGCGTCTGCACGCACGGTCAGCGCGGCAGGGTCGGAGTTGACGCGCATCAGCGGGTCAAAGTTTTTCCAAGTGAATGGGACCAAACCTTGTGGTGGCAAGGAGTTGAGTTCGAATGTGATCATGCCCACGGTATAGCCGTCTGGCCGTGCCGCACGGATGGCGTTGTGCCCGATGGCGCCGCCGCCACCGGTCTGGTTCACCACGTTGATGGTCTGGCCCAAATACTTCTCCGCTTCCTTGGAAAGAGCGCGCAAGAGCGTATCGGTACCACCACCGGCGGTCCAGGGGCAAATCATGGTGATCGGCTTTTCCGGAAATGCGGCAAAAGCGGGCATTGCCATCAAGCTGGAAGTCAGTGCGATCGAACTGATGATGAGGTTTCTGCGTTTCATGTCTACCTTTTGAGTTGCTGCAAAGTGGAAAAAGAAGCCTGCTGCAGCGAGTCGGAATGACAACAGGCCCATGCACTCAGGTACTTGCCAGAAACAGCGCCGCCCCAAATGAAACCGGTTTCATTTAATTATAAAAACGGCCGCGCTGGCAACGTAACTATGGAAAACCCTTGGCTCGAGACTTATTTAGTACGCAGGTCAATACCTGCGTACACAGAGCCATGTTTGATGCGGACAGCGGGCTAGATCAAGAAGTTAGAACACAACCGGCTGACCCACAGTCTTGTCCAACCTCAAAACGCTTCTAAAAACCGGCCATTCGCCGCCACATTTCCAGAAAATAAGACAAATAGGCCCCTAGCCCTTGTGGAATATCCGCCAACAGCTATCAAAAGACTAGCATTTTGGTCGCTGGAGTCACCCGCCCAAGCTAACTAGGGAAGCCTCACTTGCGGATGCGATGCCCTGTCTTGAACACCCACCAAACCACCGCGAGGCAGGCCACCATGAACGCTAGCGTCATGCCCACGCTGACGCCAATGTGTACATCGGCTTGGCCGTAAAACGCCCAGCGCAAGCCGCTGATGAGGTAGACCACAGGGTTGAACAAAGACACGTTCTGCCACAACGGCGGCAGCATGCTGATGCTGTAGAACGCACCGCCCAGAAAGGTAAGCGGAGTGATCACCAACAACGGGATGATCTGCAGTTTTTGAAAACTATCCGCCCACAGGCCGATGATGAAACCAAACAGGCAGAAGGTGACGGCGGTGAGTACCAAGAAACCCACCATCCAAATGGGGTGAGCTACTTCATACGGCACGAAGAACCGCGCCGTTACAAGAATGAGAACCCCCACCATCAGGGACTTGCTCACCGCAGCCCCCACGTAGCCCAGCAGCACCTCAACCCAGCTGACCGGCGCGCTCAGTAGCTCATAAATGGTGCCAGACCACTTGGGCATGTAGATGCCAAAGGCCGAGTTGGAAATACTCTCGGACAAGAGCGAGAGCATCAGCAGCCCGGGGATGATGTAGGCGCCATAGCTTACACCGCCAATGTCGCCCATGCGCGAACCAATCGCCGAGCCAAAGACAATGAAATACAGCGCTGTGGAGAGTACCGGCGCAATCAGGCTTTGCATCCAGGTGCGAAACGCGCGGTTCATCTCGAAGCGGTAGATGGAGCGCACGCCGTGCAGGTTGAGGCCGTTCATGCTTGCGGTGCTTTCGTGTCGTGAACCAGGCTGACGAAAATGTCTTCGAGCGAGCTTTCGCTGGAGTGCAGGTCTTTGAAATCAATGCCTTGCTCGCCCAGGGCACGCAGCAGCGCAGCAATGCCGGTGTCTTCTTGCTGGGTGTCAAAGCTGTAGGTCAGTTGATGGCCGTTCTGCGCCAGTTCCAGAGACCAATGCGCCAAGGCGTTGGGCAACTGCTCCATCGGTTGTTGCAGCGTGAGCGTAAGTTGCTTCTTGCCCAGCTTGCGCATCAGCAGGTCTTTGTCTTCCACCACAATCAGCTCGCCCTTGCGGATCACGCCAATGCGGTCGGCCATGTCTTCGGCTTCTTCGATGTAGTGGGTGGTCAAGATGATAGTGGTACCGGCGTCGCGCAACTCGCGCACCAAGCGCCACATGTCATGGCGCAGCTCGACGTCCACACCCGCGCTGGGCTCGTCCAGGAACAAGATCTTCGGCTCATGGGACAAGGCCTTGGCGATCAGCACCCGGCGTTTCATGCCGCCGGAAAGCTGGAGAATCTTGTTGTCCTTTTTGTCCCAGAGCGAGAGGTCTTTCAGGATTTTCTCGATGAACGCCGGGTTCGGTGCCTTGCCAAACAGCCCGCGGCTAAAGCTCACCGTGGCCCAGACTGTCTCGAAAGAATCGGTGTGGAGCTCCTGGGGCACCAAACCAATCGCTGCGCGCGCGGCACGGTAGTCGTGCACCGTGTCGTGGCCGTCGGCCGTCACCGTGCCTTCGGTGGCGGTGCTCATACCGCAGATCACGCTGATGAGAGTGGTCTTGCCCGCCCCGTTGGGGCCGAGCAAAGCAAAAATTTCACCACGCTGAATGTCGAGGTTAATGTTCTTGAGGGCCTGAAATCCGCCCGCATAGGTTTTGCTCAGGCCGCGCACTTGGACGATGGCGTCTGCGGCGGAAACGAAGGTGGAAGGTGCGGGCATGCAGGGCGATGGTTGAAAAGGTGGTCAATAACTTGGGAGGCGCTCTATTGTGGCGCCAACCCCGTTGCGGCGCTGCGTAGGGGCTTGCCTGACTGGGCCCGGTTATCCTGCGCGGTATCCCTATGCATACCCAACACCCCACACCCGACAAAGACCAGATCGCCCTGCTGCCCGAGTTCGGACGGCTAAGCCTCGATCGCATCACCCTGGTCCACACCTACGAACAGGCACAGCAGGCTGCAGAAACGTTGAAAACGGCCTCGGCTTGGGGTTTTGACACCGAGTCCAAGCCAACGTTTCAGAAGGACGAGGTGTCGGAAGGGCCGCACATTGTCCAGTTGTCCACTGCCGAGCGTGCCTGGGTGTTTCAGTTGCATGATGCGCGCTGCCGTGCCGTCGTGGCAGAGCTGCTGGCGTTCCAAGGCACCGTCAAGGCGGGTTTTGGCCTGGGGGATGATCGCAAACGCATCATCAGCAAACTCGGCGTCGAGCCCAGCGATGTGCTGGAACTCAACACGGTATTTCGGGAGCGCGGTTACCGCAAGGACATGGGCGTGAAAGGCGCCGTGGCCGTGCTGTTCAACCAGCGCTTCATCAAATCCAAGAAAGCCGCTACCTCCAACTGGGCCAACCCGAGACTTACGGAAGCCCAACTGGTGTACGCCGCCAACGATGCCTATGCGGCGATGCGGGTGTTCGACGCACTGGGCCTGGGCTGAGTCGAACTGTCGCTAGCGTTGTCTGCGGCTTGTTCGCGTCACTTGCGCCCTTCTACTAAAGCCATGCGCCTGCGAATGCGCTGGGCTTCAGAGGCGTCGCCCCCCTGCTCTGCGCGCAAAGCCTGCACGCCCAACCAAGCGAGGAGCGGGCGCCGCCAGCCTTGGGCAGAGGCGGTTTCAATAGCTCCGGCAATGGTGGCTGGGCTGGCTTGACCTTTCTGCATCGCAATTGCGGCCACCAGCAAGCGGGAAAGTGGGTCGTCAGCGTTTGGCTTTGCAGGCGCTGGGCCGTTGCCTTGCAGGTACCCGGCGTAGGCGATTTGCGTGGCGGTGGCGTCTGTACGCAAGGCTTCAAATCCAGCACAAGGCTCCAAAACCAAGCTGGCCACATGCGCGGCGCAGTGTGCCAGTTCGGCCGTTGCCAGCAGGTCGGCGCGCCCGGTACCCGAAATTAATTTTCGCACGCGCGCCATTTCTGCACTGGCTACGCGGCTGTCGCCTTCCATATAGGCGGCGTTGGCGCGGTCCATCGCGTCCTTGGCATCGACTTGCCAGGCCGGTGCCACTGGGCCACTGCTGCAAGCGGCAAGCAACAGGGCCACAGTTAGCACACTGACTTTGAGCATCTTGGGTAGTTTCATGGCAACCTAATCTCCGTATCGCGGGCGAAGGGCCATTTGCGGTTGATCTCGGTCACCAAGCCTTGCACCTTGCGCAGGCTGGCATCGACTTCACCGCGCAGTGCCCCCAGATCCGCACTCGCCTCTTTCGCATTACCGCTAATGGCCTGCGCATCGACCAACACAGCGTCCACCTTTTGCAGGCTAGTGCGTGCGTCGGCTAGCAAACCATTGAGTTGATCCACCGTGGCGCGGGTCTTGGGCATCAAGCCTTGGGCACCAAACACCTGGGTATCGGCTTTGGCAGTCAGGCCATCTAGCCGGGCCAGCAAGGCGTTGGTACGCTCCAGCGTTTGCACGACCTTCTTTGCCTCGGCCTCGCCACCCAGCAGCACGGTCATGGCACCACCGGGGCCGTTCAGGCGCTGCGTGGTGGATTGCAGGTTTTGTAGTATCGTGCCGGCAGGCCCGCCGGGACTGGTGAGTTCCGTGAGGTTTTCGATCAAGGTTTTGGCTGCGGCAATGACCTTGGGAATTTCGGCGCTGGTGTCGCCCTGCAGCACAGTGCGCACCGCCCCTTCGGGCAAGGGAGGGTCAGTGGGGATCCCGCTGTAGGCGCGGAAGGCCGGGCTGCCCACAATACCGCGCACCAGCGTAAAGATGCTGCTGGTGCGCAACCAGTGCGCGTCTTTGGCGGCGACGTCGATCAGAATCCGGGCTTTGCCATCCTCAGCCAGCTCGATGCCGCGCACCCTGCCAATCGGGAATCCGGAAAAAGTTAAATCCATCCCCACCACAACACCTTCCGAATCTTCAGCCATCAGCACCAAGCGCTGGGTCGAGTCAAAAGCGCCACGCGCGTAGAGGACATACAGCGCCGACAGACTGAGCACCACCACCACGAACAGCATCAGCAGTTTGGCTTTCAAATCCAGATTGGCCACATCGGTGGACACACTGTCTGCAGGTGGATCGAGAGGGGTTGGAGAGGACATAGGCAAACTCTAAAGAATGAGACTCAGCAAAGCTTAGTAATAGTTACCCACCAGCGACGCCACTTCGATCAGCAGCAGCGCCGAAAACATACGGACCAAGGCGTGCATATCCGCGCTGGTACGCACCGACGCGCCATGCAGTCCACGCAAACCATAGAGTGCGGACGCCATGGGAATGAGTGACACGGTCAGTGAAAACAGCACAGTCTTGAGGACCAAAATCAGACTCACTGCGGGGCTGAACACCTGCCCGAACATGCGCGTGTAGGCCGGAAAGCCTGAGAGCGTAAAGCCGTAACCAACGGTGTAGGCCACTACCAAGGCCACGATATCTCGCCCAACGCTGCCAGCGTCACCCCGGCCAGCAAACCCGCCACAACGCGGGGCAATACTTCCCGGCGAATCGCCGCCTGCCCACTGGCACGCAAGGCCGCCACTTCAGCACCATCCGGGATCGTGCAACGCAGCGCCACAAACAGCGCAGCAGTGAGCGGTATCAACTCCAGCACCAGCACTCGGATCAGTACCTGCAGCGCATACTGGGTCAAGCCATAGCTCAGGGCGGTGGTCAGCACAATGCGCGTCAACACCACGGTCACCAAGGCGCACAACACACTAAATCCCAACAGGATAGGCGCCGTATTGCGGTAGATGTGCCAGACCAACTGGGGCCGGTTGTCACGCCGGTAACTAGAGGGCGACAGGGTCAACACCAGAATGACCGCACCCAAGTGAATCAGGCGCCACCAGTCCGTCAGCCAGTGCAGGATGGCTGGCGCTGTGCTGTTGGCGGGCTTGCGCGTCATGCGGCCATGATAGACCGGCTATGCCAGCCAATGCATTGGCTACGGGGTCGGTGAACTTATGCGCCCTATTGACGACCGATTCATAGAGCCATCAGCGCGCAGGAGCGGCTAGCCAAACGAATGGGGTCCCCGGCGCCGGCAGGCCTGTCGGCAGCCCTTCCGGCCCGTAGGTTGCCGTGGCATAGGCGAGATCGAGGTTGGGTAAGCGCTGAGTTTGATTCCGTCTTCACGAATTACCGACGGTGTGCCGGTCACGAAGGTGCCAATACTAGCCATCACGGTCCCAGTTGCGGAATACGCTATCGCTGCTGGGTTGCATCAATCGCGCAGTTGCCTGCTGGGGCAGGCACGCTGTGATTCACCCAGAAGCGCCGCCAGGCTGCACCCGGGTCCTTCGCGCATCGCAGCGCCGCTGCCTGTTGCCATGTGCGCAGGCCGGCACCGTCATCGGACAAGGGCAGCAGTGACGACGTCAGTACGTAAAAGGTGGTGTCGAGTGACGCCGCCATGCGCGCAAGGTTAGTCTCCCCTGCGTTCCTGGCGCACAGGAACGAAGCAGTTCAAACAGCCGAGAGCAGAATCAACCGACGCCCCCCGCCGCGGCCATAGCGGTGCTCGATCAACCAGAGTCCCAAGAGCCTTGACCAGCATCACCTCGGCACGCAGTTGCTGGGATTTCCAGGATCTTTCAGTGGTGGGAATCGGGCCTTCGGGGCCAACCCGGCTCCAGCCTTCGGAGTCACCCTTCAGGTCGCCGCGCTCAGTGATCAACGCGATGAAGCGGCCGCTCGCTCGGTCCTCTAACCGATAGATACCATTCACCATCGTGTCTGCGCGCGCCACGCTGGTCGCCCGCGTGGCAACCTCGTAATGCAGCCGCTCACGATGGTCGAAGTAGGCAGCGAAGGCACTGTTCGCATCGGCGTGGGCCACGCTTGCGCAAAGCCCAGCGACGATACAGAAGGCAGCCAGAAGTCGATTCATCAGGTGCCTCGTTTCCAGGTAGGTACGGAAGATCTTACGGACCGGCGCAACGCCGGGCCAAAGCCTAGCTCGGAACGCCCTTGCGCTCGACCAGCCAAGCTGGCGCGTCTTGCAAGGCCACGGGACGCAAGAAGCGGTCTACTGCCGTGTACCCCACCGAGGTGGTGAACGGCTGGGTCGACGCCGGGAACGGGCCACCGTGGTGCTGAGCCGTGGTAACTGCTACGCCGGTAGGCACGCCGGCAAACAGTACGCGGCCAGCCACTTGGGTCGCAACGCGCACCAAATTGCGGGTGGCTTCGTCTTCGGTTTCTGCGCCCCACAGCGTGACCGTCAGCGAGCCGCCGATGGCGCGCAGCACAGCAATGGATTCATCTACGGAGGCCACGCGGACCACCAGGGCGGCCGAGCCAAACACTTCTTCATGCAAGCCGTGGTCTTTGATGAAGTCCGCGGCCTGCACTTCGGCCAAGAAGGGGCGCGGAGCAGCGGCGCCTGTGGCGTCGTCGGCGACCAGCTTGGTCAGCGCGTTAGCGGCGCGCCAGCGCGCCACGCCTTTGTCAAAGGTAGAGCGGATCGCGCCGGACAACATGGCGTGCGGCTGGGTCGCTTGCAGGGCCTGGGCGAAAGCTGCCACAAAGGCTTCGGAGGCTGCGTCTTTTTGTACCAGGATGATGCCGGGGCTGGTGCAGAACTGGCCTGCGCCCAAGCAGATTGAACTCGCCAAGGTGGTTGCCAATTCGGCACCGTTCTTGGCGGCGGCGCTGGGCAACACCACCAACGGGTTCACCGAACCGAGTTCACCATAGAAAGGAATTGGGCGGGGGCGTTCGCCGGCGATCTTTGCCAGTGCGGTGCCGCCCTTAAACGAACCGGTAAAGGCCACGGCAGCGATAGCTGGGGCTTGCACCAAGCGCACGCCAACATCGATAGAACCGCCTTGCACAAACTGGAATACACCGACGGCTAGGCTTTGCTCGGCCACTACACGCTGGCCCAGCGCCGCAGTCTGGCGCGACAGCTCGGGGTGGGCCGGGTGGCCCTTGACCACCACGGGGCAACCCGCAGCAAGAGCGGCAGCAGTGTCTCCCCCAATCACCGAGAAAGCAAAGGGAAAGTTGCTAGCTGAGAACATGGCGACAGGGCCCACGGGCACCCGCACCCGCATCAGGCGCGGGCGACCAACGGGTGGCGCGCCGGCGACGGCGGCGTCTTCAATGCTGGCGTGGATCGTGCCCGCCTCCAGCACGTCGGCAAAGCCACGCAGCTGAAAGGTGGTTCGATCGAGTTCGCCGTTCAGCCGAGGCAGGCCCAGGCCGGTTTCACGGTCGGCTACCGCCACCAAGTTGACGCGGTCAGCTTCCAAAGCGGCAGACAACGCACGCAGCAAGTTGGCACGCTGGGCGGCCGACGTAGCGGCAAAAACATCAGACGCAGCAGCAGCAGCGGCTACTGCTTGGTCGATTTCGGCTGGGGTGGATTCAGGCCATTGCGCGCCAACAGGGGCGCCAGTGCGGGCTTCTACGGATTGCAGCATGGTGGTGGATCGGGGGATTGGGATACAAAGAAGGGGGGCCAGCGGAGAATGGCTGGGCCGCGAGCGAAAAATGTACCACCACAGGGGCCGTCACCGGCTGTTGAAAGGCGTCCAAAGCGATGATTTAACGGCTGTCACTGATACGAATTCAAGGAGGACAGCGAAACCCCGAGGCAGAGATTGCCTTACCACTTGACGCAAATTGGGCCAAAAAACGACGCGGCGCCCCTCGCCCTAATCAACCCGCGTAGGCAAGGCGCCCCGGTTCGCATTGATGAAATCACCCATCGACATCGGCCCTGTCGGGGTGCTGGGCGATGGGGGTGGGGGCGTAGGGGGTTTGATGGCGGGCTTGGCGCGGGCGGGCCGGGGCGGCAGCGGGGGCGGCACGATGCGGCCACCGGAACGCTCCAGTCGGGGCGGCGGAGGGTTCTCGCTGCCAAAGCCGACGATGCGCGAGCGGTCTACAGCGACAGTGGGGCCGGTCTTGTCAGACGACACCGCATCCACTAGGCCATCGATCACATGCTGCTTCATGTTGGCGGCTTTTTGGGTGACAGTCATCTTGTCCCAGCCCACCTGCTTGATGCCCTTCTGGTTCTCCATGCCGGCGATTTCCCAGGGTGAGGCGCGCACAAATTCGGCCGCCTTGGCCAGCACCGGGCGGGCTGCGCTCATCATGCGTTCCACGTCCATCTTCCAATTGGCGGTGCCGTAGTCGGCCACGGCCATATTGATGATGGTGCTGTGATCCTGAACCACCAGAAAGTAGCAACCCAAGATCGGGCAGGTCTGGAACAGACCGATGCCAAAGTCGCCGCGTTCCAGCAGCGCGTTGCCTTTCTCCACCTCGAGCGCGTCGCGCACAAATTCTGTGATCTTCTGGATAGCCTTGGCAATGGTCTCGGCCAGCCCGATGGCTGGGCCACTGGCCGCCCCAAGGTCCAACGCGCCGCACAGCATCTTGGCCGTGAAGGCGGCCCCCGCGATGGCGGTGGTGGCAATGGTGGAGTTGATCTCGCGATCCAGCAGCGTTTCTAGCGCATGAAAGGCGGCCAGCGGGTCACCGGGCGCCAGCGTCCAGGTGCTGGCTTCACGCAAGCTGGAAGCTGACCAGCTCTGGTAGGCGATCTTGCACAGGCCCGTTGCCGTGTCGCTGGCCGAGGCGATGATGCCCAGTGCGGGTGCCATGCTCTTAGCAAAGTCGGTCACGCTGCCCAGCCCCAGCTCACGCATGATCATTTCGGGGTCGAGCGCGCCGGAAACAGCCTTAACCAGTTCCTTGAACTTGTCAGTTATCGCCGTGCCAGCCACCACATTGACGGTGGTGGTGGCATTCTTGCTGGATTTGGCTAGGCTCAGGTCGCGGATGTTGGCGGCCGAGCCCTGTACGCCCTTGATGAGGTTTTTAACACCATCGGCATGGCGCTTCTTGTTCAGGCTGCGCAGGCTCAAGCGTTTGCCTAGGAACATGGCTTTGAGCGCAGCCTGCTGCAGTTCCACTGCGGCCTCGATGGCGTCTAGGTCTTCCTGGGTCAGCGCACGTGCGTCAAGGTCGTTAACAGCGCGGTACAGGTTGGTGACGGCACCCTTCTGGTTGCGAACACTCTTGGTCCAGTCCTTGCCACGCCGTTTATGTTCGAAAATGTAGGAATCAAGTGCCGTCTTGATGGCCAGCCGGCATTCCTCGGACTTGTTGCTATCGTAGACAAAGATGGCGAGGTCAACCGCCTTGAACTTGTCGCTTCGCGCGTCAAAACGCGAGTACGTGTCACGCATCCAGGCTTCGTGCCAAGGAATGGTTGCCATGGTGTCACTCCGGTTTCAGCCCCCACAAGGACGCTTGCGGGTAAATCATCCGCAGTATAGGGACCAAACTCACTGACCTTGCCCCCGAAAAACGTATCTCTTAGCTGATGGTTAAAAATCAGTCCAAGGGGAAGGACTGCGAATTCAAAACTGCGCAGCCAACAGCCAGTGCCACAAGCACCGCAAGGAACAGCACGCGGCAACCCCCCCGGCAACCCCAAGCGCCGCAACAAACCGCAAGGCGACGACCACAACACAATCGAACGGCACACACCCACCACCCCCACACCAGCCCCGCACACAGCGGGCCAAACCGCCACCGCACGCGCCACACCCAACGTCAGCGCGGCCGGCGCAAATCCCCCCCGAGCAATCAGGCACCCCCGCACCCGACCCCGACACCGCCAGAGGCGGCGCCACAGCGAACAGGCACGACGCGCGGCGCATGCGTGTACGCAACCACCCAAACGGCTGGGCACGCCACCGGCCGATCAGTGCATTAGCCCCCACAACCCCCCGTCCCCCGCAACCCAAACACAACGCGCCCCCCAAGGGCGGCCGGGGGCCGCACAACCCCAGACGCCCGGCGGGCCGGGACACCGCCCCCAAGGACCGCGCCCATGCCGGGGTCCGGCGTGGCCATGAGCCCTCATCATCGGGCACACGCGCATCACACCGGCAAACCACAAGCGCGACAATGGACCCGGCAGGGCAAACGCAATCAACCACACCGACAACCCGCGCAACGCCATCACGCCGCCAAATCCAACCCCCAAAAACCAAAGCGCAACGCGGCCCGCCCAACGCCCCCCCCCACCCCCCGACACCGCCAACCCCAAAACCAAACACCCACCCCAACAACCAAACCAAAACCCCACGCAAATCCACAACGGGACCAGGGATACAGGCGGCACAACCAACGCACACCCACCCACCCGCCCCCACCACCCCCCCAATCACACCCAAGAGAACGAAATGGGTGAAACGAAACGACGGACCAAGTACACGCTGGAATTCAAGATGGAGGCGGTACGGTTGGTCAAAGGTGGTCAGGCGGTATCGGTGACGGCCAAGATTCTGGGCATCCCCAAGGCAAGCCTGGACAACTGGGTCAAGCTCAGCGCAAAAGGCCTGCTCAAGGGCGCAGGCGACAAGCCTGTGAGCCCAGAGCAAATGGAGCTGGCCCGGCTGCGAGCCGAACTGGCTCGGGTCAAGATGGAGCGCGACATCCTAAAAAAAGCGACGGCGTACTTCGCAAAGGAATCACTGTGAAGTACGCCTGGATTGCCAGCAACAAAGCGCACTGGCCCATCACGCTGGCCTGCGATGTACTGGGCGTCAGCGCCAGTGGCTACTTTGAGCACCTGCGGCGCAAGACACTGGACAAGCCCGCCAAGCCTGGCCCATCAGGCCGCATGAGCGACGAACGCCTGCTGATTGAAATCCGCGCCATCCACGCAGAAGTCCGACAGGAATACGGTTGGCCAAAGATGTGGAAGGAACTGGTAGCCCGTGGACACCGTGTTGGCAAAGAGCGGGTGCGCCGTCTGATGCAGAAGCACGGCATCCGCGCCCGATGCAAGCGCAAGTTTGTCGTCACCACCGACAGCAAGCACCAGTTGCCCATTGCGCCGGACCTGTTGCAGCGCAACTTCACGCCCCAGCGCACCCAACCAGGTCTGGACGGGCGACATCACCTACATCGCCACCGATGAGGGCTGGCTGTACCTGGCCGCGGTCATTGACCTGTTCAGCCGCCAGGTGGTGGGCTGGAGCATGCAGCCGCACATGCAGACCAGCCTGGTGACGGATGCGCTGCGCATGGCGTGGTTCCGGCGCCAGCCCGCGCCGGGGCTGATCTTCCACTCGGACCGGGGCAGCCAATACTGCGGACATGAGTTCCAGAACACGCTCAAGGGCTACGAGATGCGAAGCTCCATGAGCCGCAAGGGCAACTGCTGGGACAATGCGCCCACGGAGAGCCTGTGGGGCAGCCTGAAAGTGGGGCGGCTGTACGGGCAAAGATTCGCAACCCGACGGGAGGCGATGGACGAGGTCATCGACTGGTTGACGTTCTACAACCACCGACGACTTCATTCCACGTTGGGCTACGTCAGTCCGATGAAGTTTGAGAAAAGCTGGGAAGCGGCACAGCGATTGAAGGCCGCATAATTCGAGCAGTTAAGCGGTACGTCAAACAGGGGCAAGTTCAATCTGCAAAGCCCTAACAATAGGGCATATTCAGTTGCACGGTCCGAGCGATCCCGCTCAATCAGAATCGGATGCAGTTGCGACCGGCGTCTTTGGCCAGATAGAGCTTCGCGTCGGCTGCTGCAACTAACGACGTGGGTGTGGACGATGCATCGCTCACGGCCACGCCGATCGACACCGTAATGCCAGGTAGCCTGGCCCCTGTGGATGACACCACTGCCACGGCCCGCGCGGCCTCGCACATGCGTTGCGCCGTGGCAATCACTTCGGGCAGTGTCGTGTTGGGCAGCAAGACCAAGAACTCCTCCCCACCGTACCGGGTTGCAAAGTCATAGGGTCGCACCGTGGTCTTCAACACATTGCTCAAAGCGACCAAGGCTTGGTCCCCTCCCTGGTGCCCATGGGTGTCGTTGTATTGCTTGAAGTAATCCACATCAATCAACAACACGCCCAGGCCTTGCTGGCTCTTGATCGACTGCTCCAGCAGCCGCTCCACCGCGTTATCAAGCCAGCGGCGGTTGTAGAGCCCTGTAAGTGCGTCAACGTCGACATGGTCAGTCAGCTCCTGAATCTGCCAGCGGTCCCGAACGATGCGGTGCGTGTTCTCCTTCAACCACCGCGTCAGCAGCCGCAGCAGGTTCCCCGCCACCGAATGGCTATCGGCAACCATTGCCTGGATCAATTCCCGGTGGATGCCAAACACCCGACTCGGAACCTTGGCCACCACATAGGCTGAAGGTCGTGTGCCGTCGATGACCGACATCTCTCCTACCGACCCACCCGGCGCAACTTCACGGATGGCCGGAGAATCTAGGGTGTCAAAGTGAATGGTCAGCGCACCGCTCAACAAGAGGTACACATATGCGTTGTCCTGGTCAGGTGTCAGCAAAACCTCGCCAGCCGCCAACATCTGTGGGCTCGCATGCTTGGCGACTTGTTCCACAATGGCTTCGGGCAGGTCAGACAACAATTCGGTTTGGGCTAGTTCCTGGGTCAGGGAAGTCATGGGTTGGCTCATCTCGCTCAGAACACGTACATACAGTGTCAATTTGGACAACAGGCCACTATTGTCAGTCACTGGCCTCTATTTTGAATCGCCCCGGATTTTGAGGAGGCTCCAACCTTTGAGAAGATGGAGCCATGAACAAGAGATCCAACAAGTTTTCCCCGGAAGTACGCGAACGTGCAGTGCGCATGGTGCAAGAACATCGAGGCGAATATCCATCCCTTTGGGCGGCCATTGAATCGATAGCCCCCAAGATCGGCTGTGTGCCCCAGACGCTCAATACCTGGGTGCAAAAGCACGAAGTCGATACTGGCGCCCGAGTGGGCGTCACCACTGATGAGCGTGAACGGGTCAAAACCCTGGAGCGTGAGGTCAAGGAATTGCGCAGAGCCAATGAAATTCTCAAGCTGGCCAGCGCTTTTTTCGCCCAGGCGGAGCTCGACCGCAAACTCAAGTACTGAAGCACTTCATCGACCAGCATCGCGACGCCTACGGGGTCGAGCCAATCTGCAAGGTTTTGCAAATTGCCCCGTCGTGTTACCGGCGCCATGCCGCACGCCAACGCAATCCGGCACTGTGCTGCGCAAGGGTGCTGCGTGATGCCACTCTTGCACCGCAAATTCAGCAGGTCTGGCAAGCCAATATGCAGGTCTATGGTGCTGACAAGGTCTGGCACCAGATGAACCGCGAAGGCATTGCGGTGGCCCGCTGCACGGTCGAGCGGCTGATGAAGCGCTTGGGGCTGCGTGGTGTGCGCCGTGGCAAGGTCGTGCGCACCACCATTGCGACGCCAAAGCACCGTGCCCCCTGGACCATGTGAATCGGCAGTTCAAGGCGGATCGGCCCAACCAGCTTTGGGTGTCGGACTTCACGTACGTCTCGACCTGGCAGGGTTGGCAATACGTGGCCTTCGTCATCGACGTCTATGCCCGCCGGATTGTGGGCTGGAGACAAAGCAGCTCCATGCGCACAGACTTCGTTCTGGACGCACTGGAGCAAGCTTTGTACGACCGGCAGCCCGAGCGCGACAGCAGCCTGATTCACCACTCCGATCGCGGTTCGCAGTACGTCTCCATTCGGTACAGCGAGCGGCTTGCCGAAGCAGGCATTGAGCCTTCGGTGGGCAGTAAAGGTGACAGCTATGACAACGCCTTGGCGGAAACGATTAATGGCCTCTACAAAGCTGAATTGATTCACCGCAGGGCACCATGGAAGACCAAGGAATCACTGGAACTGGCGACGCTGGAATGGGTGTCTTGGTTTAACCATCACCGGTTACTTGAACCCATCGGCTAC
>JAXHOO010000003.1:0-37261 GCA_034519365.1 Rhodoferax sp. | reverse complement strand
GCATGCGTGGTTTGGCCAAAGACCATCGGACACAACCGATTGGCCAGCAATGATGAGTGAAGGACCAACCATGGCCTCTACGGCATTCCCCTCGCGCGACGATTTCGCCGCGCTTCTCAATGATCCTCTCAGAAGAAGACGGCGGCTTTGAAGGCCGCGTCAGCTTGGCACCGTGACCGGCATCGAGAACGACATGGCCGTCATCGACGTCGGCTTGAAGTCGGAAGGCCGCGTACTGCTGCGCGAGTTCGCCGCTCCCGGCCAGAAGGCCGGACCTCAAGGTCGGCGACGAAGTCGAAGTCTATGTCGACCGCGTCGAAAACGCCCATGGCGAAGCTCATGCTTGTCGCGCGACCTGCGCTCGCCGCGAAGCCGCGTTCGACATGCCTCGAAGCCGAGTTCACCGAAAAAGCGCCCGCGTCGAAGGCGTGATCTTCGGCCGCGTCAAGGGTGGCTTCACTGTCGACCTCGACGGCGCCGTCGCCTTCCTGCCCGGTTCGCAGGTCGATATCCGCCCCGTGCGCGATGTCACCCCGCCTTCATGGACATCCCGCAGCCCTTCCAGATCCTCAAGATGGATCGCCGTCGTGGCAACATCGTCGTTTCGCGTCGCGCCATCCTCGAAGAAACCCGCGCCGAACAGCGTTCGGGCCTGATCCTGAACCTCGCCGAAGGCCAGATCATCGATGGCGTGGTCAAGAACATCACCGACTATGGTGCGCCTGCTGGATCCTCGGCGGCATCGATGACCTGCATCACCTTTACCGTGGCCGGGCGCACTACGACGCGCTCGCCCATGCGCACAGCGAGATCGCGAAACAGCTGGGCTGACACCTGTTTGAACAGGCAGTACAGCAGGTGTTCGCGGCGCAGGCGGTGGTGCTGGCCGTAGACGCCGGCGATGTCGGCCACCATTTGCGCTTGAATTTTCCAGACCGCCAACATCTCGGGCAACACGGTGATCCAACCCAGCCAACCCGGTGGCAGCGAGAGCGAGCCCGCAATGAGGCTGGCCTGGCGCGCTGCGGCTCGGGCAATGCCCCGGGCGCGCTCGGCAGGCACGGTCGCACGGGCCTCGTGGCTATTGGGAACTTGGGCCACCAAGTCCAAGATGGTGGTGGCCACCGTGTTGATCGGGCCACGTGGGTCTTTGCGGGCTGTCATGGGTTCAATGGGAACACATTTCCATCGCGCCCGCGGGCCATCAAGAAGCGCTTTTGTAGCAAGCGATAAATGTCCGCCTCCACCTGCTGCGCATCGTGGCTGCGTGGTGTGTCGTGCAGGTCTTGGGCGTCGTGCACGGTGGCGACGTGACACCACTGGTCGAACACATGCAGGTCGGTGCGGTCGGTTGCGGTTTGGTATTCGCGTACGGCAACCCGGCCGGGGTAAGGCCAGGCTTGCAAGGGCTCCGCCGTTTCCGAATCTGCGAGGCTTGCGCGACGAGGTTTGCGATTGAGTGTGGGCTTGAGTTGGCGTACCAGTTGGGCCTCTAGCAGGCGCGCGCCCAACTCGCCCGCAGTTTCACGCCACTCCACACGGCGCACGGCCTGCGCAATGCGCTGGTCCCGCGCGAGTTTGGAGGTCGACTGAAAGTGCGCCAGCACGCGGCTGCGCAGGTTCACCGTTTTGCCGATGTAAAGCGGCTTGGCGTCGTCGCCATAAAACAGGTAAACGCCGGGCGTGTCTGGCATGTCGGCCACCGGGGTTTCTAAGAGCGGGGGCAGGCTTGCGCTGCCTTGCAGCAAGGCGGCGGCTTCTTGCGCCACGCGCTCGGCCCCCAACTCCTTTTGGGCGATTTGCAGCCATTGCAACACCAAGTCCACATCGCCCATGGCGCGGTGGCGCGCCTGCGTTTGCAGGCCGTGGCGCTGAATCAGCGCGTCTAGCCCGTGGCTTTTGTGCTGCGGGTATAGCTTGCGCGAGAGGCGTACGGTGCATAGGGTGTTGATCTTGAACGGCAGCCCCATACGCGCCAACTCGTGCAAGACAAAGCCGTGGTCAAAGCGCACGTTGTGGGCCACGAAGACGGCGCCGTCCAGCAAGGCAAGCAGACGGTCGGCCACGTTTTTGAACGGCGGCGCGTTATCCACCATGGTGTCGGTGATGCCGGTCAAATTTTCAATGAAGGGTGGGATAGGAACGCCGGGATTCACCAGCGTGCTCCAGCGGTCTACCTCGATGCCGTGCTCAACGCGCACGGCGGCAATCTCAGTGATCCGGTCAGCCGCCGCGTTGCCGCCAGTGGTTTCTAGGTCGAGCATGACGTAACAGGGCAGCATGGCAGTGGCGTCTAGCTAAACATCAGCCCCGGGGGCTGTTAAACGATGTCCACGGTGTGAAAGCCAAAGCGGCCTGCACGCCGATCGGCAAAGTAGCGCTCCAGCGTTTCCTTCACGGTGCGAAAGGCAATCTCGTCCCAAGGGATTTCGTCTTCTGTAAACAGGCGCGCCTCTATCGTTTCCGTACCGGGGTTGAACTGGTCGCTCAGTAGCCGCGCGCGGTAAAACAAATGCACTTGGCCCACGCGCGCCACGTTGAGCAGGCTGAACAGACCTTCCATTTCAAACTGCGCGCCGGCTTCCTCGACGGTCTCGCGGGCTGCGCCCTCGGCCGTGGTTTCGTTCAACTCCATAAAGCCGGCGGGCAATGTCCACTTGCCAAAGCGTGGCTCGATATTGCGCTTGCACAGCAGCACTTGGTCGCCCCATTGCGGCACCGTGCCCACCACGTTGAGCGGGTTCTCGTAATGGACGGTGCCGCAGCCCGGGCAGACGGCGCGCTCTTTGGTGTCGCCGTCGTCCGGCACGCGGTAGACCACCGCAGTGCCACATTGTTTGCAGTGTTGGATCGGCGGGCGCAGCATGCTACTCACTACACCGTTCAGACCACGCGCACTTGCAGCGGCGCTAGTCCCTGCACGCGCGCCTGCAGCAAGTCGCCGCGCACTACGACGCCCACGCCTTCGGGTGTGCCGGTGAAGATCAGGTCGCCAGGCTGCAAGGTCCATGCGGCGGAGAGCTGTTCAATGGTTTCGGCAATGTTCCAGATCAGCTTGGCGACCGTGCTGCGCTGGCGGTCTTGGCCGTTGACCTGTAGTGCGATCTCGGCACTGTTGACGGCTCCTGCCTGAGCGGCCGGTGTGATGGGGCCCAGCGGAGCGGAGTGCTCAAAGCCTTTGCCAATGCACCAAGGGCGGCCCTGCTTTTTCATGTCGTTCTGTAGGTCGCGCCGCGTCATGTCCAAGCCCACGGCATAGCCATAAATGTGCTTGTGGGCGTCAGCTGCCGCAATGTGGCTACCGCCCACGCCAATCGCTACCACCAGTTCTACTTCGTGGTGCAGGTTGGCGGTGAGCGTGGGGTAGGGCATGTCCACGGTTTGGCCAGCCTCGGCCACCAAGGCAGCGTCGGCCGGTTTCATGAAGAAAAAGGGCGCTTCGCGGCCGGTGTGGCCCATTTCTTTGGCATGGTCTTCGTAGTTGCGACCTACGCAGTAAATCCGGTGGATGGGAAAGCGGTCAGACAGGCCCACTACGGGCAGCGAGGCCTGGACTGGCGCGGCAACAACGTAGGACATGTTGCGCTCCTTAGGCGGACTTCACAACCAGATCGAAATGCTCCACCACGGGCGGTGCGGCAAAAAAAGGTCCGACAATGGTGCGCCACTGGGGAAACAGCTCGCCCTCGCGGAAGCCCACGGTGTGGTCTTCCAGCGTGTCCCAGAAGATTTGCAAGATGTAGCGCTCGGGGCTTTCGATGCCCTTGTTCACCTTGTAGCCCTGAAAGCCCTTGGCTTTGGAGATGACCTCGCGCAGGCCGCGCGCAATGGCTTCGTCAAAGGCGGCGTTTTGGCCGGGGTGGATACGGATGTCGGCGAGTTCGAGGATCACGGTAACTCCTTGGAGGTGGTTTAGTTCTGTGTCACGGCCCGGTCGGGCTGGTATTTTTGGATGATGCGGGCAAGTCGCCCGTCTTTCTTCATCGCGAACAGTTCGTTGTCAAACATTTGGACAAAGTGGGCCCACTTTTTGTTGAACATCAAACGGTAGGCATAGCTTTGGACTTCTTGGCGGGAGTAGACAAACTTATCCTGCCATCCTTCGTTTTTAATAATCCAAAGGGCGGTCATTTCATTGAGTACGACAGCGTCCACTCGTTGGGCATCCAGCATGAGGAGCACCGTACGTTCGTTAGTAACGTCTGTACGGCTGACTTTTCTGGACGAGAAAACGCTATCCAATGTTGGGTAGGTGTATCCCAGTCGGGTGCCAATCCTTTTGTTTTCGAGGTCTTGCGGTTGCAGGTAGATCAGTGGCGTAGATTTGTTGGAAAAAATGACATCACGAACGCTCAGCATGGGTTCGGTAAACACGAATTGCGTTGGGTTTTGGGTCCACTCAATGGCACGCGGCGTGGCGTCCAATTCGTCTTGGAGCACCATGCGCTCAACACGGTTGCGCGGGATTTCCATAAATTGAATCTCATGCCCTGCTTTAGTGGCGACCAACCGGAGTATGTCAATCACAATGCCACTGGCTTCTTGGCCCGGAGTGATGATGGTAAATGGCGGGAAACCGCCCGGTGCGACATTCAGCCGTATGGTTTCTTGTGACCAGACGGGAAAGGCGAACAGCGCGATGAGGGAGCCACGCAGCAGGGTGAGCAAGCTGCGTTGGCACTTGGTGATCCAGGGCACGTTCATATGACTTGGATTATGCCGCTGCGGCGGTATCCTCATGCACATGAAACTCTATTCCTACTGGCGGTCTTCCGCCTCGTTTCGGGTGCGGATTGCGTTCGGGGCTCAAGGGGTTGGCCTACGACTATGTGCCAGTGCATCTGGCGCGTGGTGAGCAGCTCGCGCAGACGCATCGAAGCCTGTCGGCTGATGGCTTGGTGCCCGTACTGGAGGTGGACGGCTTGCAGCTCACGCAGTCCATGGCCATCATGGAGTATCTGGATGAGCGCTATCCCGAGCCCGCCCTGTTGCCCACCGACGCGGTGGGCCGGGCCCGGGTGCGGGCGCTGGCCCAAACCGTGGCCTGCGAAATTCACCCGCTCAACAACCTGCGCGTGCTCAAGTACCTCAAGGGCCCGTTGCAACTGGCTGAAGAACAGAAAAACACCTGGTACCGCCACTGGGTGCGCCAAGGACTGTTGGCGTTTGAGCGCCAGTTGGAGGTCTTGACGGTCCAAGGTGCGCGCCCGGCGGCCTGGTGCTTTGGCGCCGGGCCAACGCTGGCGGACTGTCTGCTGGTACCCCAGATCTACAACGCCCAGCGTTTTGACACGCCGCTGGACGGCTTGCCGTTGACCATGGCGGCCCACGCCGCGTGCATGGAGTTACCGGCGTTCAAGGCGGCCCACCCCAGCCAATGCCCCGACTGCGATGAATAACTCCGTGCCAAACGACTGGCTGCGACCCGACTGGCCTGCGCCTTCCCAAGTGCGCGCCCTGTGCACCACGCGCGGCGGTGGATATTCGGCCGCGCCGTATGACAGCCTGAACTTGGGTACCCATGTGGGCGACGATCCGGCTGCGGTGCGGGTCAACCGCGCGCTGCTGCAGCGGGCCCTAGGCCGTCGGCCGGTGTTTTTGGACCAGGTGCATGGGACGGATTGTGTGGCGCTCACCGCACAACTGCCCGATGGTACGCGGGCCGATGCCTGTAGCCTGACTGCGGACGCGGCTGCCGAGACTTCGGGCTTGGCATGCACCATCATGGTGGCGGATTGCCTACCGGTTTTGCTGTGCGACACCGCAGGCACTTGGGTGGCTGCGGCCCATGCCGGTTGGCGCGGGCTGGCGGGGTCGCAGGGGCGTGGCATCGTCGAGGCCACATTGCCTACGCCTTATGCATCAAAACAGCCTCTAGCCCTTATGGCGATTGCGCAAGAAGCTCCTGAAATCATAGCGTGGATGGGGCCATGTATTGGCCCGCAGGCGTTTGAAGTGGGTGATGAGGTACGTGCCGCGTTTGTGGCGGCCCATCCGCAGGCGACCCTGCACTTTGCGCCCCATGGCCCGGGCAAATGGCTGGCCAACCTCAGTGCTTTGGCGCGCCAGCGGTTGCACGCCGCCGGTGTCAGCCGGGTCTACGGCAACGACGGCTCGCCCGAGTGGTGCACTGTGGGCCAGCCCTCACGCTTTTTTTCCCACCGGCGCGATCGGGTCAGCGGCCGTTTCGCCGCCTGCATTTGGTTGGACTGAGTTGGTTGGTGAATCCGGCACTGCGCCGTCCGTTGCCTCGGTCTCAGGGTTGGGGCTCGCCGCTGTTGCCGCAGCAGCATGTGCCGCTATCACCGCCTCCCGTTCCGCCGCTTCGCGTGCGCGCAGCGCCCGTTTGCGCGCCGGCGTGCCCATGAAGTACAGCATCAGCGCGATGGGCAGAGCGCCATACAGCACGAAAGTAACGATGGCGCCGAGTACGGTGCCGTTGGAGTTGGTGGCCTCGGCCACACTCATCATGAGGGCGACATAGAGCCAGGCGATGGGAATGATGTACATGTTGAATACTGTTTGCGTTACGTCAGGATAGCGCAGGCTGCCACTGCCATACTTGGGCGTTAGACTAGACACACTAATTTCAAGGTGGTGGCGTGACCCAAGCTAATTCCGAGACGCTGGCGCAGGTGGCCCAGCAGTTCCAGCAGGCCTTTGCCCACAGTTGGACCCAAGCCCTCCAATCGTTCCAAGGGCTGCAGGCTGGCCAAGCAGGGGCTGGCATGGCGGCTGCCCCAAGTGCACCGCCCGACATCCGGCTGGAGCCGGAGAAGCTGCAGGCCTTGCAGCAGCAGTACATGCAAGAGGCGCTGGCGCTGTTCAGCCAAGGTTTGACCCACCCCAGCGAAAGTCCTAGCTTGGGTGATCGCCGTTTTGCCGCGCCCGCCTGGGGCGACAACCCGGTGGCCGCCTATGCCGCCGCGGCCTACTTGCTCAACGCGCGCACCCTGATGGGCTTGGCCGACGCGGTGGACGCCGATACCAAGACCAAGACCCGGATTCGCTTTGCCGTAGAGCAGTGGATGGCCGCAGCCGCCCCGAGTAACTTTCTGGCCTTCAACGCGGAAGCGCAGAAGAAGGCCATCGACACCAAGGGTGAGAGCATCGCCATGGGGGTCAAAAACTTGGTGCACGACATCCAGCAGGGCCATGTGTCCATGACGGACGAAAGCCTGTTCGAGGTCGGCAAAAACGTGGCCACCACCGAAGGCGCCGTGGTGTTTGAGAACGAGCTGTTCCAACTCATTGAGTACAAGCCGCTGACTGCCAAGGTCTACGAGCGGCCGTTTTTGCTGGTGCCTCCGTGCATCAACAAGTTTTACATCCTCGACCTGCAGCCCGAAAACTCCCTGATTCGCTACGCGGTTGAGCAGGGCCACCGGACCTTTGTGGTGAGCTGGCGTAACCCCGATGCCACGCTCGCCAACAAGACGTGGGACGACTACATCGAAGACGCCGTGATCCGCGCGATTGGCGTGGTGCAAGACATCAGCGGCGCGCCCACGATCAACGCGCTGGGCTTTTGCGTCGGCGGCACCATGCTGGGCACAGCGCTGGGCGTGTTGGCCGCGCGCGGCCGGGCCACGAAGGGGACCCCTCAGCCCCTGCCGGTGCAGAGCGCTACTTTCTTGACGACCTTTTTGGATTTTGCAGACACCGGCATTTTGGATGTGTTCATCGACGAAGCCTTTGTGCAATACCGCGAGAAAGAGCTGGGCCAAGGCGGAATGATGAAGGGCCAAGACTTGGCCAGTACCTTCAGCTTCTTGCGGCCCAATGATTTGGTCTGGAACTACGTGGTGGGCAACTACCTGAAGGGCGAAACCCCACCGCCGTTTGACTTGCTCTACTGGAACAGCGACAGCACCAATTTGCCTGGCCCGTATTACGCTTGGTACCTGCGCAACACCTATCTGGAAAACAACCTCGTCAAGCCCGGCAAGCTCACGGTCTGTGGCGAAATGTTGGACCTGCGCAAGGTGGACATTCCGGTCTACATCTACGGCTCGCGCGAAGACCATATCGTGCCGATTGGCGGTGCCTACGCGTCGACCCAGGTGTTGCCGGGCAAGAAGCGGTTTGTGCAGGGCGCGTCAGGCCATATTGCAGGCGTTATCAACCCGCCCGCCAAGAACAAGCGCAGCCACTGGATACGTGCCGACGGCAAGTTGCCCGCCACCCATGCCGAGTGGCTGGATGGCGCCACCGAGCACCCCGGTAGCTGGTGGACCGACTGGTCCATTTGGCTCAAGGGCCATGCTGGCAAGCAAATTGCTGCACCCAAACGCTATGGCAAAGGTGCCTACAAAGTGGTTGAGGCCGCGCCGGGACGCTACGTTCAGGCCCGCGCCTAAAACGCATTTATCAAAACAAATTTATCAGCAGGAGAAAACTATGGAAGACATCGTCATCGTTGCAGCCGCCCGCACCGCCGTGGGCAAGTTTGGCGGCAGCTTGGCCAAAGTACCCGCCACTGAGCTGGGCCGTACCGTGATTCAGGGCCTGCTGCAGCGCAGTGGTTTGCCGGTCGACGCCATTGGCGAAGTGATTTTGGGCCAGGTGCTGGCTGCGGGCGTGGGCCAAAACCCAGCGCGCCAGTCCACCATCTTGGCCGGCTTGGCCAAAGAAACCCCGGCGCTCACCATCAACGCGGTCTGCGGCTCTGGCCTGAAGGCGGTGATGCTGGCGGCCCAAGCTGTGGCCTGGGGCGATAGCGACATCGTGATTGCGGGTGGCCAAGAAAACATGAGCGCCTCGCCCCACGTATTGATGGGCAGCCGTGACGGTCAGCGCATGGGCGACTGGAAGATGACTGACACCATGATCGTGGACGGCCTGTGGGATGTGTACAACCAGTACCACATGGGCATTACCGCCGAGAACGTGGCCAAGGCCAATGGCATCACCCGCGAGCAGCAAGACGCCTTGGCGCTGGGCAGCCAGCAAAAAGCCGCTGCGGCGCAAGACGCCGGCAAGTTCAAGGATGAAATCGTGTCGGTCTCTATCCCCCAGCGCAAGGGCGATCCGGTGGTGTTTGACACCGACGAGTTCATCAACAAAAAAACCAATGCCGACGCCTTGGCCGGTTTGCGCCCTGCGTTTGACAAAGCCGGCAGCGTGACCGCAGGCAATGCCTCGGGCCTGAACGACGGCGCTGCGGGCGTGGTGGTAATGAGTGCCAAGAAGGCTGCGGCCCTGGGCCTCACCCCGTTGGCCCGCATTGCCAGCTTTGGCACCACGGGCTTGGACCCGGCGCTGATGGGCCTGGGCCCGGTATCCGCTACCCAACGCGCTTTGGCGCGCGCCGGCTGGAAAGCCCAAGATGTGGACTTGTTCGAGCTGAACGAAGCGTTTGCCGCACAGGCTTGCGCGGTGAACAAACTGCTCGATATTGACCCCGCTAAGGTGAACGTGAATGGTGGCGCCATCGCCATCGGCCACCCCATCGGCGCGTCTGGTGCCCGTATCTTGGTGACGCTGTTGCATGAGATGCAACGCAGCGGCGCCAAGAAGGGCGTGGCCTCGCTGTGTATCGGCGGTGGCATGGGTGTCGCTTTGGCCGTAGAACGCTAAGCGCGCCGCAATTAAGCATAAAAAGGCTGCTAGACCTCATGGAATATGCGGAAGCAGCTACATATTTTGTAGCAAGTAAAAAATGAAAGAGGAGTCTTCAATGAGTCAAAAAGTAGCGTACGTCACCGGGGGCATGGGGGGTATTGGTACCGCCATCTGCCAGCGTTTGCACAAAGAGGGGTTCAAAGTGATTGCCGGTTGTGGCCCCACCCGCGACTTCACCAAATGGCTGGACGAACAAAAGGCGCTGGGCTATTCGTTCTACGCATCGGTGGGCAACGTCGGCGACTGGGATTCCACCGTTGAAGCCTTCGCCAAGACCAAGGCCGAGCACGGCACGATTGACGTACTGGTGAACAACGCCGGTATTACCAAGGACCGCATGTTCCTCAAGATGACCCGGGAAGACTGGGACTCGGTGATCGAGACCAACCTGAACTCCATGTTCAACGTGACCAAGCAAGTGGTGGCGGATATGGTGGAAAAGGGCTGGGGCCGCATCATCAACATCTCGTCGGTCAATGGCGAAAAAGGCCAGGCCGGGCAAACCAATTACTCAGCGGCCAAGGCCGGCATGCACGGCTTCTCCATGGCCCTGGCGCAAGAGCTGGCGACCAAGGGCGTTACCGTGAATACCGTGAGCCCCGGCTACATTGGTACCGACATGGTCAAGGCCATTCGCGAAGATGTGTTGGCCAAGATTGTGGCCACCGTACCGGTCAAACGTCTGGGCGAGCCTTCGGAAATCGCGTCCATCATCGCGTGGTTGGCGTCTGAAGAGGGCGGTTATGCCACTGGCGCCGACTTTTCGGTCAATGGCGGTTTGCACATGGGTTGATAACCCGCGCTGCTTCGCTGGGGCGTGTGCACCCACCCCGGCTCGCAAAGCCCGCGTAAGCGGGCTTTTTTTATTCAAAAACTATAGCAACCGTTACACTTTTTGCATGCCTGTGTGGGTTATGCTCGGCGACAAAGGACGGCATGCCGCGCAAGCGCATATCGGCCCAAGCGGTCGCAGCGTGTTGGAGCGTTGGCAAATTTCACAATTGGCAAACCCATAGAAATGAGTAACGAAGAATCTGTCTGGATTGACGTCAAGTCGCTGCGTGTAGGGCTCTACATTGAGCTCGGCATGGGCTGGATGTCGCATCCGTTTCCTACAGGCAGCTTCAAGATCAGTTCGCAAAAGCAGATTGACACGATTCAGGGCTTGGGCCAGCCGCGGGTGCGCTGTGTTCCCTCCAAGAGCGACCCCGAGGCCCCAGCCACGAGGCCTTCCCAGTCTGGCTACGACAACGCAGGTGCGCAAGCCGCCTTGCAAGAGCTCGCCCTGCGCGAGAAAGAGGCGCGCCGCCTGCGCGCCGTCGCCTTGGCGGCCCAGGACCGTAGCTTGGTGGTGTGTGAGCGGCGCTTTGGTGAGTCGGTGCGGGTCTACCGCAAGGCCCATGACTTAGTGCAGGCCCAGCCCAAAGAAGTTGCGCAGCAATGCCACGCCATGGTCACCACCTTTGTGTCCGAGTTGATGGACCAGGGCGAGGCCTCTATTCGCCTGTTGTCCGAAGCGGCAGGTGACAAATCCTCCATGCACCCGGTCAATGTGACCATCATTTCCTTGCTATTGGGTAAGGCCATGGGCTTGCCGCCTGTGGAGTTGATTGATCTGGGCATGGCTGCTTTTTTGCACGATATCGGCAAGGTCAAAATCCCCGACCGCGTGCGCTGGGTGGAAGACAATTTTTCGACCACAGAGTACCGTGCCTACCAAGAGCATGTGGTCCAGGGCGCGCTGCTGGCTAAATCGATGGAGCTGCGCGGTGCCGTCCAACAGACCATGTCCCAACACCATGAATTGGTTGATGGCAGCGGTTTCCCGGCGCGCCTCAAAGGCGACGCCATGTCGACGGGCGCGCGTATTCTGGCCTTGGTCAACCGCTATGACAACCTGTGCAACCCTAGCCGGCCTACCGCAGCGCTGACCCCTCATGAAGCGCTGTCGCTGATTTTTGCGCAGCTGAAGACCCGCTTCGATAGCGCCGCCCTCAGCGCCTTTATTCGGATGATGGGCGTGTACCCACCGGGTTCGGTGGTGCAGTTGATTGACGATCGTTTCGCCATCGTGGTGTCGGTCAATTCGGCTCGGCCGCTCAAGCCACGCGTGATCGTGCACGAGCCCAGCGTGCCCAAGCATGAGGCGCTGATTCTGGACTTGGAGCATGCCCCGCAATTGGGCATCCGACGCAGCCTCAAGCCTGCCAATCTGCCGGCGTCCGCTATGGACTACTTGGCACCACGCCAACGCATTTGCTATTTCTTTGAACAGCTTGTCCAGGCGGATCCGCCGACCTCGGCCGCATGACCGAGCCAGGCTGGAGCGCCCTGCTGGAAGGCTCGTTGGACGCGATTTGGCTGGTTGATCCCAAAACTCTGCACATCGTCGCGGTGAATGCGGCGGCGGGCAGTCTGGTGGGTATGCAGGCGCCTGACATGGTGGGCTTGTCTGCCATTTCGCTGACGGCCAGCCCGGAAGACATGTATTTCTGGGAAGACGTCGCCGCAGGCCTGGTGCACAGCATCCACTCCAACGCCATGGTGCGCGGCGCCGATGGGGACGCGATTCCGGTGGAGCGCAAGGTGTCTCGGGTTTGGCCCAGCGACCAGTCGCCGGTGTACCTCGTGGCACTGCGCGACTTGCGCAACGAGCGCCGCACGGAGGAAGCTTTAGAGAGTAAGGTGGCCGAACTGGCCGCCACGCTAGAGTCCACTTGCGACGGAATTTTGGTCACTGATCTGATGGGCCGGGTGCGCAATTACAACCAGCGCTTTGGTCAGTTGTGGTCTTTGCCTGCGGAATTGGCGATGTCCACGGACCAGCAGGCCGTCTTGGATTTTTTGCAGACCCAAGTGCTGGACCTTGACCACTACGCCGAGGCCCAGGAACAACTGGCGCGCGACGAGACGGCCAGCCGTACCGACGTCTTGCAGCTGCGCAACGGCCACACGCTGGAGCGGGTGACGGTGCCCCAGCGCAGCCGCCACCGTATTCGGGGGCGTGTGTATTCGTTTCGCGATGTCACGGCGCAACGCGCGGCGGATATCCAACTGCGTCTGGCCGCCAAGGTGTTTGGCGCCAGCCGCGAGGCGGTGTTGATCACCAACGCCGCGTTCGAAGTGGTGCAACTCAACCCGCGTTCTGTGGAGCTGACCGGTGCCCAGGCGGCGCAACTGTTGGGCGCGGCCGCACGCAGCTTTTTTCACGACCCCAAGCGTCCCGATTTGTTTGAAGAGATCGCGCTGGCACTAGAGGCCAACGACTTGTGGACGGGCGAGGTCTGGCGCCTGCGGGACGAGGCTTCGGTGGCTGTGGATGTGTCTTGGGTCGCGCTGCGCGACGCTGAAGGCCGCTTGTGCAACACCGTGGTCTATTTCAAAGATATGACCGAGCGCCTAGAGGCGCAGCGCCGAATTGAGAAGCTCGCTTACCGCGATGTGCTGACCGGCCTGCCCAATCGCTTGTTGTTGGGTCAGCGCGTTGAATTTGCCTTGCGGCTGGCCGAGCGGGGTGGTGGGCAGTTTGCCATTCTGTTTCTGGACCTGGACCGTTTCAAAAACATTAACGACTCGTTGGGTCATGCGTTTGGCGACCGGGTTCTGATCGAAGTGGCCGACCGTATTCAGCGCTGCATGCGCGACGTGGATACGCTCAGCCGCATGGGCGGGGATGAATTCGTGGCCTTTTTACAGGACGCCGATGCCTTGGGCGCCGAGGTCGCCGCACGGCGCATCCTTAGTACGCTGGCGCTCCCGTTTTTGGTCGACGAGATGAATTTTTCGCTGGGCTGCAGCATTGGTGTGGCCATGTACCCTGCGGACGGTGGCTCGCTCGATGACCTGATCAAGTGCGCCGACACGGCCATGTACCGGGTGAAGGAACGCGGTCGTGGAAATTTCCGCTTTTACCAGCCACAGATGAACGTGGATCTGCTCTCGCGCATGAAGCTGGACCATGCTATGCGCCGTGCGATGGACAGTGGCTTGTTTTGTTTACATTACCAACCCCAGGTGGCGTTGGACGATGGTCGTCTGCTGGGCGCGGAGGCGCTGCTGCGTTGGACCGACCCTGAGTTGGGTGTCGTGTCTCCGGCCACCTTTATTCCGCTGGCAGAGGAGTCGGGCTTCATCGTCACCATTGGCGGCTGGGTCATGCAAGAGGCGGTACGCCAAGCGAGTGCCTGGGCGGCTGCGGGGACACCCGTGGTGATCTCGGTTAACGTGTCGGCTCTACAGTTTCAGCAGCCTGACTTTGTAAGCCAAGTCGCCCAGTGCTTGGAATCGTCGGGCCTGCCAGCGCATTTGCTGGAGCTGGAGCTGACCGAATCCATCTTGGTGCAAGACGCCAACGAGGCCTTGGCCCGCCTGCATGCGCTGGCATCCTTGGGTTTGAGTCTGGCCATTGACGACTTCGGCACCGGTTACTCCAGCTTGGCGTATCTGAAGAGATTCCCCATCTCCAAGCTCAAGATCGACCGGACCTTTGTCATGGGACTGCCGCAGGACGAGAGCGACCGGGCGATTGTGGGGGCAACCGTCGCCATGGCCCGCGCGCTCAAGCTTTCCGTCGTGGCCGAAGGGGTGGAAACGCAGGCCCAGCATGACTACTTGGCGCAGCTGCAGTGCGCGTCGTTCCAAGGGTTCTTATGTGCCCCCGGTTTGCCAGCGGCACAGTTCGCATTGCTCCTCGCTGCTGGACATGGGGCACTGCCGCGACACTAATTTGAGCTGATGGTCGGTATTTTATATTTACCCGGATATAATTAATTTTTTTAATTAAATCCGGATAAATATATGACTTGGCTCGATAGGTCGTGCACGGCATTTGAAGGGGGGCGCTGCATCGCCACCGGGTCGTTGCGGCAGGTCGCTTTGGCGACCAAACCGGTCGTCGACCGATGGGCCAGCAGCATCAGCCCGCCCCCGGTCTTGGTGTTTGACGTGGCCACCAGCGAGGTGGTCGAATTGGACTGGCGGGGTTCCGATGCAGACTTTGCCACCCGACTGGCAGCTATGGACCTGGCCTTGAGCCCCGCAGAACCCAAGACATCTCCGCCAGAGGTTGCCGCCGATGAGAGCACCGTGGCCCGTGGTCGGGGCCGACCCAAATTGGGCGTAGCGGCGCGTGAAGTCACCTTGCTACCGCGCCACTGGGAATGGCTGGCAAGCCAACCGGGCGGCGCCTCAGTGGCACTGCGCAAACTGGTGGAAGTGGCGCGGCGCGTATCGGAAGACAAAGACCGGGTGCGCCAGGCGCAAGCTGTGGGCTACAAGTTCATGTCCACCATGGCGGGGCATGAGCCCGGATTTGAAGAAGCCAGCCGCGCGCTGTTCGCGGGGGATCAACTTGGCTTTGAGGCGCATATCGCGCTCTGGCCCGCTGACGTACAAGCGCATTTGAAAACCCTATTGCAGGCGGCATTTGTCGCGTGACACAGAAATTTGTATGACAACGAACGCTGCGGCGATGCCGCCTAAAACACCACCCGTGTTGTGGAAGGTGTATCTGGCATTTTTGGTGCCCATGATCATCAGCAACATCTTGCAGGCCCTGTCGGGCACGGTGAACAACATTTACCTAGGACAGATGCTGGGCGTGCAAGCCATGGCGGCGGTATCCGCCTTTTTTCCGGTGATTTTCTTCCTGATCGCCTTCATGATTGGTTTGGGTGCGGGTGCCTCGGTGTTGATTGGCCAAGCTTGGGGTGCGAAGGAGCCTGAGCGGGTGCGCGCCATCGCGGCAACGACGCTGATGGTGGGCGTGTATGCCGGCTTGGCGGTTGCGCTGTTTGGTGGCACCTTTACCGACGCGATGTTGCGCGCCCTGGGCACGCCGGCCGACATCCTGCCCGATGCGATTGCGTACGCCCGCGTCACCTTGGTAGCGGCGCCCGGTATCTTCGTGTTTTTGCTGGCGACATCCATGTTGCGCGGTGTCGGTGATACCAAGACGCCGCTCAAAACGCTGTGCATCTCCACCGTGGTGGGGCTGGTCGTTACGCCCGCGCTGATCCAAGGCTGGCTGGGCTTGCCACGTATGGGTGTGGTCAGCGGCGCCTACGCGGCGGTGCTGTCCTACCTGATTGCCATGGGCTGGACGGGCTGGTATCTGTTGCGCAATAGCCATCCGCTGGCACCCAACGCGGCATTTCGCAAGTACCTGCGCATCGATACGGCCATTCTGAAAAAAGTGCTGCGTATTGGCCTGCCCACGGGCTTGTCCATGATCACGATTTCGCTGGCCGAGATCGCGGTGCTGTTTTTGGTCAATCGGTATGGCTCGCAGGCCACGGCTGCCTACGGTGCTGTGAACCAGATCGTGTCCTACGTGCAGTTTCCGGCGATCTCCATTGCCATCACCGCGTCCATTTTGGGGGCGCAGGCGATTGGGGCAGGGCGGGGTCATACCTTGGGCCAGATTGCCCGCACCGGCATCGTCATGAATTTGGTGCTGACCGGCTCATTGGTGGCGCTGGGCTACCTGTTCTCGCGCAGCATGCTGGGCTTGTTCATTACCGATCCGGCCGTGGTTGAGATGGCGCAAGGCTTGTTGCACATCATGCTGTGGAGCAGCGTGGTGATGGGCATGTCGATGGTGCTCTCCGGCCTGATGCGGGCCAGTGGTGCCGTGCTGGTGCCGACCCTCATCAGCATGTTTGCAATTGCCTGCGTAGAGGTGCCAGTGGCTTGGGTCTTGAGCCGGACTTACGGCCTAGACGGTATTTGGGCCGCCTACCCGGTTGCCTTTTTGGTCATGCTCGGCCTGCAAACAGCCTACTACCGTGGCGTCTGGCGACACCAGCCTATCCGCCGCCTTTAATGCGCCGAGCGCTGACGATTGCTAACCCTTGACGGCCTTGTACAGCATGTAGGCGGCCAGGGCGTAGAGCAAAACGGCAAACACCTTTTTGAGCTGGGCAACGGGCAGGCGGTGGGCCGTGCGCGCACCCAGTGGCGCCGTGAGTACGCTGCAGCTGGCAATCACCGCCAAGCCCGGAAGCCAGACGTAGCCCAACGACCATTCTGGAAGGCCGGTGATATGGAGGCCGCTCCAGACATAGCCGGCTGTATTCGCCAGCGCAATGGGAAAGCCCAGCGCCGCGCTGGTGGCCACGGCGTTAATCACCGTTACATTGAAGGCCACCATGAACGGCACGCTGACAAAACCGCCACCAGCGCCCACCAAGCCAGACAAAAAGCCGATGACACCGCCGGTCGCGGTGAGCCCCAGCATGCCAGGCATCTGGCGGCTGGGCTTGGGTTTTTTGTCCAAAAACATTTGGGTTGCCGAGTAGCCGACAAACACGGCGAACAGCAGGGCCAAGTAGGTGCCTTTGAGTAGCGCAAAGACACCCAAGCTGGCGATGGCACCGCCCAACACGATGCCCGGCGCTAGTCCACGCACCACCCCCCAGCGCACGGCACCTCGCTGGTGGTGGGCGCGTACGCTGGAAATACTGGTGAACATGATGGTGGCCATCGACGTAGCAATCGCCATCTTCACCGCCAGATCTGCCGGCAGGCCCCTGGCAGAAAGAATCAGGGTCATGAATGGCCCAATCAGCATTCCGCCACCAATGCCGAGCAACCCCGCTGCAAATCCGGTACACAGGCCCAACAACGCGAGCTCGACGATGATCAGGGGCTCAATGGTCATGGTGGTTCAGGGAGGAGGTGTTGGTTGGATGGCAGGGCCGCCATACCCAAGAATAGGGTGTCTGCGAAGGTCCACCGGACCGGCATCCTGAACCGGGGTTCAGGTGGGCGAGGTCAGCACCCGCTTTGGGTTCATCTAACGCGAGATGATCACGCTAGCGAGGCAATATTCCAAGCCCTGGCTCAATGAGCATTGGTTCAAGAAATATAAAGCCCGGCAGTTTCGCAGACGTTTCTATTGTAGGCCCGCAGTGCCCCCATTGCGTCGCGCTTTACAGTAACCGGCCGTCTTCGCTCAGGGCGGCGTCCAAGCGTTCCAACAAAGAAATCAGCAGCACATTGCCGTCTCCTGCCGAACTATCGGCGGCGGGGAGGGCGCCGGCAGATGCAACCACTGGTGTAACAGGGGCAGCCTGGTTGTCCGAGAGATCAAAAGCGAGGTTCAACGCGGCCAACACGGCGATTCGATCCCGTGCCCGTACCTTGCCCGCATCGCGAATTTTGCACATGGCGGTGTCTACGCGTTCTACCGCCTCCAGCAGGCGCGCTTCGCCACCTTCGGGGCAACCCAGCAGGTAGCTTTGTCCCAGGATTTGAACTTCGAGCTGTTTCATGGTGCGTCTTTTTGGGTAGCCAAGGCGTCGGGCAGGCGTTCCAGCAGGGCATCAACCCGGGCCCGCGCGGCATTTAAGCGCGACTTTAGGCTGTCCCGTTCGTGGGCCAGGCTTTCCACCTGTGAAGTTAGCAAGGCATTGGTTCGTTGCAGTTCTTCATAGCGCAGCAAGAGACGTTCAACACGCTCTGCGATTTGGTCGATGGGGGTCTGGTTCGCCATAGATCAGACATTGTAGGGGGCAGGTTGGCATGGTAGCGCGTCTGCCACCGTTAGAATCCCGCTGTTGGTGCTCGCGGTGTGGTTCACACGCTGCAGTTCAACGGGAAGCAGGAGGGAGACGCTGACACCAGCCAACCTAACCTGCGCTGCCCCCGCAACGGTAAGTGGACGAGCCTATGGTCTTTCATGGGCTCCGCTTCCATCACAGCCACTGAGCGTTTTGAACACGCGCTTGGGAAGGCGATGGAGGTTGTTCCACCAGCCCGGATACCGGCCAACACGGTGGTCGCGCGCGTCTTTTTTAAGGCAGCGCAACCGTGACGTCCAAGCACTGGCGGGGAAGCCGGTGAGGACTTATGTTGATGGTTTCTCCAATGAAAATACCTGTTATTTGTGTGCGCTGGGCAGTGTCTGCTTTTGCGTTGGCTGCTGCATTTTCGGCTTCGGCCCAGTCCGAGCTCGCGCCCCAGGCGCGGGTCGTGCAGCTTGAAGAAGTGGTGGTGACTGCTACCCGTGTGGCCCAGCCTTTGTCTGATTTGGTGGCCGATGTGACCATCTTGGATCGGGATACCTTGGAGCGTAGCGGTGCAGCGGGTTTGGGCGACGTACTGGCCCGCGTTCCTGGCGTTGAAATTGCCCGCAACGGTGGGGCTGGTGGCACCACCAGCGTGTATGTCCGCGGTGCAGAAACCCGGTTTACGGCGGTGTATATCGACGGTGTTCGGGTCGACTCCCAGTCCACTGGCGGCGCCAACTGGCAGGCGATTCCGCTGTCGCAGATCGACCGTGTGGAAGTCTTGCGTGGACCGGCTGCAGCGGTATATGGCTCAGACGCCATGGCGGGCGTGATTCAGATTTTTACGCGCAAAGGCGAAAGCGCTTTCGTGCCAGTGGCGTCTATCGGCGGCGGCAGCTTTGATACCAGCAAAGCCTCGCTGGGGTTTAGCGGGGCGAACCAAGGTGTGGACTACGCGCTCAACGTGGCGAATGAGAGCAGCACCGGTTTTAATTCGCGCACTATTGGCACGCAAAACCCCGACAAAGACGGTTACCGGTTGGAGTCGGCCAGTGGCCGCTTGGGGTGGCAAATCAATCCGGAGCACCGCCTGGAGGCTACGGCCCTGACCAGCCAATTGAATTCGCAGTACGACAGCGGACTGACGGGCGACGCCCGCTCTTTCTACAACTTACAGGCGGTGGGGTTGAATTGGCAAGGCCAATGGAATAATGTCTACAGCACGAAGTTCTCTGTGTCCGAGTCGCGCGATAAGTACGAGACCCAGCCCTCGCCCTACTTGACGGTTACCACCCTGCGCAGCTACCTGCTGCAAAACAATTTCAAGCTTGGTGCGCACTTGGTGACTGCGGCGCTGGAACGCAAGGAAGACCAACTGACGAACGCACCGATTGACCGCATGCGTTCACAGGATGCAGTGGCGTTGGGCTATGGCTACAACGCCGGTGGCCACACCGTTCAATTGAATTGGCGCAACGACAGCGACAGCGAGTTCGGTGCGCAAGGCACCGGTAGCGTGGCCTATGGCTATGCGTTCACGCCCCAGTGGCGCGCCACCGCCTCCACCGGGAGCGCTTTTCGTGCGCCTACGCTGTACCACCGCTTTAGCAAATACGGTATCGCCAGCCTGAAGCCGGAAGTCAGCACCAATGTGGAGGCGGGGCTGCGCTACACCCAGGGCAGTAGCAACCTCGGTATGGTTCTGTACCGCAACCAAGTAAGCAACCTGATTACCTATGTGGTGGGCTCAGGGGCGTGTCAAAACGGCGGCCCGCCGGTGGCGTTGGCTAGCCGGGGTTGTTATGCCAACACGGCAGAGGCTGAGTACACCGGCATGACGGTATCGGGGGCGACACGCTGGGGCAATGTGGGCGTCTATGCGTCGCTGGACTTGCAAGACCCGCGCGACAAGGTGACTGGAAAACTGCTGCCGCGCCGCGCGAGCCAGCATGGCACCGTGGGTCTGAACACCCGGGTGGGGGTTTGGACACTGGGTGCTGATGCGCAATTGGCGGGTGACAGGTATGACTCAGCGGCCAACTCGCTCTTGTTGCCGGGCTATGTGTTGCTGAACCTGACCGCGAGCCGCCCCGTGGCCCGCGACTGGACCTTGCAGGCACGGGTCGACAACCTGTTGGACAAAAGTTATGCCTTAGCCAGTACCTACGCTACCCAAGGCCAGTCGCTCTTTGTCAACCTGACTTGGGCGCCCCAGTAAATCCATGACAACCTCTGTGTCCTGCCCCGCCATCTTGATCGCCGCGCCTGCGTCCGGTCAGGGTAAGACCACCATCACCTCTGCCTTGGCGCGCTTGCACACGCGCCAGAGGCGCAAGGTGCGGGTGTTCAAGTGCGGGCCGGACTTTTTGGACCCGTATTGGCACACCTTGTCCAGTGGCGCGCCGGTGTACCAGTTGGACCTGTGGATGACCGGCGAGGCCGACTGCCGTGCGCGTCTACATGCGGCGGCAAAGGATGCGGACCTGATCATCGTGGAAGGCGTGATGGGCCTGTTTGATGGCGAGCCCAGCGCGGCCGATTTGGCGCAGCGCTTTGGGTTGCCTGTTTTGGCGGTGGTGGATGCTTCGGCCATGGCGGGCACGTTTGGGGCGCTGGCTTTTGGGCTGCAACATTACCGCGCGGATTTGCCCTGGGCCGGCGTGTTGGCCAATCGCGTGGCCAGTGTGCGCCATGCGCAGATGTTGCAAGACAGCGTGCGGGAGCCAGCGCACTTTATGGGTGCGGTGATGCGCAACGCTGCGATGACCTTGCCGGAGCGTCATTTGGGGTTGACGGTGGCGAGTGAAATTCCGGATGCGCTGGAGCGGCTGGACGCGGCGGCGGATGCGTTGGCTGGGACGCCTTTGGGTCAAATGACTTTGAAGGATTTGCAGCGTTGGGCGGTGGATTTTGTCGTGCCTGAGGCTGCTCAGACTGGTGCACCGATCGCGCCGGGAGCTTGGATGGCAGAGGGCTCTGCTCCGTGTCCTCCGGCCTTTGGCCTCCCCCTTTTACCTGCGCAGAACCCTCTGCCACCCAAGCTCCCTACGTTGCAGGGCAAGACGGTTGCGGTTGCGCGGGATGCTGCGTTTTGCTTTATTTACGCGGCCAACCTGGACTGTTTGCGGGCGCTGGGGGCTGAGCTGGTGTACTTTTCGCCGCTACTTGATGCTGTGCTGCCGCCTTGCGATGCGCTGTGGATTCCAGGGGGCTACCCGGAGTTGCATGCTGAGGTGATTGCCGCCAACCGATCCATGCACGACAGCTTGGCCGCGCACATGGCAACGGGCAAGCCGGTCTGGGCGGAGTGCGGCGGGATGATGGCGCTGTTTGACACGCTGGTGATGGCCGATGGTCAGCGCCACGCGCAATGGGGCCTTTTGCCGGGCGAGGTGACGATGCAGAAGCGTTTGGCGGGCCTGGGCCCGCAACAGCTGGCACTGGCGAGCGGTACGCTCCGTGGCCATACTTTCCACTACTCCACTACGCAAACTCCGTTGCAGGCCGTGGCGCGTACGTCGAGGCCCGATACCGCGCCTGCACCCGACGCAGGCGAGGCGCTCTGGCAACAGGGCAGTGTGCGCGCCAGTTACTTCCACGCCTGGTTCCCTTCGTGCCCAGCCGCCGTGGTGGAACTATTCACCGCGCCGATGGAGGCAAGCGCATGAGCACTGATTGGTTGAACTTCTCCACCGGCCCGCAGCGCATCGTTTGCATGACCGAAGAGACGACCGAGTGGCTGTACTTGTTGGGGCAAGACGCGCGCATTGTCGGTATTTCCGGCTACACCGTGCGGCCGCGCCGTGCGCGTGAAGAGAAGCCGCGTGTGAGTGCGTTTACCAGCGCCAAGATTGACAAAATTCTGGAGCTACGTCCGGACTGCGTATTCGGCTTTTCAGACATGCAGGCCGACATTGCGGCGGAGCTGGTGCGCAAAGGTGTGCAGGTCACTATCTTCAACCAGCGCAGCGTGGCAGAGATTTTTTCCATGCTGTACCAGCTGGCTGCGATGGTGGGTGAGGCCGAACAGGGCCTGCGGCAGATCGCTGTCATGCAGGCCAACCTGCGCGCGATGCAAGAGGCGGTAGCCGCCAAAGTGGCTGCCGGTGCCCGCCGACCCAAGGTCTACTTTGAGGAGTGGGACAGCCCGCATATCAGTGCCATCCGCTGGGTGTCAGAACTCATGGGTATCGCGGGTAGCGACGATTGCTTTCCCGAGTTGGCGGTGGAGTCGCAGGGTAAGAACCGCATCATTGCCGACGGCGCCGAGATCGTGCGCCGCAACCCCGACATCATTTTGGGCTCGTGGTGTGGCAAGAAGTTTCGTTCCGAGAACGTGGTGGCGCGTGAGGGCTGGGGTGTGGTGAATGCCGTTCGCCACCACCAGTTGTTCGAAATCAAATCGCCCGACATCCTCCAGCCCGGCCCCGCCGCGCTGACCGATGGTGTTGCCAAGATGCACCAGATCATCGTGCAGTGGATGGACGCCGACCAAGCGGGCAGGCTCGGCGGCTCCTGCGCCGCGCAAAACGACCCTTCTGAGGACTCGCCATGACCGAACCCACGCCACTTTCTGTGGCTCGCAGCGAACTCATTTTGGGCGGCCAGAAAAGCGGCAAGTCGCGCCGTGCCGAGCTGCTGGCGCACCAGTGGCTGGCGCAAAGCCCCGATCACCGCGCTGTGCTGATTGCCACTGCCCAACCTTGGGACGAAGAGATGCGCCAGCGCATTGCCCTCCACCAGACAGACCGGGCCGAGCGCGTACCGGGTATGCGCACTGTGGAAGAGCCGCTGGCGTTGGCAGACGCGATCCGCCAGCACAGCAATGCACAGACGCTGGTGGTGGTGGACTGCCTGACGCTGTGGCTCACCAACTTGCTCATGCCGGCTGAATCAGCGACAAGTTTAGAGTCAAATCGGCCTCTAGCCCTCGTGGATATTGCGCAAGCAGCTTCTCTATTGATAGCAATTGAACAAGCCCCCGGCCCCGTGGTGTTGGTGGGTAACGAGATTGGTTTGGGCGTGATTCCGATGGGGCGCGAGGTGCGGACCTTTGTAGACGCGCTGGGTCGATTGAACCAAGACATGGCCGCCGCCTGCCAACGCGTCACGCTGATGGCCGCCGGCCTGCCGTTGACTTTGAAAGACGCTTCATGACGATTCATGCATTCAGCAGCCTTCGCGGACTGTGGCTACTGGCCGAATGCGGCTTGCTTGGGCGCTTTGCTCCGTGTCCCCCGCCCGCGTTGCGGGCTCCTCCTTTACCTGCGCAAAGCCCCCAAGCACCCCGCCTTCTGCGCCTGTTGCTAGGAGCGCGGGCCAATGTGCTGACTTTGGGGATGGCTATTTCAGTGGCTTCCACCTTTTCAACGCCTGCCCACGCCCTCCAAGTCATCGACGACCGTGGTGTCACTATCACCTTGGCCACAGCCCCCCAACGCATCGTGAGCCTTCTTCCCTCGTTGACCGAAACCGTGTGCGAGCTGGGCCAGTGCCACCGTCTTGTCGGGGTGGATCGGTTCTCCAACTTTCCGGCCAGCCTGCAAAAACTGCCGCAAGTGGGCGGTGGGCTGGACCCGAATATCGAAATGATCGTGGCACTCAAACCCGATGTGGTGCTGATGGCCAAGTCGTCCCGTGCGGGTGAGCGGCTGGAGGCGCTGGGACTCAAAGTGGTGGCACTGGAGCCCAAGACCCACGCCGATGTGCAGCGCGTCATGCTCAAGCTGGGTCAATTACTAGAGGTGCAGGATGCCGCTCGCATCTGGCGCGCGATTGATGCAGGGGTGTCGGCCGCAGCGCAGTCGCTCCCCCCCGCCGTACGCGGCACGAAGGTCTACTTTGAAGTGAACCAAGGGCCGTATGCCGCAGGCGAGGCGTCCTTCATCGGTGAAACGTTGACGCGCCTGGGTGTCAAAAATATCGTGCCGGCCAAGTTGGAGCCGTTTCCCAAGCTGAACCCCGAGTACATCGTGCGCGCCAACCCCGATGTCATCCTGATCGGCCAGCGCAGCGCCGACGGCCTGATGGCCCGGCCCGGTTGGCACAGCATTCGCGCGCTGCGCGAGCAACGCGTTTGCATCTTTCCCACTGAAGAGGCCAATGTGTTGGTGCGCCCCGGCCCGCGCATGGCTGAGGCGGCGCGCATCATGGCCCGGTGTTTAGAAACCAAGGCGCCCCAGAAGTCGGTAGGGGCAAAGCCGTGATACCGGCGCAGAACGCCCGCGTGGTCTGGCTGGTGTGGGCCGGCGTGCTGTTAGCCATGGGCTTGACCGCGCTGGGCATTTGCGTGGGAAGCACCGGCTTGGAAAATCTGCTGGGCCCGCTGTGGAACCCCACGCTAGATCCGGAACAAACCGCCATGGCACAACAAATTGTGTGGGAGATTCGGCTGCCGCGCACCGTCGGTGCCTGGGCCGCTGGCGCCTTGTTGGGCTTGGCCGGTGCGGTGGCGCAGGGCCTGTTTCGCAACCCGCTGGCCGACCCGTATTTGTTGGGCAGCGCTTCGGGCGCGTCCTTGGGCGTGGCGCTGGCCTTGGCGGCGCTAGGTGGCGGCGCGGGCATGTTAGGCGGGGGCAACATGATGAATGGCGGCGTGGCCGTTAGCGTGTTTTCCAGCAGCGTCTGGGTTCGGCTGGGGCTGACCGGTGCCGCGTTTGTCGGTGCTGTGCTGGCGGTGATGCTGACGCTGGCCTTGTCGCGCGGCGTGGGCCATACGCTGCGCCTGTTGCTGGCCGGGGTGGTGGTGGGCGTGGTGCTGGGCGCGATGACGCATTTGGTGTTGTTGTTCTCGCCTGATTCGCTGCAGGCCATGCAGGCCTTTATGTTGGGCTCCACCGCGTTTGTGGGCTGGACATCGACCGCGCTGATGGGCGGGGTGTGGGCCATCTGCGTGATGGCGGCCTGGCTGCTGGCGCGCGTGCTGGACGGGCTGAGCCTGGGCGATGCCACGGCCATCAGCCTGGGCCTGCCGGTGACTCCGATGCGCGCGGCGCTGGTGGCCGTGTTGGCACTGGCCACCGGCACGGCCGTGGCCCAAACCGGGTTGATTGCATTCGTCGGTCTGGCCGCGCCGCATTTGGTGCGCTCGGTGGTCAAGACCACGCACGGGTACCTGATGCTGTTGTCTAGCCTGGTGGGCGGCGTGTTGCTGATGGCGGCCGACACCTTGGCGCGCGGGCTGTTGGCGCCGCAAGAGTTGCCGGTGGGCGTGTTGACGGCGGTGTTGGGCGGCGGCTACTTGCTGTGGCTGATGCACCGTGGCACCGCCGGCGTAGGAGGGCGCTCGTCATGACAACTCCTAAAATAATAGCGCTTGGCGCAGACTCCATAAGGGCTAGCCTCGGAAATAGCCTGATATTGCGGGATATCAGTTTGTCGATGGAAGCGGGCCAATGGACCAGCATCGTCGGCCCCAACGGCGCGGGCAAGTCCACCTTGCTCAAGTGCTTGGCTGGCGTGCTGGCGCACACTGGCCGTGTCACGCTTTTGGGCCAAGACCTGCACCGCCTGCCGCACCGCGAACGCGCCCGCCAGCTGGCGTGGCTGGGCCAGAACGAAGCCTCGGCCGATGATTTGACGGTGTGGGACGTGGCCATGTTGGGCCGGTTGCCGCACCAAGCGTGGTTAGCGCCGGCCAGCGTGGCAGACCACGCGGCCGTTGAACAAGCCCTTCAAGTGACCCAAGCCTGGGAATGGCGCCACCGGCCGCTGGGCCAATTAAGTGGCGGCGAGCGCCAACGCGTTTTGTTGGCCCGCGCTTTGGCAGTGCAAGCCCAGGTTCTGCTGATGGACGAGCCCCTGGCCAATCTGGACCCACCGCACCAAGCCGACTGGCTGGCCGTGGTGCAGGCGCTGGTGGCGCAGGGCACGACGGTAGTCAGCGTGCTGCATGAGATCAGCATGGCCTTGCATGCGAACAGCCTGGTGGTGATGACTGAGGGGCGGGTGCTGCACCACGGTGCGACGGACGACCGCACCACCCATCAAGCATTGATCGATGTGTTCGACCAACGCATTGCCATCCACTCGATTGAAGGGCAGTGGGTTGCACTGCCCCAGACCAAAAGGGAGGTGAAATTTTTATAGCTCTCAAATCGTTTTTCGATAGTTGGTGGGCATGTAAGCCCACCTTGTGCCTTGTGTGAGTTCGTGTTTTTAACCCAAAGGAGATTGATATGCATATTGAACCTGGACTGGTAGACGCCAGCAAGATTGCTTTGAGCTACGCCACCGCTGCGGGCGCCCTGGGCTACGCCGCCAAGCTGTCATGGGACACCATCAAGACCGATGGCACGATGGCACTGTCATTGCGCGCGGCCATTTGTGCGATTTTGGTGTTTTGCTTCTTTGAGGTGTTTCCGCACCACGCCGTGGGCGTGTCAGAGGTCCACCTGATCTTGGGCACCACGCTGATGCTGGTCTTTGGGCTAGCGCCCGCAGCCCTGGGCTTGGCCGGCGGTCTGTTGGTGCAAGGTTTGACCTTTGCGCCGTTTGACTTGCCCCAGTACGGCATGAACGTCACCACCTTGTTGGTGCCTTTGTTTGCTACGGCTGCGTTGGCACGTCGCATCATTCCGCAAAGCACCGCCTACGTGGATCTGGGCTATGCGCAGGCGCTCAAGCTGTCGATGGCCTACCAAGGTGGCATCGTGTTGTGGGTCGGCTTTTGGGCTATCTACGGCCGAGGTATGGGGGTGGAGAACCTGCAAAGCATCGCCAGCTTTGGTGCCGCCTACATGGCTGTGGTGTTGGTCGAGCCTCTGGCGGACCTGGGTATCTTGGCCGTTGCCAAGTGGCTGCACCGCCTCAAGGGCTCGGTGGCAGTGGACAAGCGCCTTTACAGCGCGGCCTAAGGGGTAGGCGGTCATGGAAATTGAAGCGCCTCCCGTTCTGCGGGACACGCCTAAGCCGCAAGGCGAACGGCGCGGCCTGGTGATCGTTCACACCGGCACCGGCAAGGGCAAAAGCACGGCCGCTTTCGGGCTGGCCTTGCGTGCCCACGGCCGGGGCAAGGTTGTCAAGGTCTACCAGTTTATGAAAGTACCCTCGGCCCGTTTTGGCGAGCACCGCTTGTTCGAGCAACTCGGTATTCCTATCGTGGGCCTGGGCGACGGCTTCAGCTGGAAGAGCAAAGATCTGGACCATTCCGCTGAGTTGGCCCAGGCCGGCTGGGCGCAAGCCGAAGCCACCATCCGTGCGGGTGCGCATTTCATGGTGGTGCTGGACGAAATCATGTACCCGCTGCGCTATGGCTGGATTCCGCTGGAACCGGTGCTGGCCTGTTTGCGTGAGCGTCCGCCGCATGTGCATGTGGTGCTAACGGGCCGAGGTGCACCAGCCGAAATGGTGGAGTTGGCCGATACCGTAACCGAGATGACACTGATCAAACACCACTTCAAAGCCGGTGTGCCGGCCCAGCGCGGGATTGAAGACTGATGACCGCACCGCAGCTTGCCTTGCATGGGCGGCAGCCCACGGCACGACGTGATAGCTCGCTGCGTCCGACGATTCGCGGTGTGGGTTTGGCAACGCTGACCTTGCTCTCCGGCTTGGCTGGCTGGCCAGCGGGCGCGCAGGGCAACCCCCGCGCGCCGCAACGCATCGTGACGCTGTCGCCGTCGTTGACCGACGCAGTGTGCGCGCTGGGTTACTGTGCTCAGTTGGTGGGCACCGACCGCTATTCCGATAACCCCGACCAAGCTGCCACGCTGCCCCGATTGGGCGGTTTGGCTGATGCACAAATCGAACGCATCGTGACGCTGCTCCCCGATATGGTCTTGCTCGGGCCGCGCAGCCGGGCCGGTGAGCGCCTGAGCGCGCTGGGCGTACCCGTGCAGATGTTTGATTCACGCACCCATGCAGACTTGAAACGCATGCTGTTGGCGCTGGGCCAGTTGCTGGGCGTGCCCGCGCGGGCGGCCGAGCTGATTCAGCGCATGGACAAAGAAATTGACGCCGCCGCCAAGCGCGTGCCACAGGCTTTGCGCGGGCGCAGTGTCTACATTGAAGTAGGCCCCGGCCCCAACGCCGCCAGCGACAAAAGCTTTATCGGCGAAACCACCGCTAGGCTGGGACTGGTGAACGTCGTGGGCGGTGACATGGGCTTATTCCCCAAAATTAACCCCGAAATGATCGTGCGGCGCGCGCCCGACCTGATCATCGGGCCCCGTGCCAGCCTGATTCATGTGGCCGAGCGCCCAGGTTGGTCAGACATGCCCGCAGTGCGCCAGCAGCAAATTTGCATGCTGGATGACGCGCGCTGGGAACTGATTTCGCGCCCCGGCCCGCGATTGGGCGATGCGGCCCAGTTGTTGGCCGATTGCTTGGTGGGCCTTCCGCCTGCGAAGCGTTGAGTTTTTAAACACGTACTTTTTCAAGCATTTTCAAAACCTATTCCAAAGACCACTGCCATGCAAACCCGCAAAATCCCCGCCACCATCGTTACCGGCTTTTTGGGCAGTGGAAAAACCACGCTCTTGCGCCACTTGTTGACGAACGCTCAGGGCAAGCGCATTGCCGTTATCGTCAACGAGTTTGGCGAGTTGGGTATTGACGGCGAACTGCTGCGCAGCTGTGGCATTGGCTGCGATGAAGACGGCAAAGAGAACGGGCAGTTGTACGAGTTGGCCAATGGTTGCCTGTGCTGCACTGTGCAAGAAGAGTTTGCTCCGGTGATGGAACTCCTGGCAGCACGCCGCGACGAGATTGACTACTTGGTTATCGAAACCTCGGGCCTGGCGCTGCCCAAGCCGCTGGTACAGGCGTTTCAGTGGCCCGCCTTGCGCAATGCCTTTACGGTGGATGCGGTGATCACGGTGGTAGACGCCCCCGCCGTGGCCGCCGGTGACTTTGCCGACGACCCGGTGGCGGTAGACGCCCAGCGCCGCGCGGACGAAAACCTCGACCACGACTCTCCACTGCATGAGCTGTTTGAAGACCAGTTGGCCACGGCCGACTTGGTCATCGTGCACAAGACGGACGGCATGGACGCGGCCACCTTGGCCCGTGTCGAAACCGCTATTCGCGTGGAAACCCGCCCTGGCGTGAAGCTGGTGCACGCCCAGCATGGCCGCATTGCGCCAGAAGTGTTGCTGGGGCTGGAGAAAGCGGTGGAAGATGACATCGACCAGCGCAAGACCCACCACGATGAGGAAGAAGACCACGACCACGATGCGTTTGATTCCGTGAATGTGGCACTGGACGTGGCTGACCGCGCGCAACTGCTGCGCGCGCTGGCCGCCTTGGTGCAGCGCCATGAAATCTACCGAGTCAAAGGCTTCGTGGCCTTGCCCGGTACTGCCATGCGCTTGGTGGTGCAGGGCGTGGGCCAGCGCTTTGATAGCTACTTTGACCACGCCTGGCGCAGCGATGAGGCGCGCGTTACGCGGCTGGTGTTGATTGGCGACCACTTGGATGCGGCTGTGTTGCAAAGCGAGCTGCAGGTGGCGCTGCAGTCGGTCGCAATACCCGCGTAAGTGCGGTTGAACAGACGAATTTTGAGGTCGTAACGCGATGCATTTGCTTTCCACTCGCCCTGGTGGCCACGTAGAAGACGATGGTTTGGGTGTGGTGCGCGTGGCGCAAACGCCCGGCGACATCGTGGTACTGAGTGCGGCCGACACCACCTTGTCGTTGTTGGCCGATGTGGCTGCGGGCCTAGACGCCAGCTACCCCACGGTGCGTCTGGTCAACCTGATGTGGCTGCGTCAGCCCGCCAGCATGGACATGTACGTGGACGAGGTGCTGCGCCACGCCCGCGTGGTCATCATCGACCACTTGGGGGCACCCAGCGATTGGGCCTATGTGGTGGAGCAGGCCATGGCATTGGCACAGGAACGCGGGCAATGGCTGGCGATGTTTTCAGGCGATATGTCCGAAGACCTGCAACTGCTCTTGCGCAGCACTGCGCCGCAAGACGACTGCCGCCACCTCTGGCATTGTTTGCGCGAAGGTGGGCGGGATAACGCGCACAACTTTTTTCAACTCATCGGCCACGCGGCGTTTGGCCTGGGTGCGCGCCCAGCACCCGCCGTGGTGCTGCCGCCCGCGCTGGTGTACCAGCCGAAAACGACGTTGACCCCTTGGTTGCCCGGGGCACCCGTGGCGATGTTGATTTTTTACCGCGCCCACTATGAGTCGGGCAACACCGCGCTGTTTGACGCCATGCTGGCGGCTTTGAATGCAGCGGGGGTGAATGGCGTGGCGGTAGCAGTGGATTCGCTCAAGAACCCCACCAGCTTTGCCTTGCTGCAAGCGGTGGCGGCCGAGCACCGCGTGGCGGTGGTTTTGAATGCCACCAGCTTTGCGGTCGCGGCGCTGGATGGCAATGACGAAGTGATGAGCGTGCCACCGGAGGCTCTTGCCAAGCGCATAGCGGGCGATGCGCCGGTATTGCAGCTCATCACGGCAGGCTGCTCGCAAGAGCAATGGCAAGCCGACCCGCACGGCCTGGCCCCGCGCGACTTGGCGATGCAGGTGGTGTTGCCCGAGGTCGATGGCCGCATTGGCACCCGTGCCATCAGTTTCAAGGGCCTGGCCTGGCGCTGCGAGCGCACTGAGGTAGACGTGGTGCGCTACCAACCCGAGCCCGAGCGCATTGCCTTTGTGGCGGAGATGGCGCGCCGCTGGTGCGTGTTGCGCGACAAGCCCAATGCGGACAAGCGCGTGGCGTTGATTTTGGCCAACTACCCCAACGACGATTCGCGCCTGGCCAATGGCGTGGGACTGGATACACCGGCCTCTACCGTATTGATTTTGCAAGCCCTGCGCGATGCGGGCTATACCGCCGGAGTTGTGCCCGAGGACAGTGACGCGTTGATGGCCGACCTGGTGCGCGGCATTACCAACAACCTGGACGCCAACGACGCGCGCCCCGCAGGCCAAAGTTTGGCGATGGCCGACTACCTGACGGACTTCGACGCCTTGCCTGCCGAGAGCCAAGAGGCCGTTAACGCGCTGTGGGGCCAGCCCGCGCAAGACCCGATGGTGCGCGCTGGGTGCTTCATGGTGTCGGGCCAGCGCTATGGCCAAGTGTTTGTGGGTAACCAGCCCGCGCGCGGCCGCGATTTGGACTTGGTAGCGACGTACCACGACGCGGATTTGGTGCCCACGCACAACTACCTGGCGTTCTACTTTTGGCTGCGCCGCAGCTTTGCGGTGGACGCCGTGGTGCACGTCGGCAAGCATGGCAACTTGGAATGGCTGCCTGGCAAAAGTGTGGCGCTGGGCGCGGCCTGCTGGCCTGATGCCATCCTGGGCCCGCTGCCGCACCTGTACCCCTTTATCGTGAACGACCCTGGCGAAGGCAGCCAGGCCAAACGGCGCACGCAGGCCGTCATCATCGACCACCTGATGCCCGCCATGATCCGCGCCGAGACGTATGGCCCGCTGCAGGCGCTAGAGCGGCAGATGGACGAATACTACGAAGCCCTGTCGCTGGACCCGCGCCGCGCCAAGCTGCTGCGCGTGAGCATTCTGGATAACGTGCTGGAGAACAACCTGCACCAAGAGTTGGGTTTCGAGAAGCCCGCTGATGATGCGGGGCGCGAAGCCCTGTTGACCCGGCTGGATGCCTACTTGTGCGAGATCAAAGAGTCACAAATCCGCGATGGCCTGCACATTCTGGGCCGCTCCCCCCAAGGGCGCCAGCGCACCGATACCTTGGTGGCGCTGGCCCGCTTTCCCGGTGGAAAAGCCACAGGGCAGGGCAGCTTGTTGGTGGCGCTGGCACAAGACCTGAAGTTGCAAGGCGTGGACGGTTTTGATGCGCTGAGCCCCGAATGGGCGCTGCCATGGAATGGCCCGCGTCCCGAAGTGTTGCAGCAACTCAGCGACCAAGCCTGGCGCCACGCGGGGCACACGCGTGAACGCTTGGAGTTGCTGGCTAAGCAATTGGTGAGTACGGCGCTGGAAGAAGCCCCGTTTCCTGTTCGGGCTGAGCCTGTCGAAGCCCTTCGACAAGCTCAGGGCGAACGGGATCCCATAAGTTCTCCTGACGCGTGGCCTCATACCTTGCCCGTTTTACAGCGCATCAGCCAAACCCTGCGCCCGCGACTAGACGCCTGTGGGCCCAATGAAATGGCGCAGTTGCTGCGCGGCCTCTCGGGTTGTTTTGTACCGCCAGGCCCCAGCGGCGCGCCGACTCGTGGTCGGCCCGACGTACTGCCCACGGGACGTAACTTTTATTCGGTAGACACACGCGCCGTGCCTACGCCCACCGCCTATGCCATGGGTGCCAAAGCGGCGGACCGCGTGATCGAACGCTACTTGCAAGACCACGGCAGCTATCCGCAATCGGTGGGCTTGTCGGTGTGGGGTACCAGCACCATGCGCACCGGCGGCGAAGACATCGCCCAGGCGTTTTCGCTCTTGGGCGTGCGGCCCAAGTGGGCCGCGGGCAGCACCCGCGTGGTGGATATTGAAATCTTGCCGATGACGCTGAAGGACCGCCCGCGCATTGATGTGACGCTGCGCGTCTCTGGCTTCTTTCGCGATGCGTTCCCGAATGTGATCGACCTGTTTGACACCGCCGTACGCGCCGTGGCCGCGATTCCCGAGGAGGATGAGCCAGACGACGTCAATCCGATTCGCGCCCGTGTGCAGCGCGAGGCGGCCCAGGCCCAGGCGGCTGGCGCAAGCCAAGACGAAGCCGAGCGCCAATCCACTTGGCGCGTGTTTGGCCCGCGCCCGGGTGGCTACGGTGCTGGTCTGCAAGAGCTAATCGCCAGTGGCAACTGGACCGATAGCGGCGACTTGGCCCAGGCCTATTTGCGCGCGGGCGCCTTTGCCTATGGGCAAGACGAACATGGAAAGGCCGCGCGGGGTGCGTTTGAGCAACGTCTGGCGGGTATCGACACGGTGCTGCACAACCAAGACAACCGCGAGCACGACATCCTCGACTCGGACGACTACTACCAGTTTCAAGGCGGGATGGCCGCTGCGGTGCAGCAGCTCTCGGGCACGGCGGCCGCGCTGTACCACGGCGATTTCAGTGTGCCCGGTTCGCCGCGCATCCGCACACTGGCGGAAGAGGTCGCTCGCGTGGTGCGCTCGCGCGCCGTCAACCCCAAGTGGCTCGACGGCATCAAGCGCCATGGCTACAAAGGTGCGTTTGAAATCGCCGCCACAATGGATTATTTGTTTGCATTTGACGCCACCACCGGTGTGGTCGGCGACCACCAATACGCGCTGGTGGCCGATGCCTTTGTGCATGACGACGGTACGCGCGCCTTTTTGCAACAGCACAACCCGTTGGCCTTGCGTAGCATTGGCGAGCGCCTACTGGAGGCCATGCAACGCGGCCTGTGGGCCGAGCCCGGCGACCACCGCGAACGCATTGAAGACCATTTGCTGGCCTTGGAGCAGCAGCTGGAATCGTCCGACGACCAGACACCTTTGAGTAAGGACCTTGCCCCATGACCGAATTGATAACCATCCCGCCCGCTGTGTTTCCGTTTACCGCGCTGGTGGGCCAGCAAACGCTGCAACGTGCCTTGCTGTTGGCTGCTATCGATCCCGGCATTGGCGGTGTGTTGATCAGCGGCCCGCGAGGCACCGCCAAATCGACCGCCGCCCGCGCGCTGGCGGACTTGCTGCCGCAAGCGCCGTTTGTGACGCTGCCGTTGGCCGCCAGCTTGGAGCAATTGGTAGGCACGCTGAATGTGGAAGACGCACTGCGCGATGGGCAACTGCGCTTGGCGCCCGGCTTGGTGGCGCGCGCACACGACGGTGTTTTGTACGTGGATGAGGTGAACTTGCTACCCGATGCGCTGGTAGACGCGCTGCTCGACGTGGCCGCCAGCGGCGTCAACACCGTGGAGCGCGATGGCATTTCGCAGCAGCACGCGGCGCGCTTTGTACTGGTGGGCACCATGAACCCGGAAGAAGGGGAGTTGCGCCCGCAGTTGTTGGACCGCTTTGGCCTGTCGGTCGCGCTGGAGAACCCGCGCGACCTTACGGAGCGCCAAGCGATTTTGCAAGTGCGCCTAGCCTTTGACGATGCCCCGCAGGCCTTGCACGCCGTCCATGCGGATGCCTTGCAGGAACTGGCCGCGCAGGTGGTAGATGCTCGTGCGGCGTTGCCACGGTTGGCCTGGTCCGACGCCGTGCTGGTGCGGGCCGCCCAGTTGGCGCTGGCGGCCGGGGTAGACGGTGTGCGCGCCGATTTGGTCATGCTGCATGCGGCGCGTGCTTGGGCCGCGCTGGAAGGGCACGATGCGGTGACAGTGGACGATGTGGACGCGGTAGCCGAGTTGGCGCTGGCACATCGGCGTACGGATGCCGGTAGGGGTGGTGGTGGTGCGATGCCGCCATCTTCCGGCCCAGACGGCTCCGCAAAGTCTCCCCCACCCCGCGCGCCCAACGCGCCGAAAAACGAATCTGCCACTGCGCCATCCACCGCAGCGCCCCAGCCGCAAGGTGACTGGGGCGCTTTGGCCCCCCAGCCCGTGGCCACCACCCGGGTTCCCACGGTAGCGGGGTGGCCCGCAAAAAAAGCCTGAGCCACCCCGGCCGCAGCCCCGCAGGAGGGCGCAGCGGCGGGCGGTGGCAACAACGTGCGGTGAACCCGCTGTCTGCGGTTCAGCAGACCAGTGCAACAGGCCGTGTGGCATGGCTGCCGACCTTGCTGGCCAAGGGCGTGCAGCCATTGCAGCGCGCCCACTTGCGTCGCCGTACGCCGGTGGTCGCGCCGTCGCGCTTGCACTTGCTGGTGTTAGACGCTTCGGGCTCCATGCGCCAGGGCGGCCGTTTGGCCTTGGCCAAGGGCTATGCGGCGCGGCTGCTGGAGCAAGCGGCCCGCGCGGGCGACCAAGCAGGGCTGCTAGTGTTTGGGGGCGCAGGCGTAGAGCTTTTACTGGCTCCGGGGCCAGCCCGTCGCGCGGCGGCAGTTCATGTTTTGCAATGCGGCGGCGGCGGCGGTACGCCCTTGGCGCAGGCGCTAGAACAGGCGCACCGCCTGCTAGTGCACGCCCACCGGCGCGGCCTAGCGACACCCGAGGCAAGTTGGCTGTGGTTGTTGACCGATGGCCGCACCTTGGAATCGCCAGCCGCGCCTGCGGGCGCGGCGAATGTGATCGTGGTTGATTTTGAAGAACGCAAGCGCGCCCTGGGGCGCTGCGTTACGTTGGCAGCCCGTTGGGGCGCCGCTTATCACCGGGCGCTTGCGCCGGGTGAGTTTGGGCTGTTGCCGGCTGGTTTTGCACCATTTTTAGAAAGTTGTTATGTCTGAAGTCCGTGAACACTTCACCGCCACCACCCCGACAGCCCCTGCGGCGCCCGTGGCGCAAGCCTTGCATTTTCACGCCCCGCATAAGTCGCCCGTTGCCCGCGCTACTGTCGCGCAGCGTGTCTGGAGCGTGGCCGAAATTGCCGCCTTGCTAGAACAGCCCTTCAACGACCTGATGTTCCAGGCGCAAACCGTGCACCGCGCCCACTTTGACCCCAATTTGGTTGAGCTGGCCACGCTCTTGTCCGTCAAAACTGGCGGCTGCCCGGAGGACTGCGGCTACTGCCCGCAGAGCGTGCACTTTGACACCGGCGTAGAGGCCGGCAAGCTGATGGGCGTGACCGAAGTGCGCGAAGCCGCCGAGCGCGCCAAGGCCGCAGGCGCCACGCGCTTTTGCATGGGCGCAGCCTGGCGCGCGCCCAAAGACCGCGATGTAGAGGCCGTGGCCGAATTGGTCAAGGTCGTCAAAGCCACCGGCCTGGAAGCCTGCGCCACGCTGGGCATGCTGAACGACGGTCACGCCGAAACTCTGCGCGACGCCGGGCTGGACTACTACAACCACAACCTCGACAGCGCGCCCGATTTTTACGGCGACATCATCACCACGCGCGACTACCAAGACCGGCTGGACACCCTGGCCCGCGTGCGCAATGCGGGCGTCAGCGTTTGCTGCGGCGGCATTGTGGGCTTGGGCGAATCGCGCTTGCAGCGCGCGGGCTTGATTGCAGAACTGGCCAACTTGGCGCCGTACCCCGAATCGGTGCCGATCAACCATTTGGTCAAGGTGGCTGGTACGCCGCTTGCCGATGAGCCCGACCTGGACCCATTGGAATTTGTACGCACCATCGCCGTGTCGCGTATCACCATGCCGCTGGCGCGTGTGCGCCTGTCGGCCGGGCGCCAGAGCATGAGTGACGCCGTGCAGGCCCTGTGTTTTGTGGCCGGTGCCAATTCCATCTTCTATGGCGAGAAGCTGCTGACCACCGCCAACCCCGATGTGGATGCCGACGGTGCGCTATTGCAGCGTCTGGGTTTGAAGACCGGTCATCCGGTCCCCACACCCTAGCCGCTGCGCCTCAGACGTCACGCGCTCAACCCCATGGACTTTGTGCCCGCCTTGGCCTTGCTCGTCGCACTCGCGGTCGACCGCTGGTGGGGCGAGCCGCCGGTGCGTCTGCACCCGGTGGTGTGGATGGGTAACTATTTGGCTTGGGCGGGGCGCTGGGTGCAGGCCCGTACGCAGCAAGACCCGGCGCGGGTAGATTGCAAGGCATTTTGGCTTGCAGCCCTTGTTTGGTCTGCGGGAGCTGCTATGGTTTTGGGAGTTTCATTGGGGTTGCAGTACCTGGTGCTGACACGGCTGGCCTGGCCCTGGTGGGCGGCAGGCTTGGCGTTGGGCCTGCTGCTGAAGCCGCTGTTGGCCTGGGCCATGTTGCAAAGCGAAGTGCGCGCGGTAGAGGCTGCGCTGGCGCAATCGTTGGACGCGGGGCGCGAGCGTCTGCGTTGGCTGGTGAGCCGCGACGTGGCGGACTTGAGCGCCACCGAAGTGCGCGAAAGCGCCATCGAGACGCTGGCCGAAAACCTCAACGACTCGGTGGTCGCCCCCATTTTTTGGTTTGTGCTGTTGGGCCTGCCCGGCGCCGCGCTCTACCGCTTTGCCAACACGGCCGACGCCATGTGGGGCTATCCCGGCCTTTATCCCAATGACGGCAAAGGCCAGAACTGGGCCTGGGCCGGCAAATGGGCGGCGCGGGCGGACGACGTGCTGAGCTGGCTGCCGGCGCGCATCACTGCCGCGCTGTTGCTGCTGGCCGCAGGTGGGCGCGGCATGGCGTTGGCTCGGCGTTTGCCAGCAGAGGCGTCGCAAAACGCCATCGCCCAACAGCGGTTGGCCCATGGC
>JAXHOO010000072.1:0-19973 GCA_034519365.1 Rhodoferax sp. | reverse complement strand
GGGTCTGCTGCACCCAGGCCAGTACGTCGGCGGGGAATAGCGCACGGGTTCGGTCGTAGTGGGCCGCATCACCTTCGGCATACAGCCAGCCGCTGGCGGCGAGGTGCTGGCAAATTTCGTCTTCAAAGCTGATCTCTTTGTGCAGGCTCATAGGCCCTCCCTGTGTGTCTGCCTTTGTCCGCGTTGCCCAGTGTACTCAGCGCTCACGCAAGGATGCAGCCCTTGGACACCGGCTCGAAGCAGGTGCGAGCAAAACAGGGCTCCAGCCCCCGTGAAATATGCGCAATATGCTACTGATTTAGTAGCAATCAGTCAAAACAATCCACTCAAGCAAGCGCCTCAATCACCGCATTTGGATTGTGATCAATCACGTTGAGAAGCACCAATGCCGGGCCGTGTGGCGAGCGGTCGCCGCGTTCCCAGTGGCGCAGGGTGGCGGTCGAAAAGCCAAAGCGTGCGGCAAACTGCTCCTGCGTCATGCTGACTTTGGCGCGCAGCGCCTTGACGTCGATAGGGCGCGGGCGGTGCACGCGGGTGTCGGGCGCTTTGCCCTCAGCGTGTTCAATAGCCTCTAACAAACCGCGTTTAATGCTGTCGAATCCGGTGCTCATGATGGTTTCCTTTTCCAAATCTGGACCAATAGCTTGACCAAACCTGCCAACTCGTTGCGCTCTGCTTTGGACAAATTGGCTTGATCGCCTTTCGCGAACAGCGTCAATAAGTACAGAGGCATTGCGTCATCGTGAAAGTAATAAATAACGCGAACGCCGCCGCTTTTGCCCTGCCCGCCACGCCCCCAGCGGAGTTTGCGTACCCCGCCGGTACCCTCCATCAGGTCGCCCGTTTTTGGGTGATCTGCCAAATAACGAATGATGTCTTGTCGTTCGCCTTCCGACAGCAATTTGTCGGCGCTGCGGATAAATTCAGGCAGCTCGGCGATGGTCAGCATACGAACAATTCTAATCCAATGGGACGGCAATGACAATCATGCATGAAATGTGACTCAAGCCCCCGTGGAAGCGGGGACGGAAACCCAGACAACAAGGTCGTCTTCATCACCCTAATCTGGACTGGGCTGTCGTGGCGCAGCCCAGACGATAAGCTCACCTGGCTTCATAGTCGACCCCTACGACACAAGCTCAACTTCGTCACAGTGAACACTGCGAACATCAATCTGGCCGGTGACGGCAGCTGAGATCAGCGCGGTGCGGCGTTCTTGGAGGAGGTCGATGGCGCGTTGGGCTTCGGTGGTGAGGGTGTCGAATTTTGCGGATTCAGCGGCGAGGTGATGAACGATTGAAATTTGCTCGGCGAGAGGTGGAAGAGGGATGCGCAGATCGCCAATTTGTGCGCAGGTAATTGCACCTTTGGTTGCACCCACTTCCTCGCTGTCGCGTCGAAGTTTCAGGTAAGCCGACTCAAAGACTTTGAGAAGGTAGCCCACATTGAGGTCGACCGTACTCGGCTTTATGTATGCGACGTGCTGGTTAATTGTGGCTTCAATCCCAAGCATCGCTGCCATTCCACGCGTACGACCTTGGCCTGTGATTCCAACAAGAATCGCAGGAGGCACTACGACTGGCAAATGACACTCGCGAAGCGCGCGTTCTGTAACGAAGCCTTCGGGCTCAGTGACGATCTTTGAGTTGACGACCGAGCTGTTGAGCCATGGGAACCCAGTTTCAGCCCAATACTCTGGGACTTCACGGCTGGGCGTAGAACCGTTGCCGACCTTCGCCACAAACTTAACGGGCGTTGCATTCCAATGCGCCGGCACATCGCCCAGCCACTCGATGCCAGATGGCTTCATGGGGGCGTGGGGGTTCAGGCCTTGGGTGACGGCGTGGGAGATGACGGCTTGGCGCTTTTCTTTCAGCAACTCCATCAGCCGCCGCTGCTCTGCCACCAATTCGTCAATCTTGGCGGTTTCGCGGTCTAGGAAGGCCGCGATTTGGGTTTGTTCTGGGAGGGGTGGAAATGCTGTGGCAAAGTTTCGTACGAATCATCTGGGACCCGTTTTGATGTCTGCCCTGCGCCGTACATTAGCGTGATATCGCCAAAGCTGCAACGTGAAGTCCGGTGAAAGTGAGAAAGCAGCGTAGTGCAGGTACGTTCCGGTCAACTTGAGTCAGACGTTGGGCCCGTCACTACCTAACAAGCTCAGTGGTCTCCGAAACCAATACCGTGATTAGCAAACCCTGCATCAATGCACCTTTGCCGTTTTCGTAGCAGGGCGTTATTTTGGCAAGTGTCACATCGCCGTCGCGAAAGTAGGTGTAGCCGGTCTCAACCTCGCTGATTGGCTTTTCCTTGTCCAGCCTCAGTGAACCATCCTCTCCAATGGCATCCATCGGAAAAAACGAAACTGCAGTGTCGCGGGCAAGGTTGCCCAGTTCTGCCTTTGACGGGTTGAGTTCAGCAACGAAACGAACGCGCTTGACTTCCCAATGCCCCGGCACCTCCCCCAGCCACTCCACGCCGCTGTCCTTGTAGTTCGGGTAACGCGAAAAGCTCATGCAGCGGCGTTCTTCGCGAAAAAGCGTACCCGGGGCAGACCCTTGAAGTGTTCGTCTTGCGTCCACAGCGTGGCATTGAATCGCATGGCGGTGGCATAGATCAGGCTGTCGGCCAGGGGCAACGGGTGGCGGGCGGCTTCCATGGCCAGGGTACTGTCCAGGTCGACCATGCGCCCGCTCTGCATCATGCTGGCAATCTGCAGCGCGTCGTTCTCGCCTCGCTCGCGCAGCACTTTTTTGAACACTTCATACAGCGTGATAACGGGCACCAGAAGGTTGGTGGCGTCTTCAATGGCAGGCGCAAATTGACTGGCTTGGGCGCTGTCGGCAAAGTATTCGAGCCAAGCCGACGAATCAATCACGTTGGCCGTACTCACAGGCGGTCGTCCTCGCGCACGATGGTAGTGTCCATGCCGCGCAGAAAGCCGCGCATTTCCTGCATCGGTCGCACCGGGATGAATTCCACCCGGTTGGCGTAGCGCAAGACGTTTAGCTTCTCCCCCGCCGTGAGGCCCAAGGCTTCGCGGATGGCTTGGGGAATAACAACCTGAAACTTGGGTGATAGGGTGACAGTGGTCATATCAATGCCTTTATCGTAAAACGATTGTTGTATCGATGATTATGCCGTTAACCCATCGATCATGGTCAATGGCTGAACCGTCGCAGCTAATCGGTGGCAATGTCATGGCTAAGCAGCCGCAGGTCTAAGCCCTGGGGTACAAAGTTCTTGAAGTCGCGGTCCAGCGTCACCAAACGCAGCCCACCGGCAATGGCAAAGGCTGCCAGATAGGCGTCCATCCAGACTTTGGGTGAAGCGCTGTCTAACGCGGCCAGCGTGCGCCATTGCGCGAACACCCCCGGTGGCTCGTCACGCCAGGCCACTTGCGGCAGGGCTTGCAAGGTGTCGAGTGCCAGCAAAACGGTGCGGTTTGTCTGCCCCAGCGCATCGTAGGTGCGCTGGACGGTGGCTGTGGATGCCAAGCGCATGAAGCTTTGTTCCGTGGCCCGACACCAAATGGCAGGCTGTGCAGCAGTGGATTGCGCTAAGGCTTTCTGTGCAAGGGGATAAAACGGATGCTTGGGGAATGTGGCAGCGAGCCACACATTGGTGTCAAACAGAGATCCCGGCACGTTGCATGTCCTCGCTGTAGAGTGCGTCTTGTTCGAGTTGCAACAACTGCTCAAGAGTCATGTGCTGGGCTGGAGCGTTATCACCACCACGGAAAACCGGGAAACCGTTTTCATTGATTCGAATCGGTGAATCGGGCGGCAGTTGTGTCGCTTGCCGTTGCGCAGCCATGCCCAGCCCCTGGCGCAAAAAGTCAGCGGCCAGGTCGCGCAGGGTGCGGCCTTGCATGACGGCGCGCAGCTTCAATTCACGCACCAGGTCGTCGGGCCAGTCGAGGGTGGTTTTCATCGGCAAAGCTTAAACGCAGCTAGGCTGGGTTACTGTAAAGCTGTCCTTTTTCTGACAGTTATGCCGTCAGCCCCCCAATCATGGCCAGAATCCGGTCCGTTACCCCTTTCAGCTCGGCATCAATCTCGGCCAGGGGGCGCGGCGGCTTGAAGACGTAGAAGTGGCGGTTGAACGGAATCTCGTAGCCGACCTTGGTCTTGTCGGGGTCGATCCACGCGTCGGGGGCGTGGGGCAGCACCTCGCGCTTGAAGTAGGTCGCAATGTCTTCGCTCAGCGGCACGTTTTCGGTGTCGCGCAGCGCGCTGTCGGGCTGGGGCTTGCCCTTTTGCTTGCCCTTGAGGCCGAGCACGACCTGGCCGTCGCGCGTCGCGCAGCGGACGCTCGACGGTGATGGTGCGGTAGCCGAAGTCCTCGTTGTTGAAGATGCGGCGATGGCGGTGAGCTGACCACCTTCGGGCAGCGGGCGCGAGGCGCCGGTCTCGGACCGAGCTGCCGACGTTTTGCCTTGGCGTCGAGCACCGTCACAGCCGGCCTCCTGAACTCGCCAAACAGGCGGGTAATGTCGTCGATGTGCTCGGGGCTCAGTCTCCTTGCGCTTGCTGCCCAGGCTCTTGCGCATCTTCTGCCAGAAGCTGCTGGCGTCGATGAGCTGCACCTTGCCCTTGCGCTGGCCTTGGGCTTGCGGTTGCTGACGATCCACACGTAGGTGCTGATGCCGGTGTTGTAGAACATGTCGGTGGGCAGGCCGATGATGGCCTCCACCAGATCGTTCTCCAGCACGTAGCGGCGGATTTCGCTTTCGCCGCTGCCCGCGCCGCCGGTGAACAGCGGCGAGCCGTTGAGCACAATGCCGAAGCGGCTGCCGCCATCCTTGGCGGGGCGCATCTTGGAGATCAGGTGCAGCAGGAACAGCAGCGAGCCGTCGCTGACGCGCGGCAGGCCGGGGCCGAAGCGGCCGTTGAAGCCTTGCTGCTCGTGCTCCTTGCGGATGTCCTTCTCGATCTTCTTCCACTCCACGCCAAAGGGCGGGTTGGACAGCATGTAGTCGAACAGCTTGCCCAGCAGGCCGTCGTCGGACAGGGTGTTGCCGAGGATGATGTTGCTGATGTCCTGGCCCTTGATCAGCATGTCGGCCTTGCAGATGGCGTAGGACTCGGGGTTGAGCTCCTGGCCGAACATGACGAGGCGGGCCTTGGGGTTCAGTTCGGCCAGGTACTCGCCCGCCACCGACAGCATGCCGCCGGTGCCGGCGGTCGGGTCGTACAGGGTGCGCACCACGCCGGGCTTGGTCAGGGCGTCGTCGTCTTCGATGAACAGCAGGTTGACCATCAGGCGGATGACCTCGCGCGGGGTGAAGTGCTCGCCGGCGGTCTCGTTGGAGATTTCGGCGAACTTGCGGATCAGCTCCTCGAACACCAGGCCCATCTCGGCGTTGCTGACGACCTCGGGGTGCAGGTCGATGTTGGCGAACTTCTCGGTCACCAGGTACAGCAGGCCAGCCTTGGCCAGCCGGTCGATCTGGGTGTGGAACTCGAAGCTCTCGAAGATGTCGCGCACCGCCGGGGAGAAGGCCTGGATGTAGGCGCGCAGGTTCTCGCCGATGTGGTCCTGGTCGCCCATCAGCTTCTTCAAGTCCAGCGGCGAGGTGTTGTAGAAAAACTGGCCCGCCTTGCGCAGCAGGAACGGCTCGGGGTTCGAGCCCGGCTGCTTCTCGCGCTTGGCCTTCTCGGCCAGCACGGCGGCCTTGGTGGGCTCCAGCACGCAGTCCAGGCGGCGCAGCACGGTGAAGGGCAGGATGACCTTGCCGTATTCAGACTGCTTGTAGTCGCCGCGCAGCAGGTCGGCTACGGACCAGATGAATGAGCTGAGATTGGGATTGGGTTTGGTGGTGCTGGTAGCCATGCGGTGAGTGTATTCGCCACCGCATGGCCGTCATTTTGCTATTGAATATGTAGCTACAGTTCTATAAATGACGGGGGCTAGAGGCCCAAAACGCTTAGACAACACCTTTACGACAGCCAACGGGCATTCTGAATGACCTCGGAGAAGAAGGCGCGCAACGTGGCGGCACTCATCTTGTAAGGGTCGAACTCGGCGGAGCTGGAGTATTTGAGGAACAGTTGGCGGTTCTCTTGGGTTGCGGCAATCAGGCCCATGGCCCAGCTGCCGAACTGACGCACCGGGATCTCAGACAGGTCTAGCACGGCAGGGTCCTTGTGGCGCGGGTCCTTGAGGATGCGGTGGTACAGCGTGTTGACGGCCTGGCGATCGCCTTCAAGCTGTTGCAGAAAGATGCCGTTGGCCAGGCACAAGGCGCCGGTCACGCCCGCGTTTTGGTTGTTGCGGGCGGAGCTTTGCAGGATGTCTTTGACGTCCCCGGGCCCCAAGATAGTCGCGGTCCTGCTGGCATAGGTGAGTTGGACGAGCATGGGTGGTGTTCCTGTGTGAAAGCTGGCGTGCGCCAGCAGGGTTGTTGCGGTTTTGGTCGTAGACGGTACCAAAGAACCCCGAAAACGCTTTTGTACCACCAGCATTCACTGGGCAATCGCCGTCTACTCGGCCGCGCGTTGCGCAAGCGGCCAGAATCCGGCATGCCCCCGAAATGCGCCCAAATCCTGAACAGCAGCCTGTTCATCCGCCGCTGGGTGCCCGAGCTGGCCATGAAGGCAGCCAAAGACCGTATGTACGGCCTACGCAACACAGACCAGGCGCGTGCGCAAGCAGGCGAAGTGCAGGCCAAACATGGCTCCCGCAAGAGTGGGCTGCCCAACACCACGCGGACGAAGCACCCCAAGCTGAAGCCCGCCGCACCGGCCGCCCCTTCACCGCAGATCGACTTATTTTCCTGACCCATGAAAACCGACTTCAAAGGCAACAAGCAATCGCTACCCACACCGGTGCGCAACCTGGTCATCGTGCTGGGTGACCAGCTCGACGCGGAGTCTTCGGCGTTGGTTGGCTTTGATGCCGCGCAAGATGTAGTGTGGATGGCCGAAGTGGCCGAGGAGTCTACCCACGTGTGGTCGGCCAAGCAGCGCATCGCTGTGTTCTTGAGCGCGATGCGCCACTTTGCGCAGCACCTGCAATCGCAAGGCCTGCCGCTGGTCTACACGCGGCTGGACGATGCCGACAACCTTGGCACGCTGGCCCTGCAAATGGGCCAGGCGATTGCGCGGTTGAAGCCCGCCGGCCTGCTGATGACCGCCCCCGGCGATTGGCGTGTGCTGCAGGCGCTGCGTGCCGTGGCAACAGAGCACGCATTGCCGCTGGAGTTCCGCGACGACACCCACTTCTTCAGCACCGTGCGCGAATTTGCAGCCCATGCCAAGGGCCGCAAACAGCTTCGATTGGAGTACTGGTACCGCGAGCTACGGCAGAAACACAGCATCCTGATGGACGGCAAAGAGCCGCTCGGCGGGCAATGGAACTTTGACGCCGACAACCGCGAATCTTTTGGCAAGGCCGGGCCGCAGAACGTGCCACCGCCGACGCGTTTTGACCCGGATGTGACCACGCGGCAAGTCATCACACTTGTCAACACGCGTTTCGCCAACCACCCCGGCAGGCTGAACACCTTCGGCTGGCCGGTAACGCGCAAGCAGGCATTGCTGGCTTTGCACGCATTCGTGCAAGAACGCCTGCCACTGTTCGGGCAGTTTGAAGACGCCATGTGGGCCGGCGAGGCCTGGCTCTACCACTCGCACCTGAGCTGCGCGCTGAACCTCAAACTGCTACAAGCCCGTGAAGTGGTGCAAGCCGCCGAAGACGCCTACCGCGCTGGCACCGCGCCACTGCCTGCGGTAGAGGGCTTCATCCGCCAAATACTGGGCTGGCGCGAATACGTGCGCGGCATCTACTGGACCCAAATGCCCGGCTACCTGGAGCGCAATGCGCTGGACGCCCAAGCCGAACTGCCCGCCTGGTACTGGACAGGCGAGACCGACATGGCCTGCCTGAAAGATGCCATACAGCAGACCCTGGAACATGGCTATGCCCACCATATCCAGCGCCTGATGGTGACCGGGCTGTACGCGCTGCTGCTGGGTGTAAAGCCCCAGGCGGTGCATGCCTGGTACCTGGCTGTGTACGTGGATGCGGTGGAATGGGTGGAGCTGCCCAACACGCTGGGCATGGGTCAGTTTGGTGATGGTGGCGCTGATGGCCAGCAAGCCCTACGTAGCCAGCGGCAAATATATCCAGCGCATGAGCAACCATTGCAAAGGCTGCAAATATGACCCGGCGCAATCGACCGGACCAACTGCCTGCCCCTACACCACGCTCTACTGGGACTTTTTGAACCGCCACGAAGCGCTGCTAAAGAAGAATCCACGTATGGCCACGCAACTCAAAAACCTGGGGCGCCTGGACGCCTCTGCCCGCGAAGCCATTACAGCCCAAGCCATGAACCACCGCTACCAGGGAATTTCTTGCCCCTGATAGTCCACAAAATGTGCGCCTTGGCGGGCTTGTAGCCCGCGCAATGTGGTCAGCATGCCCTGCACCGACTCCGCAGGTTCCAATAGCTTTGAAACCCCTGCCGAAAATGGCTGCGACAGTTTGGACCGCACCGTGCCGGGCTGCAAGGCAACCACCCGCAACTCTGGTTGTTTGCGCTGCAGTTCAATAGCAGCCGTTTGCAAAAACATGTTCAATGCCGCCTTGGATGCGCGATAGCCATACCAGCCGCCCTTGCGGTTGTCACCAATGCTGCCAACCCGCGCAGAGAGCTTGGCGTAAATGCTGGGCCCAGGCGCCAGCAAGGGCGCAAAGTGGCGCAACACGAGCAACGGCCCGATGGCGTTGAGCTGAAACGATTGGGCAAGCATCTCGGGCTGCACCGCAGCCAGAGACTTCTCGGGCCCCACACCTGCAATCGACAGAACGCCAGTGGCATCCACGATAAGGTTATAGGGACCCGTCCGCGCCAGTGCAGAAGCCTGCGCAGCCAGGTTGTTCGGCTCCATCAGGTCGAATGCACCGCTATCGGAGCGCGATAGGCTTTGGACGTGTATGCACAGCGGGTCGCTCTGCAGTGCCTGCACGAATGCCTGTCCAATCGCTCCACTTGCACAACCACCAGCGCGCGGAAGGGTGCGTCCATCAGGCTTTCTTTGCCCAGGCGTTGCACCAGCCTTTGGCAGCAACTTGCTTACCTGCAAACAGGGGGCAGCCGCCGGCCGCTGCGCCGGGTGCTGCCTGAAACAAGGCGCAGTTGGAGCAGAACTGGCCAGCGGCGTACTTGGGCTGCTTGGCCTTGTCCACCTTGCTTGCATCCGCCTTGTACGCCAAAGCGATTGCCTGTGCATCGTTTTCTGCAACAAGCGCCTGGGCACGGGCGTGCAGCGCGGTGCCTACAGCGGTAACGCCCACCAAACTGTGCAGCATAAAAATGCGGCGACCGGTTGGGGTTGACAGTGCTTGGGTCTGTGTCTTCATGGTTTTCTCCTGGGGTTGGTGTAGGGGGACCTGACAAATAGGGGGCTTTACATGGGATCCGCGTGCCGGTTGATGATTCTTTGCGGCCGGATGGCCCTGTCATAAATGATCGGCCCCTTGTAGGCGAACGCCACTTCCTGGTGGGCCATATCGTCCAGCGAATGGCGCTCAAACCGTAAGTTGGCCAGTGCCAGGCGGTTGTCACGGATCTCCCGTTTGAGGTGGTTCAACACCTTGGTGAGCTGGGACGTGTCCTCTACATGCACCGTCCATTGCCAGGCCTGACCGGGGGGTATCTTCCGGGCTTTGCCGGTCTTGTTGAGTAGTGTGTAACTAACTTTCATGCGTGAAATTTACCACCAAGCCGCAAATTATCTACTCATATTGCAGTTTTTTTCCTATAAACTATTCAATACCTACTCAATTGACCAACCCATGGCAACCTCCACCAAACCACTGCGGAACGCAAGCACGGGGCACCGCATCGGAGCAGTGTCGGCACTCAGCGGCATTCCAGTTTCAACCTTGCGCATTTGGGAGATACGGTACGCCACCTTCCAGCCGCGCCTGAGCGAAGGTGGTCAACGGCTGTACAGTGATGACGATGTCCTGCGCGCCACGCTGCTCAAACGCCTCACCGAACGGGGCCACACCATCAGCGGCATAGCCAACCTGGATACAGGCCGACTCAACACCCTGCTGCAACAACAAAACACGTCGCAACGGCACGACCACGCAAAACATGCAGACATGCTGACGGTCAGCGCTGCGGTTGTCGGGCTTTCTCTTGCGGCTCGGCTGGCAACGGAAACATTCAAGCGCATCTTTGCTGACAATGCCCTGCACATCACCGACATTCATCCCGATCTGGAAGCCGCACTGGCCGCACCAGCGCCAGCAGACCAACCCCAGTTTTTGCTGGTGTCGGTCAATTCTCTGCACGTATTGGCACAGGTAGACCTGCAGCGCCTCATAGACCGGTGCAAGCTACCCCAGACCATCGTGCTCTACCGGTTTGGGCAAGAGCAGGTGATTGAATCGCTCAAGCGCGCGGGGGTGGTGGTGCGCCGAGAACCCGTTTCCGACCACGATCTGGCGGACCTGATCAACGCATCGCTGCTGGTGGATGCGCCACGGGCTATGTGGTCCGGAGGGCATTGGGCGTCATCATCCCGGGCGCGCAAATATGACGACGCCACACTGGCGCGCATGGCCGGCATTTCAACCAATGTCCTGTGCGAATGCCCCCGGCACGTGGCAGAAATCATCGCGCAGCTGGCCAGCTTTGAGCAGTACAGCCAGGAATGCCTGAACAAAAGCTCCGAGGATGCACACCTGCATGCCTACCTGCATTCGGTGTCCGGATCGGCCCGCGCCCTGTTCGAGCACGCCCTTGAAAAGGTGGCACACCATGAGGGGCTGGTTCTGTAGAACACGTGCTGCCTCAGAGGCTGAGAATTTTTCGAACGCCAGCGTAGACACCATACCCGTAGCTGCTCACGGCAACTGCGGCGACTTGCGCACAAATTGCGCCCTTGATGCGCGAGGTGAGCGCGCAGATCTCGCTCAAGAGGCTTGTTTGGGTGTTTTCGGTCATCTCCCTGCCTCTCATGCGGCCTGCGCGGCCATTTCGGACGCACCACTGCCCCAACCCATGAGCTGCGGCGCCAGCACCGCCATGCGCATCAGGTTGTGCGCCAGCACAAACAGGCCCACCACCGAGCGAACCTTGGTCAAGCCGCGCACCGGCATGCGCAGCAGTCCCCGGTTGCGCGCTTGCGCGTTGACGCATTCGGCCGTGGCCGCGCGCTGCTTGTAGATCTCCTTGGCCTCTTCACTGCCCATGCGCGCGCGCCACTGGGCCACCGCCTCTGAGTCACCCGGCTTGGGTTGGTGTTTGTCCTGCGCTGGCGCGTTGCCCTGCTCGTCTGTCTTGGCTTGTTCCTTCCCGTCCTTGCGGGCTTTGGGCTCGGGCACCGGTGCATAGACCTCGGTCTTGCCCGCCACCGCGTCAATCTGCCCGTGCGCGGGGAAGCCCCCATCGACCAGCCACTTATCGGGGCTTTGGCCCAGGCGTCTTTCCACTTGCTCGACCATGGGCGAGAGTTGGGCCATGTCGCTGCCCGCGTTGACCACGTCCATGCCCACGATGACTTGGCTCTCGCAGGTGGTGGCGAACTGCACGTTGAAGGCGGGACGGAAACCGCCATCGCCCATCTTCATGACGCGCGCGTCGGCATCCGTGGTGCTTGCCCGGGCCTGGGCCTTGGAGGCGTTGCGCTTCTTTGTCGCCGCCACTTCAGGCAGTTGCTTGAGTGCCTCTTGGATGCGTTCTTCACGCTCCTGGGCAGCCCGCAGCTGGGCCGCCTGGGCCTGGCGCTTGGCCTGACCTGGGTCATTCTGGGCTTGCGTCTTGAGCGTTTGCACCAACTCACGGGCCTCTTTGAGGTGTTGGTCCAGGCTGGCCTGGCGGCGAAACGAGGCAGCTCCCGCGTCAGCGCGCACGCGCATGCCGTCCTGGGCCACGCGCTCCAGGCTGATCGCACCCACCGCAGCCAAGGCGGCCACGTTGTCGCTGAGCAGTTCGTCCATCAGTGCATCGTTACCGGCACGAAAGTCGTTGAGTGCGTGGTAGTTCACCGACACGCCCCCGCATATCCACCGGTACGCGTCGTGCTCCAGGCTCAGCCGTGACACTTCGCGCCCACTGCCCACGCCGTCCAGCGTGGCGTACAGCCACAGCGCGAACAGGATGCGCGGGTCGATCGCCGCGCGACCGGCGTTGCTGCCGCGCGCCTTGATCGCTTCGATCAGTTTGCTCAGGTCCTGGTGCGCGACGTAGCCCCACACCAGGCGGGCTCTGTGGTCTTGGGCCAACAAGGATTCGAGGTCCGAGGCGCGCAGCTCGATTTGCAAGCGGTTGGGCTGCAGCAGTCGTGGTGAGCCTTGGCTTCGCTTGGCTGCAGCTTTGGCTTGTGCTTGCTGCACCTGCGCTTCGTTGGCTTGGGGCAAGTCCTCGAACAGGCCCGCTTTTGGTGAGCCATCTTCGTGATTCGTTGTCGGTGTCGTCATGCCGTTTGACAAGCCAGTTGCGTGCCAGTTTGAGCAGGGTGGAGAAAAACTCTCACTCTCTCAGACCGTGGCGTCCGGAGCGGTGATGGGGAACTCGATGCTGAACGTGGTTCCACCATGTAGTACCGATTGCACCGCCATCACGCCGCCCAGTCGCCGCACCAGGTGATCCACAATCGTCATGCCCAGGCCGGTACCACCCTGTCCGATCTTGGTGCTGAAGAAGGGCTGAAACAAGTGCGCCTGGGTAGCCTCCGACATGCCAACGCCATTGTCGGCAAACGTGAAGTTGCACCCGGTCACCAGAACGACTGCGCCCTAATCGTCAACACACCATCGGTGCGGCCTTCAAAGGCGTGCAAAAAGGCATTGTTGGTGATGTTGATCACAATTTGACCCAGCGGACCAGGCCAGTGTTGCGCAGAATACTCCTAAAAGGATAGCGCTATATGTATAAATCTCGGGGGCTAGGAGCCAAAATCGCTTAAGGTCACCCCTCAAACTGCGGATGCAACTGCCGAATGCGTGTCATGGCCATGCCGGCCGCTGCAGTGCGCGTCTCCACCCCCATCTTGACGAAGATGCGCTCCAGGTGTTTCTTCACCGTCATGGGGCTGCTGCCCAGAATGTCGCCGATGTCCTTGTTGGTCTTGCCCTTGACCACCCAGTACAAGACCTCCGCTTCCTTGGCCGTGAGCTTGAAGGACAGGCTCATGGCCTCGATGACGGCGGTGTCGGACACCTCGCGCATCACGATCAGCCAATCGCCATCCTCCACACTGCCATCGCTGTCGCCAATCTGCTGGTGCAGCCTAAAGGTCAGGCGCCTGGCACCCTGTTCGATGGCAAAGCGTGGTGGCTCTACACCCGGCGGCTGGGGTTGCGCTAGCAGGGCCAGACAGTTGCGCAACCACGCCAGCACCGGCTTGGGCGTGTGCGGGGCCTGCGTGCCGCAGTAGCGCTCCAGCAGCTCCCGCGCCAGTGGGGTCTGCCACATCAGTGCACCGTCGCTCGCGCGCACGGTGATGGTGGCGTAGCCAAAGGCGTCCAGCGCGTTGCGGGTCTGGCGCGCGTTCGCGCGCGCCCTTCAAATGCACCTGCATGCGGGCCAGCACTTCTTTGGGCTTGATGGGTTTGGTGACGTAGTCCACGCCGCCCGATTCCAGCGCGGCCACCAGGTATTCGGTTTCGGTCAGGCCGGTCATGAAGACGATGGGGATGTGGGCCGTGGCCGCCATAGCTTTGAGGCGGCGCGCCACTTCAAAGCCGTCCATGCCGGGCATCATTGCGTCCAGCAAAATGATGTCGGGCACGGCCTGCGTGGCGCGTTGCAACGCGTCTTCGCCCGACGTGGCAACCAGCACGGTGTAGCCGGATTCATCCAATGCGTCGTGCAACACGGACAGGTTGTCGGGCACGTCGTCCACGATCAGCACCACGTCGCTGTTGGCGCGGTCCAGCGTGCCATGCAGGGCATTGCTGGCTAAAGGGAGTGCGGAATCAAGGGGCGTCATGGTCTTGGGTATCCAGATCGTTTATGTCTTTTTGCAACTGGGCCAGCATGGCCTCAAACTGGAACTGCCGCGCCATGCCTCTCATGGTTTGCGCAAAGCCGGCGCAGGTCGGGTGCTCGGCCACGATGGTGGTCAGCTTATTGGTGATGCCCCGGTAAAAACCCAACCGCACCAGCTCTTGCAGGGCCAGCAGGTCGGCCTGCGGTGGCAGCACGGTGGCGATTTCCTCTGCGACTGGTGCTGGCGGGGCGTGTGCATCCGCCCCATCCGCCGTCTCACGCCAGGTCAGCGCCAGCTTGCGCTCCAGCCAGTCCAGCAGTTCGGTATGGCGCACGGGTTTAACAATGAAGTCATCCGGCTCTATGCCAAGCACATTGTTGGCACCACGATCAAACGCATTGGCCGACACGATGGCCACGTGTGGTTGGTGGCCCTCCAGTGCCCGAATACGGCGCAGAGTCTCCCAGCCGTCGATGCCGGGCATGGCCAGGTCCATGAACACCACATCCGGGTCGTAACCTGCCGCAAGCAGGTCCAGACAATCGTGACCGCTGGCCGCAACGCGCAGCACAAAACCCAAGGGCTCCAGCAGGCTGACCAGCAGGTCGCGGTCGGCCTCTTCGTTGTCTACCACCAAAATCTTGCGGCGCACGCCGGCATAACCGCGGCGGGGCTGGCGCACCGCCTGGGTCAAACGCTCCAGGCTATGGCCCGATGCAAATGCAGCTCTGGCAGGAACAGGCGCACGGTGAAGACCGAGCCCACGCCCAACTGGCTGCTGGCCGTCAGCTCACCACCCATCAGGTCGGTCAACATCTTGGCAATGGTCAGGCCCAGGCCTGACCCCGTAGCACCCACGGCCACGGTGGTGGCGCGGGCAAAGGGGTCAAAGATGTGCTCCAGCTCTTGGGCCTGCATGCCGGGGCCAGTGTCGTGCACCTCTAGCTGCGCCATCTCGCGCGCATACCGCAGCCGAAAGGTGACACTGCCTTGCTGCGTGAACTTGATGGCATTGCCCAGCAGGTTGATGATGATCTGGCGCACCCGCTTTTCATCGGCCTTGACCCACTCGGGTGGCATGGCGCCCTGCACCTCGAAGCGAAAGGCCAGTCCACGGGCCGCTGCCTGCAGCTCAAACAGGCTGGCGATCTCGTGCATGCCATTGGCAAACTGCATGGGTTTGGCATTGAGCGTGAGTTTGCCGGCCTCGATCTGCGCCATGTCCAGCGTGCCTTCGATCAGCGACAGCAGGTGTTCACCGCCGCGTTTGATGACGCTGACCGCCTGTTTGCGGTGGGGTGGTATCGATGTGTCTTCCCCCATGAGCTGCGCATAGCCCAGGATGCTATTGAGCGGCGTGCGCAGCTCGTGGCTGATGGCGCTGATGTAGCGGCTCTTGGCCTGGTTTGCCTGCTGGGCTTGTTGCTTGGCGCGCTCGGCCAGCGCGGTGGCGGCCTGCAACGCTTCGTCGGTCTGGCGGTGGGATTCAATTTCCTGCATCAGCAGGTGGGTTTGGCGGTTGGATTCTTCCTGTGCCACCTGGCGGCTTTTGTGGGCCAGCACCAGCCACCAGGCGACGATGCCACCCATGAGCAGCAGCGCCATATAGGCCTTGAAAAATCCTGAGCGCAGGGCGTCTTGCAAAGCAGCGTTGACGCCGGTTGCCTCGTTGAGGGCCGACAACTCCTGCCGGTAGAACATGCCGAATACCGTGGCAAGCAGGGGCACGATGACGAGCATCAGCAGGATGAAGTGGCCGACACCGGTATCCAGGTAGGGCCAGGCGCGTTTGGGTAGCAGCCAGCGCAGGGCTGCGGACCACTGATAAGACAGCGCGGCGTGGGGTTTGCACAGGTCGCCACAGCGGGCATCCAGGGTGCAGCACAGGGAGCAGATGGCGCCGCGGTAGGCGGGGCAGTGGGCCATGTCGGGGGCTTCGTATTCTCTTTCGCAGATTACGCAGCGTTGAACTTGGAGCGCTTCAGCTGGCGCTGGCGCCTGGGCGCCCATACGTTTTGCTCCGTGTCCCCCGACCGCTGCGCGGTCTCCTCCTTTACCTGCGCAAACGTATGGTCGCCCAGGCTCCCGGTGCTCGTTCTGGCTATGTAATAACGGCCCTTTGTCGCCCAGGCCAGTGCCGGCGCAGCTATGAATGCAGTGACCAAGGCCACCACGGCCGAGAATGCTTTGGCATCCGCCCCAAACAAGCCCAGATAGGCCATCACGGACAAGGCGGAGGCTAATGCCATCGACCCCACGCCCACCGGGTTGATGTCGTACAGATGCGCCCGCTTGAACTCGATACCCTTGGGGCTCAAGCCCAGCGGTTTGTTGATGACCAGGTCGGCCACCACGGTCATGATCCAGGCGATGGCGATGTTGGAGTACAAGCCCAGCACATCGCCCAGCGCGTGGAACACATTCATCTCCATCAGCATGAAGGCGATCAGCGTGTTGAACACCACCCACACCACGCGCCCGGGGTGGCTGTGCGTCAGGCGCGAGAAGAAGTTGCTCCAGGCCAGCGACCCGGCGTAGGCATTGGTGACATTGATCTTGAGCTGCGACACCACCACAAACACCGCCGTGGCCGCCACCGCCCATTGCAGCGACGTGAACACATGTTCGTACGCCGCCAGGTACATCTGGTTGGGGTCCACCGCGCGGTCGGTGGGCACGCTGTGGGTGATGGCCAGGTAGGCCAGGCAGGCGCCGCCCAGCATCTTGGCCACACCCAGCACCACCCAGCCCGGTCCGCCCAACAGCACACACAGCCACCAGCGGCGGCGGTTGTGTGCGGTCTGCGCGGGCATAAAACGCAGGTAGTCCGCCTGCTCTCCCATTTGCGTGATCAGTGCAATTCCCACCGTCAGCGCAGCACCAAACAAGTGCAGATTGAAAACGCCACCCACTCCAAATTCACCACCATAGTGCGTGATGCCCTCAAAAGCTGCGGGGTTGCGCACCAGGACAAAGCCAAACGGCAGAAACAGCATCAGCAGCCACAGCGGCTGCGTCCAGACCTGCAGGCGGCTGATGGCCGAGACGCCGTGTGTCACCAGCGGAATCACAACAATGGAGCAGATCAGGTAGCCCCAACTGGGCGGAATGTCCAGCGCCAGCTCCAGCGCATAGGCCATGATGGCGGCCTCCAGCGCGAAGAAGATGAAGGTGAAGGTGGCGTAGATCAGCGAGGTGATGGTGGAGCCGATGTAGCCAAAACCCGCACCACGGGTCAGCAGGTCCATATCTACGCCGTAACGCGAGGCGTAGACGCTGATGGGCAGCCCGGCCAAAAAGATCACGATGCCGGTCACCAGGATCGCCCAGAAGGCGTTTACAAAACCGTATTGCACCAGCAGGGTGGCGCCCACCGCCTCCAGCACCAGAAAAGACGCCGCGCCGAAGGCCGTGTTGGCCACCCGCCACTCGGACCACTTGCGAAAGCGCTGGGGCGTGAAGCGCAGCGCGTAGTCTTCCATGGTCTCACTGGCGACCCAGTTGTTGTAGTCGCGACGGATCTTGACCACCCGCTGGGGCGCTGCGGCAGGTGGTGGAGGAAGATCGGGTTCGGTGAGCACTTCCGCTATTTGCAGATTCCATGCCACGGGTTCTTACTGGGGGGTATCAGTCGGGCAGCGGGCTTTGCCCCGTGTCCCCCGCCCGCTGCGCGGGCTCCTCCTTTACCTGCGCAAAGCCCGCTACCCGACTGATACTGCGCGGTTTGATGTTTGGACCGAAGACGAACTCCAAGCTGCAAGGTTCGGTGGATGGCGCCACGCATGTAAGGTTCGAGCGGCGGGAATTGGGTGTCCGTTCTGCGCAGGTAAAGGAGGAGGCCGAAGGCCGGGGGACACGGAGCAGAACGGCCACCCAATGCACGCTGCGGGCGCATACCAGCAGACATCCGCCATTCGGCGTACAAGCCTGTCAATCAAGGCACAGATATTGCCTAATAATCCGCAAACCAAGCCAACACACACCGACGCGCCATGGAACTCACCCCCCGCGAAAAAGACAAACTGCTGCTCTTCACTGCCGCCCTGCTGGCCGAACGGCGCAAGGCACGCGGCCTCAAGCTCAACTACCCCGAAGCCATGGCCCTGATCAGCGCATCCGTCATGGAAGGCGCTCGCGACGGCAAGACCGTGGCCCAGCTGATGAGCGAAGGCCGCACGGTGCTGACCCGCGCAGACGTCATGGACGGCATTGCCGAAATGATCCCCGACATCCAGGTGGAAGCGACCTTCCCCGACGGCACCAAGCTGGTCACCGTGCACCAGCCCATTGTTTAAAGACCCTCTTCATTCGGAGACACTTTCATGCGACGCGCTGCCTCTACCGCTACACTTTTTATAGCTTCATGCTTAACAACTACGGGGGCTAGTGTCGCATTTGCCCACGATGGCCATGGCCTGGGCGGCACCCACTGGCATGCTACCGATGTGTGGGGCTTTGTGGTCGTTGGCGCCTTGTCGGCGCTGGCCATCTGGATAGCCCGCAAAGGAAAGTGAGGCATAGCCATGAACCCCGGTGAAATCCTTTGCGACGACGACCGCCCCGAGCATGTGCTCAACGCGGGTCGACGCACCACCACGCTGGTCGTGCAGAACACGGCCGACCGGCCGATACAGGTCGGCTCGCACTACCACTTTGCCGAAACCAATGGCGCCCTGGGCTTTGACCGGGCAGCAGCGCAGGGCATGCGGCTGAACATCGCATCCGGTTCCGCCGTGCGTTTTGAGCCCGGCCAGCAGCGCACTGTGGAGCTGGTGGATTTCGCTGGCGACCGCATCGTCTACGGTTTCCGTGGTTTGGTAAATGGACCAATCGACACAAGCGTCGAAGGAAAGCTCTGACTATGGCAACCATAGGACGCCGCGCCTACGCGGAAATTTTTGGCCCCACCGTCGGCGACCGGGTCCGCCTGGCCGATACCGGGCTGTTGATTGAAGTCGAGAAGGACTACACACTCGGCGCCGGCAGCTACGGCGAAGAGGTCAAGTTTGGCGGCGGCAAGACCATACGTGACGGCATGGCGCAATCACAAAGAATGCGCAGTGAAGGTGCCGTGGACTGCGTGATGACCAACGCGCTGATCCTGGACCACTGGGGCATCGTCAAGGCCGACATTGGTTTGAAGGGCGGGCGCATCGTTGCCATCGGCAAGGCTGGCAACCCCGACACACAGCCCGGCGTGGACATCATCATCGGCCCGGGCACCGAGGTCATTTCGTGCGAAGGCAACATCGTCACCGCTGGCGGCATTGATTCACACATCCACTTCATCTGCCCCCAGCAAATCGAAGAAGCTGCGGCTAGCGGCATCACGACGATGCTCGGCGGCGGCACGGGGCCGGCCACCGGCACCTTTGCCACCACCTGCACACCGGGGCCGTGGAACATCGAACGCATGCTGCAGGCGGCCGATGCCTTCCCCATGAACCTGGGCTTTCTGGGCAAGGGCAACGCCAGCCTGCCCGCCGCGCTGCACGAGCAGATCAACGCCGGCGTGATTGGCCTCAAGTTGCACGAAGACTGGGGCACCACACCCGCCGCCATCAGCAATTGCCTGGATGTGGCGGACGCGACCGACACACAAGTCGCCATCCACTCCGACACGCTCAACGAATCCGGCTTTGTAGAGAACACGATCGCCGCCACCAAGGGCCGTGGCCTGTGCGCCTTCCACACAGAAGGCGCGGGGGGAGGACATGCACCCGACATCCTGCGCGTGGTGGGGCAAGACAACTTCTTACCCAGCTCTACCAACCCCACCATGCCCTACACCGTCAACACGCTGGACGAGCATGTAGACATGCTGATGGTCTGCCACCACCTGGACGCGGGCATTGCCGAGGACCTGGCGTTTGCCGAGAGCCGCATCCGCAAGGAAACCATTGCGGCCGAAGACATCCTGCACGACCTGGGCGCCATCAGCATGATGAGCAGCGACAGCCAGGCCATGGGCCGCGTCGGTGAGGTCATCATCCGCACTTGGCAGACGGCGCACAAGAT
>JAXHOO010000001.1:0-35989 GCA_034519365.1 Rhodoferax sp. | reverse complement strand
ACTGGGTACCCTCCATCGCCCCGTCTGGCATGGCCTTTGTTACCAGCGAACGCTACGGCAAAGACTGGGTTGGCAGCTTGGTCATCGGGTCGCTGAAGTTTGGGTACTTGTCCCGGTTGGGGCTGAGCGCGCCCTACCAAGGCAAGGTTGTCAGCGAGACCAAGCTATTACCAACGCTTGGCGCGCGGGTCCGCGATGTGCGGCAAGGGCCGGACGGTTGGCTCTATGTACTTACGGACGAGCAAAACGGCAGGCTGCTGCGCATCGCCTTGGCGCCCGCTTAGCCCGTGCCCGCCTAGCGGCCTTAGATCGACTCGAATTCGATTCCAAACGAGGTGGCTACGGCACCAAGATCCCCCATGATTTTTTGCCAGTCATTGCCTTGGTGGTCCCCCAGGTATTCGAAGAAGGACGACGACGGGTCGTTCAGCAAAATACCCAGGGCATAGCCGTCGATATTGCTGTTGAGCTTGAGCAAGGCATCGTATTTGGTGCCCGCCGCCAGCGCATCATCGGCCGTTACCGGGGCCTTGTCGAAAAAAATGCGGGGCACTTCACGGCGCAGGCTGATGCCGAAGTCCGCTTTGAACGCTTGCTTGGCCGCTGAAAAATCCCGAATCTCGGAATAAAAACCGTAAGGCTGGATCTCGAAATACTCTTGCAAGGGGGGCGCCCCCCCCACCGAAGCCGCCGCCTCAAACGCCGCAGCGATGGTGCCGTGGCTCCCCTTTTTCACCTGAATGCGAACAATCAAGGCCTCAGTGATGCCCGGAAAACCTTCGCTTTGAAAATGGCGAACGATGCGCTCGGCGGTGCCATTGGCAGGGAGGTGAAACTTGTTCTGCATGGTCGTCTTCTTGGGCGAAAACATACAGTTTACATAAAGTATCCTCGTGGAATACGCCTGCCCTTTGCCCATACCCTGTGACCCATTTTCTCCAGCCATATGCGATCTACCTGGGCAATCCGCTGGTGCTGCTTGGCCTCTTTTTACTGGCCTCCATGGGCATGATTTGGCGCTTGCAGGCTATCGAAAGCAAGGGCTTTGAAGGCACGGTGCTGGGCAGTTTGATCATGCCGTATTGCTCGGGTTTTGCGAACCTGATCTTCGCCTATGTGATGAGCCAGACAGGCGGTAACGGCAAAGCCGTCATGGAAAACTGCATCGTCAACAACGTCACCAACCTCACACTGATTCTTGGCACCGCTGCCGTCTTCGCAGGTTCTCGCGCACTGGTACCGGCCAAGGGGAAAAGCAAGAAGCAATCGGACGGGTACCGCCTGTACCGGTTGGATTTGCTACTCACTTTGGTCGCCCTGGCGCTATTCACGGGTGCCGTCTGGGCGCTGGGCAAAGACAAGGTGATCGACTTTTACGATGGCCTGGTGCTGGTGGCCCTGTTTGCGTTCTGGCAAATCTTGCATGTGTTCGAGATTCTCAAAACCAATGTGCGCAAAAACCGCAGTTTCCAGTGGTCCATCCTGCTGGATCTGGCCCTGCTTGCCGCTTGTGCTTACGGCGTTTACTACACCGTGGACGCTTTGGTGAACTGGGTGTCTCAACCCCGCAATCCGTATTTCAGCGCCTCCAACTTGGGGTGGCTCAGCGGCATTTTGATGGTTTTGCCCAATGCCTTGATCGCCATGTACTACGCCACCAAGGGACGCCAGGACATCGTAGTCAGCTCCCAGGTGGGTGACGGGCACATCTGTATTCCCATGTGCATCGGCCTGTTTGCGTTGTTCGACCCGATTCGGGTGCCCAGTTTTTTCCAGATGGGCCTTTTCATGATTTTGGGGGCCGCAGCGGTTCACTTTCTCTCAATCACGGCCATGGGCCGTTTACCCCGCATCTTGGGCGGGGGCATGGTGCTGGCTTATGGCGGCTTTCTGTACGCCGGACTGGGAAACTAGCGGGACCAAAAGAACTTAAATTTGGAATTGCCAGCGCGTCGGGCCCTGACTATGCCACTCACTGCGGACGTGACTGAGCCCAAGCCGCCATGGCAGACACTGGCATCGGGCGGGCGAAGAAAAAACCCTGGGCATAGGTGCAGCCCATATCTCGCAGCGCATTGGCCGTAGCCTCGTCTTCAATCCCTTCGGCCACCGTACTCAATTCCAGTTGCCGTGACAGCTCCAGAGCCGATTTGACGATGTGAAAGCTGCGCTGGGAAGCGTGCATTTGCTGGACAAAGGTCTTGTCGATCTTCAAGCAGGAAAACGGCAGGGTCTGCAAATAACCCAAACCCGCATACCCGGTGCCAAAATCATCCAGCGCGATGCCAACGCCCAAGTCTCTCAACGCATGAATAGCGCTGGAAACCGCGTCCAGACTGCTCACAATGACGGTCTCCGTCAGCTCGATACGCAACTCCTGCGCAGGCATGTTGTGCTCAGTCAGGCAATCCTGAACGCTCCGCACAATGCCGGGCGCACTGAGCTCGGGCGCTGACAGGTTCACGCTCATGAAGGGCCGGTGCGCGCCACTTCCTTCGCACCATGTCCGCAAAGCAGGCCAGTCTTGAACCGCCCGTTGCAATACCCAGGCACCAATGCGATGCACCAACCCCGTCTTTTCTGCCAACGGAATGAATTCGTCTGGGCTAATCATGCCCAACTGCGGATGCTGCCAACGGACCAAGGCCTCAAAACCCACGGTGACATTTCCCTGCAGCAGGATGATGGGTTGGTAGTGAAGCACCAACTGGTCGGAGGCGATGGCGTCGGCCAGATCATGGGCCAGCGACAAGGTGTGGACCGCCAACGAATGCAGTTCAGCCTTGCCCGGCGTGTCTGTAGCTGGGACATCTGCCGGCGCAGTAGACGACATCGCGCTAGAGTTGCGAAAGCGCTCCAACATCAGGCGCAACAGGTACTGAATCACCGGATCCGCGCGTGCCAGCAACTCTTCGACGTGAGGCCGGTCAATACGGACCAAGCGGGTGGGCATCAGGGTTCGCACGGTAGCTGTTCGGGCTTGCCGGTCTAGTAGCGCCACTTCGCCAAACATGGCGCCAACGGTCATCACGGCAACGCGTTTGGGTGCGTCAGCCGGGCCCACCAGCACCTCTACGCACCCGCTCTCAATCACATACGCGGCATCGCCGTACTCTCCCGTGTGGAAGACGACTTCATTAATACCGTGTTCTTCACGGTTCAGCCCATACGTTTCTGCGTTCACCGAACCTCCCTAGCGATGTCTGCGCTATTGTGGAGCAAAAAGCAACTGTAGCCCCTTCGATATTCAGCGCTAGGCAGGTCGAGACTCAGCTTTGGAGCTGCGCCCAGGCCTTATCTAGCCGCTTCACGCTGACAGGCTGTGGCGTTTTCAATTCCTGCGCGAAGAAGCTCACGCGCAATTCCTCCAGTAGCCAGCGAAACTCCAGCATGCGGTCATCCACGGCGCCCTTGCGCTCGGCCACCAAACGCCAGTAGCGCTGGTCTTGGGGGCGCAGCTCGGTCATGCGCGCGGCATCGCGCGCTGGGTCGGCGCGGTATTTGTCCAGCCGCGCCGTAATGGCCTTGAGGTAGCGCGCCAAGTGTTGCAGCCGCTCCCATGGCGTGGCTTGTAGAAACTTTTTGGGCATCAAGCGGCCCAGCTGCTGCGCGCAGTCGACCACTGCGTCGGGGGCATTCTTGGTGTCTTTGATCTTGCGGGCGGCGGTGGCGTACTCCAGCAGGATGACCGCCGCCATGCGCGCCACTTCGTTGGCAATCAGCGTCAGCCGCCCTCGCCCTTCTTCAATACGGCGCTTGAAGGCGAACTCGTCGGTGGGCAGTGGGTCCAGCAGAAAGGCCCGGTCCAACGCCACGGCGATGATCTGCTCGCGCAGCTCTTCGACAGTTCCCCCACCGGTACCGTTGTCGGCCTTGCCCACGTTCATATAGCTCACGGCCATTTTTTGCAGGTCAGGGATGTTCTTTTCCAGGTACTTCAGCGCATCCTTGATCTGAAGCGCGAACAGTCGGCGCAGGCCGGCGCGGTGTTTGGCAGCGGCGATCTCTGGCTCGTCAAACACTTCCACCGTCACCGCGTCGCCCGCGTCGATCAGCGCCGGGAAGCCAATCAGTGTTTGGCCGCCCTTCTTGATCTCGAGCAGCTCGGGTAGCTCACCAAAGGTCCATGCGGTGAACCGGCCGTCCAGAATGCTGGGGGCGTTGTTCTTGGTCGCGTTAGCATTTGCTACGTTTTTTGTAGCTGCTGGCGCAGTATTGGTAAGGTCCGGACGCTGAAACGGCAGACCGTTCTGCTCCGTGTCCTCCGCCCGCTTTGCGGGCTCCCCCTTTACCTGCGCAGAACGCCCTGCCGCTCCAACGTCCTCAAGGTTATGTCTGTCCAAACTCGCCACCTGGTTTTGCGCCAGCTTCAAGCTGGCCAGCGCCTGAAACGCCCCACGCGCCTGGCTGCCCAGCTCGGCCTTGAGCGCGCCCAGGTTGCGGCCCTGCCCCATCTGCCGGCCATGCTCGTCCACAACGCGGAAGTTCATGAAGAAATGCGGCGTAAGCATGTCCACTTTGATGTCGGCTTTGACAATGTCCAGACTGGTTGCATCGCGCACCAGTTTCAACACGGCTTCTATTAGCCCGCCAGCGCCAAACTTCTCGGGCGCATTCAGGGCCTCGGCGAACTTGGTGGCGGTTTCGGGCAACGGCACGAGCCGGCTGCGCGGCCGTTGGTGCAGGGTTTTGATCAGCGCCTGTACCTTGTCCTTCAACATGCCGGGCACCAGCCATTCGCAGCGTTCGTCGTTCACTTGGTTCAGCACGAACAGCGGCACGGTCACGGTCAGGCCGTCGCGCGCGTCGCCGGGCTCGTGCAGGTAGGTCGCGGCGCAGTCCACGCCGCCCAGGCGAATCGTTTTGGGAAAAGAGGCGGTGGTGATTCCTGCGGCTTCATGGCGCATGAGCTCTTCCCGGGTCAGCCGAAGCAGAGAACTGCCAGGGTGGCTGGGTGGCAGAGGGTTCTGCGTAGGTAAAGGAGGAGCCCGCAACGCGGGCGGGGGACACGGAGCAGAGCCCTCTGCTGCCCAGCCGCCCGAGTTGTACTGCGGCTTCTTGGATTCTTCGCGGTACCACTGCTCAAAGCTGTAGCCGCTGCATACATCGGCAGGCAGTTGCTGGTCGTAAAAGGCGTAGATCAGCTCATCGTCCACCAACACGTCCTGTCGGCGCGCCTTGTGTTCCAGGTCTTCTACCTGCTTGATGAGCTTTTGGTTGGCCGCTAAAAATGGCAGCGTGGTCTCCCACTCTTTCCCAACCAACGCTTCGCGGATAAAAATTTCGCGCGCGCCGTGCATATCGACCCGGCCATAGTTCACCTTGCGGCCGCTGTAGACCACGATGCCATAGAGCGTGGCCCGCTCTAGCGCCACGACCTCGGCCGCCTTCTTTTCCCAGTGCGGGTCTAGCAGTTGCTTCTTGAGCAAATGCCCGCCCACTTGCTCCAGCCACTGCGGCTCGATATGGGCAATGCCGCGGCCAAAGAGGCGTGTGGTTTCTACCAACTCCGCCGCTACGATCCACTTGCCCGGTTTCTTGGTCAGATGGGCGCCGGGATGGGCGAAGAACTTGATGCTGCGCGCACCGAGGTATTCGCCGTTTTGGCCTTCTTCTAGCTTGCAGCCGATGTTGCCCAAGAGGCCCGAGAGCATGGACAAATGCAACTGTTCGTAGCTGGCAGGCTTGGTGTTCAAGCGCCATTTGTGTTCGGCCACTACGGTGTGCAACTGGCTGTAGATGTCTTTCCACTCGCGCACGCGGCGCATGCTGACGAAGTTTTGGCGTAGCAGTTGTTCGTATTGGCGGTTGGTTAGTTTGTGGGTTGCTGTGTGGGCTGTCGCGGTTGCATGCGCTGGGCGTTGGGGCGACTGGGCGTTCTGCTCCGTGTCCCCCGGCCCTTTGCGCGCTCCTCCTTTACCTGCGCAGAATGCCCAGTCGCCCCAGCGCCCGATCCTGTAGATGACGGGCCGCCGCGTGCGTCGTTTATCCACTTCCACAACTTCAAATAACCACTGAACTCGCTCTTTTCGTCGTCAAACTTTTGGTGTGCGGCATCGGCTTGCTGTTGGGCTTCCATGGGGCGGTCGCGCACGTCTTGCACGCTCAGGGCCGATGCAATCACCAGCGCCTCGTCCAGTGCCTCTCTGCTGCGCGCTTCCAGCAGCATGCGGCCTACACGCGGGTCCAGCGGCAGGCGTGACAGCTCGCTGCCCAGCGGCGTCAGCTCATTGGCGTCGTCCACTGCGCCTAGCTCGTTGAGCAACTGGTAGCCATCGGCAATCGCGCGCCCACTGGGTCGCTCCAGAAACGGAAAGTCTTCCACGATACCCAGGTGCAACGACTTCATCCGCAAGATCACGCCAGCGAGTGAACTACGCAGAATTTCAGGGTCGGTGAACTTGTCACGTCCGTCAAAGTCTTTCTGGTCGTAGAGGCGAATGCAGATACCGTTGGCCACGCGGCCGCAGCGCCCGGCGCGCTGGTTGGCCGAGCTTTGGCTGATGGGCTCCACCAGCAACTGCTCCACTTTGCTACGGAAGCTGTAGCGTTTGATACGTGCGGTGCCTGCGTCAATCACGTATCTTGTACCGGGCACGGTGAGCGAGGTTTCCGCCACGTTGGTCGCCAGCACAATGCGTCGCCCGGTGTGGCCGTCAAAAATACGGTCTTGCTCGGCCGGGCTCAAGCGGGCAAACAACGGAAGTACTTCCGCATTGCGCATGATGGGGCTGTGGCTCAGGTGCTTGCGCAAATGGTCTGCTGCTTCCCGAATCTCGCGCTCGCCGGGCAGGAAGATCAGGATGTCGCCCTGGTTGTGCGGGTCGCGCCAGAGTTCGTCTACGCCATCGGCAATCGCATCGTTCAGGTCGTACTCGCGCGATTCTTCAAACGGCCGGTAGCGCTGCTCCACCGGAAACATGCGGCCCGACACCATGATCACGGGCGCGGGGCCTTTGGTGGATTTGAAATGGTCCGCAAAACGCTGCGCATCAATCGTGGCCGAGGTGACGATAATTTTTAGGTCTGGCCTGCGCGGCAGTATCTGCCGCAGGTAGCCCAGCAAAAAGTCGATGTTCAGACTGCGCTCGTGCGCCTCGTCGATGATGATGGTGTCGTAGGCCTTGAGCAGCGGGTCGGTCTGCGTCTCGGCCAGCAAGATACCGTCGGTCATCAGCTTGACCGAGGCGTCTTTGCCCAGACGGTCATTGAACCGCACCTTGAAACCCACCACATCGCCCAACGGTGTTTTCAGCTCTTCCGCAATGCGCTTGGCCACCGACGAGGCCGCAATCCGCCGTGGCTGGGTGTGTCCAATCAGCTTGCCGCGCTGGCCTTCGGGGTAATTGAGCTTGCCACGGCCCATGGCCAGGGCGATCTTGGGCAACTGCGTGGTCTTGCCCGAGCCGGTTTCGCCGCAGACGATGACGACTTGGTGCGCCGCAATGGCGTCCATGATTTCTTGGCGTTTGCCCGATACGGGCAGGGACTCGGGGAATTCGATTTGCAGGCGCGGGGTAGCTCGGGAGGCTGAGGAATCGGTAGGAGAAGAAGGGTCAGACATTGGCCCAATTATCCCGGCTGACCGCAGAACGGCCGTCCAGCCAGAACTTATGCATCAAATTGGCCTCTAGCCCTTATGGAATATGCGCAATCAGCTATTAAAACAGTAGCATTTTCAGGGCAGATGTTCACTCGACTTTGGATTCGTGCACGTGTTTCTGCCATCCCAGCGCTCAGCTTGCCAACGTCGCACCAGGACGGCTTGGCGTATTTGCCACAGAACTCGGCAGTTTTCCCGTTACAGTGATGCGCCGCGCCCTGCCCGGCCTACGTCCACCCTTTACCGCCCGATAGCCCCGCCACCGCAATGACCTCAGTCTTCAATTTCACCTTCGTCCCCTGGTTCCGGTCGGTGGCGCCCTATATCCACAAGTTCCGCAACCAGACCTTTGTGGTGGGTATCGCGGGTGAAGCGATTGCTGCGGGCAAGCTGCCGCACTTGGCGCAAGATTTGGCCATGATCCAGAGCATGGGCGTGAAGATTGTGCTGGTGCACGGTTTTCGCCCGCAGGTGAACGAACAACTGATGGCCAAGGGCCACACGCCCAAGTACAGCCACGGCATCCGCATCACCGACAGCGTGGCGCTGGACTGCGCCCAAGAGGCGGCAGGCCAGTTGCGCTATGAAATTGAGGCGGCGTTCAGCCAGGGCCTGCCCAACACCCCCATGGCGGATTCCACCGTACGGGTGATTTCCGGCAACTTCTTGACCGCCCGGCCGGTGGGCATTGTGGACGGCGTGGATTTTCAGCACAGCGGCGTGGTCCGCAAGGTGGACATTGCGGGCATCACCAAAACGCTGGACATGGGCGCCGTAGTGCTGATTTCCCCTTTCGGTTTCTCCCCTACCGGCGAAGCGTTCAACCTCACCATGGAAGAAGTCGCCACCAGCGTCGCGGCCGCCTTGCAGGCGGACAAGCTGATTTTTCTGACCGAAGTGCCCGGCATTCGCACAGACCCTACCCTGCCCGCCAGCGAGGACAACCCCATCGACACCGAGCTGCCACTGGCGGCCGCCGAGAAACTGCTGGCCGAGTTGCCAGCCGCCAAGGTGCCCACGGACACCACCTTTTACCTGCAGCACTGTGTCAAAGCCTGCAAAGCGGGGGTGGAGCGCAGCCACATCATCCCGTTTGCGGTGGACGGCGCCATCTTGCTGGAGGTGTACGTACACGACGGCATCGGCACCATGGTGGTGGACGAAAAACTGGAAAGCCTGCGCGAAGCCACGGAAGAAGACGTGGGCGGCATTCTGCAACTGATTGAGCCGTTTGAGAAAGACGGCACCTTGGTTAAGCGCAGCCGCACCGAGATCGAGCGCGACGCCGGCTGCTACACCATCATCGAACACGACGGTGTGATCTTCGCCTGCGCGGCCCTCTACCCGTACCCCGAATCCAAAACGGCCGAAATGGCGGCGCTCACGGTGTCGCCCGATGTGCAGGGCCAAGGTGACGGTGAGCGCGTGCTCAAGCGCGTGGAGCAACGCGCCAAGGCGGCGGGCCTAGACAGCATCTTTGTGCTGACCACCCGCACCATGCACTGGTTCTTGAAGCGCGGCTTTGTTCAGGTGGACGCCGAATGGCTGCCAGAAGCCCGCAAACGCAAGTACAACTGGGACCGCAAAAGCCAGGTGCTGGTGAAAAAGCTAGGCAGTTCGCCTAAAGCTTGAACACCGCCAGCGGCGCCCGCCCCCTCCCGCACCGGCTATTCCCCCCACCACCCTCTTCTCCCCTCGCCTTCTCCTCTGTTGTTGCTTTTCCATTTAGTTCCCCCCCCTTATTTTCCCCCCCTTTTCCTCCCTCTTCTCTCCCTCTCTCCCCATTATTCTTTCCCCCTCGTCTTCTTCCCTCCGCTTTTCTTCCCCCCCTCCCCCCTCCCTCCCCCCCCCTCCCCCCATCACTGTTTTTATTTCTTTGGTTTCCTTTGCCCGTCCCCGCCCCCCCCCCCACTTCCCCCCTCCCTCCCTACACCCCCCCCCCCCCCCCCCCCCCCCCCCCCTCCCCCACCACCCTTTAACCCCCAAATTTTTGTCTGAAAGAAATGCCTCATCACCTATATTCGCAATCTTCCGAGCTTCATTATCCCTTCATCTTCACCACCTCTACCACTTCACCCCTTGACGGCGACCTTCTGGCCTTTGGCCAATTATTTGCTTTCGCGCGTTCTCCGTTTTTTTTCTGTACCCCTTTCTTCCCTACTCCCCCTTTCTCTACGCACCCCCTACCTCAGTGCGCGCTGGCAGTCTTATTTTCCCTTCCCTTTCGACTTGCGTTCCACCCATTCCCTCCCCCCCCCCCCCGGAGAATCTATTATACTTCCCTCTTTTTTACCTCTATCTTATTTTTCTCCCCCTCACGGCCACCCTTCTCCCTTGCCCTTTTGGTTATTGTTTCCCTTCCCCCCCCCCCATTCCCCCCCCCCCAAATTTCCCACCCCCACAACCACCCCCACCCAGGCCGCATTCCCCCTTTTTGCCCGAACCCCCCCCTTCTCACCCCCGCATCCCCCCCGGCAAACCTTTCTCATTCTCCCCCCCTTTCTCTCCCCCCTTCTCCCAAGTATACTCCCCCCCCCCTCCCCCCCCCCCCCATCATCAACAACACTTCCTTGTTTTTTTTCGGCTTTTCCCCTTTTTGCTCTTAACTATCTTTTTGCCCTCTTTTTCAAATACCCTCCCCCCTTCTGTTTCTTCCCCCCCCCTCCTCCCCCCCCTCCTTAGTGTACCCACTACCTCCCCCGCGCTCCTCTCCTCACCAGCAGATAACACCCCCACCACTAACATCACCCAGAGACAGAAAGCTTGGTAAACCAATCCACTTAGGGACCCCCGACACCAATATTCCCCACCTTTTTTCTTGGCCTCGAGTTCGCGGCGCGCCCTGCCGGCGAATTTACCGCCAGACCGGGCCGCGCCTGCGTGAAAGCCGGCCGCCCATTACCGCTCCCACCAAAGCCAAACCACTGAAGCATAGGAACGACCAGTTAGCGATCGTCAAGCTCAGAAAGGTCCAATCGACCTTGCTGCAGTCGCCGCCACCCCGAAAAATCATGGGCAAGGCGCGCTTGAGCGGGAAGGTTTCAATCATGCCGTACAGATCGCGCCCGCAGGACACCACCTCAGGCGGGTACCACTGCAGCCAGCTTTGGCGCGCGGCCACATAGGCGCCCAGCACCGACAACACCACGAGGACGACAGCGCCCGTAATCTGCAAGCTTTTTCGGCCTGTAGCCCCCGTCAGTGCTGCGCAAGCAGCTACCAAAACAAGAGCGTAACGCTGCACAATGCACATCGGGCAAGGCTCCAGACCGACCACGTGTTGAAGGTACAAGCCAAACACCAATAGCGCAACGCAGGCCAAGGCCAACAGCGCAAAGACCTGGCGCGGTGCGCTATCCATCCAGTTAAAAATCGATTTCAATTCATGTCCTTGTCTTGCTTCATAAACGGGCGCAAGTTGGTGCCACCTAGATGACCGAAGTTCCCCGCAGCTATGGGGACACTGCAAACCGAATAAGATTCGGCGTTCTGTTTTTCCCTATCGTACAAAAGGTTTCCCCATGGCACGCACCGTCAACTGTATCAAGCTGGGCAAAGAGGCCGACGGCCTCGACTTTCCGCCCTACCCGGGCGAGCTGGGCAAGCGCATTTGGGAAGGCGTGAGCAAAGAGGCCTGGGCCGCGTGGCTCAAGCACCAAACCATGCTGGTCAATGAAAACCGCCTGAACTTGGCCGACGCCCGTGCCCGCCAGTATTTGGCCCGCCAAATGGAAAACCATTTCTTCGGCGACGGCGCTGACGCCGCCCAAGGCTACGTACCACCCAGCGCCTGAGCGCCATGGCTTCGCCCCCCCTGCCCCGGCCGCTGGTGGCAGACGGTGGGCTGGCAGCGCGCTGGCAGGCGCAGCCCAGTTGGACCGTGCTGGACACGGCCTTCGCCACGCTGGGCAATTTTTTCCGCTGTCGGCACACTTGGCAACAGGCGCCATTGCGCCCCCGTGTGCTGCATTACGTGGGCTTGCTGGAGGCCCACCAACTGGACGGACTGCCAGACCTGGCGCAGGCGCTGTGCGAATCTGAATCCGCTTGGCGCCCGCTCTGGGCAGACATTGCGCCCCAACTCAAAGGCCTGTCCGCCGGACAACACCGCCTCTTGCTGCAAAACGGTGCTCTGTCACTCACCCTTTGCGTCGGGCCGCTGGCCACCTTGCTAGGAGAGCAGCAACTCTTCGCCGACACCGTGTACCTGGGGCATGCAGAGGCGCCACTCGACACTTGGCAGCTCAAAGCGCTGGCACGCTGCTGCCGGCGGGGCGCCCGCATCGTTGCGGCGAATGCCAACTGCCTATCCCCCGGGGCCATGGCGGAGACGGGTTTTGTCGACCTGGAAACCACCGGCGGCTTGGCCTTTACCGTGTTCAACCCCCATTGGCGTACGGAGGCGCGTGATGCACTCTCTGCAATCACCCCACCGACGCGGTGCATCGTCGTCGGTGCCGGGCTGGCCGGCGCCAGTGTGGCCCAGGCGCTGGCGCTGCGCGGCTGGCAGGTCACCGTGCTGGACCGCCAACCGCAGGCCGCCCATGGCGCCTCCGGCTTGCCCGTCGGCTTGGTGGTGCCCCACCGCTCGGCCGACGACAGCCCCCGCTCGCGCCTGTCCCGTGTGGGCGCCCACCTGACGCTGCAACACGCACGCAAGCACCTGCAAGCCGGCCAGGACTGGTACGCCAGTGGTGTGCAAGAGATGGATGTGCCAGCGCAAACCTCGCACTGGCACGCCGACGCGGCCTGGATACGCCCTGCCCAACTGGTGCAGGCATGGCTCAAGCATCCGAATATTGGCTGCCGCTTCGGTACCGCCGTGGCCCAACTGGAACGCGGCCAACAGGTTTGGCTGTTGAAAGACGCACAGGGCCAGTTGCTCGCGGAAGCTGAGCAAGTCGTGTTCGCCAATGCCACGGCCAGCGTGCCGCTGCTGTTAGCGCCCCCGCACCTAGCGTATCTCGGTGAAGGCGTTGCCGAACGGCTCGCCACCTTGCACGCCGTGCACGGAACCGTGAGCTACGCGCCACACCAAGCTCCGCCCCCTGCGCACTGGCCCACCCCCCCGGTCAACGGCCACGGCTACTTTGTGCCACAGGTGCCACTGAACGGTGCGCTCTCATGGTTAGTAGGCTCCACCTTTGAGCCGGACCGTATTCCTGAACAACCTTGCCATGCCCTGATGCCGCTGGACGACCAGCATCGTGCCAACGCTCAGCGCCTAAGCACGCTGCTTCCTGCGGTGGGGATGGATGTGAATCACGCGTTTGCCGATCTCAGCGTGTCGCATTGGTCGTCAACGCGCTGCGTCAGCCACGACCGGCTGCCGCTGGTGGGGCCGCTGGACGACGGGCCGTCACCCTCGCTGTGGCTGCACACGGCGTTGGGGGCTAGGGGCTTGAGTTTTTCTGCCCTGGGCGCTGAGCTGCTGGCGGCGCGTTTGGGGGCCGAGCCATGGCCGGTTCAGACCAGTCTGGCGCGCAGCTTGGACCTGCGCCGCCCCAAACGCAAACGTGGCTAGAGCTGTTTGAAGAAGGTCAGAACCTGCAAGGGGTTAAACGGCATTTCCACCATGCCTACGCAACCCATGCGCTCGGCCAGATGGGCCGTTTTGAAACTGTTGTCATTGGAAACCGCCAGCACATTGCGCATCGGCTTTTCCAAGTCCTGCAAATACTTGACCAGGAGCCAGGGGTCCACATTTTCAAAGTTCACATGGGCCAGCACCACGTCGTAGTCTCTGGCGCGCACGCTGTCATCCAACTGCGCCAAGGTTTGCACCTCATCAACCGCCGTAATGCCAGCCAACGCCAGACGGGCACGCAAGTACAAACGCGCCTCTAGCGGCAGAGCAGCCAATAGCCCCCGCTTCACACCGGGAGGCAACGACGGTGGTGGCGCTTCACCAAGGTCAAGGTCGAGGTCAATATCAAGCTCAGCGGCGGGGACAAAGAGTTCGTCGAGCATGGCCACCATGGCGGCCCAATCGACCGGGCGCTGTACCGTGCGCCAAGCCAGAGTGGGAGCTTCGGCACCCACACAAATCATCTTGAGATTGAGGTTGAAGCTGGGAGAGACCAGTTCCAATCCCGCTTCATAGCTGTCGACGTCAATCAAAGCGACGTGGGGTTGTCGGCTGGACTCGGGAGTCCAGAGGGCATATTGGGGCCCGTTTTTACCCGACAAGTGAAACAGCGTCTTGAGCGAATGCCGCTCACCGTCGCTGAAACCCACCACTTTGACCCATACCGTATTCAACATAGCAAGCCGCGGCTAACGCTCCTTGGTGTAAGGCCGGCCCAGCGCCTGGGGCGCCACGGCCTTGCCAATGAATCCGGCCAACAGCACCACCGTCAGCAGATACGGCAGGGCTTGGATGAACTGCACTGGCACCTCGCCCAGGCCCGGTAACGCCACACCCTGAAGGCGGATAGCCGCAGCATCCAGAAAGCCAAACAACAGGCAGGCCCAAAGCGCGCTAACGGGGTGCCAGCGGCCAAAAATCAGCGCGGCCAACGCCATGAAACCGCGCCCCGCCGTCATATTGGCAGAGAAATTGGCACTCTGCGCCAACACTAGGTAACCGCCCGCCAGCCCACACAACATGCCATTCAGCGTGAGCGCGGTGTAGCGCAAGCGCGCGACCGAAACCCCCGCCGCATCCACCATCTGTGGGTTTTCTCCGACCGCGCGCAGACGCAGACCAAAGCGGGTGCGGAACAACAACCACCAAGTAGCCGGCACCAGGGCCAACGCCAGGTACACCAGCGTGTTGTGGCTTAGCACTACCAAGCCTAAGAATGGACCGACCACCGGCCAATGTTGAATGCTTTCTTGCAGCACCGGAAACAGCGGCTGAATACGTACCACAGTGCTCACGGCCGGTGTTTGCCCGCCCTGGGCAAACCAGGCAATGCCCAAGACGACGGTCAAACCTGCCGCGATGATGTTGATGGCCACGCCAGAGACCACCTGATCCCCCGCATGGCTCACACAGGCCAGACCATGCATCCAAGACAAGGCAACCGCCACCGCAACGCCTACCAGCAGGGCCACCATGGTGGACTCGTAAGTAGCCCCCATGGCGCCCGCTGCAAAAGCAGCGGCGAGCATCTTGCCTTCTAGGCCAATGTCCACCACGCCGGAGCGCTCAGACAACAAACCAGCCAAGGCGCACAAGATCAGCGGGGTAGACACCCGCAAAGTGGACGCCAGCATGGCGTAAACCAAGGTGTCATCCATGGCGCACCCCCACTTTGAAAACCCGCACCAGCACCCAACCCAGGCGCGGCGCAATCACATAGGTCATCGCACCCGAAAACAGCACGATAAAGCCCTGCAACATCACCACCATGTCGCGGCTAAAACCCTGCACTTCAAACGCCACTTCGGCCCCCCCCTGAAATAGGGCGCCAAACAACACGCTGGCAAAAATAATACCGACCGGGTGATTGCGGCCCATCAAAGCCACGGCAATCCCGGTAAAACCGGCGCCACTGACGAACTCCAGCAACAAGCGACCACTGACCCCTGCAATCTCGTTCATACCCACCAGCCCGGCCAACGCGCCGGACACCGACATGGCCACGATGATTTGCTTGCGCGTGCTGATGCCACCGTACTCTGCCGCGGTGGCGCTAGAGCCCACGGCCCGCAGGTGGTAGCCCGCCCGGGTTCGCCACAAAAAGAGGTAAACCGCCAAAGCCGCCGCCAAGGCCAAAAACATGCTGAAGTTCAAGGGCGAACTGGGCCATTCCATGCCCAACCAGCCCATGACCTCGTGCATGCCAGGCAACTTGGCAGAGTCGGCAAACGCCGCACTCTCGACCGACATGGAGCCGGCTGGGCGCAGGTGGTTCACCAGCAAATAACCCAACAAGCTGCTGGCAATGAAGTTGAACATGATGGTGGTGATCACCACATGGCTACCCCGGTAGGCCTGCAAATAGCCTGGCACTGCGGCCCACACCGCGCCAAACAAGGCGCCCGCTAGCACCATCAAGGGCAGCATGATCCAAGCTGGCAGGCTGTTGGACAACCACAAGGCAACTAAGCCAACGCCCAAGCCGCCCAAGATGGCCTGCCCCTCGCCACCAATATTGAACAAGCCGCCATGAAACGCCACGGCCACGGCCAAGCCGGTGAAGATAAACGTGGTGGCGTAGTACAGCGTGTAGCTCAGCCCGCGCTGGGACCCAAATGCACCGTGCAACAAAACCTGAATCACCTCGACGGGGTTTTGCCCCACCAAAGCGACCACCGCAGCAGCCGCCAGTAGCGCCACCATTAGGCACACCACTGGGAGCAACACCAAATCCGCCCAACGCGGCAAAGCGTAGGACGCACTCATTGCCCGTCTCCCGTCATCAGCAGGCCCAAACCTGCCTCGGTGCAGTCGCCTATCGCCAACTCGCCAGTGACTCGCCCCTGGTTCATCACAATCACCCTGTCTGACAGCGCCAAAATTTCGTCCAATTCGCTGGAGACGACCAGCACCGCGCAACCCGCGTCACGCATGGCGCGCAGCTGGCTGTAAATGAATTCAATCGCGCCGATGTCCACCCCACGTGTAGGCTGGCCCACCAGCAGCACCTTGGGCGCTTGGCCGATTTCACGGGCCAAGACCAGCTTCTGCTGGTTACCGCCCGAAAACTTGCTGCTGCGCAACTCCGGGTCGCGGGGGCGCACATCAAAACGCTCCATCATGTCCGCCGTGGCTTTGCGCATACGGCCGTGGTCCATCCAACCGCCGCTGGCGTACTCGGGCAAGCCGTCATAGCCCAGCACCGCCGACTCCCACGCTACAAAATCCATGACCATGGCGCGCGCATGCCGGTCCTCTGGCACATGGGCCAGGCCCAGCGCACGCGCGGCAGACGGGTCTAACCCGCGCTGAGCATCAAACACTTGGCCGCCCAAGTTCAGCTGTCCGCTCTGAGGTTGTAGCAGTCCCGACAACACATCGAGTAACGCACTTTGACCGTTGCCGGACACCCCCGCCACGCCAACAATTTCGCCAGCGCGCAGTGTTAAATCCAGACTGTGCAAACGCACCACACCCATGTCGTCGCGCACATGAATTTTCTCAACCTGCAGCAATATCTCGCCGGCCTGGCGCGCTTCAGCGTCCAGGCGGCCCATCTGCACTTTGCGCCCCACCATGGCCTCGGCCAGGGTTTCCACAGAGGCCTGTGCAATCGGTAACTCTTGCACCACCCGGCCACCGCGCATGACCGTCACTTGGTCACACAAACCCATCACTTCCTTGAGCTTGTGGGTGATCAGCAGCACCGTGGTGCCTTGTGAACGCAAAACGCGCAGCACTTTGAACAAATGCTCGGTTTCCTGGGGTGTTAACACCGCCGTAGGTTCGTCCAAAATCAGGACACGGGCACCGCGGTACAACGCCTTCAAAATCTCCAGTCGCTGGCGATCGCCCACCGGTAGATCGCTAACCAACGCGTCCAGTTGCACTTGCAAGCCCGTGGCGTCCATCAGATTTTTTAACTTGCTACGCACCAAGTCGTCCGAACGCTGCAGCAACCAATGCGGCTCTGCGCCCAACATCACGTTTTCCAGCGCGCTCAGGGTATCAACCAACATGAAATGCTGGTGCACCATACCAATGCCTTGGGCAATCGCGTCGTCAGCGTTGCGAACCACAACCCGCTTACCGAAGACGTCGATACTGCCGCTGTCGGCCAAGTAGAAGCCGTACAGAATCGACATCAAGGTGCTTTTGCCCGCACCGTTTTCTCCCACAATGCCATGCACGGTGCCTTCGGCAACCCGCAACTCCACCTCGGCATTGGCGGCTACGGCACCAAACCGCTTGTTGATACCCGCCATATGCACCGCCCAAGGCTTGGCGCCCGGGGCCAGACTGCTGTCTGCGCTCAAAATCCTGCTCCTCGGAAGGGCTGTTACAAAGAAACGAAAAGCCCACGGCACCTAGGGCGCCGCGGGCTCAACTAATGCGGGCCGACCGGAGGTACTACCACCGGCCTGCGCGTCTTAGAACTTGCAGGCGTTGTCCGCCATGAAGTCAGCAACCTTGATTTTGCCGCTGATGATGTCAGCCTTGGCTGCTTCCACCTTCTTTTTCATGTCGGCGGTCACCAACTTGGCGTTGTTAGCATCCACCGCGTAATCCACGCCGCCTTCTTTCAAGCCCAAGATGGACAAGCCGGCCTTGTGGCCCTTGGCCACGTTGTACACCGCCACGTCCACGCGCTTGAGCATGGAGGTCAGCATGGTACCGGGCTGGATGTGGTTTTGGTTGCTATCGACACCGATGGCCAGCTTGCCGCCGTCCTTGGCAGCTTGGTACACGCCGATACCGGTTCCGCCGGCTGCGGCAAACACCACGTCCACGCCTTGCGCAAACTGGGCCTTGGCCAACTCACCGCCACGGGCGGGGTCGTTCCAAGCGGCGCCGGTGGTGCCGGTCATGTTGCCAATCATTTCGGCCTTGGGGTTGGCATACATCGCGCCTTGCTTGTAGCCGCACTCAAACTTGCGGATCAAAGGGATGTCCATGCCGCCGACAAAGCCGACTTTGCCGGACTTGCTGGCCATGGAAGCCATCACGCCGACCAAGAAGCTGCCTTCTTGCTCCTTGAACACGACAGATTGCACATTGGGCGCGTCGACCACCATGTCAATGATGGCGAAGGACAGCTTGGGGAATTCCTTAGCGACCTTTTCGATGCTGGAGGCCTGGCCAAAGCCAATGCCGATGATGGGGCTGGCGCCTTTTTCGGCCATACGGCGAATCGCCTGCTCGCGCTGGGATTCGTTGGTGATTTCAAACGACAGGTAGCTCTTACCCGTCTCTTTTTTCCATTTTTCGATGCCGTTATAGGCAGCTTCGTTGAACGACTTGTCGAATTTGCCGCCCATATCGAACACCACGGCAGGTTCGGCCATAGCGTGGAAACTGACGCCCAGAGCGGCAGCCAACAAAGTCATGCGGACAGTAGATTTCATAGTCATAGCTTCCTCGGTAATTCCATACAAAGTTAAAAACAAACTTCTTACATCTGCTCCATGCAGAGAGCATGGCGCACTGTAGACCAAAAACACACGCGCCCCACAGTGTGACTATCAGGGCTTATCCGGATATAAGCCCAGAGTTATACACCTCTTACACATCCAAACGCTGCAACTCGGCCCCGATGGCGCTGGCCAAGCGGGCGTTATTCAATACCAACTGGATATTCGAGACCAAACTGTCGCCTCCGGTAATCTCACACACCCGCGCTAGCAGGAACGGTGTCGATTCTTTGCCGCCAATGCCTTGGTCCTGCGACTCCTGCAAAGCCTGCTCAATCGCCGCGTCTATCAGAGCCCGCTCCATCGCATAGGCTTCTGGAATGGGATTAGCAATGACCATGCCACCTGCCAGTTGCATGCGCCACTTGGCATGTAAAACTTGGGCAATGGCCAGCGGTGTGTCTAGCCGATAGTCCACTGAGAACGCACTGTCGCGGGTAAAAAAGGCGGGCAACGCGCTGGTTTGGTAGCCCACCACGGGTACCCCATGGGTTTCCAAATATTCCAGCGTCAGCCGCAAGTCCAGAATGGATTTAGCACCGGCACACACCACCGCCACCGGTGTCTGCGCCAGTTCCTGCAGATCGGCCGACACGTCAAAACTCTGCGCCGCGCCGCGGTGAACGCCGCCGATACCGCCCGTAGCAAACACCCGGATGCCTGCCATGGCCGCAATGATCATGGTGGAAGCCACCGTGGTGGCGCCCGTGGTACCTGCCGCCACGATGAACGGGATGTCGCGGCGGCTGACCTTCACGACCTCGCGCCCGCTCTTGCCGAGCTGCTCGATGTCGGCGCCCGACAAACCGGCCTTGAGTCGGCCATTCACGATAGCAATCGTGGCCGGCACCGCGCCATGAGCGCGCACTTCGGCCTCGACCTGCAGGGCCGTTTGTACGTTCTGCGGGTACGGCATGCCGTGGGAAATGATGGTGGACTCCAGCGCCACGACGGGTTGGCCATGGGCCAAGGCCTGTTGAACTTCTGGGGCGATATCGAGAAAATCGTGGGCTTGCATAGGGGTACTTCAAAGGTGCTTCAAAACTGCGGCAGGGCTTAAATCAGCCGCATTGGCGAATGTACTGGAGAGAGTTATTTCCGCGCAGGCCATGCCATAGGCAACCGCTTGCGCCAGCGGCTGGCCCCGCTGCCAGGCGGCCACCACCCCGGCCAACAGCGCGTCTCCAGCACCCGTGGTGCTGACCACCGGAACTTCCCGCGCTGGCCGGAAACCAGCTTGGCCGTCTTGGTCACACCAGCAAACCCCGTCCGCACCTAGCGTAATCACACTGCGCTGCGCGCCCAAGCGCACTAAGGCCTGTGCCGCCTCCAGCGCCTGCGCCACGGTGTCGGTGGGGTGTTGGGTCATCGCCTGGGCTTCTAGCCGGTTGCACTTGAGTAGGGCTACCCGGGGCAACCAAGGTCGCAGCCGCTCGCATTTGGCGACCGACACGGCATCCACGACCGACACCACATCACGTGCCAGCAGATACGCCAAGGTGTCAGGTGGCAAATTGCAGTCAAGCAGTTGCACGCCCGAGGCCGTGGGCGCGGGAAGATTGGCCGCGCACCACGTTGGGGTGAGCTGGTCCAAAATGGCCATGTCGTTCACCGCCAGCGCCATGTCGCCATCTGGCCCATGCAACGACAAATAGGTAGCAGTACGCAGCCCGGCTACGCGCTGGGTCAACGCCATATCAACCCCGGCCGCAGCGGTAGCTGTCAGCAATTGCGCGCCAAAGGCGTCGTCGCCCACCAAGGTGGCGAGCTGCACAGCAATGCCCAAGCGGGCCAGGTTCTCAGCGATATTGCGCCCCACCCCGCCCGGCGCGTGGTGGATAAAGCCGGGTGTCGAGTCGCCCGCCAGCAGGGCGCGGTCTGTGCGCGCTCCGACGTCCATGTTGGCGCCGCCAACAACCAATACTGCTTTTGCCGCTGGTAAGCCCGAAGGCAAGTCGGCTGGTTCAGAGGCCATCGGGAGGTTCATGGGGTCTATATCGCTGGGCATATTGGGGGACGCCATTTCGGCGTCAAAATACGCGCTCTTTTGCGTAGAAAAGGTGGGACCGATGATACTTGTGGCTGGCTCCGCGAATTTGGACTTTGTGGTCCGCGCGCCCCATATTCCGCAACCCGGCGAAACCGTGCTGGGCGGAGACTTCGAAACCTTTCCCGGTGGCAAGGGTGCCAACCAAGCGGTGGCTTGCGCCCGCGCCGGCAACCTGTCAACCCATATGCTGCTGGGCCTGGGCGACGATACGTTTGCCACGCCGCTGGAAGAATCTCTTAAAAGCGCTGGGGTAGAAATGCACGTCATCCGGACGCCCGGCGTGCGTACCGGTACCGCCTTCATCTGCGTGTCCGACCAAGCAGAAAACGCCATTACCGTTGCGCCCGGAGCCAACGACGCGCTGCGCCCAGAGCACCTGCCCCGCGTTAGTCCATTTCGACCTGCTAGCCGCTGCCGGCTGGAGGCTCCACTGGAGTCCGTCCACCGCCTATGCAAGCCGCCCCGCGCCAAGGGGGTCGCGGTAGTACTCAACGCCGCCCCCGCCCAAGCGCTGCCCGCCGAACTGCTGGCGCACACGGATGTACTGGTGGTCAACGAAGGCGAGCTCGCAACCGTATCGGGCCACCAAGGCAGCATTGCTGAGTCGCCTGAGGCGCATCAAGTTGCCACCGTGTGGTGGTCACGGCGGGCACCAGCGGCAGCTGCGCGCGCCACCACGGTGAATTCATCATGCAAACCGCCTATCCAGTAACCCCGGTCGATACCACGGGCGCCGGCGACACCTTCTGCGGCGCGCTAGAGTGGCCGAGCTGGTGACAAACGGCACCAGCAGAAAAAAAGCTTTGCAATACGCCAGCGCGGCCGGGGCCTTGGCGTGTACCCGCTGGGGGGCGCAAGCCAGCATTCCGCACGCGGCCAAAGTCCGCGACTTTATCGCCCAGCATCCCCAAACGGCCCCTGAGGCCGAGCAAGCGCTGCGCGCTTTCTGTGGTCTGACCTAAATTTCCCCCATCGAGAACCTGCCATGAGCAACACGCCCGCCCGCAAAGTAATTTATGACACCGACCCCGGCGTGGACGACGCCATGGCGCTGTACTACGCGCTGGCCCACCCCGGCGTGGACGTCATCGGCATTACCACCACCTTCGGCAATGTGACGGTGGAGCAAGCTGCTACCAACGGCCTGTACCTGACCGAAATCGCGGATAGACCATCCCCGTGACCATGGGCGTGAAAACGCCTTGGCTCAAGCCCCTGAGCCACCGCCCGACTTCATCCACGGCGCCGACGGCCTGGGCAACTTGCCCAGCCGTGTGCCCACCAAGAGCGTGTTGGACCCGCGCTCTTCGGCGCAATTCATCGTCGACATGGCGCGCGCCCACCCTGGTCAGATCACGCTGGTGGCGGTTGGCCCCTTGGGCAACTTGGCCACCGCGCTCAAGTTGGAGCCCAAGCTGCCCCAACTGCTGCAAGAGGTGATCATCATGGGCGGCGCTGTGGTGGAGCCCGGCAACGTGTCTCCCGTGGCCGAAGCCAATATCTGGAACGACCCGCACGCGGCTGACTTTGTGTTTACCGCCGGCTGGAAACTCACCATGGTGGGCCTGGACGTGACCCACCAGCTCATCCTGCCGCTGGCCCTGTTCAAAAAAGTGGCGGACCACCACCAGCACGCGGCCACCGACACCCTGCACCACGCCGTCAGCTTCTACGCCGACTTCTACAGCGGCCTGTACCCGCACGTGGCCAAGATACACGGCTGCTTTGGCCACGACGTGTTGGCATTTGTGGCGCTGACCAACCCCGAAATGTTTGAAATCCAGACGGGCCGCGTCCGCGTGGCGCTGGAAGGCGCCGGCAACGGCCAGACCATGATGCGCCGCAAAGACATCGACTACCCGCAACCCGGCTGGGGCGATGAGGTGCCAGACACCCATGTTTGCATGAACCTGCAGGCCGACGCTGCACGCGAGTTGATCGAATCCACGCTGCTATTGCGCTGGTTGTAATTTAGGAACGCTGCGAGGACCGCCATGCATTTACCCGTTGTTGACTTCACCAGCCCTACCGCTCCCCAAGAGTTTTGCAAGAGCCTGCATGAAACAGGCTTTGGCGTGCTGAAGAACCACCCGCTGAGCCAAACGCTGGTGGAAAGCATCTACGCCGAATGGCTAGGTTTCTTCAAGTCGGAGGCCAAAAGCCGGTACCCCAACGACCCGGTCAAGCATGACGGTTACTTCTCGCCCAACGTGTCCGAGACAGCCAAGAACAACACCAAAAAAGACCTCAAAGAGTTCTATCACATCTACCCCTTTGGCCGTTACCCCGCCGAGGTCAGCGACAACGCCCAGCGCTACTACGCGCAAGGCGCCGCGTTGGCTGCCACGCTGCTGGGCTGGGTCGAAGACTACTCCCCACCCGAGGTGAAAGCGCGCTACTCCATGCCGCTACCCAAGATGATCGAAGACAGCGACCACACGCTCTTGCGCGTGTTGCACTACCCGCCCCTCCAGGGCGACGAAGAACCCGGCGCCGTACGCGCCGCCGCGCACGAAGACATCAACCTGCTGACCATCCTGCCCGCCGCCACCGAGCCCGGCCTGCAGGTCAAAGGCAAAGACAACGCCTGGCACGACGTCCCCTGCGACTTTGGCTACCTGATCGTCAACATTGGCGACATGCTGCAAGAGGCTTCCGGCCACTACTACCCCAGCACGTCGCACCGCGTGCTCAACCCCACCGGCGACGGCGCCAAAAAATCGCGCATCTCGCTGCCGCTGTTTTTGCACCCGCGCCGTGAGGTGGTGCTGTCCGAGCGCTACACGGTGGAGAAGTATTTCAACGAGCGCATGGAAGAGTTACGCGGTAAGAAGTACTAGACCGAGCTGCCAAGCAGATTTGCTCTCATAGTGATAGCTGCTTGCGCAATACCTATAAGGGCTAGATGCCAATTTGGCACTTAAACTTCGGCCCATGACCACGCCTGTGCTTCTTCGGCTTTGACAACGCTTGGCACCGCCATCGGTGACTTTTGTTTGTTATATGCCAGTGAAGCATATGAACATAGCGAAAAAATAGTTTTCAATATAAGTCTCCCCCCCTACAGTCGCCCTCATGTTAGATCTGGCGTTTGTATTGGCGGGTTTTGTGGTGGGCCTCATCGTCGGCCTGACCGGCGTGGGTGGCGGCTCGCTGATGACGCCCATCCTGATTTTCTTCTTCGGCGTCAAACCCTACCTGGCCGTCGGCACCGACCTGCTGTTTGCCGCCTTCACCAAAATGGGCGGCACCGTCAAGCTGGCGCGCTCCGGCCGCGTGGACTGGCGCGTGGTGGCTCAACCTGTCGGCGGGCAGCATCCCGCCTGCGCTGATCACGCCTGTACGTGCTGCACCACGCTGGGCGCCAGCCAGCCCGGCGGTGCAACAGCTCGATGACCACCACGCTGGGTTTTGCTCTGCTGCTGACCGCCGCAGCCACACTGTACAAAGCCGCTGCGCGGCAAGAGCTACGCCGCACGCAGTGTGAGCAGGCCAGGAAGGCCGCCGCCACAAGCCCCGCCACTGGAGCCTGCCGGTGCTATTCGGCGCCCTGATCGGCACCTTGGTCACCCTCACCTCGGTGGGTGCGGGCGCCATTGGGGTCACCGTGCTGATGCTGCTCTACCCCTTGCTGCCGCTGCCGCGCATTGTGGCCGCCGACATTGCTTATGCCGTGCCGCTGACGCTGGTGGCGGGTATGGGCCACGCCTCGCTGGGTTCGGTGGACTGGCATTTGCTGGCCACACTGCTGGCCGGCTCGCTGCCCGGTATCTGGCTGGGCGCCCACCTGATGACCAAAACCCCCGAGCGCTTAATCCGCTCGCTGTTGTCGGTGCTTTTGGCCTACGCCGGCGCCAAACTTCTTGCGCTTTGACACCCTGACATTCTGAGATTTCCGGACCCCTGTCTATGTACCAATACACCGAATTCGACCGCCAGTTCATCCAAAACCGTGCCGCCCAGCACCGCGACCAGCTGGAGCGCAACCTGGCCGGCACCCTGAGCGACGAAGAGTTTCGCCCCCTGCGCCTGCAAAACGGCTGGTACATCCAGCGCTACGCGCCCATGCTGCGCGTGGCCGTGCCCTATGGCGAACTGTCCAGCGCGCAACTGCGCGTGCTGGCCCGCATCGCGCGCGAGTTTGACCATCCCAGCAAAGAAGTGTTTGACACCGCCATCGGCACCCAGGCCACCTGGGGTACCACGCACCTGCCCGTGGGCTACGGCCACTTCACCACGCGCCAGAACGTGCAGTTCAACTGGATTCCGCTGGACAAAAGCGCCGACGTGATGGACCTGCTGGCCACGGTCAACATGCACGGCATCCAGACCAGCGGCAACTGCATCCGCAACATCACCAGCGACGAGCTGGCCGGCGTGGCGCCTGACGAGATTGCCGACCCGCGCCCCTTTGCCGAAATCATGCGCCAGTGGAGCACGCTGCACCCCGAGTTCGCCTTTCTGCCGCGCAAGTTCAAGATCGCCATCACCGGCGCCACGGACGACCGCGCCGCCACCTACTGGCACGACGTGGGCCTGCACCTGAAGAAGAACGCCGCGGGCGAGCTGGGCTTCAAGGTGCTGGTGGGCGGCGGCATGGGCCGCACGCCGGTCATCGGCACCGTCATCCGCGAGTTCCTGCCGTGGAACCAGATCATGAATTACCTGGAAGCCGTGGTGCGCGTCTACAACCGCTGGGGCCGCCGCGACAACATGTACAAGGCGCGCATCAAGATTCTGGTGAAGGCCGAGGGCCAGCGCTATATCGACGAGGTGGAAGCCGAGTACCAGCAAATCATCACGGTGGACGGCGCGCCACACACCATCAGCCAAGCGGAGCTGGACCGCGTTTCAGCCTGTTTTGTGCCTCCAGCCCTTGTGGAACGTGCGCAAGCAGCTACTAAAACAGTAGCACATTCTGACAGCCGACCGCCGAAGACGACGAGAAAGATTACGACCGCTGGCTGCAGCAAAACGTGGCCCCGCACCAAGAACCCCGCCCTGCGCGCCGTGACCCTCAGCGTACAAGCGCCTGGGCCAGGCCCCCGGTGATGCCGATGCCGACCAGCTCGACACCGCCGCCGACCTGGTGGACCAGTTCAGTGCAGGCGAAGTGCGCGTCACCCACGACCAGAACCTGCTGCTGCCCTGGGTTGCTGTAGAAGACCTGCCCGCGCTGTGGGTCGCCGCCAGCCACGCCGGGCCTGGCCGCGCTCCAACATCCGCCTGCTGACCGACATGATTGCCTGCCCCGGCGGTGACTTCTGCGCGCTGGCCAACGCCCGCTCCATTCCCGTGGCCGCGGCCATCACCGAGCGCTACCAGGACATGGACGAGCTGCACGACCTGGGCGAGATCGACCTGCACATCAGCGGCTGCATCAACTCCTGCGGCCACCACCACAGCGGCCACATCGGCATTCTGGGCGTGGACAAAGACGGCAAGGAGTGGTACCAGGTGTCGCTGGGCGGCTCCGACGGCTCGGCCCTGAGCGGCGCTGCCGTGGCCGGCAAGGTGGTCGGCCCCTCGTTCGGCGCGCACGAAGTCCCTGGCGTGATCGAAGCCCTGCTGGACACCTTCCGCCTGCAACGCGATGGCCGCGAGACCTTTATCGACTGCGTGAAGCGCGTCGGCTTTGATAGCTTCAAGGCCGCCGCCAACACCGCGCCGCATGACCGACAAGCACGAAGACCTGCACGCCATGCCCAAGCGCAGCTGGCTACGCCAAAGACGCCGCAACGAAGCCTGACACCGCAGATCAGAGAGCACCAACTATGAAACTGATAGCTGCATCACCGCACATTCCACGCGGGCTGAAGGCCAAAATGTACACCTGGTCACCCTGGCCAACGACCGCGGACCCGCGCACGCTCGACCTCGACCGGCGTGACCCGCATCGACCTGCACTTTCCCAAGTTCACCGACGGCCGCGCCTACAGCCAGGCCTTTTTGCTGCGCCGCCGCCTGGGCTTCAAGGGCGAGATCCGCGCCACCGGCGACGTGCTGATGGACCAGCTGGTGCAAATGGAGCGCACCGGCTTTGACGTGGCCGTGCTGCGCGCCGACCAGAACATCGAATTCGCCCAGCGCCAGTTCGACCGCTACCGCGGCTTTTACCAAGGTGACGCAGTCACAGCGCAGCCCCATCTTCGCACCGCAGGACGGCAGACCGCATGAGCACGAACACCTCCACCTCCAGCAGTCGGCCTTGCCCAGCCGCACAGCCCGCCGGCAGCGCCATCACCCGCAACGCCAAGCGTCGAGCCACCTACATCACCAAGCTGGCCGAAGCGCAGGGCGTGCTGCACAGGCGGCTGCGCAGTACGCGGCGTCAACGGGCAGTCCACCGTCACCCAAGCCTCCAGCCTGGGTGCGGAAGACGTGGTCATCAGCCACCTGATCAACAGCCTGGGTCTGGACATTCCGGTGTTTGTGCTGGAAACCGGTGCGCTGCACACCGGAAACGCTGGCACTGTTGGAGCAGCTTTCAAGGCACCAGCCGCGCGCCAGTCACCGTCTACACACCGGTCAATGAATCGGTGGTGCAGTTTGTGGCCCGCGAAGGCCAGGACGCGATGTACAAAAGCATCGAGCTGCGCAAAGCCTGCTGCGGCATCCGCAAGATGGAGCCGCTGGCGCGCGCGCTTGCGGGCAAGGAGGCCTGGATCACCGGCCTGCGCCGCGAGCAAAGTGGTGCCCGTGCCGATGTGCCGCTGGTCGACACGTCCGAGCCGCGCACCAAGCTCAACCCCCTGGCCAACTGGACCTGGGGCGACGTGTGGCACTACATCGCCGAAAACAGCGTGGCCTACAACCCGCTGCACGACCAGTTTTTCCCCAGCATCGGCTGCGAGCCCTGCACCCGCGCCATCAGCCTGGGTGAAGACTTCCGCTCCGGCCGCTGGTGGTGGGAAGACGAAGCCGCCAAGGAATGCGGCCTGCACGTCAAACACGACGATGCTGCGCAAGACGCGGCCGCATGAATCCCACTGCTCCAGCCGAGCCCCCGCATGAACGCCATGACAGACACCTCCCATTTCGACCTGCTCTCCAACCAGCACCTGGATGCGCTGGAAGAAGAAACCATCTTCATCCTGCGCGAAGTGGCCGCCGCCTTTGAGCGCCCCACCCTGCTGTTTTCGGGCGGCAAGGACTCGCTGGTCATGCTCAAGTGCGCCGAGAAGGCCTTTGGCGCGGGCCGCATTCCCTACCCGCTGCTGATGATCGACACCGGCCACAACTTCCATGAAGTGACCGATTTCCGCGACTTCCGCGCCAAGGAACTGGGCGCAGAGCTGATCGTGCGCAGCGTCGAAGACTCCATGGCGCGCGGCACCGTGCGCCTGGCCCACCCCGGCGAGAGCCGCAACGTGCACCAGTCGGTCACGCTGCTGGAAGCCATCGACGAATTCCGCTTTGACGCGCTGATCGGCGGCGCCCGCCGCGACGAAGAAAAGGCCCGCGCCAAGGAGCGCATCTTCTCCCACCGCGACAGCTTCGGCCAATGGCAGCCCAAGGCCCAGCGCCCCGAGCTGTGGACGCTGTTCAACACCCGCCTGCAGCCCGGCGAACACTTCCGCGTGTTCCCCATCAGCAACTGGACCGAGCTGGACGTGTGGCAGTACATCGAACGCGAAAAGATCGCCCTGCCAAGCGCTGTACTACACCCACAAGCGCGACGTGGTGGAGCGCAAGGGCCTGCTGGTGCCGGTGACCGACCTGACGCCCGCCAAAGACGGCGAAACGGTCGAAAGCCGCGACGTGCGCTTCCGCACCGTGGGCGACATCACCTGCACCTGCCCGGTGGAAAGCACGGCCGCCAATGCCGCCGACATCGTGATCGAAACCCTGGCTGCCGACGTGAGTGAGCGCGGTGCCACCCGCATGGACGACAAAACCTCCGAAGCTTCCATGGAAAAACGCAAGAAAGACGGGTACTTCTGATATGACAACCGCTACAACTTCAATAGCTACTAACGCACATGACCACGGGGGCTGACGCCAATATTCACTCAAAGCATTGACACACCGCAGCTGCCCTGCGCTTCATCACCTGCGGCAGCGTGGACGATGGCAAGAGCACGCTGATTGGCCGCCTGCTGGTGGACAGCCGCTCGGTGCTGCAAGACCAGTTGGCCAACGTCTCCAAAAGCGGCGAGGCCGACTTGGCCCAGTTCACCGACGGCCTGTCGGCCGAGCGCGAGCAAGGCATCACCATCGACGTGGCCTACCGCTACTTCGCCACGCCGGCGCGCAAGTTCATCATTGGCGACGCGCCCGGCCACGTGCAGTACACCCGCAACATGGTCACCGCCGCCAGCAGCGCCCACGCGGCCGTGGTGCTGGTGGATGCCACCAAGCTCAAACTGGCAAGAGGCTGGCGCTGTCGAACTGCTGCCGCAAACCCGCCGCCATTCGCTGCTGGTCAACCTGCTGCGCGTGCCCAGCATCGTGTTTGCCGTGAACAAGCTCGACGCCTTGGGCGCCGACGCCGAGCTGCCGGCCTTCCGCAGCAAGATCAACGAGGCGCTGCAGGCCTTTGCCGCACACGCGGGCATTAACGTCACGGCCACCATCCCCATGTCCGCCCTCAAAGGCGACAACGTGGTCGCACGCCACGGCCAACGGCTGGTGCGGCTACACCGGCCCCAGCCTGCTGGAGTTGCTGGAGCAGCTGCCCGTCACCGCCAGCCGAGACCGACGTGCCGTTTGCCTTCCCGGTGCAGTGGGTCGAAAAATTCTCGTCGTCCAGCGATACCAGCCAAGGCCGCCGCGTGTTCTGGGGCCGTGTGGCCACCGGCACCGTGCAGCCTGGCGACACCATTTCCATCTTGCCCAGTGGCCAAACCGCTATGGTGGCCCAGGTGTTGAACCATGCCCGCGTGCCCAAAGCCGTGGCAGCGGGCCACAGCGCCGGCATCGTGCTGGACCGCGAAGTGGACGTGTCGCGCGGCGACTGGTTGCTATCGACCGCCACGACCAATGCGGCAGCCGATGACGAATTTGGCGAGACACCACGGCCCCGGTAAGTTCTTCCAGCCCACGCGCGAGCTGCAACGCCACGGTCGCCTGGATGGACGACGAGCCGCTGGTGGCTGGCCGCGTCTACTGGGCGCTGCACGGCCACCGCTGGATCAAGGCCAAGGTCAAGCGCATCGTGCACAGCCTGGACATCAACACCCTGGAAGAACACGACGCCACGCAGATCGAACCCAATGCCATTGGCCACATCGAGCTGGCCTTGCAGGAGTCCATTGCCGCCCTGCCCTACGAGCACAGTCGCGAGTCCTGGGCGCGCTGATTTTGGTGGACACCGCCAGCCACAAAACCTCTGGTGCGCTGCTGCTGAAGCTGAAAGCACCCTTCCGATGTACCCGTGCGACAGGTTCTGTCAAAACTGCCAATAAAATCAAGGGCTTGGCGCCAAGCTGCCAGCCCTCTCTTTATCTGCTGCAAACAAAATGACCCACACCGTCACCGAAGCCTGCATCAAGTGCAAATACACCGACTGCGTGGACGTTTGCCCCGTGGACTGCTTCCGCGAAGGCCCCAACTTTCTGACCATCGACCCCGATGAATGCATCGACTGCGCGGTGTGCATCCCCGAGTGCCCGGTCAACGCCATCTACGCCGAAGAAGACGTGCCCAAAGACCAGCAACACATGACCCAGCTCAATGCCGACCTGGCCAAGCTGCCTACCTGGAAGAGCATCACCAAGCGCAAGGCCCCCTTGCCCGAAGCCGACGACTGGAAAGACAAAACCGGCAAGCTTCGCGAGCTGGTCCGCTGATCCGACCAATCAGCCGTGCCCATGGCACCGCCGCACTCCAGCTGATTGACAACCGATGCGCGTCATCATCGGCGCTGGGCCGGTGGGCCTGTTCCAGGTGTTTCAGCTCGGATCTGCTGGAAGTCCAAGCCCATGTGGTCGACGCGTTGCCCGGCCCTGGTGGTCAGTGTGTAGAGCTGTACCCCGACAAACCCATCTACGACATTCCCGCGGTGCCGGCCGTCTGTACCGGGCGCGAGCTGACCGACAAGCCTGCTGGCAGCAGATCGCACCCTTCTGGCGCGACGTTCCACTAGAGCCAGCAAGTCACCTCCGTAGCAGCAGCAAGACCGACGGCCGCTTTCTGGTTGACACCTCCCGCGGCCAGCGCTTTTCTGACCAAAACCGTTTTCATCGCTGCGCGGCGTCGGCGCCTTTCGGCCGCGCACGCTGCAGGTCGACGGGCTCGACGCCTGCGCCTGGACGCAGGCGCAGCAACTGCACTACCCGAAGCGCCCGCGTGCAGCCAGTACGAAACGTCGTGATCGTGGTGACAGCGATACGGCGCTCGAATACGCGCTGGACTGCGTTGTGCACCGCGAACGCCGGACGGCCATCCACCACAAGGCCAACGCGTGACCCCTGCGTGCACCGTCGTGATGTCTTCTTGGCAGACCCCGACACCGTGGCGCGGGTTCAGGCACTGCGCCAAAGCGGCGTGCTGCGCTTTGTGGCGGGCCAAATCACGGGAGCTGAAACAATGCACAACCGCATTGAAAGGCATCCGAGATTCTGGACGCCGACGGCCAGATACCCACGCCTTGCCCACCGACAAACTGCTGGTGTTCTTGGGCGTATCCCCAAAAATGGGGCCAATAGCCGATTGGGGCTTGGGCTTGGAGCGCAAGCAAGTCCCGGTGAACACCGAAGATTTCAGCACCACCATCCCAGGCATTTTTGCGGTGGGTGACATCAACACCTACCCCGGCAAGAAGAAACTCATCGTCTGCGGCTTTCACGAAGCCACGCTGGCGGCCTATGGCGCCATGGCGTTTATTGCCCCCGACAAGAAGGTGATGCTGCAGTACACCACCACCAGCCCCCGGCTGCACGCGCTGCTGGGCGTGGCGACGTCGGGCAATGCAAATCTGAGAGGAATTTTGCGCAAAAACTTGCGCGACTCCAAAACCACCAAAAAACCACGCTATAATTTGAGGCTTCATTCCTCAATAGCTCAGTTGGTAGAGCGCCGGACTGTTAATCCGTAGGTCCCTGGTTCGAGCCCAGGTTGAGGAGCCAGAATAACCCGCAAGGGTGCAAAAAACCCTGCTACTTTTTGGTGGCGGGGTTTTTTCATTGTCCGGAGCCACGCTGCCGTATGAAAGACCATTACGCCGCCCTGGGGTTGAACAGCGCCTCAAGCCTGTCCGACATCAAGAAGGCCTTTCGCCAACGGGCTGCGCTGTACCACCCTGACCGCAATTCAGCGGCGGATGCCGCCAGCGCGTTTTCGCGAAGTCCAAGAAGCCTACGACGTGCTCTCGGACGACGCCAAACGCCAGGCGTACGACGACAACCGCCGCCGAGGTTTGCTCGACAGCCCCATCGATACCGCCCGTGAAATTTGGGGCAACTATTTCGCCCGCATTCTTTGAGTTCAAGCACCTATGAGCATTTCTCCCTTTTTCCAGCACCTGCGCAGCGCCTACGAAGCTGAAATCGACGATCTCACGTCCGACTCCGAAGGCAGCACATATGCTGGCCAAGAAGCTCGCCGAGCGCCGCAAGGAGTTGGGTTTCTTGCTCAGCATGCTGGAGCTCAGCCCCGAGATGGTGGCTGTCGTGTTTCACCAAGCGTTTCGATTTACCTCTCCCGCTGCGATGCAACATGTGCTGGCTCACGAATCGGAAGAATTGCCGGAGTGGGAAAGCATCGCGGAAACCGTCGAAGTCGCCTCTTGGGCACGCAGCCTGATGACCCAAATTCTGCAGGAGCCAGCTGGCGCCTGGTTTATGACGGTCGCCGCCTCGCTGGAATTCATGTACAGCCGAGACGATCGGCCCGCCGCCGCCCGCCAAGACGACGATGAAGACGAAGAGGACGCCAACGACGACATCGAGGGCGAAGACAACGGCATGGACGAAGATGACCGCGCTGCCCGTGTCAGCGAAGCCGAAGGCGCCGCCTGGATGGTGGAGCAGGGTTTTGACCACAAAGACTGAGGAAACCAGCCATGTCACAACTCGCTCTGATTGAAAAAACCCAAGCCCTGATTGCCGCGGGCGACATTGTGGGCGCCGAATCGGTGCTGACCGAACTGGCCGATGCCGAAGGTGACGGCGCACTGATGGTGGTACTCGAACAGCTGCCGGCCAAAGACATTCTGGCCGTGATCCGCGAGTACGACGACTCCAAAGAGTCCATCGTCAACCTGTTGATCACGCCGCAGCAGTTCGCCCACGCCGTAGTGATCGAAAAGCAATACAAAGACCTGACCCGCACCCACCTGCGCGGCATGATGAACTCCGTCATTTTTCGGGCCGACGGCGAGGCGGTGGAATTTCTGACCGCCATTGGCGACCTCGAAGGCGGCAGCGAAGCGCTGGCCGACTACTTCACGGAAAAGTGGAGCCGTATCGAGGCCTTTGCCCGCACCGGTACCTTTGAGACCTCCGAAGACGACGGTGAGATGCTCAGCGAGCAGGCCTTGCTGCAATCCGCCTACGTGCGCCCCAAGCTGGAGTTAGACGAAGTCGCCGACCAGGACTGGATGCAAATGGCCTGGCTGCTGCGCTACGAAGTGCCTGACTTGTTCATGGAAATGCTCTTGGTACTGCGCGCCAAAGCCCGCGCCCACGACCTCGGTCTGGAAGACGAGGAAGAGCTGGAAGAAGACGATGGCAAAGTTGAAACTGGTGACACCGATCGCGGCAAAGCTACGCCTGCAGCGCGCGACGACGACGAAGAGTCCGCCATCTGACAGCCAGTTTCAGCTCTCCGCCACCCATGTCTGAAATCGCAACGCCACAAGCCGTCTCCTTATTCGATGCCCGCCCCTTCTTCGTGAAGGCGCTGGCCCATGGTGTCCAACATGGCCTGATCGACCAGGCCAAGCTCGACAGCATTTGCACCGACGCACCCAAAGGCATGGTGCAGATTGCGCGCTACTTTGGCACCGAGTTTTTGCGCCCCGAGCTGGAACTGGCCAAGGACCGGATGGTCAACTTGGTCAGTCTCTATCTGGAACACAGCAGCGGTGGAGACCTAGGCCACGCCGCAGAAGCCCTGCGCGACCACAGTTTTTTGTCGCGATCCAAAGGCGGCTCCGACATGCTCAAAGCGCTGATCGCCATGCCACAAAGCACCCACTTTGGCATGAACGAGCGCGGCGGCTTTCGCGACGAACACATCCCGCTCTTGGCCAAATGGTCCTTGCGCAGCCTGCCGGACTACCAAGTGGAGTTGGCTGCACGCAGCCGAGTCGCCGTGGTGGTCGACGCTGCACTGTGGCTAGCCCAACGCTTGGGCGTGGATGAGGACACCCTGGAAGACGCGGGCAAAGATGCCGAGGCGGTGATTCGCACTGCGCTGCTGGCCTTGGCCTGCAAGCGCAGCGAGATGCCAGACTGGGTTACGTTTGAAAAACTGGTGATCGCGCTGCGTAAGAAGTTTGCAGACCAGTCAACCAAACTCACCGTAGGCCTCCCGCCCGACCTACCAGCGGCCTATGCACCCGTGGTTGAAACGTTGCGCCAAACGGTGTTGGACGATGCGGCGAAATGGCTGGTATCTCCGCTCACCGCGCGCAAGCTGTTTGACCAGACGCCGGCCTTCATGGGCCGCTATTTTTGGCTGGAAGACACGCTGGCCGAAGTGGAGCAGTTTGACCGGGCGACCAGCAAACTCTGGAGCAAGACCACCGCAGGCAACGATGACGAAGCCTCCTTACTGACCTTGTTCCTCTGCATGGCCGCAGGGTCCACGGCCAAGACGCTGCTGACCGAAAAGGCCGCCGCCGCGCTGGTACGCAAGATCCGTAAATCGGGCTTGCAACCTGCGTTGGCCCGCCAGTTCATAGACACCCACGCGCCGGTCGAACACCGTGAAGACTACCTGAGCCTGTGGAACAACTTCATTGAAGACGCCCTGCCCACGCTACAAAGCGACCACGACTACACCTTCAACGACGCGGTGGCCCTGCTGCGACGTGAGTGCCACATCGGCGCCTAGCTACTGCGCGCCCAGGTCAAAAATTTTGTCCATGGCCACCCATTTCTCACCAGCAGGTGTCCAAGGCGTTGGGGCCTGGTAGGTCCACATCAGCGCTTCCCAGCGCACGATAACGGGATTGTCTAGCGCGGCCTGCGCAAAACCTTCGGCGCTGTAAACACTGGGGTCGACCTCCATCACCATGAAGAGGCGTGTGCCCAAGCGGTAGATTTCCATGCCCAGCACGCCTTGGCTTAGCAGATGGGCACGTACCTCGGGCCAGATAGCTTCATGGATTTTTTCGTAGTCGGCGATGCGCTGCGCGTCGTCCACCAAGTCCAAGGCCAAGGCATAGCGGGTTACGGCACTGCTCATGACAGTGCCCGGTCCAGGTGGGTATAGCCACCGTCGACAAACATCCATTGCCCCGTCGTGTGGGACGACGCGTCTGACAGCAAGAACACGCACATACGCGCCATCTCTTCCGAAGTGGTCATACGGTGGCCCAGTGGGATCTTGGCGGTGATCGAGGCGAGTTTTTCTGCAGGCTTGTCAAAGCTATTGATCCAGCGTTCGTACAAGGGCGTCATCACCTCGGCCGGAATCAAAGCATTGACCCGCACGCCGTCGTTCAACAAGGCTGCCGCCCACTCCCGCGTCAAGGACAGCTGCGCGCCTTTGGACGCACAGTAGCCGCTGGTATTGCCCTGCCCGGTCACCGCCGTCTTGGACGACACGTTAACGATGGCGCCCTTGGACGCCTTGAGGTGCGGCACGCAGTAATGGGCCATCACGTAGTAGTGAATCAGGTTGCGCTCCAGCGAGCCCACAAAGGCATCGCGCCCCGCGTCCAGCCCAATGCTGTCGTTGATGCCTGCGTTGTTCACCAGCCCGTCGAGATGCCCAAAGCGCTTCAGGGTCTGCGCGACGGCATCTTTGCAGGCTGCGTCGTCGGTCAAGTCGAGCTGAAAAAAAGCATGTGGCGCGCTACCGAGTTGCGCCGTAAATTCTGCCGGCATGGGGCTCTTGCCAAAAATCACCGGCACCGCGCCCTCTTGCTAGATAATTTTTTACAAAAAAATTTAAAAGGGATTCCAAAAGTATGATTTATCGTATTATAAAGAACACAAGGAAAGATTCGGATTAACAAAGAAGAGAATCAAACCATATTATAAATTAAAAATTGGAGATACATTAAGAATTCCACCAATAAAAATAAAATATAAAGAAAAATAATATTTTTTGTCATTTATATTTATTAAATATTATTTATGAAAATGTTTATTAATCAATAAGCA
>JAXHOO010000076.1:0-24923 GCA_034519365.1 Rhodoferax sp. | reverse complement strand
ATGTTGTTTAAGGATTTGTAGATTCATATCAAGAAAGCGCCACCGGAGCCGGCGGCGTATAGAAAGGTTCGATGGCATGATTCCTAGGCCAATCACCAAGGAACCGCAGAGGGCAAAACGCAGGCGAGAAGCCTGACTACCTCAGGGCGGCGTAACAGAGCAGAAGTAGCCGCGCGGCATGCCGGAGGCGCGGTAGTCTAAACCTGTTGGGAAGGGCATGAACGAATGCTGCACGGGCTGGATTTTACCGGCCCCCAAAGGGACATCTCATGAGACTGCTCACCCACCCCACCCGCCACCTCTTTTTCACCGGCAAAGGCGGCGTCGGCAAAACCTCGCTGTCCACCGCCTGTGCCATTGCGCTGGCCGACAGTGGCAAACAGGTACTGCTGGTCAGCACCGACGCGGCTAGCAATCTGGACGAGATGCTGGGCATCACCCTGGCCAACACGCCAGTACCGGTGCCCGGTGTACCGGGCTTGTCGGTGCTCAACATCGACCCCGATACGGCCGCTGAGTCGTACCGCTTGCGCGTGCTGGCGCAGCTTGATGCCAACAGCACCGACGACGACCGCACCCAGGTGCGCGAGCAGCTCTCGGGCTCGTGCACCACCGAAATTGCGTCGTTTGACGAATTTGCCAGCCTGCTCAGTGGCGGCGCACACGACTACGACCATGTGGTGTTTGACACCGCGCCCACCGGCCACACGCTGCGGCTCCTGAGCCTGCCCAAGGCCTGGACCGGCTTTCTGGCGGACAACGACCGGGGCGCATCGTGCCTGGGCCCGCACTCGGGCTTGAAGATGCAGGAAGCCCGCTTTGCCATGGCCCTGCGCACCCTGAGCGACGCCACCCAAACCACGGTGGTACTGGTCACCCGGCCCGACGCGGGCGCCATTGCCGAGGCGGCCCGCACTTCGCTGGAGCTGCAAGACCTGGGGCTGAACAACCAGCGGCTGGCGATCAACGGTGTGTTCCATGCCAGCGTGGCGGACGATGCGGTGGCCACGGCGTTTGAAGCCCTGGGCACCCAGGCACTGGCTGCCATGCCCGCGCACTTGCAGGCGCTGCCGCAAGACCAGATTCCGTTGCGTGCGTTTGATACCGTGGGCTTGTCCGCACTGCGTGCATTGCTGCAGACACCTGACAGCATTTCATCAACGCCTCTGCCAACCCATTCAATCCCGCCGCTCGACGATACCCGCACACTGGCGGCGCTGACCGACGCGTTGGCCGCCGCGGGGCGCGGGCTGATCATGGTCATGGGCAAAGGCGGCGTGGGCAAAACCACGGTGGCAGCCGCCATTGCCGCCGGACTGGTGCAGCGCGGCCACTCGGTTCACCTGAGCACAACCGACCCTGCCGACCACCTGCAAGTGACGGTGGACGGCTGCCTGCCCGGCCTCCAGGTGGACCGCATCGACCCCAAAGCGGAGACTGAAAAATACATTGCCAAAGTGATGGCCGCCAAGTCGCCAGACCTGGATGCAGAAGGCATTGCACTGCTGCGCGAAGACCTGCAATCGCCCTGCACCGAAGAGGTGGCGGTTTTCCACGCGTTCTCGCGCATCGTGAGTGAGGCACGCAGCGCCTTTGTGGTGCTGGACACCGCGCCCACCGGCCACAGCCTGCTGCTGATGGACGCCACCGGCGCCTACCACCGACAGATGCTGCGCGAATATGGCGACGCCAACCCCGGCCGCTTGGTCACCCCGCTGATGCGTCTGCAAGACCCGCAGCACACCCGCATCGTGCTGGTCACGCTGCCCGAGGTCACGCCGGTGTCGCAAGCGGCTGCGCTGCAGGAAGACCTGCGCCGCGCCAAGATAGAGCCCTTCGCCTGGGTCATCAACAAAAGCATGGCCGCGGCAGGCACGCACGACCCGCTGCTGGCCGCGCGCTTGGCGGGGGAACAACAGCAGATGGACCGGATTGCCCATGGGCTGTCGAACAACACCTACGTGCTGCCCTGGCTGGCCGAGCGACCGGTCGGCATTGCGGCGCTCAGCGCACTAACATCGCTATAAAAATAGGAGCTGCTCGCGCAATATCCACGGGGGCTAGAGGCCTATTTTTTATAGATTCTGGCGTACCGGCACGAAACTTCAGAGCCTATCCTAAAGCACCCTTGTTTTGCAGTTTTCCATGCCAGCGCTCATCCTGAATGCGGGTTATCGCCCCAAAACCGTCTTCTGATAACTCTGATTCATGGCCGGATAGTGGACATTCAATCCAGGCTTACCGGGCGTGTATCAAAACGGACGCGTAAGAGAGAGCTAGCCCCGCAAGAAAACATCGGTGCGAGCATGCCAGCTCTGCTGGTATACATCGGGCATGCCCACTTATATCGACCTCTCCCGACGTTTCGTCCATCGCGCCAAGTACGAACCTCACGAGATTTACATCTCTTCGGTCACAGACAAGCGCCTGAAGTGGCCGCAGGTCCTGGAGAACCGCTTTGCTGTCGTAATCGCGCCGGCCAACTACGGTAAGACAACCGAAATGGTGGAGCAGGTCAAGCGAATGCGCTTGGCTGGGGGCTGCGCAGTCTTCGTGGCCTTGCGTAAAGTCGCCGACCGTTCCAGCTTCGCAAAGGCACTTGAGCCGGCAGAGCGAGCTGCCTATGACGGCTGGCGGGCGGCCCCTACCGCCCAACTCACGCTCTTCGTCGATTCCCTGGACGAGGCTTCGGCCGCGCAGCGCGACGGCATTGCAGACCTCATCGCCGACGTCGCGACGGAGGTTGGCTGGCCCAACGACCTCATCCGGTGGGTCATCTCAACGCGCCCAGCTGTTTTGAGCACTTCCGTTCGGGAGAGCATCACTTCGCAACTGATTGTTCCTTACGAAACGACCATCAAGGCGGCAACGGGAAGAGTTGCATCTGCGGCCACGGGATCTAGCACGACATCAGCAGGCGGCGCTTCTGCGGCGGAGCCAGAAACACTGATGTTGTTCTCGATGACGCCGCTTGAGTCCAATCAGGCCAAGACCTACTTGGCGGGTCAGCACCCCACACTAGACGCGCCTGAAATCCTTCGAATTTCCCGCGAGCGTGGATTGGAAGGCTTTACTACCAGCCCAGGCGGGCTGGACGTTTTGGCCAACGTTGGCTTGACAACAAACCCACCTGACTCACTCACAGAAGTCTTCCATCGAGTCGTGGCCGCAGTCCAAGACCGACAACGCAACGACGCGCGAATCGGTGCAGCCGGTGGCGCAGCGCCCGAGGCTCTGACCAAGGCAGCGCAAAAGCTAGCATCGGCTGCACAGGTCTGCCTATTGCCCAACATCGAGCTGACTGACGATGTCTTGGCCGTCTCCAACGGAGTCTTGTCCGCCCGCAGGATCGCGGGCAACATGCTACCTGACAAGGTTCTGAAGCAGCTCTTGAACACAGAGATGTTCATCGACGCTGACCTCAACCAAGTAAAGCTCTATCCCGACGAAATCGCCCCATTCTTAGGCGCGCAGAGGCTGGCAAGCCTCATTCAGTCTCCTCAGCAGGCGCGCACGCTCGTAGAGCACTTCGGCTGGCAGGCGCCGACGGGGGAGCAAGGGGTCTATCGGCAGTTTCTTCCGCTCATGGGATGGTTGGCGACGCTAAACAGCCATTGCCGGGAAGAGCTTCTCGAACGCGAGCCCCAGGCCCTTGCGTTCTTCGGCGACCTGCGAAACACCGAGGTACCGCTCGCTGCTGCCAAGAAGGCCTTAACTGAGAGCATCCAGCGCTTAGTCCTCCAGGGTGACAGGCTCGGTCGTGGCCATTTCAACCTTACCTCAGAGAACTATTGGCAGGCAGGCCCAGAACGCCTCGAACCGCTGCTCAAGCAGCTATTTCAGGAGCACGGGGGCCACCACTGGGCTCGCGATGCTCTCTTGGACATTGCCACTGCAGCGCGTTCGGACGCGCTTCGTCGCTTCGTTCTCAAGGAACACGGCAACAGCTACAGGCGGCTCATCCAGAACACGATGGACCTCCGGTACATCCTGGAACTCGGCCAGGTCGGTGACTTGGCGGGTCTTGCACAGGCGCTGAAGGCCGATGACGCGAAGAGCGAAAACATCGCTGCAACTTTAATGACGCATCTAGGCTGGAATCACCTGACCGCCAAGGAACTCGCGGTTCTCGTCGACAAGCAGTTCGCACGTGGCCGGGGCGGCTTCAGCTTGAGCTACGCGTTCGATGCCACGCTTGTCGACGACGCCTCCGACGAGCAGCTTTACGAACTTTGCCGAGCGCTGGTTGTGCGCCTCGTGCGCCTTCGCGAACGTGAGAGTCGACCCGCACGGACGAGAGGCCGGACCACCGACCGCTACGTTGAACTCATTGCCGAGACGTTGGCAGCACTGCTTCAAAGGCCCGCGCTTTCCAAGCCTGTGCGTGTCGCGAAGCTATGCCTGGTAATGCAGCGCGCCCTGATGGACGGGCATCTCGGCGTAAGCAATCCTGCAAACCTACGTCGTGCGATTCAAGAGAATGCCGCCGTTCGCTTCGAGTTGCTTTCACTGAATGTGAAGCGGGCAGGCAAAGACGAAGACAAGCTTTGGCAGGCTGCCTACGGCTACGAGTCGCTCTGTGAGCTGGTGCCAGCCGATGTCGAAAAACTGAACCTGCCCGAGCTAACGGAGGTCGTGCGCAAAAACGAAGCAGCATTGGCGGCTCAGCGTGCCAAGCGTAAGCCTGCAACGCCCAACCGAGATGAGCGGCTCAAAGTCAACCCGGGCGTAAAGAGGGAACTGTTGGAGCAGCTCGAGGGCCTGCGCGATGGCTCTTGGACTAGCGGCCTCGCCTGGGTAGCCAGTTGGTTACTGCGGACGAACCCGAGCTCTCGCTACGGGGAAGTGCGTTTCGAAGTGTTCGCAAAAGAAGCTGGACCGAATATTGCACAAGCCATCCGCGAAGGATTCAGCAAGGTCTGGCGCGAACGAAAACCCGAGTTCAAGGAACACGAACCGCACAATACTCACCACATCACGGCTGCTGGCCTGCAAGGGCTGCACCTGGAGTTGGGAGAGGGGAAAGACCTGCCGCAGTTGACCAAGCAAGAGGTCCAGCGAGCGATTCAATATGCCGCGTTTGAAATCAATGGCTACCCCAAGTGGTTCTGGCCACTCGTGGAGGCGAACCAAGTAGTTGCAGGGCAAGAATTGGCGGAGATGGTGAAGCAGGCCAACGCGGGTGCCGTTTCTCTGGAGCACGCGCAACACGTGCTCACTTCTCTCGAGGACGCCCCCCCTGTGGTGCAGGCCAAAGTGGCACCGTTGGCATGGGCGTTCATCGTTCAGAAGCCATCGCTGAACGACTACATCATTGAGCGGCTCCTCACCGTCGCCACGGAAGTGCCCGGTGTGACGCCTCGGGCAGAGTTTGAGGGCGCAGCGCTCACGAAAATGCGGACGGCCTTCTCAGGACCACTACCGGCCAATGCTGAGCTGGCGCAGGCCGTCCGAGCGCAGCAAAAGCAGAGTGCGGTTTGGGCTGCCAATTGGCTTTCTGCTTACCCAGCGGCGTTCTGCAAAGCCGTTGCGAAGTGGCTGAAACAGGCGCCGGTGGACGCACGCGCCTTCATCTTCCAACTTGCGGCACATCTCGGCACCGACAACGGCGCTAGGGCGGTTCGACTGGCCAGGACTGGCAATGAAGGTGTCACCGCACTTGCCACGCTTTACGAGTGGACCTTGGCCACGGTCCGACCGGAAGAAGACATAGAGCACCCTTCGGGCGAGGCCTACTCGCCCGGCGAACGAGACCACGCTGAGCGTCTGCGAGACGCACTCATCCCGGCAATCGCCGCCGCACAGTCCCAACTTGCATATGAGGTCCTCGGTAAGCTGCGTTTGGCATCTAAAGGGGCGAGAGAGATTTACCTTCGAAGTGTCCAGTTCGGTATGCGCGAGGCGCAATTTGCACGCTCTCCTCTGGCGCAGCCGAAATACGACGACTTCGAGCGCAACTTTACTGGGGGGGTCACCGACACCACATCGTTTGCGATGAAGGTTGAAAGCGACCTGCTGGCCGTGAAGTACGACCTCGAGCAAGGTGAATACAGCCTGCGCAGGTTCTTCACCGAAGTGGCGATGAAGAAGCACCCGCAGAGCAAGGCGGAAGGTGACAAGGAAGGATTAGCGTTGGAAGCCGACTTCCAAAGCCTGCTTGCCAGCGAACTGCATCACCATTCCAAGGGGCTCTACACGGTGACTGTGGAACCCCACACCGCTGAGTCCAAGCGACGCGACGTGCTGTGTAGCAAGGGGAACATGTTCGCCTCTATCGAGTTGAAGATGTCCCGGCGCTGGTCCTACGAGGACTATGAGGTGGCCCTTGAGAAGCAACTTGTAGGGCAGTACATGCGCCACAACAAGGCAACTACGGGGTTCCTCATCATCGTATTGCAGGAGACTCGAACCTGGAACGCTTCACAAGGTGGCAAGAAGCTCTCCTTCGAAGAGATTCTCGCCAATCTACGCGAAAAGGCCCTTGCACTGGAATCTAAGAACCGGCAGCACTACCTGCGAGTCATTGGAATCAACGCGACGAAGCCGGAGAATTTCCGCGTAGTAAGGAGGAAGCCCGCGAAGTCAGCGGTGACGCCGAATGCATCCAAGAAAACTACGCCATCCTTAAAACGCGCAAAAGTAGCGAAGTAGGCAGTCGCCTGAGGTAACTTTGTCTGAAAGCAGTCATCAGCCAAAGCCCGCAACTAGCCCAAACCAGTCTCGCTCATACAGCCCAACCCACTCGTGCAACGCTGCCGCGTTGACTCGCGACTAAACCAGCCACTTCTGCATAAACCCGGCCCGCCCCATGGCCGGGTCCAGCTGGTAGTACGCAAAGCCCACACGCTGGTACAGCCGCACAGCACCACCGTTGCCCGACAGCACCTCCAGCGTCAGCTTGCAGGCGCCGCGCTCCACGGCGATCTGCTCCACCAACGCCAGCATCTGCTCGCCAATGCGCTGGCCACGGTAGCTGGGCAAGACGGCCACGTCGTGCACGTTGACCAGGGGACGGCAGGCAAAGGTGGAGAAACCTTCAATACAGTTCACCAGCCCCACGGGCACGCTGTCGTCGGCCGAGGCAAAGGCCAACACGCTGAAAGCATGTGGGCGTGCTGCGAGCGCAGACACCAGGTTGGCCTTGGCAAAGTCGCTCAGACCCTCACCGCCGCCCATGGGGTCGCTGGCATAGGCATCGAGCAGCATGACCAACGCGGCGGCGTGTACAGGGTTGGCGTAGTCGGCGCGCACCACCCGTACAGCGGAATCACGATTCGGTCATCACAGGGTTCACAGCTGTTGCAAGGGTATCGGCAATGCGCTGGGCGCAGCTTTGGGCTTGCGCGGCATCGCGCGCTTCCACCATCACACGCACCAGGGGTTCGGTGCCACTGGCGCGGATGAGCACACGGCCACTGTCGCCCAGCGCGGCTTCGGCAGCCTGGGTTTCCTCAGTCATGCGGGTGTTGTTCTTCCAGTCTTGGCCCGGGGCCAGGCGCACATTGATCAGGGTCTGCGGGAACAGTGTCACGCCGCCCAGCAGTTGCGCCATGGTCTTGCCACTGCGCACGCAGGCTTGCAACACCTGCAGGGCCGACACCAAGCCATCGCCAGTGGTGTGTTTGTCCAGCGCCAACAGGTGGCCCGAGCCTTCGCCACCCAGAATCCACTTGTGCTTCTCCAGCTCTTCGAGCACATAGCGGTCACCCACCTTGGCGCGCACAAACTGCACACCACGCTTTTTGAGCGCCACTTCCACGGCCATATTGGTCATCAGCGTGCCCACGACGCCGGGCACATGCTCGTCGCGGCCCAGGCGGTCGTCCGCCATCAGGTACAGCAGCTCGTCGCCGTTGTAGAGGCGGCCGTCCGCGTCCACCAGTTGCAGGCGGTCGGCATCACCGTCCAGGGCAACGCCAAAGTCGGCTTTGTGTTCTTTGACGGCAGCCACCAGCGCCTCGGGGTGGGTGGCGCCCACACCTTTGTTGATGTTCAAGCCATTGGGCGAGCAGCCAATGGCGATGACTTCAGCGCCCAGCTCATGAAACACCTTGGGGGCGATGTGGTAGGCCGCGCCGTGTGCCGCGTCCACCACGATCTTCAGGCCCTTCAGCGTCAAATCATTGGCAAAGGTGCTCTTGCAGAACTCGATATAGCGGCCTGCGGCATCGTCCAGTCGACGGCTCTTGCCCAGGCTGGCAGAGTCCGCCCAGACGGGCGGCTTTTCCAGCTCGGCTTCCACGGCCAGCTCCCAGGCATCGGGCAACTTGCTGCCTTTGGCGCTAAAGAACTTGATGCCGTTGTCGGCAAACGGGTTGTGGCTGGCGCTGATCACCACGCCCAGCGACGCACGCTGCGCGCGCGTCAGGTAGGCCACGCCCGGTGTGGGCAGCGGGCCCAGCAGCACCACGTCCACGCCCGCCGAGTTAAAGCCGCTTTCCAACGCACTCTCCAGCATGTAGCCGGAGATGCGCGTGTCTTTGCCGATCAGCACCGTGGGGCGCGCCTCAGTCTCTTTGAGCACATGGCCCACGGCGTGCGCCAGGCGCAGCACAAAGTCGGGGGTGATGGGGGCCTGCCCCACGGTGCCGCGGATGCCGTCGGTACCAAAATACTGTCGTCCCATTTTTCGATTCCTGTTGTGTTGTTGTTTATGTAGGTTTTAGCGCCGGGGCTCTAGCTCTGCCTGCATGGCCGCCAGCACCTTGAGGGCACCGACCGTGTCACGCACGTCGTGCACGCGGACCACATTGGCGCCGTTTTGTACGGCCAACACCGCCGCCGTCACGCTGGGCGAGCGCCGCTGGTCGACGTCCATGCTCGCCACTTGGCTCAGCGACGTTTGGGTCACGGCTGCCAGCGAGGACTTGCGCGACCAGCCCGCCAGCACCGGATAGCCCGCCGGTACCGCCTGCGCCTGGCGCGCCAGCAAGGCGAAATTCTGTTGCACCGTTTTGCCAAATCCAATGCCGGGGTCCAGGCAAATACGTGTCAAATCGACCCCTAGCCCTTGTAGATGCTGCGCGAGGAGCTCTAAAAACGATAGCACCTGGGGAACCACATCACCTTCCATGGGCGCCACCTGCATGGTCTGCGGGTCGCGGTGCATATGCATCAGGCAAACGCCACAGTTTGGGTGGGCCGCCACCACGGCTTCGCCAGTGGGTCCGCCCTGCTCGTCGCGCCAACGCAGCGCCCAGACATCGTTGACGATGTCTGCGCCCAGGTCTAGCGCCGCTTGCATCACCGCGGGCTTGTAAGTGTCTACCGACACCGGCACCCCCAAGGTCACCGCATGGCGAATAACAGGCAACACACGCGCCAGCTCTTCGTCCAGCGAAACCGGTGGAGCGCCGGGCCGGGTGGACTCACCACCAATATCCAAAATATGGGCCCCGTCGCGCAGCAGCCGGTCGCAGTGGGCCTTGGCAGCCTCTACCGAAGCATGCTGGCCACCATCTGAAAACGAATCGGGGGTGACGTTGACAATGCCCATCACCTTGGGGGTGGACAGGTCGATGCGAAAGCGGGAGGTTTGCCAGAACATGGACAGAATTATCAGGGCTGGGCCAAAGTGAGGGGCTGAAATAACAACAGGGCCCGAAGGCCCTGCTGGTCACACCCCGTGTGCGGCTCAGGCCACAGTAGGTGCCGGCTCTGCCACCACCGCAGGAGCACCGCCGCTACCACCGCCACCGCTGTTGGGGCTGCGTGGTGTCCAGTCCTTGGGTGGGCGTGGCTCGCGGCCCGCCATGATGTCGTCCAGCTGCTCGGTGTCGATGGTTTCCCATTCCAACAACGCCTTGGCCATAGCGTGCATTTTGTCTTTGTTGTCCTCAATCAGCTTGCGCGCTTGGGCGTACTGCTGGTCGATGATGCGGCGCACTTCGCCGTCCACCTTTTGCATGGTCTGCTCGCTCATGTTGTTGGTCTTGGTGACGCTGCGCCCCAAGAACACTTCGCCTTCGTTTTCGGCGTACACCATGGGGCCCAGCGCTTCGGTCATGCCGTAGCGGGTGACCATGTCACGGGCCAAGGAGGTGGCGCGTTCAAAGTCGTTGCTGGCGCCCGTGGTCATTTGGTCCATGAAGACTTCTTCCGCAATACGACCACCAAACAGCATGCTGATCTGACTCAGCATGAATTCGCTGTCATAGCTATAACGGTCTTGGGCGGGCAGGCTCATGGTCACACCCAAGGCGCGGCCACGGGGAATGATGGTGACCTTGTGCACCGGATCGCACTTGGGCAGCAGCTTGCCGATCAGCGCGTGGCCGGACTCGTGGTAGGCGGTGTTGCGGCGTTCTTCTTCAGGCATGACCATGCTCTTACGCTCGGGGCCCATGAGGATCTTGTCTTTGGCCTTCTCGAAGTCTTGCATTTCGACCAGACGCGCATTGCGGCGCGCGGCCATCAGGGCGGCTTCGTTGCACAGGTTGGCCAAGTCAGCTCCGCTCATGCCCGGCGTGCCGCGGGCGATCGTCATGGCGCTCACGTCTTGGCCCAAGGGCACTTTGCGCATGTGCACGTTCAATATCTGTTCGCGGCCGCGAATATCGGGCAGGGTTACATACACTTGGCGGTCAAAACGACCTGGGCGCAACAGGGCTGCGTCCAAGATGTCAGGGCGGTTGGTGGCAGCCACCACGATCACGCCGACATTGGTTTCAAAACCGTCCATCTCGACCAGCATCTGGTTCAAAGTCTGTTCGCGTTCGTCGTTGCCACCGCCCAAGCCGGCGCCACGTTGGCGGCCGACGGCGTCAATTTCGTCAATGAAGATGATGCAAGGCGCGTTCTTCTTGGCGTTCTCGAACATGTCGCGCACACGGGACGCACCTACGCCGACAAACATTTCCACAAAGTCGGAACCCGAAATACTAAAGAAAGGTACCTTGGCTTCGCCTGCAATGGACTTGGCCAACAGTGTCTTGCCGGTACCGGGAGGGCCGACCAGCAGCAGACCCCGAGGAATGCGGCCGCCGAGCTTTTGGAACTTGGAGGGGTCTTTGAGGAAGTCGACGACTTCCTTCACTTCTTCTTTGGCTTCGTCGCAACCGGCCACATCGGCAAAGGTCACGGTGTTGGTGTTTTCGTCCAGCAGCCGGGCTTTGCTCTTGCCAAAGCTAAAAGCACCACCCTTGCCGCCGCCCTGCATCTGGCGCATGAAGTACACCCACACGCCAATCAATAGCAACATGGGGCCCCAGCTGACCAACAGGGTCATGAGCAAGGAGCCTTCTTCGCGCGGCTTGACGTCGAACTTTACGTTGTTGGCGATCAGATCGCCCACCAGACCGCGGTCTAGGTAGGTAGCCGTCGTGCGAATTTTGCGGTCATCGGAGGTGACGGCGAGAATGTCGGTACCGCCCTGTCCCTCTTGAATGATGACGCTCTTGATCTGGTTGTTGCGGACCTGCTCCAAAAAGTCGGAGTAGCCCACCGCCCCTGACGTGCTGGCACGCGAGTCAAATTGCTTGAACACGGTGAACAGCACCAAGCCCACCACCAACCACACCGCAATTTTTGAAAACCACTGATTATTCAAGCGAAGCTCCAATACTGGCGCAGGTTAACGAACTCTGCGTACTTGGGTGCCATTTTAGGCGTTTCAAGACGCAGAGCCCGCAGCAAATAGCGGGACGGCCTCAGAAATGGCATGGGAATAGGCGCCAACACCGTGGCGCGCCATGGCGGAGTTACCGCGCTTTGAGGGTCATGCCCACCAAAAAGGTTTCTGACGAACGGTCCCGCGAAGCTTTGGGTTTGAACGGTTTGACCGTCACAAACGCCTCCTTAAAGCGCTGCACCACGGAGTTGTAGCTGCCGCCGTGAAATACCTTGGCCACCAGCGCGCCTTGGGGTTTCATGTGGTTCTGGGCAAACTCAATGGCCAATTCGACCAGGTACTCGATGCGCGCCGCGTCTGCCGAGGAGATGCCTGACAGGTTGGGGGCCATGTCGGACACGACCAAGTCGGCCTGGCGCCCGGCCAATACCAGCTCCAGTTGGGCCAGGGTCTCGGCCTCTCGAAAGTCACCCTGAATGAAGGTCACTCCCTCAATTGCGTCCATGGGTAACAAGTCCAGCCCAATGATGGTGCCGTCCAAGGTACCGACCGCCGCGCCCTGGGGCGACATGCGCCGGCGCAGGTACTGGCTCCAGGCCCCTGGCGTGCAACCCAAGTCCACGACCAACTGCCCTGGTTTTACCAAATGCAGGGTTTCGTCAATTTCTTTGAGTTTGTAAGCGGCGCGTGCGCGATACCCCTCTTTGTTCGCCAATTTGACGTAGGGGTCGTTGATGTGATCGTGCAACCAAGCCTTATTGACCTTGGTGCTGCTCTTTTTGGTTTTCATGGGGCCTTGAATGCAAACTCCGCGATGGGAGAGGGGGTGATTGTCCGGCTTTTCAGCTCCAAGCTGGCAAACCGCCCTGCTGAAAGTCGCGTTGGCGCCCTTCTCACCTATAGTTAGCGCCTCGCCTTTGTCGGATGCCCTGCAAAGAACGCTCCCAGATTCAGAGGAAGAACATGCCCTTGTTCCAGCGTAACGTCAAACTTCACGTCACCATTAGTTGGCTGTTTGTCGTGCTAACCCTACCAGTCATCATCGCATTTCTGCTGGTGAGCTACCGGGCCAATACGCTGTTGATTGAGGACTACTCCAACAAGTTCATCGAGAAATCGGTGCACGAGAATTTCAACAATGCGGCCCGCTTGCTCAACCCCATCATCAGCACCGCCCGGGCCGCAGGCACGCTGATGCGGGACAAGCCCGACTACTTCCGCGAACCCAGTTCATCCGACTACTTGCATGAAATCGTCGCCTCCAACGAGGCCGTTTATGCCGCCTACGCGGCCTTTGAGGATGGCTCATTCCGCCAGGTTCGCCGGGTGGTCCCAGGCGTTCCCGTGCTCGACAAGCCGGTGCCAGAAGGCGCGCTGGTCATTGACCGGTTTATCGACAACCGCAGCGCTTCTAACGACGGTGTACCCCAAGACAAGTACCAATTTCACGGTACTTGGGGTACGGTGTTGGGTACGGACGCCGGCCCTGTCACCTACGACCCGCGTACCCGTGGTTACTACAAGGAAGCGGCGAAGCAACAAGCCCTGACGGTATCGGATGTATACCCCTTCGCCAGCTCTGGGGAACTGGGCATTACCGTCACCGCACCCATCGTATCGGGCGGCCGCACCTCGGGGGTGATGGCGGTGGACCTGACACTAAAGACCTTGTCACACTACCTCTCGGACAACCGCGTGAGCCCGAACAGCATCACCATCATTGCGGATGACCACGGCGGCGTGATTGCCCACCCCGAGTTTGAGCGCGGACTGACCCGCAAAGACAAGGAATTGGTGCAAAACCAGCTCGACAAACTGGGCGACCCACGGGTGACCGCCGCCATTGCCGAGCGCATTCGCAGCGGCACCGACCGCTTTCACTTCACCGCGAGCCCAGACAACACCGAGTACATCGGCATTTTTTCGCCCTTCCCCAAAGACTTCAAAAAGCCGTGGGAGTTGATCATCATCACGCCCACCGACGATTTTGTGGGCGGTATCAAAGAAACCAACCAGCGGCTGCTAATCTTCGGTGCGCTGGCATTTTTCCTTCAGCTAATTTTGATCTACCGCTTGTCCAAGGCCCTGTCCCGCCCGATGGAGCAGCTGGCGGCAGATGTATCCCACATCCGCGACTTCCAGTTCACCCAAGCGCCCATGGTCGAGTCGCGCATTGCGGAGATCGGCCACTTGGCCAATGCCGTTTTTTTACTGACCCGGGCCCTGGAGTCGTTCACCTCCTACGTGCCGCGTGGCTTGGTCAAGCAATTGATTGAATCCGGACAAGGCACGCGCTTGGGCGTCGAAAACCGCTACTTGACCATGTTTTTCACCGACCTGGAAGGCTTCTCGACGCTGTCCGAGACGGAGCCATCGCAGCAATTGCTCTCCCGGGTGTCGGAATACTTCTCTAGCGTGACCCAGTCGATCGAGCAAGAACACGGCACGATGGACAAATACATTGGCGATGCGGTGATGGCGTTTTGGGGCGCGCCCAACCGGGTCGAAAACCACGCCTACCTCGCCTGCGTGGCAGCGGTGCGGTCCCAGCGGCGCATGGCGATTCGCAACCGCGAATGGACCGGCCAGGGGATGACGGCACTGAAGGTACGCATTGGCATCCACAGCGACTCGGTATTGGTCGGCAACGTGGGCTCGGCGGAGCGGGTGAGCTACACCGTCATGGGCGACGGCGTGAACGTGGCGGCCCGCTTGGAAGGTATGAACAAGGAACTGGGGACCTGGGTGTGCGTGAGCCACGCGGTTTACCGGGCCGCCGGAGAGCGCCTGTGGTTGCGCCCCGTCGACACGGTAACGGTCAAGGGCCGCAAGGGTGAGCTGTTGGTGTATGAGCTGCTGGCTATCCGGGATGGCGATGCGGAGACGGCGGCAACGCCAGAAGAAATGCAGCTGTGCCAGTTAACCACCGCAGCCTACGCCAAGTATGGCGAGGGCAATTTTGGGGCAGCCGCCCGGGAATACACCGCCATCCTGGAGCAGTTCCCCCATGACAGCGTGGCCCAACGCATGTTGGAAAAATGCCAAGCCGGCCTCAGGGCCGGTGCCCCGCAGCTGCAAAACCCGCTCTGACCGACGTAACCTGAGAAGCACTTGGCACGCTAGGTACACGCCCATCAACGCATTGCGGGGATAATAGCGGCATGCCCCAAATATTACTGACTCCCGCCCAGCGCAAGGACCACCGCGCTGAAGCCCACCACCTCGACCCCGTGGTCATGGTGGGGGGTGATGGCCTGACCGATAACGTCAAAAAAGAAGTGGATGCTGCCCTGAACGCCCATGGACTGATCAAAGTCCGTGTGTTTTCTGACGAACGCACCATCCGTGAAGACATGTTCAAGACTCTGGCGGACGAGCTCAATGCAGCGCCCATCCAACACATCGGCAAACTGCTGGTGCTGTGGCGCCCCCAGCCGACCAAGGAAAAGGCGGTTGACGAAGACCGCATGCCTGGCCCGCGTGATTTCAAGGTGTTGAAGTTCGGCCGCCCCGGCCAGCGCCCCGAAGTGAAGACGCTGCGCGTGCTGGGTAACCAGCGCCTAACGCCCGGCGGCAATATCAAGCGAGCCAAACCGAAGCCAAAAACCAGTTTGAAAAAGCGCAGCCAGACCTGAGTACACGCGAAAGCCACAAATGACAACCGGAGCCTAGGCTCCGGTTTTTTTATGCCTATCAGATACACGAAGGCCAGTGCGGGGCCCAAGCTTCGGGCCGATTTCGTGCGCATTTGGCACCATGAGGCACGGAGCTTGGGCCCCGCACTGGCCGCTTTAGCCGGCGAAAACACTAGTCTTTCGTTGAAAGCTTCCAGAAAACCACCAAACTACACAACCACTGCCCCAGGTACATGGCGCTACCGACGCTATGCCACAGCGCCAAATTCTCGCGCGCCACGATGCGCGGCGCTACGGCCAACTCGACCAGCAATGCCAACAAGAGCCCGGTTACTACAAAAAGTGTAGCTGCTCGCGCAATATCCACGGGGGCTAGAAGCCGATTTGACCTAAAACTGGCGAGTAACAACGCCCCGCACACCACCGACACCCAGGTCTGCGCCGAAAACAAGCGCGCCGCCATGGCACCGGCCATCGCCGGCGTGGGCAAATAGACGAACAGCATGGGAACCACCATGAGCCCAAGCATCGTCAGGCTCATGGCCCACGCCGCCGCCAACCAGACCGGAAGTTGGCGCATCAGATGTAGTGAACCGCCACGACTTCATAGGCTTTTTCACCGCCGGGAGCCTGAACCACGGCGGTATCGCCTACTTCCTTGCCAATCAAGGCGCGCGCAATCGGGCTGCTGATATTGATCAGGCCCAACTTCAGGTCGGCCTCGTCTTCGCCGACGATTTGGTACTTGACCTGCTGACCGCTGTCTTCGTCCTCTAACTCCACGGTGGCGCCAAACACCACCTGGCCATCGGCCTGAATGCCAGACGGGTCAATCACTTGGGCAGCGGACAACTTACCTTCGACCTCCTGGATACGGCCCTCGATAAAACCTTGGCGCTCCTTGGCAGCGTCGTAGTCGGCGTTTTCGCTCAGGTCACCTTGGGCGCGTGCTTCTGAAATCGCCTGAATCACCGCAGGACGCTCCACCGTCTTGAGCTTGTGCAATTCGGCCTTGAGCAGTTCGGAGCCGCGCTTGGTAATGGGGTAGGTTGCCATGGTGTCTAACTTGGGTTTACGGGGGCACAAAGTACAAGGACAGTGCGGCGCTTTCGCGCGGCACTGTCCATGCAGGTGGCACTATTATGCCAAGGCTTAGCCCGGTTTGGCGGCCTAAGCTGTTAGCTGCGCGTGCATTTCCTGCACCGAGATAATGCTGAGGTTGTCGATGTATTGCATACCATCGACCGCTGCCTCGGCGCCTGCAATCGTGGTGTAGGTTGTCACCCGCGCCAACAACGCCGAAGTACGGATCAAGCGGGAGTCGGCGATCGCATTGCGGCGCTCTTCCACGGTGTTGACCACCATGGCAATCTCGTTGTTCTTGATCATGTCCACGATGTGCGGACGCCCTTCGGTCACCTTGTTGACAACTTGGCAGGCGATACCAGCTGCTGCAATGGCGGCTGTCGTTCCCTTGGTGGCGACGATTTCGAACCCCAATGCAACCAGGCCGCGCGCTATTTCAACGGCACGAGGTTTATCGCTCTGCTTGACCGAGATAAAGGCCTTGCCGCCACGTGGCAACGTAGCGCCCGCGCCCAACTGCGACTTCACGAAAGCCTCGCCAAAGGTCTTGCCCACACCCATGACTTCGCCGGTGGACTTCATCTCGGGGCCGAGGATGGTGTCTACGCCGGGGAACTTCACGAACGGGAACACCGCTTCCTTGACGCTGAAGTAAGGCGGCGTCACCTCCTTGGTGATGCCTTGCGACGCCAAGGATTGGCCGGCCATGCAACGCGCAGCCACCTTGGCCAGCTGGATACCCGTGGCTTTGGAGACGAAAGGAACAGTGCGGCTCGCGCGGGGGTTCACCTCAAGCACATAAATAACATCCTGCCCGTCCACCTCTTGAATCGCGAACTGCACGTTCATCAAGCCCACCACATTCAGGGCACCGGCCATCGCGGCGGACTGGCGCTTGAGCTCGTCTACAGTGGCTGCGCTGATGTAGTACGGTGGCAAGGAGCAGGCAGAGTCGCCGCTGTGCACACCCGCTTGTTCGATGTGCTCCATCACGCCGCCGATAAAGGTGGCGCCGGTGTTGTCGCGGATGCAATCCACGTCGCACTCGATCGCGTCGTTCAAGAAACGGTCCAGCAACACGGGGGAGTCGTGGCTGACCTTGACCGCTTCACGCATGTAGCGCTCCAAGTCGCGCTGCTCGTGCACGATTTCCATCGCACGGCCGCCCAGCACATAGCTGGGGCGCACCACCAAGGGGTAACCCAAGGCAGCGGCCTTTTCCAGCGCTTCGGGCTCGGTACGGGCGGTGGCGTTGGGCGGCTGGCGCAGACCGAGTGCGTGCAACAGTTGCTGGAAGCGCTCGCGGTCTTCGGCGGCATCAATCATGTCGGGCGTGGTACCGATGATGGGCACGCCGTTGGCCTCTAGGTCGAGCGCCAGCTTCAAGGGCGTTTGGCCACCGTATTGCACGATCACGCCCACCGGCTTTTCTTTGTCCACGATTTCCAGCACGTCTTCCAACGTCAGTGGCTCAAAGTACAGGCGGTCGCTGGTGTCGTAGTCGGTCGACACGGTCTCGGGGTTGCAGTTGACCATGATGGTCTCGTAGCCGTCTTCGCGCATGGCCAAGGCCGCGTGCACGCAGCAGTAGTCAAACTCGATGCCCTGGCCAATGCGGTTCGGGCCACCGCCCAGCACCATGATTTTTTTGTTTTCGGTCGGTGCGGCTTCGCACTCCGAGCCTTCGGCCTCGTAGGTCGAATACATGTAGGCGGTGTTGGTGGAAAACTCTGCGGCGCAGGTGTCCACCCGCTTGTAGACGGGGCGCACACCCAAGGCGCGACGCTTCTCCCGCACAGCCTTGTCGGTGGTCTTGAACTGGCGCGCGAGACGGCGGTCTGAGAAGCCTTTTTGTTTCAAGGCGCGCAAGGTCGCGGCATCAATCTTGTCCAGCGCAGAGCCGCTGTCCGGCACCGGCAGACGCTCGATTTCCAACTCCAGCTTCACGATTTCTTCGATTTGCACCAAGAACCACGGATCGATCTTAGTCAGCGCAAACACTTCCTCCACGCTCATGCCTTGGGCAAATGCGTCGCCCACGTACCAAATGCGCTCAGGGCCGGGCTCGCCCAGCTCTTTTTCCAGTACTTCGCGGTCTTGCGTTTTCTCATTCATACCGTCCACGCCAACTTCCAGGCCCCGCAGGGCTTTCTGGAACGACTCTTGAAAGGTACGACCCATGGCCATGACTTCACCCACGCTCTTCATCTGCGTAGTGAGGCGGCTGTCGGCAGCGGGGAATTTTTCAAACGCAAAACGTGGGATCTTGGTGACCACGTAGTCGATGCTGGGCTCAAAACTGGCCGGCGTCGCACCACCCGTAATATCGTTGCGCAACTCGTCCAGCGTATAGCCCACCGCCAGCTTGGCCGCGACCTTGGCAATGGGAAAACCCGTCGCCTTGGAAGCCAGCGCGGAGGAGCGTGATACGCGCGGGTTCATCTCAATCACCACCATGCGGCCATCGACCGGGTTGATGGAAAACTGCACGTTCGAGCCGCCCGTGTCCACGCCAATTTCGCGCAACACGGCGAGGGACGCGTTGCGCAGGATCTGGTATTCCTTGTCGGTCAAGGTTTGCGCCGGCGCCACGGTGATGGAGTCGCCGGTGTGCACGCCCATCGGGTCCAAATTCTCGATGGAGCAGACGATGATGCAGTTGTCCGCCTTGTCGCGCACCACCTCCATCTCGTACTCTTTCCAACCCAAGAGCGACTCTTCAATCAGCAACTCGTTGGTCGGCGAGGCTTCCAGGCCGCGCTTGCAAATAGTCTCAAACTCTTCCGAGTTATAGGCAATACCGCCGCCGGTTCCGCCCAATGTGAAGCTGGGGCGGATGACAGTCGGGAAGCCTAGCGTCTTTTGCACCGTCCATGCCTCATCCATGCTGTGGGCGATGCCTGAGCGCGCGGAACCCAGACCGATCTTGGTCATCGCGTCTTTGAACTTCAGACGATCTTCCGCCTTGTCGATGGCCTCGGGCGTAGCGCCAATCAGCTCGACCTTGTACTTGTCGAGCACGCCGTTGTGCCACAAGTCTAGCGCGCAGTTCAGCGCGGTCTGCCCACCCATGGTGGGCAGAATCGCGTCGGGCTTCTCTTTGGCAATGATTTTTTCTACGGTTTGCCAAGTAATAGGCTCGATGTAGGTGACATCGGCCGTGTCAGGGTCTGTCATGATCGTCGCAGGGTTGCTGTTGATCAGAATCACCTTGTAGCCCTCCTCGCGCAAAGCCTTGCAGGCTTGCACGCCGGAGTAATCGAATTCACAGGCCTGACCGATGATGATGGGGCCAGCGCCGATGATGAGGATACTTTTAAGGTCGGTACGTTTTGGCATGGTGAAACTCGCAGCTTGGAAACTTCTTGGTGTTGTAGTGAACTGGGGCAGACTTAGTGCAGGGTCGCGGTGGCCAACTTGACGCCAAACCACATAAACAAGCCACCCACGGCGCTAGACAGACCGGCCGACAATCGCTTGCGGCGGCCGAAGCCCTGGGCCAGACGGGCCCCGGCATAAATAAGCACGGAAAGATAAACGGCGCTGAACACCATGATGATGGAGCCCAGAATGAGAAAGGGAACGATAGGCCGCGCATAGTTCGGATCGATGAACTGTACGAAGAACGACAGCAAAAACAAAATGGCTTTGGGGTTGAGCAGGCTGATCACCAAAGCGCGCCGGAACGGCTGCTGCATGTTAGCTGCCACCTGCGGCACGGCCGCTTTGGTAGACGACTCGGACGCGTCTGCAGTGCGCCATTTGTTCAAAGCTCCCAGCAGGAGATTCACCCCCACCCAGGTCAGGTAGGCCGCACCCGCGTACTTCAGCACCATAAACAAGGCCGGGTAAGTTCGCAACAGGCTGGCTGCGCCCAGCGCGGTGAAGGCCAACAAAATGGTGTCCCCCACGAAAACGCCGAACGCCCCCTGATAACCCGCACGCACGCCGCGCACCGTGGCGACCGATAAGACGTAGAGCGAATTGGGACCGGGCAACAAAATGATGCCGATGGCACCAATCACGTAAGTCCACAAATCGGTAACGCCGTAGAAGCTCATACGCTCGCGCCCACCTTGCTGTCCACCTTGGTCTGCATGGATGCAATGAAGCGATCAAACAGGTAGCCAATGTCGTGGGGACCGGGAGACGCTTCGGGGTGGCCCTGGAAGCAGAATGCGGGTTGGTCAGTGCGCTCCAAGCCTTGCAGCGTGCCATCGAACAGGCTCACGTGGGTAGGCCGCAGATTGGCGGGCAGCGTTTTCTCGTCCACCGCAAAACCATGGTTTTGGCTGGTGATGGAAACCCGACCGCTATCAATGTCCTTAACAGGGTGGTTGGCACCGTGGTGGCCAAACTTCATCTTGAAAGTTTTGGCCCCGGAGGCCAGTGCCATGATCTGGTGCCCCAGGCAAATGCCAAAAGTGGGCGTACCGCTTTCTATCAAGGTCTTAGCAGCGGCAATCGCGTAGTCACACGGCTCCGGATCGCCAGGGCCATTGCTCAGGAAGATGCCATCGGGTTGGTGATTGAGAACATCCGCCGCCGAGGTTTGCGCAGGCACGACGGTGACCTTGCAACCCCGTTCTGCCAACATGCGCAGAATGTTTTTCTTCACACCAAAGTCGTAAGCCACCACGTGAAATTTGGGCGCGGTTTGTTGGCTGTAACCTTGACCTAAAGTCCACTCGGACTCGGTCCAGCCATAGCTTTCAGCGCTAGAGACGACCTTGGCCAGATCAAGCCCGGCCATATTGGGCGCGGCCTTGGCGGCGGCTACGGCCTTTTCAATTGCTTCTTTGCTGACGGCTTCGCCATCGGCAAGCGCCAGAATGCATCCATTCTGGGCACCTTGGGTGCGCAGTTGGCGGGTCAGTTGGCGGGTGTCGATATTCGCAATCGCCACCGAGCCTTCGGAGACCAAGTACTGACTCAGCGTTTGGGTGCTGCGAAAATTGCTGGCCACCAAGGGCAGGTCTTTAATGATCAGACCAGCGGCGTGGACCTTGTTGGATTCCACGTCCTCCGGGTTGACTCCGTAGTTGCCAATGTGGGGATAGGTGAGCGTAACGATCTGCTGGCAATAGCTGGGGTCCGTCAGGATTTCCTGGTAGCCGGTCATTGAGGTGTTGAAAACCACCTCGCCGACGGTAGAGCCAGGAGCCCCGATGGAATTGCCGATATAGACCGTGCCGTCTGCGAGCGCCAAGATGGCGAATGGGGTAGTTCCCTTGAGCGACAAAAGCACTGGTTTCTCCGAATGGGTTACGGGTACGCCCAAACGCGCTCAAGAAGGACTCTTGGCGGGTGCTGCTGTGAGGGATGTTTGCTTAAACTGCGCTTGGGACGGCTGTTTACTGGAAAGCCTCCCATTATAGCGGAGCTGTCCCCGCTTTCCCTGACTCAAACCATTTTCAAGCTGCTGGCATGCAGGCAAATGGCGGCCGCAGCGGCCACATTCAGAGACTCTTCCCCCCCAGGCTGGCCAATCCGGGCGAAAACACGGGCGCGCGCCATCAGCTCGGTGCTAACCCCCTGCCCTTCGTGCCCCATGGCCCACGCGCATGGGTGCGGCAGGGCTAGGTTTTGCACCAAGTCGCCTTGGTGAGAACTGGTCACCACCAAGGGCACGGCCAAATCGTCCAAGTCGGACAACTCCAGCCCTTCCAGCAGCGTCAGACCAAAATGCGCCCCCATGCCGGCGCGCAGCACTTTGGGGCTCCACAAGGCAGCGGTGCCTTTGAGGGCCAGTACTTGGCGAAAGCCGAAGGCCCCCGCACTGCGCAGAATGGAGCCCACATTGCCGGCGTCTTGTACCCGGTCCAAGATGACACTGGCAGCCTGTGCTTGGACGCTTTGGCGGGCAGGTAAGTCAATCACAAAGCCCATGCTGGCGGGCGACTCCAAGCCGCTCACCTCGCGGAACAGGGCATCGGGAGTTACTATGATTTTAGGAGCTGCTTGCGCATACTCCACGCGGGCTAGAGGCCAAAAAGACTCTGAGAACACCGCAATTGCCGGGCCCACACCACGTTGCAAGGCGGCGCGGCACAGGTGGTCGCCTTCAATCCAAAACTTGCCCGCCTTACGGTAGGCGATGTTGTCGGTGCTGAGCTTGCGCAGCTCTTTAAGCAGCGGGTTATCGCGGGACGTAATGACGCTGGGTTCGGCCATGGTGCGGGTTCAAAGTACCTGGGTGACCGGGGCAAATGTCTTGCGATGCTCGGGACAGGCGCCGTGGGCGCGCAGAGCGGCCAAATGCACAGCTGTGCCATAACCTTTGTGGGCCGCAAAACCGTATTGGGGATACTGCTGGTCGAGCTCAGCGCACCAGCGGTCGCGCGTCACTTTGGCCAGAATGGAGGCGGCAGAGATGGACGGCACCAAGGCATCCCCCCCCACAATGGCTTCGGCCAACACGCCCACCAGCACCGGCAGGCGATTGCCATCCACCAGCACTTTGGCGGGCCTGAGACGCAACCCTTCTACCGCACGGCGCATGGCCAGCAGCGTCGCTTGTAAAATGTTGAGCCGGTCAATTTCTTCGACGCTGGCCTGCGCCACCGAGCAGCACAAGGCCTTGGCCCGAATCTCGTCGTACAGGCGTTCGCGGCGTAAAGCCGTGAGCTTTTTGGAGTCGTCGAGCCCCGCAATGGGGTTCATCTCGTCGAGGATGACCGCGGCGGCCACCACCGGCCCAGCCAAGGGCCCGCGCCCTGCTTCATCGACACCGGCAACCAGCCCGGGCAGATCCCATGCAAACGCAACCTGCTGGGCGGGCTTAAGACTGGAGGACTTTTTGGAGGGCATCGGCGGCAAGGGTGGCGGTATCGCGCTGCAGACTGGTGTGCAAGGCGGCGAAGGTGGCTTTCAGGTCCGCCATTTTGGCAGGATTAGATGCCGGCGCATCCAGCCAAGCCAACACCTCCTTCGCCAGAGCCTGCGGTGTGGCTTGATCCTGCAACAATTCAGGCACCACAAAGCGTTGACTCAAAATGTTAGGCAAGCCCACCCATGGCTGCAGGCGCTTGCGCCGCATGATTTGCCACGACAACCAGGCCATGTGGTAACCAATCACCATAGGGCGCTTGAACAGCGCTGCCTCCAATGTGGCAGTGCCGCTGGCGATCAGCGTGACGTCACAGGCAGTGAGTGCGATGTGAGACTGGCCCGTGAGCAGCTGTAAATCGTGCTGCATGCCACTGGTTTGTGCAATCGCTTGCAGCTCTGGCAGCAGACCTGGCACCGCGGGCACTATAAATTTTGTAGCTGGTCGCGCAGATTGGATAAGGGCTGTAGCCCTAAGAGAACCTTAAAGCAAGATGCCGGATTTCCGATTGGCGGCTGCCGGGCAGTATCGCCACCACTTCGTCCGTATCGGCCAGACCCAACACCCGCCGTGCGGCGGCTTTATCTGGCTCCATCGGAATGACAGTGGCCAGCGGGTGGCCCACGTAGGTAGCCGCAATTCCATGCTCGGCCAACAGCGCGGGCTCGAATGGAAAGATGCACAGGACATGGTCAACACTGCGACGAATGGCCTCCAGGCGCTCAGGCCGCCAAGCCCAAACAGACGGACAGACAAAATGCACCGTCTTCACGCCCTGCGCTTTCAGGCGTGCTTCTAGGGCCAGATTGAAGTCGGGGGCGTCCACACCGATGAACACGTCAGGCGGAGCCGTCAGCAAGCGGTCGCCCAACTGCCGGCGAATGCCCACGATTTCCCGGTAGCGGCGCAGTAACTCCCAACTAAAACCATGCACAGCCAGTTTGTGGTGCGGCCACCAGGCCTCAAAGCCCTGGCGCGCCATCTGGGGGCCGCCAATGCCCTGGGCTATCGCGGTGGGCCAGCGCGAACGCACACCATCCAGCAGCAGCGCCGCCAGCAGATCGCCAGACGCCTCGCCCGCCACCATGGCCACACTAGGGCGACCAGGTTCAGGGGCGGACATTTGCACGGACGGGCTCAGAGCGAAATGGGGAAGACAGCGGTTTAGCGAACGATGCCGCGCTGCGCTGCCACACCATCCAAAAACCTAGCCATCATTGACACGTCGGGGGTGGATTCGGGTTGGGTCGTCGCCAGCTCCGCAATACGTTGCTTGGCCTGTTCCAGCGTCAGATCGTCACGGTACAGCGCCTTGTGCATGGCCTTGACGGCAGTGACGCGATCAGCGGAGAAGCCCCGACGGCGCAAACCTTCATAGTTCATAGAACGTGCCGCAGCAGGCTGGCCTTGGCACATCACAAAAGGCGGCAAATCCGCAAACAGCAGCGAGCACATGGCAGTCATGCTGTGGGCTCCTAGGCGCACAAACTGGTGCACCACGGTGAAACCACCCAAGATGACCCAGTCGCCCACCTGCACATGGCCGGCAAGCTGGGAGTTGTTGGCAAAGATAGTGTGGTTGCCAACGACGCAGTCATGCGCTAGGTGCACGTAGGCCATGATCCAGTTGTCATCACCCACCCGAGTCACACCCGAATCGCCCGGCGAGCCGATATTGAAGGTGCAAAACTCCCGAATGGTGTTGCGGTCCCCAATCACCAACTCGCAGGGTTCGCCCGCGTACTTTTTGTCCTGCGGGGAATGGCACCCAATGAATTGAACTGAAAAATACGAGCAATACGTA
>JAXHOO010000036.1:0-8415 GCA_034519365.1 Rhodoferax sp. | reverse complement strand
AGCACCTCAAGCGCACCACTTAGACCATCAGCCGATAACCGACCGCGGTTTCCGTCAACAGATGCTGCGGCTGGCTGGGGTCGGCCTCAATTTTTGCCGCAGGTGGCCCATGTAGATGCGCAGGTAGTGGCTCTGCGCGGCATGCGACGGGCCCCACACCTCGCGCAGCAACTGGCGGTGCGTCAGCACGCGGCCCGCGTTGGCCACCAGCACCAGCAGCAAACGGTATTCAATGGGAGTGAGGTGCACCTCGGTGCCGCGCGGCGCACCAGCCGGGCCTGGCGGTCCACCTCTACCGCACCAAATACAAACAAGGACTCGTCCGGTTTGCCCTCGGTACTCGCGGCTCGCGGGCGGCGCAGATTGGCGCGCACACGGGCCAGCAGCTCGCCCACGCCAAAGGGTTTGGTCAGGTAGTCATCGGCACCCGCATCCAGCGCGGCAATCTTGTCGCTCTCGTCACTGCGAGCCGACAGCACCACAATGGGCACCGCCGACCAGTTGCGCACATCACGGATCACGTCCAGCCCGTCACCATCGGGCAGGCCCAGGTCCAGCACCAGCAGGTCGGGCTTGCGGGTGGCGGCATCGCGCAGGCCATGCTGCGCAGTCTCGGCCTCAAACACCTGCCAGCCTTCGGCCTCCAGCGCCAGGCGCACAAAGCGGCGGATCTGGGGCTCGTCTTCAATCAGTACGGCAACGGGCGCAGGGGTAGACATGGGGCTCAGAGTTCGTCGGCTTCGGTGGGCGCCAGCGGCGGAGATCGCCGTGGCAAAGTGATAGTGAATTCTGCACCACCGCCATCGGCGTTGCGGGCCGCAATACGACCTTTGTGCGCATCAACGATGGCTTTGCAAATGGCCAAACCCAGCCCCACACCGCGTGTGGTGGATTCATTTTTTCCGCGGGTGAATTTTTCGAACAAATCCGCTTCCTTCCCCAGGCTGGCCGGCGGCAATCCCGGACCATAGTCACGTACACGCAGCTCCAGACTGTCTTGGCCTGCCTGCGCCGACACCTCCACAGCGGGCGTGCTCGGCGGCGTGTTTACGCCGTACTTGGCTGCGTTTTCCATCAGATTGACCAGTACACGCTCGATCAACCCTGCATCAAACTCCACCAACGGAAGGTCGGATGCAATCGTGGTGTGCACAGCCAGTGGGCCCAGCGCATGCCGCGCTGCGCGGATCGCACTGCCCACCACCTCCTCCACCGACTGCCACTCCAGCCGCAGCTCCACCTGGCCGCTTTCCAGGCGCGCCATCTCCAGCAGGTTGCCCACCAGCGCGCTTAGCTCGCGCGCCTCGTGGCTGATAGCGTCGGCAGCCCCTTTTTGGTTGGGGGTCAGTGGCTCCGAGCTGGCCAACGACTCCGCTTGACCAATCAGCGCCGTCAGCGGCGTGCGCACATCGTGCGACATGGCAGCCAACAGGGTGTTGCGCAGGCGCTCGGACTCCATTTGAACCACTGCGCCCTGCGCGACTTCCACATAGTGCACACGCTCCAATGCAATCGCAATTTGCCTGGCCAGCGTGTCGAGTTGCTGCACCTGCTCGGGAATCAACAACCAACGTGCTTGCTCCGGGCGCAGCGCCAGCACGCCGCGCACCCGCATGGGGGCTTGCAGCGGCACAAAGTGCCAAGGGCTAGACGGTAAGGTGGACGTAGCCACCCCAGCGCGCTGGCCGTTGTGGAAGGCCCAATCGGCAATGCTGGCATCGAGGCCCCCTGGCAAGTCTGAGGACAAGACGAGTTGGTCGCGACCATCTGGCAACAACATCTTGGCCTCCCCCCCAAAGGTGCGCTGCACGGCCGCCTCTCCCAATGCCACCACCTGCTCAGTTTGCAGCGCGGCAGACAGGTCGCGCGTGAGCTCAAACAAAGCTTGCGCACGCCGCTCGCGGCTGGCAGCCACATGCGCCGAGAAACGCAAATTGGCCGTGAGCTGGCCAATCAGCAAACCCACCACCAGCATCACAGCAAAGGTAACCAGATACTGCACGTCACTCACCGCAAACGACAAGCGCGGTTGTACATAGAAAAAATCGAACGAAGCCACCGACAGCACCGCTGCCAGGCTGGCCGGCCCCCGCCCCAGCTTGACCGCCGCCAGCACCACCCCCAGCAAAAACAACATCACGATGTTGGCCAGGTCAAACCAGGGCAACAAGGGCTGCGTGATCACGGTGGTGAGCAGGCACGCTGCCACCGCACCACCATAACGCGCCCATTGCGTGCGCCAGCGCGAGGCAATGGGTTCATCTTCAGCGTTGCGACCCAAAGGCTGGCCCAGCTTGCGCACGCTATCAGTAAAGCCTACCTCCACGATGTCCAACGCAGGCGCCAGCGTGGCGAGCTGGCGTGTCAGCGTGGGGCGCAATACCCGCCCAAGGCCACGCCAGTGGTGCCGTACTGGGCGGCCCAGCACCAGCGTGGCGCAGTTCAGGGTCTGCGCCTGTTGAAGCAGTGCCATGGCAATGCTGTCCCCTGTCAGCACGGCGGTGCTGCCGCCCAGTTCTTCGGCCAGTTTGAGCACGGCCAGCGTGCGGTCGCGGTCCCGCGCGGCCTGCCGCTGTAGCGCAGGGGTTTCCACATAGGCCGCATGCCAGCGCACATTGAGCTGGCCCGCCAAGCGCGCTGCGGTGCGCACCGCATGTTCGGCCCCTGCCTGTGGGCCCACACACACCAGCAGCGCGCCCGATGTGTTCCAGGCGGGCTGGTCGGTGCCGTCTTGCTGGCGCGCGGTTTGTACCAGCTGCTGGCGGTAACTGCGCACATCGTCGCCCACGTGTTCCGCGGTGCGGCGCAAGGCGATTTCGCGCAGCGCGATCAGGTTGCCTTTGCGAAAGAAGTTTTGGCTGGCGCGTTCGGCCTGCTGCGGGATATAGACCTTGCCCGCTTTCAGGCGCGCCAGCAGTTCGTCCGTAGTCACATCCACCAACACAATCTCGTCCGCACTGTCTAGTACCGTGTCGGGCACCGTCTCATTCACCCGAACCCCCGTGATGGCGCCTACGGTGCCGTTGAGGCTCTCCAAGTGCTGCACGTTCAGCGCGGTCCAGACATCGATGCCCGCGTCCAGCAGCTCCAACACGTCCTGCCAGCGCTTGGGATGGCGCGAGCCGGGTGCGTTGCTGTGGGCCAGCTCGTCCACCAGCAGCACGTCGGGCTTGGCCGCCAGGGCCGCATCAATGTCCAGCTCCAGCAGCACCTGTCCACGGTAGGCGATCTCTTGCAGGGGCAGCACTTGCAGGCCGGTCTGAAGCTCCATGGTGTCCTTGCGGCCATGGGTTTCCACCACACCCACCAGCACCCGCTGGCCCACACGCTGCGCACGTTGTGCGGCGCTTAGCATGGCGTAGGTTTTACCCACGCCCGCATTGGCGCCAAAGTAAATGCGCAGCTTGCCGCGCTGCTGGCTGGCCTGCGCTTCTTGCAACTGGGCCAGCAGCGCATCAGGGTCGGGCCGGGATTCAGTGGTACTTGCCATGCTTGTCGTTGGAGAAACTGGGGTCATTGTCCTTGGGTTTGTGCCTGTCGCTCCAACTGAGGATGGCCCATGCCATCAGCATGGGCACTACCAACACTGCCAGCGCTAGCGCCACGGTCAACCAATCGGTAGGCATGGCCTTAACGCGTTGCGTCCAGCGCCAGGTTCAGTTGCAGCACGTTGACCACGGGTTCACCCAACACACCCAGCAGCGGACGTTCGGTGTGTTGTGCCACCAGCGCCTGCACCGCTTCCAAAGGCAGCTTGCGGGCCGTCGCCACGCGGGCCAGTTGGTACTGCGCCGCGGCGGGGCTGATGTGCGGGTCCAGCCCGCTGGCCGAGGCGCTCACTAGCTCCACCGGCACGGGCGCGGTGTTGTTAGGGTCGGCGGCGCGCAGGGCTTCCAGGCGGCCTTTGGCTGCGTCCACCAGCGCCGGGTTCAGCGGTCCCTGGTTGGAGCCGCCAGACGCTGCCACGTTGTTGGGCATCGGGCCGGTGGCCGAGGGGCGACCCCAGAAGTGGCCTGGGTCGCTGAAATTCTGGCCGATCAGCGCAGAGCCGACCGGTTTGCCGTTACGCAGGATCAGGCTGCCATGGGCCTGCTGGGGAAAGACGGCCTGGCCGACCGCAGTGACCACCAGCGGGTAGGCCACGCCGGTGACCAGGGTGAGGGCTGCAAATACCACCAGCAGGGGACGTACTGTTTTGTTCATGAGAGGCTCCTTAAACCAGATTCAGTGCGACGAGCAACAGGTCAATGACCTTGATGCCGATGAAGGGAACGATCAACCCGCCCAGACCATAGATGGCCAGGTTGCGGCGCAACAGCGCGGCGGCACCCACGGGGCGGTACTTCACGCCTTTGAGCGCCAGCGGAATCAGCACCACGATGATCAACGCGTTGAAAATCACGGCCGACAAAATGGCCGAATTGGGGCTGCCCAGGCGCATCACATTGAGGGCCGCCAACTGCGGGTAGGTGCTCACAAAAATGGCCGGGATGATGGCGAAATACTTGGCCACGTCGTTCGCAATGGAGAACGTGGTGAGCGAACCGCGTGTCATCAGCAGCGCCTTGCCGGTCTCCACAATCTCCAGCAGCTTCGTGGGGTTGGAATCCAGGTCCACCATATTGCCGGCCTCTTTGGCCGCTTGTGTGCCGCTGTTCATGGCCACGGCCACATCGGCCTGGGCCAGTGCAGGCGCATCGTTGGTGCCGTCGCCAGTCATGGCCACGAGGCGGCCTTCGGCCTGGTAACTGCGGATCAGCGTGAGTTTGTCTTCGGGTGTGGCTTCGGCCAGAAAGTCGTCCACACCGGCTTCGGCGGCGATGGCGGCCGCAGTGAGTTTGTTGTCGCCAGTGATCATCACCGTCTTGATGCCCATGCGGCGCAGCTCGCCAAACCGTTCCTTGATACCGGCCTTGACGATGTCCTTGAGCTCCACAATGCCCAGCACCTGGCTGCCATCGACCACGGCCAGCGGTGTGCTGCCCCGGCGTGACACTTCGTCCGCTGCACGTATCACTTCGGCGGGCATGGTGTTGCCTTGGGCTTGCAACACCTTGCGCACGGCGTCCACCGCGCCCTTGCGCAGTTGGCGGGTGCTGCCATCGGCGAGCGTCACGTCCATGCCGCTCATGCGGGTCTGCGCGGTGAAAGGCACCTCTTGCGTTTGGCCTACCAACGGCTCGATCTGCACCTTGCTTTGGGCCAGGGTCACGATGCTGCGGCCCTCTGGCGTTTCATCGGCCATGGAGGCCTGGGCCGCGCACAGTGCCAACTGGGTCAGGCTGATGCCAGGGGCGGGAATGAACAGCGCGGCCTGGCGGTTGCCGTGGGTGATGGTGCCGGTCTTGTCCAGCAGCAACACATCCACATCGCCCGCCGCCTCCACCGCGCGGCCCGAGGTGGCAATCACATTGGCCTGCATCATGCGGCTCATGCCGGCCACCCTCACGGCCGACAGCAGGCCGCCAATGGTGGTGGGGATCAGGCACACCAGCAATGCAATGAGTGCAGTGATGCTGACCACGGTGCCACTGCCCGCCGCCTCCACGCTGAAGATGGAGAACGGCAGCAGCGTGACCGTGACCACGAGGAACACGATGGTCAGCGCCACCAGCAAAATGGTCAATGCCACTTCATTGGGGGTCTTCTGGCGCTTGGCGCCTTCCACCATGCCAATCATGCGGTCCAGAAACGACTCGCCGGGGTTCACACCAATGCGCACTACCAGCCAGTCGGACAACACCCGCGTACCACCAGTGACGGAGGCAAAGTCGCCACCCGACTCACGCACCACGGGAGCGGACTCGCCGGTGATGGCGCTTTCGTCCACGGTGGCCACGCCCTGGATGACTTCGCCGTCCACGGGGATCATGTCGCCGGCTTCGACCAGCACCACATCGCCCTTGCGCAGGTTTTCTGCTTGCTCTGGCAACCACGTCGAGCCGTGTGTTGGCTCCTTCAGTTTCTTGGCCCAGGTGCTCTTCTTCAAGCCTTTGAGCGAATCGGCTTGGGCCTTGCTGCGGCCTTCGGCCAGCGCCTCGGCAAAGTTGGCAAAAAGCACGGTGAACCACAGCCATACGGCCACGCTCAGGATGAATGCGGGCGAATCACCGACCGTGCCTTGCAGTGCCTGCAGGCCCAGCAAGGTGGTGACGATGCTGCCGATATAGACCACAAACATCACCGGATTGCGCCACTGCACGCGAGGGTCCAGCTTGGTGAAAGCGGCCCACACGGCGGGCTTGACCAGTTTGGGGTCCATCAGGGTTAAGGAGTTTTTGCTCGTCATAAATTTCTCTCGCAAATAGGGCCGCTTAGACGGAAGCCCACAACATCAGGTTCTCCACCACCGGGCCCAGAGCGAGCGAGGGCACGTAGTTCAGCAGGCCCACCAGCAGCACCGTGCCGATCAGCAGCACGACGAACAGCGGGCCATGTGTAGGGAAGGTGCCAGAGGTGGCCGGCAGGCGCTTCTTGGCAGCCAGCGCACCAGCAATGGCCAGCACCGGCACGATCACGCCAAAGCGACCAAACCACATGGCCACGGCCAGCAGGTAGTTGTAGAACGGCGTGTTGGCCGACAGGCCCGCAAAGGCGCTGCCGTTGTTGTTGGCGGCCGAGGTCAGCGCGTAGAGGATTTCGGAGAAACCATGGGCGCCGGGGTTGGCAATGCCGGCCTTGCCCGCACCCGCCAGCACCGCAATGGCCGTGCCTGCCAGCACCAGAATCGGCGTGACCAGAATCGCGATCGAGGTGAGCTTCATCTCGTGCGACTCGATCTTCTTGCCCAGATATTCGGGGGTGCGGCCGATCATCAGGCCGGCAATGAACACTGCCAGGATGGCGAAGATCAGCATGCCGTACAGGCCGGTGCCCACGCCGCCAAACACCACTTCACCCAGTTGCATCATCACCATGGGAACCATGCCGCCCAGGGGGGTCAAGGAGTCATGCATGGCATTCACCGCACCGCAGGAGGCTGCGGTGGTGATCACCGCGAACAGGCTGCTGGCGGTGATGCCAAAGCGGGTTTCCTTGCCTTCCATGTTGCCGCCGCTCTGGAGGGCGCTGGCGGTCTGGTCCACACCCAGTGCTGCAATTTGGGGGTTGCCCATTTGCTCTGCCGGCATGATGGCCACCACGGCGATCACAAACATCACCGTCATCGCGGCCAGCACGGCCCAGCCCTGGCGCTGGTCACCCACCTCGCGACCAAAGGCAAAACACAGCGCGGCGGGAATCAAGAAGATCGCCAGCATCTGTAAAAAGTTTGTCAGCGCCGTGGGGTTTTCATACGGATGGGCGGAGTTGGCGTTGAAAAAGCCACCGCCATTGGTGCCCAGCATCTTGATAGCCTCTTGTGACGCCACCGGGCCCATGGGCAGGGTTTGCGTGTTCGTGCTGGTGTCTTCCATCACGGGTGCGCCCTTGTCGTCCAGCATGGGCTGGCCGTCGGTGCCCAGCTTGGCTTTCTGAAACTGCGTGGCTTCCACGGTGGTGACGTCTTTGTAAGCGTCAAAGTTCTGGATCACGCCCTGGCCCACCAGCACAATGGCCAGCACCAGCGACAGCGGCAACAACAACCAGGCGGTGATGCGCGTAATGTCGACCCAGAAGTTGCCGATCACGGCGGTCGACTTGGCGGCAAAGCCGCGGAACAGCGTAAACACCACCGCAATGCCGGTGGCGGCAGACACGAAGTTTTGCACCGCCAGGCCCAGCATCTGCGTGAGGTAGCCCATGGTGGACTCCCCGGCATAACCCTGCCAGTTGGTGTTGGTGACAAAACTCACTGCAGTGTTAAAGGCCGAGTCGACCGACACGGCGCCCATGCTGGCGGGGTTGAGCGGCAAGACCGCTTGCCAGCGTTGCAACAGAAACACTGCCAGCACGCCCAGCGCGTTAAAGGCCAGCAGCGCCAGCGTGTACTGCCTCCAGGGCATGGACTGGTCGGGCGAGGTGCCTGCCAGGCGGAACAGTGGCGCCTCCAGCCGCAGCAGCCCCTTTGGCAAGCGGCCGGAACTCAGACGCGCCAACCAGATGCCCAAAGGCCAGGATGCCGTCGCGGAGTCGTTAAAAAGAGGGCCAGCAGCCCCCAAGCCGAGCTGCTCATTTAAAAGTCCTCCGCGCGCACCAGCGCATACACCAAATACGCCAGCAACAAGGCAGCACAGGTGCCGCCCAGGCCGTAGACCACATGCAATGTGTTCACCGTTTCCATCATTTCTCCTGCATCAAATCGATGGGAGAAGTGTGGTCAGGCAGGCGTAAAAACGGGGTTTAGATTGGAAGCGGGGGTGTAGGAAGAAGCGCAGGTGCCCGCATCCGCGTGGCTTTACGCTGCATGGATCCCGCCGCTGCGGGATATCGTGCGGTTTACTTGGCGGCGCGCAACCCCACACCCAGTGCGGCAAC
>JAXHOO010000050.1:0-13466 GCA_034519365.1 Rhodoferax sp. | reverse complement strand
CAAGGAGGAGTTGGCATGAAATACGTTTCTACCCGCGCAAGCAACCCTGACTCGGCCGACCGCAAACGCTTCTGCGAAATCCTGCTCGAAGGCCTGGCGCCCGATGGCGGCCTGTACCTGCCAGAGTCGTATCCGCAGATCAGTTCCACGGCGCTGCAGCGCCTGCGCCGCACTTACCGCCAGGGCGCGCCCGGTGGTTATGCCGACCTGGCGTTTGAAATCCTGTCGCTGTTCATCGACGACATTCCGGCCGATGACCTGAAGGCCATTTGCAAGAAGACCTACACCGAAGACGTGTTTGGCACACCGCAGATCGTGCCGCTGAAAACGCTGGAAGCGCCCAATGCCAAAGCAGGCGAGCCTGGCCTGTACCTCGAAGCCCTGTCCAACGGCCCCACGCTGGCCTTCAAGGACATGGCCATGCAGTTGCTGGGCAACCTGTTCGAATACGAACTGGCCCGCCGTGGCGAAGAGCTCAACATCTTGGGCGCCACCAGTGGCGACACCGGCAGCGCGGCCGAATACGCCATGCGCGGCAAGAAGGGCGTGCGTGTCTTCATGACCAGCCCGAACGGCCGCATGAGCCCGTTCCAGCAGGCGCAGATGTTCAGCCTGATGGACGCCAACATCTACAACATCGCCGTCAAGGGCGTGTTTGACGATTGCCAGGACATGGTCAAGGCCGTGTCCAACGATCTGGACTTCAAGCGCAAGTACAAGATTGGCACCGTCAACTCCATCAACTGGGCGCGGCTGTTGGCCCAAGTGGTGTACTACTTTGCGGGCTACATCCAAGCGACGCAAAGCAATGCGCAGAAGGTGTCGTTTGCCGTTCCCTCAGGCAATTTTGGCAACGTCTGCGCGGGCCATGTAGCCCGCATGATGGGTCTGCCAGTGCATAAGCTGGTGGTCGCCACCAACGAGAACGACGTGCTGGACGAGTTCTTCCGTACCGGCGTCTACCGCGTGCGCGGCACGGCCGATACGCACGAGACCTCTAGCCCGTCGATGGACATCTCCAAGGCCAGCAACTTCGAGCGCTTTGTGTTCGACCTGCTGGGCCGCGACGGTGCGCGTACCAAGTCCCTGTTTGGTGAAGGCCTCTCCAAGACCGGCCAGTTCGACCTCAGCGCCGACCCGGTGTTTGCCGAGGCGGCGATCCGCTATGGTTTTGTCAGCGGCAAGAGCGTGCATGCGGACCGCCTCGCCACGATTCGTGAAACCTTCAAAGACCACGGCATGGTGATCGACACCCATACGGCCGATGGCCTGAAGGTGGGACTGGAACACCGCGACAGCGGCGTGCCCATGATCGTGCTGGAAACCGCGCTGCCCATCAAATTTGCCGAAACCATCGTTGAGGCGTTAGGGCGTGAGCCCGATCGGCCCGCCAAGTTCGAAGGCATTGAAGCCTTGCCCAAGCGTGTGCAGGTGATGGACGCCGATGTGGCCGCGATCAAGGCGTTGGTTGCCAGCGAATGCGGTTATTGAGCGCCTGTGTCAATTTGTATGCCAAATAGGGCTCTAGCCCTTATGGAATATGCGTAAGCAGCTATATAAATGGTAGCGTTCTGGCGTTTCCGCAGCGCGCGACTTCGAGGAACTCCATGTCCAGTCCACCCCGCAAACCCTTGATGCCACTGGACGACGCGCTGGCCCAGTTGCTGGCGGCGGTGCTGCCTTTGGCGCAGCATGAGTCCGTGGATACGGTCGATGCCGATGGCCGCGTTTTGGCCCAAGCCATTGTCTCGGGCTTGCAAGTGCCGCCGCACGACAACAGCGCTATGGACGGTTACGCCGTGCGGGTAGACGATGTTCTTGCTGCGAGCGGTGCCCTGCCGGTGAGCCAGCGCATTGCCGCAGGCAGTGTGGGCATGGCACTGCAGGCCGGAACCGTGGCGCGCATCTTCACGGGCGCGCCGGTGCCGCAAGGCGCTGACGCGGTGATCATGCAGGAAGACTGCACGGTGATGGACACCCAAGGCGCAGCCAGCGTGCAAATGAATACCTTGCCCATTCCGGGGCAAAACATTCGTCGCTCGGGGGAGGATGTGGCCCGGGGCGACGTGGTGTTGGCCGCTGGCACACGCCTAGGGCCCGCCGAACTGGGCCTGGCCGCCAGCGTGGGCGTGGCCCAGTTGCAAGTGGTGCGCAAACCGCGCGTGGCGCTGTTTTCCACCGGGGACGAACTCGTGCTGCCGGGCACCGTAGCCCCTGCGGATATGCCACCGGGCGCGATCTACAACTCCAACAGATTCTTTCTCGCCAGTCTGTTACGTCGTTTGGGCTGCGAGGTGACGGACTTGGGCATCGTGCCCGACCAGTTGAATGCCACCGTCGTGGCGCTACAGCAGGCGGCGGCCCACCACGACCTGATTCTCTCCAGTGGCGGTGTGTCAGTCGGCGAAGAAGACCATATCAAGCCTGCAGTGCAGGCCTTGGGCAGCCTCGACCTCTGGCAAATCGCCATCAAACCTGGCAAGCCATTCGCCCACGGCCGCGTGGGGGATGCGCATTTCATCGGCTTGCCGGGCAACCCAGTGTCCAGCTTTGTGACCTTTGCGCTGTTGGTGCGGCCGTTCTTGTTGCACATGCAAGGCGTGGCGGACGTTGCTATCAAACCAGTAGCTACTCGCGCAGATTTTGACTGGCCCAAGGCCGAAAAACGCCGTGAATTTTTGCGCGTACGCCGCAATGACCAAGGCGGGCTGGATTTGTTCCCCAACCAAAGCTCCGGCGTACTGACTTCTGCCGTATGGGGCGATGGCCTGTTGGACGTGCCGGCCGGCGAAGCCATTCAGTACGGCGCGACCGTGCGTTACCTGCCTTTTGGAGAGCTGTTGTCATGAAGATTACCTTGCGATACTTTGCCTCGGTGCGCGAGGCGATGGGCTGCAGCACCGAGACGCTGGTTACGCAGGCAGCTACCCTGGCCCAACTGCGGGCCGAATTGGTGGCCCGTGGCGGCCCTGGCGCCCAGGCGCTGGAGCTTGGCCGCGCCGTGCGCATGGCGCTGGACCAGGTCATGGCAGACGAGGCCGCTGCGCTGCGCGATGGCTGCGAAGTGGCCTTTTTTCCGCCCGTCACCGGCGGCTAGACCCCCGGCGCCGCGGCGCTCAGCGCGACCAGGCGCGCAGTCAATGAGTCGGATGCCGTCGTCATCGGTGCGCGCAGTTCCGCTTGCATCCAACCCAGGTGGGCCAACAAGGCCTTGATGGGCGCTGGATTGGGTTCGGCAAACAAGGGCTCCAGCATCGGCAGCCAAGTGCGCCACGCAGCTTGTGCGCGTACCAAGTCGCCGTCTTGTGCCCAACGCATGAGCTGCACCAACCGGGCCGTGTGCACATGGCCGCTCACCGCGATGGCACCGCTTCCGCCTTGGGCCAAAGTGCTGAATAAGTTGGTGTCGTCCCCGGCCAGCACCTGCAGTTGGCCGTCGGCAATCAAGGCTTGTGTCTTGGCCACATCGCCCCCGCAGTCTTTGATGGCCACGATGTTGGGGTGTTGCGCCAGCGTGCGCAGGGTTGCTAACTGCAACACCGTCCCAGTGCGCGCCGGAATGTCATAGACCATGATGGGGTGGGTACTGGCATCGGCAATCGCAGTGAACCACGCCAACAGCCCCGCTTGGGACGGGCGAATGTAGTGGGGCGCCGGGACCAGAAGACCTGCCAGTGCGCGCTGGTTGAGCGTGCGCACCCAGGCCAGCATTTGCGGGAGGTGGTAGCCTGACACGCCCATCACCAGCGGCAAGCCCGCGGCTGCATCCGCGACGGTGTTCAACACCGCGAGCTGTTCATCATCGTCCAAGGCGGCAGCCTCGCCGGTGGAACCGCACACGACCAGTCCTGCAATGCCCTGGGCGTGCAGATGCTGCACCAGCGCTTTGAGGGCGGCGTGGTCTACCGCATGGTTCAAGAATGGGGTGACCAATGGAATCCACAGGCCGGTAAAAGATTCAGTTGCTTGCACGTGACTATCCTTCTGAAAGAAAGACCGATGGGGAAACCGCCATCAGGTTCACGCTGGAGGAGCCAACAACAGGGGGGGAGGGGCGTTGTTCGCAGTTCCATCGCTCATCTGAGGACGGAACCGCAGCCCCGGTCAGATGAGCTTGGTTTTTTTAGATTTACCGGCAGCGCCCGCGCACGCCACCCCAGCCGCCAAGAGGGCGTATGGGGAGAGTGAGGACATTGCCAGCATGGGTCGGATCGTAGCAGGGAATTTGGCGTGCCGGCGTCGCGCCGGTGCCACAATCTGTTGCATGTCCGCTGCCATCACATTACCAACAGCTTCCCCGGTCCAAAGCCAAGTCCGCATTCAGACGGACGACTTCGACGTGGGTGCGGAGTTGAAGGCGCTGCAGGCTGGAGACCCGCGAGTGGGCGCTATGTGCAGCTTTGTGGGCACGGTACGTGACCGCCATGGCGCGCAGGCAGCGCCAGGCAGCGTGCAGTCCATGGAGTTGGAGCACTACCCCGGTATGACGGAGGCATCGATCCAGTCCATGGTGGAGCAGGCCTTTGGGCGATTCGATATTTTGGGCGCGCGCGTGGTGCACCGCGTGGGCCTGTTACAGCCCTGCGACCAAGTCGTTCTGGTGGCAGTCACCTCGGCCCACCGAGGGGAGAGTTTTCAGGCCTGCGAGTTTTTGATGGACTACCTCAAGACCCAGGCACCCTTCTGGAAAAAAGAACAAACGCCGGAGGGCGCGCGCTGGGTGGATGCCAGAGTGAGCGATGACACGGCCCTGGCGCGTTGGGGAATAGTGGCACGCAACGCTTGAGGAGGTCTGTTGGTGTCTATCGCACCACACTGACGGCCCGCAGGTGACCCATGACGGGAATGCGCCCCTACAATAAAACACGACCCTATTGCGGGCCCCGGCTGTCGCGGCGGTGGGCCCCAAGTTCTAACAAAGGCGGGAATGCGTTTCGGGCAGCTACTCCTCAAGATATTCGTTGGATGGACCTGTGTGCTGGGCATGGCATATGCCGGTACCTTGCCTGTCGACTATCTGTGTGAGCCCGCTGCGTCGGCGCCCGTTCCGCTAGAGAAAATTCGGCAACTGCCCAGCACGGATTGGCATCCTGCGACGGACGGCCTGGTGCCGGTGCCTGGCGGCGGCGAAGCCTGCTGGGTCCGCATTGCATCTCTGCCGGGTGGCGCGGCCATGGAAGCTGCACCTTGGCTCTCCTTCGCTGACTTGAACGTGCAGCGGGTCAACATTGCGCTGTGGGATGCTGACGGAAAGTCACTAGGGCAAGCCCAGCGCCTTGGCCCCAGTCAGGGCGCGTTTGTTACGGGCTTGCGTGCAGTTTTTACGCCTTCGCCAGACGCCGCTTTTCCCTTATATGCCCGGTTCGCAGTGCCCCAGGGCGTGTTGCCGTTCCCTGGTCTGGCCCACCAACTCGTGGTCGAAGCTGTGCAGGCTGAAAGTAGCCTGCGCGACGAACAGGGCGTCGACTTACTCAACCACAGCGGTGCGGTCTTCCTGTTTACCACCGCCCTGGTTGCGTTGTTCTTTGGTGTTGCTCTGCGCGAGTGGAATTACGGCATCTATGCCATCTACGCGCTGCTGCAGTCGGTCACCATTTTCACCAAGAGCGGCCTGCCGTTTGTGCTGGACGCCAGTTCGTCCATTTGGCTCAACGCCTGGATCTTCAACTACCTGGTGGGTGTGCTGTCGGTGCTGTTGAATGTGCGCTTTGGCCGCTTCCGCAAGCACAGCCCGCTGGCGGCCAAGGCCGCGTACTTCGTCGCGGTGTTGTTTGTGGTGTTAATTCCGTTGCATTTCCTGCTGCCTGCGGTGGCGAACGTGCTGATTTACGCAGTGGTGCCGCTGCACTTTTTGGTGTTGCTGGGGGGCAACTGGCGCGGCTGGCGTTCGGGCGAACGGGGCTGCGGCATCTTGCTGTTGGGGCTGATCCCCATCGCGGTCTACTGGCTGAGTTTTTTGCTCTACAGCGTGGTGTTACGCCAGCCGATGCCGTCTGAAATGGCCTTGGGTTCGGGTTTTGATTTCGTGCGCACCTTGCTGCTGCCCATTGCGTTTTGCTATGGCATTGCCGACCGCACGCTGCGCCTGCAGCGCGAGACCGCCCGCTTGGCGCGTTTTGACGCGTTGACGGGATTGTTGAACCGCGAAGGTGCGCGCCAGTATGGGCAGCAGTGCATTGACGACGGCGCCGTGCCTACGGCCTTGATGCTCAACGTCGAGCGGTTCCACGCCATCAACGAAACGCTGGGCCCAGTACTGGGTGACCAAATTCTCAAAGAAACAGGGCAACGCCTGCGCGCAGCCAGCCAAGACTTGGCCAAGGCCCGCGTGGGCCGCATGCATGCCGACCAGTTTTGCATGGTGGTGCCCGCCCATGCCAACATGGCCGCGCTGCGTGAAACTCTAGAGCGGCTATTCAACCACCCGGCCGAAGTGGATGGCCAAGCTGTGGACATCGCGCTTTCCGTCGGCGTGGCGGTTTCCCTAGAGAAACAGCCCAGCATGGCCCAGCTACTGCGCAATGCCGAAATTGCACTCGATGTGGGCCGTACCCAGCATCGCAATTGGTTGCATTACCAAGCCGAGATGGAGAGCAGCCAGCGCGCGGATTTGGACTTGCTGTCCGAACTCAAGCGTGCGGTGGAGCAGGGCCAACTGCGCATGTACTTGCAGCCCAAAGTGCGCCTGTCCGATGGCAGCGTGTCCAGCGCCGAAGCCCTGGTGCGCTGGGAGCACCCAGAGCGCGGCATGATTCCACCGGGCGACTTCGTCCCCTTCGCGGAAAAAACGGGGCGCATCACCTTGATCACGCGCTGGATGTTGCGCCAGGCCATGGAGCTCGCTGCGCGCTACCGGGCCGAGGGGCGTCCCCTGCAAATCTCGGTCAATCTCTCGACCTTCGACCTCGGGGAGGCAGGTTTTGCGGCGCGCACCGCGGCCCTGGCGGCCGAGGTGGGCGTGGACCCGGGCGACATTCGCCTAGAAATCACAGAGAGCGGCGCCATGCAGGACGCGAACGCCGCACTGGTGGTGATGAATGGTCTGCGCAATGCTGGTTTTTCCTTGTCGATTGACGACTTTGGTACCGGTTATTCGTCGCTGGCTTACTTGCAAAAGATGCCGGTGGCCGAACTCAAGATCGACCGCGCCTTTGTGCGCCACGTGCGCGCCCACACGGACGAAGCGGCGCTGCTGGAGTCTGCTATCGACATTGGTCACCGCTTGGGCCTGTCGGTGGTGGCAGAAGGTCCGGAAGATGCGCAAGAGTGGGCACTGCTGCAAAGCATGGGATGCGACTACGCCCAAGGCTGGTATGCGGCCGCCCCTATGCCGGTTGCCAAATTTGAGGCTTGGTGCGCGCAGAACCTGCCTTTCAAGCCCTAGTCGTTTAGTTTCCTAAAAATTTAAATCATCACCCAGGGAGGGTTTGGCAATGCACTGGCTGTCACACGGTGTGGAGCAACTGATCACGAACGTTCGGCAAGAGGGCTACGCGCCCGAGGTGCTGGTCGTGGGCTCCGGATATGGCGGCGCGGTCGCTGCGCTGCGCTTTGCGGAGCGGGGGCGTACGGTGGCCGTGCTGGAGCGGGGCGCCGAGTACCTTGCGGGCGAGTTTCCGTCGGACTTTGGCCAGTTTGGCGGCTTTGTCCGGGCCGAGGTGGGGGGCAACGCCGAGCACCAGCAGGGGCCCGCCGCCGTGGGCTATGAAGACGCGTTGTTTGATTTTCGGATGGGAACGCGTGCTACCGCGCTGGTGGGTAATGGCCTGGGCGGCGGCAGCCTGATCAATGCGGCTGTGGCGTTGCGGCCGGACGCGCGGGTGTTTGAGCGCTTGGTCTGGCCAGCGCCCGTGCGCGACGGTGGCTTGGAGGCTGACTATGCCCGCGCCTTGGAAATGCTGGAAATCCAGATGCCGGCCGCCCAGAAAGCGTCGCCCGCCTGTGTGCCGCAACACACCCTCAAGTACCAACGCATGCAGGACCTGGGCGCAGCAGCAGCTCGCCGTTTCGCCCATGGTCAACTGCAGGTCAGCACCGAAGACGTTCCGCTGGCGATCGAGTTTCGGGGGGACGCGCCACTGGCCTTGGGCCCGCGCGACGCCTGCGTGGGCTGTGGCGATTGCTGCTCTGGCTGTAACCACAACGCCAAACTCAGCTTAGATAAGACCTACCTGCCGCGTGCCTACCAGGCCGGTGCCCGCATGTTCACCAGCGTCACCGTGCTGCGGGTGGCGTACCAGCCAGACCCTGCCCATCCGGGGCGGGATTGGGAGGTGCACTGCCTGCGCACTACGGAACGCGCCCAGTGGGAGCAATGCGGCACTGAGGCCACCAAGCCCTTGGCGGCTGCCTACGAATTTGTGGTGCGGGCGGGACAGGTGGTGCTCAGCGCAGGTACCTTTGGCTCCAGCGAAATTTTGCTGCGCTCCAAGGCGGCAGATTTGGATGTGGCCCACGCTTGGCTGGGGCGCGGCATTTCGGCCAACGGCGATGACCTGAGCGCAGCCTACGATCTGGCCGATCCGGCCAACGGCGTGGGGCAGGGCAGCCGCCCCGATGGCGGCCCTGCCGCCCGTCAGGACTTGGTGGGCCCCACCATCAGTGCGGTCATTCGCTTTCACGACACGCAAGATCCCAGTCGCAGCACGATCACCGAAGACGGAGGTATTCCCGGCATGCTGGCGCCTATCGTGGGTGAGGCATTGGCCACTTTGGGGGCGCTGCCTCAACTGGCCCGGTTTGGCCTGCGGCATCGCGGCCAGCGCGACCCGTTGGTGGTCGACCCGCTGCGAACCCACCACAGTCTGGCCTTGCTGGGTATGGGGCACGACAGCGCGGCGGGTGTCGCGACATTGGCCACGCCACATGCGCGCCTCGCGTGGTCCTGGCCGGCCGATGCCCAAGACGCTGCGCCGACCCTGCACCGCAGCCGAGCGGCGAGTGTGGAAGATGTGGGCGCCGAGTTTTTGGCCAACCCGGCGTCGGGCGTGTTGCCCGACAAGATTGCCAGCGTGTTGAGTGGCCCCAAGGCGGAAAGCGGCTGGATCACGGTGCACCCGCTGGGGGGCTGCCGCATGGGCGCGTCCGCCGCCGATGGCGTGGTGAACCATCTGGGACAAGTGTTTCGCACCGACGGAAGCGTGCATGCGGGCTTGCTGGTCATGGACGGCTCGGTCGTGCCGGGCTCCTTGGGTGTCAATCCGCTCTTGACCATTACTGCGCTGGCCGAGCGGGCCTGCCGTTTGCTGCTGCAAGACGTTGCCCCCGTGGTGATTGTTCCACCACGAGATTTACCCGAACACCCTCCGCTGCAGCCGCGTGTGCAGGCCGTACCCGGTGCGCCGCGCGCGGCCGTGTTGGCTGAGATCTTGCGCGGCCCCTTGCATGCCGTTCCCGACTTGGTGTTGCCAGTGTGGCTGAAAACGGCAGCGACTGAGCAAGGTGCTGCGGCGGCGCTGTTTCTGGAAATGGACGTGGCCGACTGGCAGTGCCTGTGGGATGACCCCAGCCACACGCTGGAAGCGGTGCCCGGCTCACCTACGGCGCGCAGCCTCACGGCTTCGCGCTTGGTAGTGGACGATGCACAGGGCGGATCGCGCGCGTTGCAGGTGGTCGGAGGTAAGGTGCAACTGTTTCGCGCGGCCCCAGAGGCTTGGCCTTGGCAAGCAGAGCGCTTGGTGCGTGCCTTTCTCACCTACTGGATTGCCCGCTGGCACCCCGATGGCCAACGGCCCGATGCAGCGCCGTCCAAAGGCAATGTGCTGTGGGATGGGCTCAAGCTGTTGTGGCACGCCAGTGCCGCACGCAGTTTTGACTACCAATTGCAGCTATCGGATGGCGACGAGAGCTGGTTCTTGCAAGGCCGCAAAGACATCCAGCCGGCCCTGCTTTGGGGCGAGCTGTGGCAGTGGACCAAGCGCAAGCTGCGCCACGGCGGCTGGCCGGCGCCGCAACGCCGCAGCGTGTGGGATCAGCTGACCCAGCTCGATGTGCAGCTGATGCGCGCCAAGGGCGGCCGCGTATGGGCCACGGGGCGCTTGGGCATGGACATCCCCGAGATGGCGCGGCGCATCGTGCCGCAAATGAAGCCAGGCCCCGATACGGTCAACGCGTTGGCCGGTTTCATCTCCTACCCGCTGGCCATCTTGCGCTATGTGGCCAGCAGTCGCATGCTGGACTTCCGCTTGCCGGACTACCGCGCTGATTTGCCCGCCATCGACCCGGCAACGCTGCCAGACGATGGCCACTTTGAACTCCGCGCGGACCATTACCCCCGCATGCCGTTGCCAGACGGCCGGGTGATCACAGCGCAGGCACCGGTTTGCCTCACTGTGCCGCTGCGCGCTGGGCAAGAGGTGGACAAGCCCGGCACTGAAACCATCCGCATCGGCTTGGTGCGCTACGCCCAGCCGCTGGTGGAGTCAAGCGTGACGGCGCAAGGACTGCGGCGTTTCAAGTCCATCATCTTGCTCAACGGCTTTGCCCAAAACACCTTGCCCTTCGTGGCCGAGGAACTGGGTGAGCGGGCGCTGGCCGCCATGCTCTATGCCCAGGGTTGGGATGTGTGGCTGCTGGAGTACCGCGTCAGCCCCTTCTTGCGCGCCTCGGCCCGCCTGTCCAGCATGGACGACATCGGCGCCTGCGACCTGCCTGCCGCTGTCAACCATGTGCTCAAAACCCTGCAGGCTGAGCGCAGCGCGCCCGAGTTGTTGCCGGGGCAAGTCAGCGTTTTCAGCCACTGCGTGGGTTCGGCGTCGACTGCCATGTCCTTGCTGGGCGGCCACCTGATGCACGAAGGCGGACTGCCCAAAGTTGCTGCGGTGTTGTTCTCGCAGTTCCAGCCCTATGTTATTGGCTCGGTCACCGCGCAGATGCGGCTGCAAGTGGCCTCATTGATGGTGAATGCGCTGGGCTTGGAGTATGTGAATTTTTCCGCCGGTATCGCCCAGCCAGACGGCTTGCATGCGCTGATGGACCGCCTGTTTGCCAGCTTCCACTACGACGAGGCAGAACGCTGCCCGCATGAACACGACCTGCGCGTGCACCAGCCTGACAGCACCTCGTGCAAACGCATGGCGGGTTTCCTGAGCCGCCTGTTCCGCCACGACCAACTGATTGAGAGCCGCCCCGGCCGCCCCGGTACCCACGAAAAGCTGGACCAGTACTTTGGCCGCACCAACCTGGGTGTGTTTCTGCATGGCGCCAAGTGCGTGGAGTACGAACACTTGGTCGATGCGGACGGGCAGAACATCTATGTGACCGACGATAACGTGCGCCGCTACCTGAGCATGCCCGTCATGCTGCTGCACGGCGCAGACAACGTACTGTTTGACCAAGAGTCTTTGGTCGAGACGCGCAAACAGTTCAGCCGTGCCTTTGGCGCAGCGCGCATGGCCACGCAGGTGGACCGCTTTCTGGTGGCCCCCGAGCATGCCCACTTCGACTGCACCATTGGCAAGCGCGCCCCTGAGGTCATCTTTGCCGAGGTGGTGGACTTCTTCAACCAAGCCCAAGCGGCTGAGCTGCCCGAGCCCGCCTCCCAAAACCGCCTGCGCGCGCGCCTGCCGCGCAGCGGCCCCTTGGCCGGTTGGGTGCGCCATGAAGACGACGCCACCTTGGTGCGCGTCTGGATGGAGGTGGACAACTCCCAGGCCGACACGGCAGTGGCCGCCATGACCCTGCTCAGCGTGGGCGGCAAGCGTACGGTACAAGCTTGGCCTTTGGTGAGCAGCGCGCTCGAAGGCTTGGTCGGCGTGGCACACGACGCCTCGCCCGACCAGAGCATTGTTTACGCGGTGGCCGATGTGCGCGTGCCGTCGCAATGTGAAGGCGCTGTCACCCTCGCCATGGTCAGCTTGCACCGCATTGCCGCCGATGCGCCAGACCCCGAAGACGCAGCGGAGTTGGCGCAACTGCATTGGCCCGACGCCTGGGGCGCTCCGCTGTGCGTGCACGACGTGGCGGGTAGCGCAGGACGCAGCCCGGTGCCTGCGCAAGGCGACCCATTGGTGGCCGCGGCGGTATGCGCGCAAGACAGTGGTTCGGCGGCGCTGCCTCTCCATGGCCCGTTGCCCCCGGTTTCACCGCTGCCGCCCGACGCTGTGGGCCACCCCACGGTGCAGCCTATCGAACTGACGTTGACCACCCACGATGCCGCCGCCATGCTGCGGCCCTTGGCCCGTCTGCTGCGGGACCAACGCGCCGTGACCCTGCGCGCGCAGCCCGGTACGCTGTCGCGCCAACACCGGGGCCTGCGCTGGATGCGCGAGTGCGTGCTGCGCTTGCGCGGCGAGCAGTTGCTGCCACAGGGCGAGCTGCGTTTCGTCGCGTCCACCTGCCGCCACCCCGGTATCACCGCGCTGGAAGCCAACCGCAGCGACCACGTGTTGCAGCGCATGGCCCAAGCGCAGCGCACCCAACCCGCGTCGTTTGCTTGGCTGCTGGGGGACCAGATTTATGCTGATGCCCGCGCCGGTTTGGCCGAGGGCAGCTCGCCCATCGAAGCCTTGCTGCCGCGCTACCGCGAGGCTTGGACCTCGCCCGGCTTTACGCAACTGGCGCGCACCTTGCCGTTTTACATGGTCATGGACGACCATGAAATTGCCGACAACTGGAGCCGCGACGAGATGCAACTGGGCACGGACAAGGCCGTGCTGGCGCGCAACGCCCTCAGTGCCTACGCGGCATTTCAGCGGGCGCACGGGCCGCGCCCCTTGGGCCCACAGGGCCACGATGCCGCGCTCACGCACGCCGCCGCCGCGTTCCTTTCGCTCAACACCCGGATTCACCGCGTGCGTGCGCTGGGCGATGCGGGCCCCAAAATTCTGGCGGATTCCCAGTGGCAGCTGCTACAAGACTGGTTGCTGGCGGAGCAGGCGCGCGGCAACCACCCCAAGTTCTTGGTGACGGGCTCGGTGCTGGCGCCCGGCCTAGTGCAGGGGCTGGAGCAGCCCCCGCCGCGCGACCTCGACAACTGGCAACTCTCGCCAGTCGAGCGCCAGCAGGTGTTGGATTTCATTGCTGCCCGCGGCATCCACAACGTGGTGTTTCTCTCGGGCGACTACCACTGCGCCGCCGCGGCCACCATCACCTTCAGTCACAGCGCGGTGCGGGCCTATGCGCTGGTCACACCACCGTTGCATGCGCCGCTGCGCTTTGCCAATGTGGCCGCGCGCGACGTGCTGACCCAGGAAAATGTGCCGCTGTCAGGCGGCAACGCGCACATTGCTGCGCAGGCTTGGAATGGCGATGGCTGGATGGAGTGCACGGTTTCCAAGACCGCGAATGGCCAGCGGCAGTTGCGAGCTAACTTCACCTTGCGCCGTTTTGATGCGCCGGCGGACGACCACCAGCGTGTGGAGTGGGTGTTGGGTTGATGTGGATCAAATGCCCACAAGCTTGAAATAGTGCACCCTGGCCCCAATTGGAAAACAATTGAAACCTTGACCCTGCACCGGAAACTGCTA
>JAXHOO010000078.1:0-27796 GCA_034519365.1 Rhodoferax sp. | reverse complement strand
ACGCCTACGCCCTGATGCTGGACGCGGGCCGCAAATCAGGCTCGGAAAAAGTGTTCGAGCGCGCCGTGGAGTTGGGCTTGCGCGCCCGCAGCGCCGATGCGGCTTTAGACGCAGCCCGCGCTTGGCAGCGTGCGGTGCCCACCTCGCGCGCAGCCAACCGCTATGTGCTGCAAATTCTCATCGGCCTGAACCGCGTGAGTGACACGCTGGAGCCGCTGCGGCGCGAACTGGCTGGCACCGCAGGCACCGAGCGCATTAGCACCATCGGCCTGCTGCCCCGGTACTACGCCCGAGTGACCGACAAAACACTGGCTGCAGAGCAAATCGAAACCGCGCTCACGACCGACCTAAGCAGCAAAACGACCGGCCCGGCCGCATGGTCAGCGTTGGGCATGATGCGACTGCAAGCCGGCAATGCCGCCGGCGCGCTGCAGGCGGCCCAAAAGGGCGCTGCCCTCAACCCACGGTCTGACGAAATCGCGGTGTTGGCGCTTAACCTGCTCGACACCCAGGCCGCACAAGCCCAGCCCTTGGTAGACGTCTACTTGGCTGGCAAGCCTTTGCCCGACTTGCAGATGGCCTACATCCGTAAACTGATCGCGAGCAACCGCCTGTCCGAGGCGCGCCTGCAGCTGGCCACCTTGACCGAGCGCAACCCTGCCTTCGCCGAGGGTTGGCTGATGAAGGGCTCGCTGCAATTGCAAGACAGCCTTTTGGGCGAGGCCGAAACATCGCTCAAACGCTACTTACAGTTGGCCGGTGCCGACACGGCGCCTGGTGACGAGGCTAAAGCCGAGACCGAACGCAGCACCGTGCAAGCCCTGCTCATGTTGGCGCAAATTGCCGACGACACCAACAAGCCGGCTGAAGCCGAGGCCTACCTCGTTCGCATCAACAGCCAACAAGACGCTCTACGAGTGCAAATACGCCGCGCCCTGATGGCGGCGCGCCAGGGCAAGATGGACCAGGCCCGCGCCCTGATTCGCCTGACTCCTGAGGCGCAAGCTGACGACGCGCGCGCCAAGTTGTCAGCCGAAGTGCAACTGCTGCGCGACTATCAGTTGAATGCCCAAGCCTATGCACTGCTGGAAGAAGCTTTGCCTCGGTTCAGCAAGGATGCCGGGCTGCTGTACGAGCAGGCCATGTTGGCCGAAAAAATCAACCGCCCTGCCGACATGGAGCGCCTGCTGCGCAAAGTGATTGCCGACTTCCCCGAATACCACCACGCCTACAACGCATTGGGTTATTTGCTGGCCGATCGCAACCAACGCTTGCCCGAGGCGCGCGCCTTGATCAATAAGGCGCTGGAATATGCCCCCAACGATCCCTTCATCGTGGACAGCCTAGCCTGGGTGGAATTCCGCAGCGGCAACCTACCCGAGGCCCGCCGCCTGCTGGAAAAAGCCTATGGCTTGCGGCCAGACCCGGAAATCGCGGCGCATTTGGGCGAGGTGCTGTGGTCTCTGGGCCTCAAAGACGAAGCCACCGACATCTGGCGCACGGCGCAGCAAAGCGACAAAGCCAACACCACGCTGCAGGAAACCATTCGGCGCCTGCGCGGCACGCTGTGACAGGCCGAAGTGGGGGCGCCCAAACGGCGACTTTGCGGCACATCTGCGCGTGGGTTTGCGTTGTTTTTGCTACATTTTTACTAGCTGCTTGCGCAATACCCACAAGGGCTACAAGAACTTTTGACGCTATAGATCAATGGCAAGGACGGATCGCCATCAAGGTGGCTGGCGACACCCCGCAGTCGCTCAGCGCAGACTTTGAACTCGGGGGAGACGCCCAAACCGGCAGCTTGTTGTTGTTGTCGCCATTGGGCACGACCGTGGCACAGCTGGAATGGGCGCCGGGCGTGGCGCAACTGCGCCAAGGCAGCAGCACCCAGCAATTTGCCTCGCTGGACGCCTTGGTGCTACAGGCCACAGGCACCGAGCTGCCGGTCGCGGCGCTGTTCGACTGGTTGCATGGCACCGCTACCGAGGCGCCGGGCTGGCGCGTCGATTTGCAGGAATTGCCCCAAGGCAAGCTGCAAGCTTGGCGCGACGACAGCAAGGCGCCAGCCAGTTTGCGCATCTTGTTGGCACGCTAACCATCGCAGCAGAACAAACCAGCAATTAGGCCTTTGGGCAAGACCGATAATCCGCGCCATGCAGTCGCTCTACGATGTTCCGGCCCCGGCCAAACTCAACCTGTTTTTGCACATCACCGGGCGCCGCCCCGACGGCTACCACCTACTGCAGTCGGTGTTCATGCTGATCGACTGGTGTGACACCCTGCACTTTTCCCTGCGTGCTGACGGCCAAATCAGCCGCGAAGACCTCACCACCCCCCTGCCTGCCGACGACCTGACGGTGCGGGCCGCCCGCGCCCTGCAGCAAGCTACTGGATGCACCCATGGCGCCCACATCGGTGTGTACAAATCGGTACCCGCCCAAGCCGGCATGGGCGGAGGCTCGTCCGACGCGGCAACCACCTTGCTGGCACTGAACCGGCTGTGGAATCTGCGCCTCTCTGTAGAACAACTCTCTGTTCTGGGCTTGGCGTTGGGTGCGGATGTGCCCTTCTTTTTGAGCGGGCGCCATGGCTGGGTCGAGGGCATTGGTGAGAAAATCACCCCGTTGGAGCTACCCGTTGCGCGTTGGCTGGTCGTAAAACCGGATGCCGGGCTCGATACCCGCTTGATTTTTTCTGATCCTGAGTTGAAACGCGATTCAGAGCCTGCTATACTCACAGGCTTCGCTGCAAGCGGCGCCGAAAATGCTTTTAGTAAATCTTTGAGCTTTGGTCGCAATGACTTGCAAGCCGTTGCCCAAAAGCTGTGCCCCGGTGTGAGCCAAGCCCTTGAGTGGCTCGGCGACAAGGGCTTAAGTGGTCGAATGACAGGGTCTGGAAGTGCGGTTTTTGCCCATTTGCAGAGCGACATCGATGTAGGCAATTGGCTGATAGATGCGCCCAGCGCATTGCAAGTTAGGCTGTGCAGCGGTTTGGAGGTTCACCCTTTGTTGGGATGGGCCACCAGCGATGGAAACATGAAGGTTTACGAAGGTTAGGGGTAGGCAGCGAATGCGCTGTCAACCTGTGTAGGGGAGTCGCCAAGTTGGTTAAGGCACTGGATTTTGATTCCAGCATGCGAAGGTTCGAGTCCTTCTTCCCCTGCCAAATTGCTGTTCAGGCCGGTCCTGCTTCAGCAAGCGCAATGTGACGATAAAAACCCAATCTCATCGCTGGACCCCACATGCAGGCCTTCACTCCTCCTGACTTTATGGTTTTCACGGGCAATGCCAATCCTGGCATGGCCGCTGACATCGCCAAGCACTTGGGCATTTCGCTGGGTTCCGCCACCGTAGGCCGGTTTTCAGACGGTGAAGTCACTGTCGAAATCAACCAAAACGTGCGGGCGCGTGACGTATTTGTGGTGCAAAGCACCTGCGCACCGACCAACGAAAACCTGATGGAATTGCTCATCATGGTGGATGCGCTGAAGCGGGCTTCGGCCGAGCGCATCAGCGCAGTGATTCCGTATTTTGGTTATGCACGGCAAGACCGCCGCCCCCGCTCCAGCCGGGTGCCCATCACCGCCAAAGTGGTGGCCAATATGCTGCAGACCGTGGGCGTGGCCCGCGTGCTGACCATGGATTTGCATGCCGACCAAATCCAGGGCTTTTTTGATATTCCGGTGGACAACATTTATGCGTCCCCGGTGTTGTTGGGCGATTTGCGCCAGAAGAATTACGAAGACCTGATTGTGGTCTCGCCCGATGTGGGTGGTGTGGTGCGTGCCCGTGCGCTGGCCAAGCAGCTGAACTGCGATCTGGCCATCATCGACAAGCGCCGCCCCAAGGCCAATGTGTCGGAAGTGATGCACGTGATCGGTGAGATTGACGGCCGCAATTGCGTGATCATGGATGACATGATTGACACCGCAGGCACGCTGGTCAAGGCCGCTGAAGTGTTGAAGGCCCGTGGTGCGAAGAAGGTGTATGCGTATTGCACGCACCCCATCTTCTCTGGCCCGGCCATTGAACGCATTGCCGGTGGTGATGCGTTGGACGAGGTGGTGGTGACCAACACCATTCCCTTGAGTGCTGCCGCTGCGCAGTGCGCCAAGATTCGCCAACTGTCCGTGGCACCGCTGATTGGAGACACCATCCAGCGTATTGCCAGGGGCGAGTCGGTCATGAGTTTGTTCTCCGATCAGGACCACGACTGATCAGAACGAAAAGCCGGCACCTATAGGCCTGTTACAGGCTTGAGGGTGTCTTTTTGAAACGGAGTCACACTGGTCGCGGTGGACTCTCACAGGAGTAAGTTATGGAATTTGTCGCTTTTGAGCGCGCTAAGCAGGGCACGGGTGCGAGCCGCCGTCTCCGCGTTACTGGCCGTACCCCCGGCATCGTTTACGGTGGTGCTGCCGAGCCATCTTTGATTGAGCTGGACCACAATGCGTTGTGGCACGCCATTAAAAAAGAAGCCTTCCATGCTTCCGTGCTGGACATGGAACTGAACGGCGAGAAGAGCAAGGTTCTGCTGCGTAACCTGCAGATGCACCCCTTCAAACAACTGATTTTGCACGCTGACTTCCAGCGCGTGGACGCCAAGACCAAGCTGCACATGAAGGTGCCATTGCACTTCAGCGGTGAAGAAGAGTCTCCTGCGGCCAAGGTAGACCACTGCCTGATCAACCACGTGATGACCGAATTGGAAGTGTCCTGCATGCCCAGCGCCCTGCCCGAATTCATCGCGGTAGACCTGAGCAAGCTGACCAAGGGCAAGTCCCTGAACCTGATCGACCTCAAGCTGCCCAAGGGCGTGGTTGCTGTGACCCACGGCAAGAACAACCCCGTGATCGTGGCAGTTGTGCCCCCAGTGGTGGAAGAAGTGGCTGTCGTCGCTGCGCCTGCTGCTGACGCCAAGGGCAAGGGCAAAGGCAAGAAGTAATTCTGCCCTGCGCTAGTCAAGTTAAACGGCCCACTTCGGTGGGCCGTTTGCATTGGGGCCCGCGCGGCCCTTGACCGTCGACTTTGTAGGCCATAATTTTCTCAATGATCAAATTGTTTGTTGGCCTGGGCAACCCCGGCTCCGAGTACGACGCCACTCGCCACAATGCAGGATTTTGGTGGGTCGATGCACTGGCGCGTGCGCTCAAAGTGAGCCTGTCCATGGACAAGGGCTACCACGGCTTGGTGGCACGCACCACCATCGATGGCCAGACCGTGTGGCTACTAGAACCCCAGACGTTCATGAACCTGTCGGGCAAGTCGGTGGGGGCGCTTGCGCGCTTCTTCAAGATCGCGCCTGAGGAAATCTTGGTGGTCCACGACGAACTGGACATTGTTCCGGGCGAAGTGAAACTCAAATTTGGCGGCAGCCACGCCGGCCACAACGGTCTGCGCGACCTCCACGCCCAGTTGGGCACCGGCGACTATTGGCGCCTGCGCCTGGGCATAGGCCACCCCGGCGTGAAGTCGGAGGTGGCGAACTGGGTACTGAAGAAGCCCTCGCTGGATCACCGTATTGCGATCGACCAGTGCATAGACCGCTCGCTCAAAGCCCTGCCCCAACTGCTGGCCGGCGAGATGGACAAGGCCACCATGCTGGTTCACACCAGTAAGCCGCCACGCCCCAAGCCACCGCGCCCAGCGTTGGTCGCGCTGGTGCCGCCCCCCGACGCTGCAATGTCCCCTGCGCCGCTGGATGCCCCCGCACGCCCCACAGTGCCACCACCCGGAGAGGATGCATGACCATTTGGCCAAAATTTGCTCTTGTTTTGATAGCTGCTTGCGCAATATCGACGGGGGCTAGAGCCCAGAAAGTCTATAAATGCGGCAGCAGCTACAGCCAAATCCCCTGCCAAGGTGGAGAGACGCTGGAGCCCGCCGACACCCGCACCCCGGCCCAAAAGGCAGACGCGCTGCACAATCAAAAGCTACAGTCCCGCGAGGCGGACACTTTGGAGAAGGCAAGGCTGAAAGACGAGGCCCACACGCGCACTGCAGACGCAGTCAACCGAAAAGCAGCGGAGAAACAAGCCAAGGCAGCGCAGGCGGAGGAACTGGCGCGGGCGAAGAAAGCGAAAGCCCAAGCCGACGAGCCGGTCGTGCTGTCTGCACCCACGGCCAAGCCAAACAAAAAAAGCACGAAAACCGAGAGTTCGGATTTTTTCACTGCCCGCAAGGCAGCGATTGTGAAAAATTAGCCCGAAGGCAGCACCAAGGCGGTGACTAGGCCTGCGGCGCAGCAACGGCGCCTGGCGCCTGCAAACGCAGAAATTTCTGCATCAACGTCTCTCGGCTTTCCACAAACTCGGGATTGACTGGGATACACGCTACGGGACAGACCTGCACGCACTGCGGCTCGTCAAAATGCCCCACACACTCCGTGCACTTGGAGGGGTTGATCTCGTAGATCTGCTCACCCAAAAAGATAGCCTCGTTCGGGCACTCGGGTTCACAGACATCGCAATTGATGCATTCGTCGGTAATCAGCAGGGCCACAGCAGTTTTCGCTCCATGGCCCTATTATCTCCGCTCCCTATTCCGGCATCGGCTCCGTGGGCTTGACGACCACCGCAGGCACGGCGCAGGCGTGCAACACTTCGTTGGACACCGAACCCAATAGCGTGCTGCGCAAGCTGCTGGTGCCACGGGCTCCCATCACCACCATGTCGCAGCCAAAGCGCTCCACAATTTCCAACAAGGTGTGGGCTGGGTCGCCCTTGGCAACCTCGCATTCGTACTCCACACCCGCGCCTTCCAGCAGCCTCGTGGCATCCTGCAGGGCGTGCAGCCCGGCTTCTGCAGACAGCCTATCGATAGCATCGGCGTCGTGCACCACCAGCATCTCGTACAGGCTGGCGGGCTCCTGCACATTCGCCAGCACCACCTCCATCTGCAAGCCTTGGCGGCGCAGAGTCAGCGTATGGTGCACCGCTTCTAGAGAGCTTGTCGAACCATCAATGGGCAGCAGAATTTTCATGACAGTCTCCTGGGGACTTTCATCCCTGGCGTTGGTGTTGCAGCTTTTCCATCAGGCGAGTGTGAACCACCGGCGCCACAAAGGACGCGACATCGCCCTGCAGCGTAGCGATCTCGCGTACCAGCGTACTCGAGATGAACTGGAAACGCGAGTCCGGCGTGAGAAAGATGGTGTCTACGTCGTGCGCCAGCGATTTGTTCATGCCCGCCAATTGCGCTTCGTAGTCAAAGTCGGTCACCGAGCGCACTCCGCGCACCATCACCTTGGCCCCATGCGCCACCGCAAAGTCACGCACCAAACCGACAAAGCTCTCCACCCGCACGTTGTCCAGCGGGGCAAACACCTCGCGCACTGTGTCCAGCCGTTCATCTAGCGTGAACAGGGTTTTCTTATGGTGCGCCGCAGCCACGGCCACGATCACCGTGCCGAACATGCGCGCCGAGCGGCGAATCAAATCCTGGTGCCCCAGCGTAAGAGGGTCGAAGGTGCCGGGAAAAACGGCAATCACAGAAGTAGACATGGGCACTCCGGTCTAAAAAATACGCACGGCTCAGCGCTCAGGCCGCAGCCAATTTCAACAAATGGGCGTGCACCGCACCGGCCTTGAGGTGGCGGTGTACCACCAGCCCCAGAGGGCTGAGCAGCGCGTCGGTCCAGGCGGTGGGCGACTCCAAATACACCAAGCCGGCAGGTGCCAGCACGCGCGCGCACCCCCCCAAGGCGGGCTCAAATAAGGGGGCATCAAACGGTGGGTCCAGAAAGACCACATCCAGACTGGCAGGGGCGGCCTGCCGTATTGCGGCAACGCCGTCGCCGCGCACCACCTGCACGGCAATGGCGTCCAACTGAATTTGGATTTTTTTGAGCTGATCCACCAAGGCACTGTCTTGTTCCACCAGTTGCACATGCTGTGCACCGCGTGATGCGGCTTCAAATCCGAGCGCGCCCGTTCCCGCAAAAGCATCCAGACAGCGCAGACCCGACAAATCTTGGCCCAGCCAGTTGAAGGCCGTTTCGCGCACACGATCGGGCGTGGGGCGCAGGCCGGGTTTGTCCGCCACTTTGAGCTTGGTGCGCTTCCACAAGCCCCCAATGATGCGGATCTCATGGCTTTGAACGGCGCGGGGACGCGGCGGGCGCTTGGTAGCGCTCTTAGAGGAAGGGGCTTTGGCTTTCATGCAAGCAGCTTACCGCATCAACCGGGCGTCATGTTTGGTAACAAATTGCTGACGAAGCAGCAACACGCCGGACCCAGAATGGACTCCGATGAAGACCTTGCTTGCCTCTTACGCGCTGGAAATCGGTGCCTTGCTGGTGGCCGTGGCCTCCCTGCCCTTCTCGCCCTACCTGGCACTGCTACCGCTGGCGGCCCTGGCGGCCAGTTTGGCTCGCAAGCTGCACCGCGCACAGCGCCACCAAGCCACGCTGCGCGCCGAGATCGCCACGCTAACGCGCAACGAACAGTGGCTGACAAGCCAGGCCTTTACCGACAACCTGACGGGCCTGGCCAACCGACTGCTGCTAGCCGACCGCTTCCAACTCACACTGGAACGCTCCAAGCGCAACCGCGCAGAATTTGCCCTGCTGATGGTGGATTTAAATGGTTTCAAGGCTATCAACGACACCTATGGCCATGGTGCTGGCGACCACGTTTTGCGGACGGTGGCTCAACGTCTGGTCGCCGCCGTGCGCGGCTCCGACACCGTGGCGCGCCTGGGAGGCGATGAGTTTGTGCTGCTTATCGAATCGTTTGTAGACCCGGACGAACTGGTGTACCTGGGCCGCAAGCTCATCGCCACCATCTCCTCCGATATTGCACTGCCCGGACAAAGCAGCGTCAACGTGGGCGCCAGCGTAGGCTTCGCGTTGTTCCCCCGCAATGGCGTTGACCTCGACAGCTTGCTCGACACCGCCGACCGGGGCATGTACGACTGCAAGGTGTCCGGACTGATGGAATTGCAATAAGGCGCGCGGAAGCGACACGCAGTTTTCGCATATAACCCGTGGGGGTGCAGCTGCCGGCGCCCGTCCAAACACACAGGGTTTTATGCCATGACACATTCTTTGTTTGACCTGACTGGGCGCACGGCCTTGGTCACCGGCTCATCCCGCGGCCTGGGTTTTGCCATTGCCGAGGGCCTGGCCCAGGCCGGTGCCCGGCTGGTTCTCAATGGCTTGGATAAAGAGCGGCTGCATGCCAGCGCCGCTGCGCTGCGCGCCAAGGGGTATGCGGTGGAGGAAGCCGCGTTTGATGCCACGGACGAGCAGGCGGTAATGCAAGCCTTTGCCGCGTTGGACGAGGCCGACATCGCAGTCGACATCTTGGTCAACAACGCGGGAATCCAGCTGCGCAAACCGCTGGTGGACTTCACACTAGAAGAGTGGGACAAAGTACTGCGCACCAACCTGACCAGCGCCTTTTTGGTGGGCCGCGAAGCCGCCAAACGCATGATTACGGCAAAGCGTGGTGGCAAGGTGATCAACATCGGCTCGATCAATAGCGAAGTGGCGCGCGCCACCATCACGCCGTACACCACCGCCAAGGGCGGCATCAAGATGCTGACGCGCGGCATGGCCGCCGAATGGGCCGAGCACAACATCCAAGCCAACGCCATCGGTCCGGGCTATATGGTCACCGACATGAACGCCGCGCTGATCAACAATCCCACCTTCGACACCTGGGTCAAGGCCCGCACCCCCTCACGTCGCTGGGGCAAGCCCGAAGAGCTGGTGGGTGCCGCCATATTTCTGGCATCGGCCGCGTCCAACTACGTCAACGGGCACACCATTTACGTGGACGGTGGCTTGCTCTCTGCGGTGTAGGACTACCGCCCCTATTGCACAGCGCCGTCTGCCCCCACCACCACCGTCGCCATCTTGTCGGGCTGCACCTTGCGCGAAAACGCAGCGCGCACATCGGCCATGGTGATTTTGTCCACGCGCTCTGTCCAACGATCCAGGTAGTCCAGCGGTAAACCGTTCCAGGCGATGTTGGCCACATTGCCCAACAACTTGCCGTTGCTGTCCAAGCGCAGGGCAAAGCCGCCCATGAGGTTGTCCTTCGCGGCTTGCAACTCTTTCTCAGTCGGGCCTTCAGCCACAAACTTCGCCAGCACCTCGCGCACCAAGTCCAGCGCTTGCTGCGCCTGGTCGGGCCGGGTTTGCAAGCCCATAGTGAAAGCCCCCGCGTGCAGGCCGGGCGCGAAGTTGCTGTACACGCTGTAGGTCAGGCCGCGCTTTTCGCGCACCTCGTTGGTTAGGCGGGAAGTAAAGCCACCGCCGCCCAGAATCTGGTTGCCCACCGTGAGCGCCAGAAAGTCGGGGTCGTTGCGCTGGAAGCCGGGCTGGCCCACCAACACGTGGGCTTGGGCCGAGGCAAATGCAATGCGCTGCTCCGACGCCGCCTGCAACGCAGCGACCTCGGGCACGAGCGGCCGCGCACTGCACGAGGCTACCGGCAACCGGGCCAACAGGCGCTGCACCAGCGTATCCGCCTGCGCCCGGGTCACCGCGCCTACCACGCTCACTTTGGCGTCGCAGGCCCGCACCGCGCTGGCGTGCAAAGCGCGCAGGTCTTGCACGCTGGTCCGCATCAGGCTCTCGGCAGTCATCTCGTAGCCATAGGGATGGCTGCCATACACCGCGCGGCCAAAAGCACGCGCGGCCAGCGTGGCAGGCCGGGTATCGGCTTCTTTGAGCGAGGCCAGCAGCTTGGGCCTGTCGCGCAGCCAGGGCGCCTCGGGAAACGCAGGCTCGGCCAGCTGGCGGGCCGCCAGCGTAATGGCACGGTCCAGCAAGTCGGGATAGGTGAGCGAGCGCAGGGCAAAGCTCATGCGGTCGGCGCCCGCGCTACCGCCGAACGACGCGCCCAGGTCGGCCCAAGCCTCGCTCAACGCGTTCTCGTCCAGCGCGGCTTCGGTAGCGGTAGCGCGCACGCCATTGGCGGTACCAGACGCCATCAAACTCGCGAGGCCGGGCTTGTCCGCCGGATCGCGGCGTCCACCGGCGTCCAGGTCAATCTGCACATCCACCATCGGAATACCGGGGCTTTCCACCAAGAATACCTGTGCGCCGCTGGCCTGCGTCCAGTGCTGGATGGGAATGCCAGCCCATGCAGAATTTATAAGAAATAGGGCTGCAGCCACCGTAAATATTGCGCGAGTAGCTACTGATTTGATAGTGTTCATTGGAACCTGAGCTTAGTGGCGTGCACCCGGCACGGCGGGGCGGGTGGTGCGCGGGGTGCCCAAGGGTTGCGGCAACAAGGTGGCCACGGTGAGCGCGTCGTCGCCAAAGTACCGGGCGGCCACGGCCTGTACCTGGGCCGCAGTGACACCGCGCAGGCGCTCCAGCAGACGCTGCTCCGCGCCCAGTGGGAAGCCCTGAATCCAGTTCACGCCCAGCGTACGCGCTTGGCTAAAAACGCTGTCTTGTCGGTAAACCTCTCCCGCCAGCCACTGGTTTTTGACGCGGGCCAGCTCGGCCTCGGTCACACCGCTCTGGGCCACCAGCGCCACATGGGCACGCAGAGCCGCCTCCACCGCCGCGCTGGTTTTTCCCGCCGCCGGGACCCCGTACAGGGTAAAAAGCTGCGGGCCACTACGCCCGCTCAGTCCATAACCGGCACCCGCGTTGTCTGCCACTGAATCGGCGGCGAGCGTCAGAGCGCGTGGCAGACGCGCGCCGTCAAAACCACTGAGTACGGCAGAGAGCACCGTCAGCGCCAGCGCATCGTCACTCGCCGCGTCAGGCTCTGCCAGCCCTGCCGCCGACATGCCCGGCACCTTGAACGCCAATACCACATAGGACTGTTCGGCCGGGGCCTTGAACTCCATGCGGCGCAGGCCTACTTGGGCCGGCTCGGCACGGGGCTTGCGCGCGGGCAAAGCGTGGCCGGGCAGGCTGCCGTAGTATTTTTCAGCCAGGCGCAACACCTGCGCCGGCTCCACATCGCCGGCCACCACCACGGCCGCGTTGGCCGGTGTGTACCAGCGCTGGTAGAAGTCGCGCGCGTCTTGCGCCGTCATCGCATCCAGGTCACTCATCCAGCCCACGACGGGGCGGCGATACGGTGCGGCCTGGTAGACCATGGCACTCATGGCCTCGTGCAGGCGGCCATGCGGGCTGTCCTCGGTGCGCAGGCGGCGCTCCTCTTTCACCACCTCTAACTCTTTGGCAAATTCCTCGTCGCTCCACTGGTTGTGGGCAAAGCGGTCCGCTTCGAGTCGCATGACGTCTTCAAGGCGCTGCGCTGGAATTTGTTGGTAATAGCCGGTGTAGTCCTTGGTGGTGAAGGCATTTTCTCGCCCGCCCAAAGCCGCCACCCGGCGCGAGAACTCGCCGGCTCTCACCGTGGGCGTGCCCTTGAACATCATGTGCTCCAGCACATGGGCCACGCCGGTGGTGCCGTCCACCTCGTCCATAGAACCTACCCGCACCCACAGCATTTGTACGGCGGTCGGCGCGCGGTGGTCGGGTTTGACGATCAGCGTCATGCCGTTGCGCAGGGTGAATTGCTGAGCCAGCGGGGCTGCCGTGGGCTGCGCAGAGTCGGCCAGCACCAGCGAGCTGGTCAACGCCAAGCTGGCCGCTAACAAACGCGACAACAAGACCAGAAGGCGGGGGATCGGCGCGTTGGCGGGGGCATCAGGGCGTTGCCCCGGCCCAAAGGATGGGTGTTTCATAGAATGCTGTGATTCTAAGAACGGCCTCCATGTTCAGTTTTTTCAAAAAGAAATTCTCCAGCACCCCCGCAGCCCCTGCAACGCCCCCCCTGGACGTTGCCGTTGAACCGCTGCAAGACCCTGTTGTGCCCGCTGCAACGACTGCCACCGTTCACCCCGCGACACCTGTTTCAGTACCGCCCCCGGCCCGGTCACGGCGCTTGCGCCAGCGGCCTTCACACCGGCAAGCGCTGGCGGCTCACTCATCGGCAGCGCCCTGGCCGCCCCGATTGACATCCCCGAACCCAGCGCCGCGCCGCCTGAGCGGCAAAAGTGGCTGGACAAGCTCAAGGCTGGGCTGGGTAAGACGGCTAGCAGCATCTCCGGCGTGTTTGGCGGCAGCCAGATCGACGAGGCGCTGTACGAAGACCTGGAAAGCGCCCTACTGATGGCCGATGCCGGCGTGGCCGCGACCGAACTATTGGTGAGCACCCTGCGCAAGCGCGTCAAAGCCAGCGGCGTCACCCACCCGGTGGCGCTCAAAAACATTCTGATTGCCGAGTTGACCGCGCTGCTGACGCCGCTGCAGAAGCCGCTGGTCATTGGGCAGCACACGCCCACGGTCATCATGGTGGCAGGCGTCAACGGCGCAGGCAAGACCACCAGCATTGGCAAGCTCACCAAACACCTAGCCGACAGCGACGCCACCGTACTCTTGGCCGCAGCCGACACGTTCCGCGCAGCGGCGCGCGAGCAGCTCACCGTCTGGGCTGACCGCAACACCGTCGAAATCGTGAGTCAAGAAGGCGGCGACCCCGCCGCAGTGAGCTTTGACGCGGTGACTGCGGGCAAGGCGCGCAAGAAAGACGTTGTGCTGATCGACACCGCCGGCCGCCTGCCAACCCAGTTGCACCTGATGGAAGAGCTGAAAAAGATCAAGCGCGTGATTGCCAAAGCCGACTCCAGCGCGCCACACGAGGTGCTGTTGGTGATTGACGGCAACACCGGCCAAAACGCGGTCACCCAAGTCAAAGCCTTTGACGATGCACTGGGACTCACCGGCCTGATCGTCACCAAGCTGGATGGCACGGCCAAAGGCGGCGTGCTGGCCGCGATTGCGCGCGAACGGCCGATTCCGGTGTATTTCATCGGCGTGGGTGAGCAGCTCGACGAGCTGGAAACCTTCAACGCGCGGGAGTTTGCGCAAGCCTTGCTGGCCTAAGCACCAAGTGCGAAATTCGGCCGGGTAAGGTTTGGCTGCCGCGCCCGACCAAGCCCGGAGCTTGGCTCCGAATACTCCGTTAACCGCGCATATTTCACCCTGAAACCTCAACCGAACCCGCCATGAACCTCCACCTGAACCGCCGCCAAGTGTTGGCCGCCTCCAGCGCCGCGCTGACCCTACCCGCCTTGGCCCAAACCGCTAGCGATTGGACCGCTTTGGAAACCAAAGCCAAAGGCCAGACGGTGTATTTCAATGCCTGGGGCGGCGCAGACACCATCAACGCCTACATCCAATGGGCGGCCACCGAAGTGCAAAAGCGCCATGGCGTGAACGTAGTGCACGTCAAAGTGACCGACACCGCCGACGTGGTCAAGCGCGTGCGCAACGAAAAGGCGGCAGGCAAAGCCAACGGCACGGTGGACATGGTCTGGATCAACGGCGAGAACTTCTTGACCATGAAGCGCGAAGGCCTGCTGTTTGGCCCATTTGCCGAACGCCTGCCGTCCTATGCCAAAGTGGACGTCAAAGGCAAGCCCACGACCCGGGTGGATTTTTCTGAGCCGGTCGAAGGCATGGAAGCGCCTTGGGGTATGGCCCAACTCACCTTCATGGTGGACAGCCAGCGCACGCCCCAGCCGCCCCAAAGCCTGGCCGAGCTGCTGGCCTATGCCAAAGCCCACCCCGGTCGCGTCACCTACCCGCGCCCGCCCAATTTTCATGGCACCACCTTTCTCAAGCAGGTGCTGGTAGACAGCAGCGCCGACCGAAATGCTTTTTATCGCCCGGTAGATGCTGCCCGCTTCGCCCAAGCGACGGCGCCGCTTTGGGCCGCGTTAGACCAGTTGCACCCGCACCTGTGGCGCAGCGGCAAGCAGTTTCCACAAAACGCCGAAGCGATCCGGCAGATGCTGGCCGACGGCGAGCTGCACTGGGCACTCACCTTTAATCCCAATGACGCCGCCAATGAAATCGCCGCCAAGCGCCTTCCTGCCAGCGTGACAAGCTATCAATTCAGTAGCGGAACCATTGGCAATACCCACTTCGTGGCGATCCCCGTCAACGCCAGCGCCAAGGAAGGCGCCCAGGTGTTCGCCAACTTTCTGCTCAGCGCCGAGGCGCAGGCCCGCAAGGCCGACATCGCCGTCTGGGGCGACCCCACGGTACTGGCGCTGGACCAGCTCAACCCACCAGAGCGCGCGCAGTTCGCCAGCCAGCCCCTGCCCGGCCAGGTCGCGCGCACCGCGCCTGCCATTCCTGAACCGCACGGCAGCTGGGTAGAACCGTTGGAGAAGGAATGGGCCCGGCGCTACGGCGCATAGCTGACAATCGGGCCTATGCCCGACACCGCTGACCGCACTGAGCCCGCCCCGCTCGCGTCCAACGCGACTGCAACACCCGCTCCCAAAGCCACTGCGCGGGCTGCCTCGCCGCCACCGGCGCCGTCGGCACCTTTACTGCAGCAGCGCTACCTTGTCACCCTCGCGGCCATCGCGGCGGTGTATCTCTTGGTGGTGCTGGCCTATGGCTGGAGTAGCTTGCAGCGCCAGCGCGCCCACCAGTGGTGGACGCTGAGCACCCAGGCCGAACAACTGCAAAGCGCGTTGAATGAACGTATGGACGTGGCGCGCTCCCACGTGGCCGCGCTGCGTAGCAGCACCGAGCGCAGCCTGCGCCAACCCACGTTGGCCGACAGCGGCTTGGCCGAGCGGCTGGAGCGCCGCAACCTAGCCCCATTGCGCGACGCCCCTTGGGAGCGCCTGCCCCAAGAACTGACCCGCGAAGTGGGCGCACTGCACTTGGGCCCGGCGCTAGACGGTGCCACTTTCCGGCGCCACTTAGGCGGTCTTGTCGCGGCTCTGCCCGTTGCCACAGCAGGCCACGCCCAACACCCCGAGCTGAGTTGGAGCTACTTTCTCGACGCGCAAACCCAGTGGCGCTGGGTCTACCCCGCTCAGGCCCGCGACGATCTGCTACTGGCCACCGGCACGCCCGAGATGGGTGCCGCTCTGCAGAGAACAGCAAACACCCAAGGCACCCAACCTTTGGAGCGCGCAGGCCCGCAGGCCAATCCACAGAAGCAGTTAGTCTGGAGCCCGCCCCATCTGGACACCATGGGAAAAACCACTGTAATTTCGGCACTCGCGCCTGTCTATGACGGAGAAAGCTACGTCGGCGTCGTGGGTGCCGATGTTCAAGTCGCGGCCTTGCAACAGGTACTGGTGCAACGCCCGTTGCCCATGGGCCAGGCGTGGGTGGTAGACCGCCAGGGCGGCCTCGTAGCCAGCGCCACCGATAGCGTCACCGCAGGGCCCAGCGCTGAAACAAGCTACGACCGTGCCAGCGGCTGGCTGCGGCTTGCGCTAAGGGACACCGACTGGTCGCTGCTCGTACACGCGCCGGCGGCCGCGCAAAATGGGAAAGCGTGGGAAGCCTTGCTGCCCGTTGGCGTGATCGGCGCTCTTGGCTTGCTGGCCCTGATCGGTGGCGGGCTCTTGCTGAAACAGCAGTTTCTACAACCCGCGCTGCAACTGGCGGACTATGTGGAGCAGGCCGACGGTATGACCATCAAACGCCCGCCTCCCGTGGCCGCCATCTGGAAACCCTGGTTCGACCGGGTGGGCCACAGTGCGGTGCAGCGGCGCGACCGGTTGCTAGCCCTGCACCAGACTTCGAGTCAACTCGAAGCCCAGCTACTGCAAAGCGCAACACTGGCCCGTTCGACGGCAGCGGAGCACGAAACCCAACTCACGGCACGGGCGGCGGAGCTACGCAGCACCTATGCCCAACTGAGCGCGGCAATGGCAGAAGCGCAGGCAGCACGCAAACCGCCTGCCTGATCAACACGCGCCGGGCTGGCATCGGCCTGGTGCCCGTCGGGTCACGCTGTTGGCACAGGTTGGCGCAGCGGTCTGGGAGAATGGCCCGCTTCACACGACGTGATTCGGGAGACACACCATGAAAAAAATATTTGTATTGCTGATGGCCGCCGTGGCCCTGGGCGCGGGCTACCTGCTGTTGTGGCCGGTGCCCATTACCCCGATGGCCTGGGACGCGCCAGCCGCTCCGGGGTATGGTGGCGACCACGCTGTCAACACCCGCCTAGCGAACCTGCAAATCATCGATTTGCACGGAGAAGTGGGGCCAGAGCACATCCAGTTTGGCCCCGATGGGCGCCTCTACACCACGGTGGCCAGCGGCAATATCTTGCGCATGGCCGCCGACGGCAGCGAACAGCAGGTGTTTGCCAACACCGGCGGGCGCGTGCTGGGTTTTGACTTTGATGCAACGGGCAATCTGATCGCAGCGGACGCCGTCAAAGGCTTGCTGTCCATCAGCCCCGCAGGCAAAGCCACGACGCTGACCGAGAACGTGGGCAACGACCCGATTCGCTATGCCGATGCGGTGGTGGTGGCCAAGAACGGCAAGATGTACTTGAGCGACGCCTCTGCCCGCTTTGCCCCCAAAGACTGGGGCGGCACCTTTGAGGCCAGCGTGCTCGACATCTTGGAGCAGGCCAGCACCGGGCGTGTCTTGGAATACGACCCGGCCGCAAAGACCACCCGCGTGGTGGCCAAAGGCATCAGCTTCGCCAACGGCGTAGCGCTGAGCCAAGACGAGCAAAACCTGTTTGTGAACGAAACCGGCAAGTACCGCGTCTGGAAGATTGCGGTAACGGCCAACAATCTGGATGTCAGCAGCCTGGCCGGTCAGCCCAGCGCGCAAGCCAGCGTCTTGCTGGACAACCTGCCGGGCTACCCCGACAACCTGATGCGCGGACTGAACGGCAAGATCTGGCTGGGCTTTGCCAAGCCGCGCAACCCGACCATTGACACCATGGCCCAAAAGCCGTGGCTGCGCAGCCTGACGCTACGCCTACCGCGCGTGCTGTGGCCTATTCCCAAGGCCTATGGCCATGTGATGGCGTTCACCGAAGACGGCAAGGTAGTGGCTGACCTGCAAGACCCCAGCGGTGCTTACCCCGAAACCACGGCCATTACCGAAACCAAAGACCGCCTTTACGTCCAAAGCCTGCATGCGCATGGCTTGGGCTGGCTGGCCAAGTAGGCGATGCAACGGCGGTGCGTGTTGGCTTACGTCGCCGGCGTCGCGGGGACTGCAGCGACCACCCTCACCCTACCCTTGCAGGCACAGTCCGCCATGACCCCAGCGCTCTCGCCCATCCAAACCGCAGCGCTGGCCGAGGTACTCCGGTTTTATGCACCGTTTCGCAGCACGCCCGATGTGTCGAAGCTGCGCGTCACGGTAGAAGACTTTGCATGGAATGGCGCGGTGTACCGGGTGGACGTGGTGGTCGATGAATACCCCGTTTTTCTGCCCTGGAACTCTGACTACGCCATGGCCCACCGGCTGTGGCTGGCCGCCGACGGGAGCCCCGTCAAATCGGAAACCATTTACACCCGACCCAACTTGGAAACAACATCGGCCTCTGCGGCGTTGCCCTTGGAGCGCCGAGGCTTTTATCCCGGCTCCCGTGCCTTTTCAGTGCCGCTGCGCTTTGTCGAGCAGGCGTTGGTAAATGCCGGAACCATCTCCTTTGCTAGGGCGCCATCTCCCGCCGAGTTTCGCGTGGAGCACGGCTTCCACCAGGGTTTGCCCGACGTGGCAGAGCACATGGGCGAGATCTCCGAACGTACAGACCGCTATCTGCTGAGCATGTCTGCGGTGCCCTTATCCCAACGAAGCCCGCGCGATGTCAACACCATGACCCTGGAGATCGACAAAGCCACGGGCGCCGTTTCCAACGCCCGCTTCCATCTCAACATGCCCCCAGCGCTGATGTAGCGCGCCGCGAACCTGCGAAAATCCTACTTTTGCCTAGACACTCCTCACCATGACCGACACCAGCGCCCGCCCTGAACTGCCCGACCACCTGTCCATCGACGCCCGCAGCCCCCACCATGTGGCTGCGGTGTTTGAGCATGACATCGGCATCCGCTTCAACGACAAAGAGCGCATGGACGTGGAGGAATACTGCGTCAGCGAGGGCTGGATCAAAGTGCCCGCCGGCAAAACGGTGGACCGCAAAGGCAAGCCTCTGCTGATCAAGCTCAAGGGCAAGGTCGAAGCGTTTTACCGCTGATGTCGCACTGAGCCCGCCATGACTACCTTGCTCCCCTTCGTCGAAATCGAATCCGCGCCGCACCCGACTGCAGCCGTCATCTGGCTGCACGGCTTGGGCGCCGATGGCAATGACTTTGCGGGTTTGGTGCCGGAGCTGAACCTCGCTGGTTACCCGGCTATCCGCTTCATCTTTCCCCACGCGCCCAGCATCCCTGTCACCATCAACGGCGGCTACGTGATGCCCGCTTGGTACGACCTGCTGGGCATGGACTTGGTGAGCCAACAAGACGCACAAGGCATCCAAAAGTCCGAAACAGCCATTCAAGCCCTGATTGCCAACGAAGTGGCGCGTGGCATTCCCCATGAACGCATTGTGCTGGCCGGTTTCAGCCAAGGTTGCGCGATGGCTTTGCACACCGCGCTGCGGCTGCCCCAAAAAATTGCCGGGGTGATGGCACTGTCGGGCTACCTGCCACTGGCAGACCGCTTTGCCAGCGAGCGCCACGCCGCCAACGCCGCCACGCCCATCTTCATGGCCCATGGCACACAAGACCCGGTGGTGGTCTTGGCCCGGGGTGAAGACTCGCGCAACGCGCTGGCCGCACTGGGCCACCCGGTCCAGTGGCATACCTACCCCATGCCACACAGCGTGCACCCCAAGGAAATTGCCGATATTTCGGCCTTTCTGCGACAGGTACTGGGCACGCCGGCCTAAACCTTGATAGCGGGCGAAGCGATGAATGGCACTGGCCGCCCCCTTGGGCGGTTATCGCGCAACTGTGTAAACGTTAACATTCACTTACAATCTTTCGCATGCAGTTGTCCACCTTGCCTGCCATCCCAGTGACGCCCGCCTTGCGGGCCGACATTGAGTCTTTGCTCGGCCCGCAAGAGTCGCTCAGCGAGTTCGTGCTCAGCGCCGTACTGGACAGCTTGGAGCAACGCCGTCACACCCTGTCGGTGCGAGGCCAAGCCCAAACGCCTACCCACACAGGCGCTCGGCACCTCAACGTGCTGGTGGTGGACGACGACGAATTCAGCCACACGGTGTTGCGCGAGATGCTGATGAGCCTGGGCGTGTCAGAGGTCTACACCGCGCGCGACGGCCACGCCGGTATGCGCGTGCTGCAGGCTATGGACATGCCGCCCGACTTTTTGGTCTGCGACATGGTGATGCCGCATACCGATGGCATTGATTTTTTGGGCGAACTGGCCAAAACCGAGTACCGCGGTGGCGTCTTATTACTGAGCGGCGCCGATAGCCTGATGATGTCGCTGGCCGCAGAAGTGGCCGCCTCCGACGGCCTCAACGTCGTGGGCACCTTCTCAAAACCGCTACAGCGCAATGCGCTGGCAGAGGTATTGGGCTTGCCCGCCTAAGCCAGGTTTCACCGACGCCGCGCCGATGCGCTGCGGCGGCGTCCTTCCCCTTTAAGTTTCCCTCTCGCCACTGCGCGCAGGCCGCCCATGCAAGCCACCTCGAATTTGCTTTCGCTCTTTGATGCCACCGTTCCGGTACTGTCCCGCTATCTGGGGCAGTTGCAGGGCCTGCTGAATGTCGCAGCCCAGCACATCGCTGCGCACGGACTCCCAGAGCGCGATCTGTTGGCGGCCCGCCTGGCACCCGACATGCTGCCGCTGGGTCAGCAGGTGGAGGTCGCCGTGAACTTTGCGTTTCGCACTTGCGCGCCCTTGGCGCAGCGCGCGGCAAATCTGGCCGCCCCGGTCGACGCTTCTGTGGCAGCCCTGACCGCGCGGATAAGCCAAGCACAGGCCTTTCTGCATGACCTGCGCCCCGAGGAATTTACCGACGCTGCCGGGCGGATCGCAGACGACAGCGCGGGGCAAGCCGACATTCACTTGGACGGACTCACCTACGCCTGCCAATACGCCCTACCCAACTTTTTCTTTCACCTGAGCATGGTCTACGCCCTTCTGCGCCAGCAAGGCGTCGCGGTGGGCAAACCAGACTTTGACGGCTGGCACGTCTACCCCAGTCCTCGGGCACAAACAACAATCAGTTTGGCACCGGATTTACTATAGATTTAATAGCTACTCGCGCATAGTCCACAAGGACTAGAGCCCGATTTGACTCATAAATCAGGGCAGCGAGGCCTCAAACCACGCTGTTCTCACGCCCAATCTCGGGCCAGCGGCGGCGGATGTAGAACCACGCGCACAGGCCAATGCCCATCATCACCAAGGACGTCGTGGCCAGTGCCACCGTAGAGTGCATGACCAGCGGTGAGATAACGCCCGCAACCAAGCCGTTGGCCGTCGAGCCGACACACATCTGCATGCTCGACGCCATGCCCCGGCGTTCAGGGTGCAGGTCCAGCACCAGCAGCGTGATGACCGGCACCATCATGGCCCAACCAAACGCAAAAATGGCAATCGGAAACAAGGCCCAACTCACATTCGCCTTGAACAGCAGGTTGGCCACCAAATTGATGATGCCGATGATCAGCATGATGACAAAACCATTGCGAATCTGTCGCTTCGGTGTGATCTTGCCGGCCACCCGGCCGCTCACCCAGGCCCCGCCCATGATGCCGCTGATGGTGAGGACGAAGAACCAGAAAAACTGTTGGGGTAGCAAATCCAAGTGCTCCCCCAAAAACACCGGCGCGCTGAGCACGTACAAAAACATGCCGTTAAAGGGAATGCCACTTGCCAAGGCCAGCAGCACAAAGCGCGGGTCGCTGCCCAGCTTCCGGTAGCCCGCCATCAGGTTGCGCACTTCGAACGCCTGTCGCTGTGAAACATGCAGGGTCTCAGGCAGCAGCCGGTAGTTGGCGATCCACAGGGCCACCCCGACCGCCGTCAGAAACCAGAATATGCCGTGCCAGCTGGCGTGGACCAGCAGCCAACCGCCCACGATCGGCGCAATGGCCGGTGCCACGCCAAAAAATATCGTGACCTGGCTCATCACCTTTTGCGCTTGGGAAGGCGGGTACATGTCGCGCACTACGGCCCGCGACACCACGATGCCTGCGCCGGTGGACAGGCCCTGTAGCGCGCGGAAGAAAATCAGCTGGCCAATACTTTGCGATAGCGCGCAACCCACCGACGCCAAAGTAAACACCGCCAGCCCCCACAGCACCACCGGGCGACGACCGAAGCTGTCGGAAAACGCACCATGAAACAGCCCCATGAACGCAAAGCCAAATAGGTAGGCCGACAGGGTTTGCTGCATTTGCACCGCGCTGGCGTCCAGCGACTGGGCGATGCCCGCAAAGGCGGGAATGTAGGTGTCGATGGAGAACGGGCCCAGCATGCCCAGCACCGCCAGCAAAATGGAAAACGCCCACTGCGGTGCGCGCCATAGGGATTGGGCTTCGGGGTTCATGGTGGATTTTTAGCAGCAGGTAGCTGGATATTGAAACACGAGTCGGCCTGCACTGCAGTCGCCATTCCAATCAACCTGAAAACGCGGCATACTGTGCTCTTAGTACCCCTACGCAGGTACACCCACGGAGAACATGGTGATCCCAAAGACTTGGTACTCCCTACTGCTGACTCTGGTTTTGGCCAGCACAGCATGGTGTACCGAAATCACCGTGTATGGCGGCGACAGCTCGCCACCCAAGATGTACCTGCAGGACGGCAAAAACCGTGGCTTTCTGGTCGACATCGTGCAATACGCCAGCGCACAAATGCCGGTCTCTGAATTGCGTGTCGAACTCTATCCTTGGGCCCGCGCCTACCGCCACGCCACCTCGGGTGTCGGCGGCATTGTGGGGCTGTCATGGACGCAGGAACGCTCTTTGCTATTTGACTACTCTGAGCCGGTGTACATCGACGAAGTAGTCATTGTGGTGCGCAAGGACAGACCTCTTGCCTACAAGGATTTGCCAGATTTACAAGGCAAACGCATCGGCATTGGACGCGGCGGCAGCTATGGCGAGGTCTTTGAAAAAGCGCGGGACGCCGGGCTGTTTGTGATTGAGGGCGACAACGGCCCCGCAGAGCGGCTGAACAAACTGGTACTGGGACGCATCGACTGCGCCCTGTTCAACGCGGGCAAAGCCGGCTTTGAAGAGCTGCTGCGCAACCACAAAGACGCTGCGGTGCTGCGCGAAACCCTGATGGTGTTGCCGGTGCCACTGCGCAGTGACCCCAACTACTTGGCCTTCCCCAAAAGCATGCTGATGAAAGGCTGGTTGGGCGAGTTCAACCAGGTCATCAAACGCGGCTACACCCGCGGCGACATTTCCAAAATCATCGCCGCCAACCTACGGGGTTAATCCCGTCTCATTGCGACGCGACATGGCAGGCTGGTAGCGCTGCCAGACCCGGCGAAAGTCTCGAGCCGACGCAAACCCACAGGCCAACGCCAGCCGCTCTTGGGCCAGCCCCGGCTCCCGCTGCAGCATCTCCTGGGCCCGGGCAATGCGCAACTGCTGCTGGTAGACCACCACGCTGACGCCGGTGTGTATCGCAAACAGGCGGCTGAGGTGGCGCGGGCTCACGCAGGCCACGTCCGCCAGTGCCTCCAAACTCCAACTGTGCGCCGGGTCTTGCGCCACTGCATCTTGCGCGCGGTGCACCGCCGGGTGCAGGTGGTTGCGGTGGGCCAGCCAAGGCGACAACTGCGGATCGTGTGCACCCCGGCGCTGGTACATCACCAGGCGGCGCGCGACTTGCGCAGCCAAAGCGGCGCCAGCCACCTGCTCCACCAGGTAGAGCGCGAGGTCAATTCCGGTGGTGATACCGGCGCTGGTCAGCACACGCCCGTCGTCCACAAAGATACGGTCCACCGCCACCCGGGCCGTGGGGGCTGCAGCTTGCAAGTCCACCACCAGCGAGTGGTGGGTGGTGCAATGCCGCCCGTCTAAGCATCCCGCCTGCGCGAGTAGCAAGGCGCCAGAACATATGCTGGCCAAGCGGGTGTCGGGCTGCGGCGCGCGGCGCAGCCAACGCACCACCTGCTGTGCGGCTTCCAAGGCGTAGTCTTCACTTTCATTGGCATTGCCAACCACCAGCACCAGGCTCTGGGCTGGTAGCTTTTCCGGCAACGGCGCGAGCCCGGTGAGGCCCGTACCCAGAGAGGTAGGTATCTCAGTCTGCGGCCCACAGGCGGTGAGCGTCAGCGCAGCGCCCATGTCACGCGCCATGCGCAGCGCCTCGGCCGGGCCAGCGTAGTCCAGCATCAGCACATTGGGTGTAAGGACGAGGTAGACGTGCAACGTCATGCGGTCTGCCTCCGGCCTCGCCAGCGCGCCCACCAAGGGGCGCCGAACACATGCACCAACAGGCCGGCCATGAGCAAGGCACCGCCTGCAAAGTGCACAGGCTGTAAAGCCTCGCCAAACACCAACCAGCCCACCGTCAGCCCCACCAAAGGTACGAGCAGGGTGAACGGCGCCACGCGGTTGGCGGGGTAGCGTGAGAGCAAATGTGTCCAGAGCCCGTAACCCAAGAGGGTCGCGGCCCAAGCCAGGTAAGCGATCGCGGCCAGTGCGGTGCCGTTCAGGTTTTGCAATGCTGCCAGCATGGCCTGCGGGCCCTCCAGCCACAACGACAGTGCCAAAAATGGCAGGGGCGGCACCAAGCTGGCCCAGACCACAAAACCAAGTTGGTTCATGGGCGCATAGCGCCCTACTGCTCGGGTCACAATGTTGCCGCAGGCCCACATCACTGCCGCTGCAATCGTCAGCGCAAACCCAGCCAGCGGCATGGAAAGACCATGGGCACTGCCAATCAGCACCAAACCCGCAGCCGCCAGCAGCAAGCCCGCCACCTGGTTCGTCTGCCATCGCTCATGCAGCCACCAGGCAGCCAGCACCAAGGTAAAAAAGGCCTGCGACTGCAGCACCAGCGACGCGAGGCCCGAGGGCATACCCACCGCAATGGCGCTGAACAAAAACGCGAACTGCCCCACCGAGATAGTGAAGCCATAGGCCAGATAGAGCCTGAGCGGTACCTTGGGCGGCCTAACAAACAACAGCGCAGGAAAAGTCGCCAGCAGGAAGCGCAACGCCCCTAGCAGCAGGGGCGGTACGCCTACCACCCCCACCTTGATAACAGCAAAGTTCATCCCCCAGACCAAGATTACCAACAACACCAAGCCCAGGTCTTTGGGCCGCAAAGCGGTTTCAGTACTCATGGCTGTGCGGGAGCCGCGAGCGCGCCACAGCCTTGGGGCTTGAACACCCGCTCGCTCGACGGTGGGTTATTCGCCAACTTGCCCACCGGGCGAATCGGCCGAGGCACGAAACCGCCGCCGCAGTTGGGGCACACGCCAAGCAAGCGGGTGTCTACACAAACTGCACAGAAGGTGCATTCAAACGAGCAGATGCGGGCGTTGCTGGCTGCGGGCGGCAGATCGACGTTGCAGCATTCGCAGTTGGGGCGCAGTTGCAGCATGGGGTTCTCCTTTAGGCGGCCAGACCGGCTAGGCAGGTGTCCACGTCCACGATGCGCGCGAAACGATCCGCCAGCACCAGCTCGGTACGCGTAGTGATCTCTTCGGCGGTGAAGGTGCGGCCGCTGCCAGCGTGTGTCATGGGGAAGGTCAGCGTGGCCTCGGACACAAAGTCCACGTCGTAGCCCAGGTCCGCGCCCACGCGGGCCGTGGTCTCGCAGCACTGCTCGGTGCGAATGCCGCTGATGATGAGCTTGCCCACCCCTTGGCGGCGCAGCCACAAGTCCAGCCCGGTATCAGTGAAGGCGTTGTGGGTGTGTTTGTCAAACCGCACCGCCGGGTCGCCAGGCAACCACGGCAAGGGTTTGACAAAACCGGACTCGGGCAGGAAGGGCCCTGCACGCCCCACGTGGTAGATGTGCACCACGGGCACACCCGCGGCACGGGCACCGGCGTCCAGCTTCAGCAGGGCTTGCTGAAACGGCGCATGGATGCCCTGCGACCAGAAGGGCATCTGGGCGAAGGACTCCTGCACGTCGATGATGATGAGCGCGGACTTGGATGCGTTGGCGGAGGACATTTTTGAAACACTCGGTTGGTTGCGATGTCCGTACTTTATCCCTCAGCACTATGTCCGAAAAGGTCCGCAATCGCCAACTAGAGGACAAAAAATGCCATCATGGTTCGGCGGGAATAAAGACCTCCTCGATAGTAGTTTCCAAGTAGCGCGCGATTTTGAAGGCCAGCGGCAGGCTGGGGTCGTATTTGCCGCTTTCGATGGAGATCACCGTTTGGCGGCTCACCCCCAACACCTCGGCCAGCTGCTGCTGGGTGAGACCGCGCGCGGTGCGCAGGTCTTTGAGGACGTTGTTCATGCCACCCCCGGCAGCAAGCGGTCGCGCACGATCTGGCGGATCTGGTCATTCAGCGTATCGGCCGCACTGCGCCACTGCAGGCCCAGCTCGGCCTGGCTGCGCGCGCTGTTGAAGTACAGCGGGTGGCCCACATTGCGCGCCACATAGCGGCGCTGCAGGCCCACCAGCGGGCCGATCAGCCACATCAGCCACTTGGGGGCTTCGCTGCGCGGCAGCTTGTCGGCAATGCCCAGGCCCTGCAGCTGCATACGCTGGGCCAGTTCCAGCAGGCGCAGGCTGTGTGCCACCACCAGGTAGCGACCGCTGGCCTGCGGCCGCAGCGCCGCCTGCACATGGGCCTGAGCCACATCGCGCACGTCCACCAGACCCAGCCACAGGCGCGGCACCCCGGTGCGGAACGCGCCCCGCAGAAACTGCAGCACCATGGCCACGCTGCTGGCATCGACCCGTCGCGACAGCGAGGGGCCAAAGATGGCGCCGGGATGGATGGTGACCAAATCCCAGCGCTGCTGCTGGGCCTGCATGGCCCAGGCTGCTTTTTCGGCCTGGGTTTTGGAATAGGCATAGGGGTTGTTGGCAACGTCCTGGTTGGGGTTGGTGTCGCTCTCCTGCACGGTGTGCCGGGCAGCAGCATCCACCTCGCAGGCGTCGTTGTACAGCGCCACGATGCTACTGGTCAGCACCACGCGGGTCACGCTGGCCGTGCGGTTAACACTGGCCAGCACATTGCGTGTGCCCTGCACGGCAGGCTGCACCAGTTCACGCTCGGCGTCTTTGGGCGTGTGCAGGAAGTACGGGGAAGCGGCATGCACCACCACACTGCACCCCTGCATGGCAGCATCGAAACTGCCTTCCAGCAACAAATCAGCCTCCAGCAGCTGCAGGCGGCCGGGGTGTTGCACGGCCAGGTCCTGCAGGTGTGGCATTTTGGTCGCGTCTTGCAGGCTGCGCACGGTGCCACGCACCTGGCAGCCCTGCTCCAGCAGCTGCTGCACGATCCATGAGGCCAGGTAGCCGGCAGCGCCGGTAACCAAGACGGTGGGATAGCTGGTCATGGTGGTCTCCTTCACGCCTTGTGCTGGACATCGGCCCAGACCAGGTGCAGCGCCCAGGCCGCGATGAGCAGGCCCAGCATCCAGAACTGGTTGAACAGGGGCAGCCAGCCCGCCGCCTGTAGCACGCCACACAGCGCACAGGCCGCCAAACCCCACGCCAGGCCGTGCATGCTGGCGCGCTGGTGCTGCAACTGCAGCATCTCGTCACAGCGGCGATAGGCCCAGTGCACGGCGGGCACCAGTGCTAGTACTGCCAGCACCAGTAGCACCGTGCCCACCTGTCGAGTGGCGGGCGCCACATCGTCTCGCGGCAGCAAGAAGGCCAGCAGCACGAGTGCGGCCAACAGGGACAGGCCGGCCAACACCTTGGCCAGGTACGCAAGCTGCAGCGCAGCGGGGGTTTCTTCCTGGGTCATTGCACCTCCATGTAAAACAAACTTGACAAAATTTTGACGCAAAAAATTTCGCATGTCAAGTAAACTTTACTTATGTGCCTATCAACTACCAAAAAGTCTTCACACGGGCAGGCCCACACCATCCCAGCAGAC
>JAXHOO010000026.1:0-68827 GCA_034519365.1 Rhodoferax sp. | reverse complement strand
AATCAATATCCCCGCAGCGACGAGAAGGCCCATGAGTACCTGCCACTTCGCATTCACGGCGCCCTGGTGGGCGTCAATGCTGTAAGCCTCAACGTCCTTGGCAACAGCCTCGCTCAACGAACCCATGGTTTCTTCCAAGCCCGCAAATGCCTTCTGAAACTCCGGCACGGATGCCTGCGCTTTTTGCGCATCGGTGCTGGCAAGCCCTTGCACCATCGTGGCGGCCTCGACATACGTTTTCAACGTAGGCGCGAGTTGCTGGATATGCGACTTGCTGTTGTCAGACAGCGGCAGGTTCTGCATCGCGGCAATCGCATCGTTGAAATTTTTGACATGCTCGGTTAAGTCTTTTTTGGACTCTTCCAAACCAGCGGTGTCGTTGTTGGCGGCGCTGAGCAGGGCCAGCAGCACATCACCGCGGATGGCGTCATGCATCATGTCCGCCTCCTGGCTCTTTTGCAGCGCCAGTCCGGTGTTGATGGACTGATCAAACGCCACAGACAAGCGCGTGGCGTTGATCACGCCAGTGCCCCCTACCAGCACGCTCATCACCAGACCAATCAGGCCCAGCCCCAGAATTTGATTGCGTAACTTCATACCCGCCCCTCCCCGTAGAGAACCCGAAGAACAAATAATGCCACGCTAAGGCGCAGCTGGAAACACCGTGAGCACACCGGTGTACCCCAACAACTGGTCACGGGCAATTTCGCCACCCGCAAAGAAACCGACCAAGGGTACGTCGCCCAGCGCGCGACGCACAATTTGCAATTCTGCGCTGTCACCGCCAAAGTGCGGTCCACCGCGCCCCGAACAACTGACATACACCGCGCCGGCAATGCCGTATCCGCCCAAGGACAGCGACTGCGCGGGCGTTGGCTGAGCCGCCCATGCACCATCCAGCGACATGGTTTCTGGCTCCAATTCCTCGCGCACCTCGGCACAGATGCGCACCAGATCGGCTTTGGCAGCCTCTCGGTTGCGCTGGCAAAACACCAAGTGTGCACCCAAGCGCACGGGGGCGGCAACCGCAATGCCCTCCCGTCCCGGGTCCAGCCCAATAATGTGGCGCACCGTCACGTCGCTGCCCAAGGTACCGGTCTGGCGCACCAGCGCGCTGTCCGTCAAGCCCTGCGCGCCGGGCGACTGCACCAAGCCCACCAGCGTAGCGCGCACCACCTCCAACGCCTGTTGTGGCTGTTGCAGGCTCAGCCCCAAATCTCCCAGCATGACTTCCAGCGCAGGGCGACCATCCAATTCCAGTACCAGGTTGTGCTCGGCCCGGGTCACCTGGTGCACCGCAGACACGGGCTTGCAGCCTTGGGTCACTCGCGACACCAAAGCGACCCCCTCCGCAAACGCAACACCACTCAAGCCACCTTCCAACACGCCGCTGGCGGCACCAAAGCCGCTCAGATTGCCATCCGCAGCCACGGCAAACTGCACGTTACGCGTGCGGCTGCTGGAGAGTCCGCCAAACAGATAACCTGAATCGGTACGCGCGGCCATTTCTTCAATCAGCTCGGTAACATCGGGCGTGTTGCCATCGGCGTGCACCAGCGCGGTATGTGCCTCAAACCCCAGCCCCAGCGGGGCAATGCCGGAGAACACCCGGTACTCATGGCTGGGCAGGTCCAGCAGCATCACCGCGAGCGCCGGCTCGTCAAAGTACTCCGCGTTGTTGGTGGCAATGCCCACGCCTACGGTGCCAGACCAATCGGTCACCCAAGGCAGTTCGGCAGCCAGCCAATCGAGCAAGTCTGAGGCCTGGTTAGCGTAATGGTCCGTGATGTAGAGCAAGCCCAGCGTGGGTGTGCTCGCGTAGCCCGGCAGTGCCATTTGGGCCCGCAGCTGGGCCAGCACCAAACCGGCAGCCATAGGCCACTGCGGGTGGGTGGCATGGGCATACGGGAACAGCTTCATGGTCGCGACACCTAGAGCTTAAACACTGCCACCACCTGCACCAAGTCCTGCGCCTGGCTCTTCAAGCCGCTCGCCGCAGCCGCCATTTCTTCCACCAGCGCCGCGTTTTGTTGCGTGGTTTGGTCCATCTGGCCTACGGCTTCTCCGACTTGGCCTACGCCCGCGCTTTGCTCACTGCTGGCGGCGCTGATCTCGCCCATGATGTCGGTGACCCGTTTGATGCTGCTGACGACTTCGGTCATGGTGGCACCGGCTTTGTCGACCAGGGCGGTACCTTGTTCGACTCGCTCTACGCTGGCGCCAATCAATGTTTTGATTTCTTTGGCGGCTTCGGCGGATCGGCCTGCCAAGGAGCGGACTTCACTGGCGACGACGGCAAAGCCTCGGCCTTGTTCGCCTGCCCTTGCGGCTTCAACGGCGGCGTTCAGGGCCAGGATGTTGGTTTGGAAGGCAATGCCGTCAATGACGCTGATGATGTCAGCGATTTTTCTGCTGGATTCGTTGATGCCTTTCATGGTTTCAACGACTTGGCCTACGACTTCTCCGCCTTGCATGGCGACGGTAGAGGCATTCATGGCGAGTTGGTTGGCTTGGCGGGCGGAGTCGGCATTTTGTCTGACGGTGGAGCCGAGTTCTTCCATGGAGGCTGCGGTTTCTTCCAGGGCGCTGGCTTGGCTTTCGGTGCGGGCGGAGAGGTCGTGGTTGCCTTGGGCGATTTCGGCGCTGGCGGTGGCCACGGATTCGGAGCCGGTTCGCACTTTGCTCACCACTTGCACCAGGTTGTGGTGCATGGTTTGCATGGCCTGCAGCAGTTGGCCCAATTCATCGCGCGAGCCCACCGCCACTTCACCCGACAAATCACCCTCGGCCACCTGGCGGGCCACGACCAATGCATCACCCAAAGGACGGGTAATAGAACGCGTAATGAAGGTCGCGGCCAGTCCGGCCAAGACCAAACCCAGCGCCACGGTGCCGAGCACAATGGCACGCGCCGAGTTATAGACGCCGGCTGCAGATTGGGCAGACGCCTCCGATCCGTTGTGGTTCAGCAGAATGATTTTCGCCAGCGCCGCACTGGATTGGTCATACAGCTTCTTGGACTCCCCTTCCAACACCACCCGTGCAACGGCTTTGCTGTTGCGTTGCGAGGAACCCAGTATCTTCTCGTGGGCCTTCATGTACTCCGCCCAGTCGTCGGAAAAGCTTTGGTAGAGCTTGCGTTCCTCGTCCGAGCTGATCACCGCCTCGTAGGCCTTGCGCGCCTGATTCAGATTCGCTTCGGCCACCGCCATGGACTTCTCGGTCTCGGCCATTCCGGCCTCGGACGAGTTGATCACATGCTGCATTTCAAACACTCGGAAGTCCGCGACCGCCGTGTTGATTTTGTTGGCCGACTCCACCCCAGGAAGCCAGTTGTCGATGATGTTTTTGGTACTGGCATTGATGGACGCCATTTGGGCTAGGGCGAGCGCCGCCATCACCACCAGCACCATCACCACCGCAGCAAAGCCGCCATACAGGCGCGTCGCAATCCTCAAATTACCCATACCCAGTCTCCTCAACTACCCAACGATTGTTACTTTGTAGACACTTGGCATCGCGTGACGACCCTCCGCCACACAGAAGTCCGGTTCAGCTAGCGCGTTTGCTGCTTTTTTTAGTGGGTGTTTTGCGCGCTGCGGGCCGTTTGGCCACCGCTTTGCGACCGGCCGCCGAGGCCGATTTCAACGCCTCCTTGGCCAAACCGGTGGCCATGTGGCGCGTCATGTCGACAGCCGTTTTGGTACTGGCTTCTTTCATGGCGGTGGCCGCAATGGTTTGGAACTGTTGGGTTAGCGCGTCCCACAGTTGCATCGGGTCCACCAGCCCGCCTGGCACACCGGCCGCTTTGGCCGCGCCCTTGGCGTCGCCCTTGCTGGCTACTGGCTACGCTGGAAATGGTTTTTGCGGTACTGGTCGCCTTTTCGGTGACGCGCTGCACGCTGCTAGCCACGGAATCCGCAGCCTTTAACTTGAGCGCATTGGCCATGTCACCCAGGTTGAAATTCATGCCGGTGAGGGTGGCCAGGGTCATTTTCTGCACCTCCAGCGCCTGAATGGTGGCCCCCAAAGCGCGAGAGTTTTGCTCCAACCAGAAGTGCACGCCCTTGAGTTCTTCAATGCGTTTATCCAGCTCTTCCATATTCAGGGTGGGGGCCACCCAGTTGGCCAAGTTGGGCATCTGGGGGATGTTGTTGCCCGCCCCTTTGGCCAGGTTCTGCAAGAAGTCAAACCCCGGAACAAACTTGCCAAAACCCATCTTGTCTGCGTCGCTCATACATGCTCCATCGGCCTACTGGCGAGGCCGTGGAGCACAGCTTACCCCAATGTGGTGAGAAAGCGAGTGAGTTTTTGCCCTAGTTCAGCGCGGACTCGCTGAGTTCAGGAATACCGTGGAAGCCCCAATGGGATACAGGTTCATCTTGGTCGCATAGGCCGAGGTATGGTCTGCGACCTGATCCCCCACAGTCGCTGCCGCAACAGCGGCCACGCCAAGGACCGCTAGGTGGATCACCACCCACGCGGCAACGGGATGGGTACGGAAAAATTTCATTGCATTTCCCCTATGAGCGATGCGTTAGGACAACTTGGCTTGCAACCAGCTGAAGCGGGGTACCACCAGCCAGTCCAGCAGCAGTACGACCACCAGCACCCCGCCCGTCAGCGGGAATGCCAGCGCAGTCAGCAACATCACCACCGCGCCGCCCGTCCACAGCGCGGCTTGGGGCGGTACCGCCGGTGCGCCCAAGCGACCGCTGCCCTGCGGGCGCCGCTTCCACCACATCACCAGGCCACTACCGCACAGCAACAAAATGGCCAGGCAAAACGCCACGTTCAGCAGCGCATTCCACAAACCCAAATCGCCTTGGTGCAGCGCAATGCCGACCGCCATGGCCTTGGCCATCGGGGAATAGTCAGCAAACACTGCTTCGGCCAACACCCGGCCGGTGTATCGGTCGATGTGCACGGTGCGATCTTGCGTAGGGTTTTTCAGGTCACCGCTCATGGTGTCGGTGGACAGGGTGTAAACGCCCTTCGCGTCTTGCGGCACGTTGATGTGGTACTGGCCGGTAAAGCCCAAACGGTTGGCCAGCGCAGCAACACCATCGAGATTGACTGGCTCGCCGGCTGCGACACCCAGCGTCCCAGCGTCCGAGCCCGATGTGGGCAAGGGGGTCAACTCCAGACCCCACGGTACATCGTGCTGACCCGCCGTATTCAGGCTGGCATGGGTCAGGTCCGAGGTCGGTACTGCATCCCACTTGGCGGATGGGAATGCACTCCAAGGCTGCACCAATTTGCCGCCCCACACGCCTGCCCAGGCCAAACCGCTGAGTAGAAACAGAACCAAAACCACGCTGACCCAAAAGCCCACGCTGGCGTGCACGGACTTCCACCACTTGCGCCCGGTCGCTGTCCAGTCGGGCACCAGTACATCGCCCCAATGCTCGGACTTGCGCGGCCAGAACAAATACAGGCCCGTGACAATCATGACAATGCCCAACCCCGCCGCCACTTCAATCAAGCGATCGCCAACGTCGCCGATCAGCAAAGTGCCATGGATCTTGTTCGGCCCATGCAAACACCGTACTGTCTTTGTCCACCGTCTTGATCACCGTGGCGGTGTAGGGGTCCACCGCCACCATCTCCGTGACGCCCGCATGGGTGACTGCGAACCAACTGGCGACATCGCGGGTCGGCGGCGCGACGTATTCGTTGAGCGTGGCTCCAGGGAAAGCATCCAGCGCTGCCTTCGCCTGTACGGTGACTGCTTGCACTTGGTTTTGCGGTGTGACGTGGACGGTCATGCCCAGGCGGGTTTGAAAGCCGGTGAAAAACACCATGGCCAAACCGGTCAACGCCAACATGATCAGAAAGGGGGCAACATAGAGGCCCGCGTAAAAGTGCCAGCGCCAGGCGATGGCGTAGAAGCGCGATGCGCTGGGTTTGCGCTCAGGGGCGGAATCAATCAATGTAGTCATGGCAATTTTGGAATGGAAAGGAAACAAGCACAGCGGCATCGTTGGCGTCAAAAGCGACCAATCGACATCCCGTCAAGAGAAGCGCTGCAAGGAGATAGCTAGCTCAGCGCCACTGCGGTGGGCCACGGGGAGTGGCCGCCATGAAATCGGGCGGGGTGGGGAGTGCTTGGCGCTCGGGGGGGCGCGGCAAATCAGGTGGCTGCGCCACCACCAACGCAATGACCTGCGCAGGCGGCGGCAGGTCAGTCTCGCTTGCGAGACGGCAAAACGGGCAATGGCTCACATGCACTACGGCCACATCGCCCTCAGGTTGTTCAGAAACCCCGGGCACCGATGCGGCGTCAAAGCCTTGTGGCAACACACGATTGCCGGTACAAATGTCCAGCAAGGCCACAGCGTCAACCCGAGAAGACGCTGTGGCCCGCACAACCGTCGGCGCCAAAGCCAAAAACAGCACAAGTACCACCGCCAGCCACACCACCAAAGGGTTGCTGCGTCTCATAAGGTGGAAGCGGGCGTTGCGCACAAACGAAGCGACTAGTGGTGCTTACCTGCCGCAGCCGGTGCCGCGCCATGGGTGCCATGGGCACCGTGGGCAGAGTCAATCTTCACCATGCCTTCAAAACTGTCAAAAAGCTGGCGTTGTTTCGGGCTCAATTTGGACTCAGCCAACTGCACGGCCTTGACCAGCTGGGTGGCCTGACTCGCTGACAACCCGGTCGCTTGAAGGGCCTTGGCTTGGACCAAGTCTGCACCAGCGCACAAGGTAATCATCCACTGCCCCGCATCCTTCTGCAACATGGCACGTCCACCCTTGCTTCCTTGAATCCAACCCGCGATGGCTACTGTGCCATCCACAGTCACCGGCTCAACGGCCAACGGCGCATCGGGACGTTCAAACTGCTTTTTCATGATCGCAGCGATTTGCGCAGCATCGCTGCCCTGCGGCATAGCCATCGCGCCGTGTCCTGCGGGCATGGCCGTACCGCTTGGCGCGGCGACTGACACCGGCACGCGCAGCTCTTTCTTGCTTTCTACGCCCTTGGCGTCCTTGAACACCAATGTGATGGGGATCGTGGTGTCCTTTTGCAGGGCCACTTTCAGGTCCATCAACATCAGGTGGTAGCCGCCAGGGCTGAGCGTGACCGCCTTGCCTGCAGGCAGATCGAGACCATTGGGCAGGGCGCGCATCTTCATCACATCGCCCTCCATTTTCATTTCGTGTATCTCGGCCACCCCGGCCACAGGCGAGGACACCCCCACCAAGCGCGCGCCTTGGGGTGCGGTGAGTTGCATAAAGGCGCCGCTGGCTTTTTGGCCCTGCACCGTCGCGCGGGCCCAGGCCCCGGTCACGTCCACCGCCTGGGCGCTGGCCCATTGGGTGGCGGTCAAAAGGCAAGCCAACAGGCTGGTTTGAATCAATGTTTTCATGGTGTTTCTTTCAGTCAAAGCGGTATTCGAATGCAACGAAGGTGTCAGTGGGCATGCTCGCCAGCGGCCTGTACACCGAGCACCTCCAGCAGGGCGGCGGGCGCCTTCAGGTGGTGGGCGTTGGCGCCGGGGGCCGGGATTTCCACCCAAGCGGTGCTGCCTTTTTCGCAGGTTTGCACCACCTTGAACCACAGCGGGCCGGGTGTTTTGGGCGTGGTGCCGCGCAGCACAAATTCATCGTAGAACGCATCGGGCAATGCGTCCGCCGCTGTCTTGGCGGTCCAGCTGATTTCCAGCACGCCTTCCGTGAACTTCGTGCCATGCATCTCGTACGGCACGGCCAAGGCGCCGCTGCGGATCGTGGCGTTCCAGCCCGGCTTCATCAGCGGTTGCGCGCCATTGAAGCCAGCCGGGATGGTCACCGTGATGCCGGTGGTGGGCGAGCCTTCGCAGCCATGGCCCACGCGCAGCACGGCCCGGTAGCCCGCACCTGCGGCGGCTGCCGAGTCTTGCAGTGTTATATGAGAAAAAGAGGCTGTAGCCCCCATGGACAGTGCACAAGCAGCTATGAATTGAATAGCGAATTTGAAATACATGGTAGGTTCCATTGGGCGGTCAAATGGACAGGCCGGCACGCCAACTGCGCACCTGCCCCTGCTGCCAAGGCGCAGAGAGCGAAAGCCTTCCGAAACGAAGAAAAAAGAAGGGGGAGTGGGGCTGCTAGGCCAGCGCAGGCGGCCCGCGCGCGGCAGCAGCCGTGGTGACGCGCCCTTGGGGCCGCTGCGCCGGAGCGGCGCGCAGCACAAACTGCAGAGACGTAGGAACGGCGACCATTGGGGCCACCACCGGGGGCGCCGCCAAGGCCAGGCACAACACGCAGTCCAAGGAATGGACTGGCATTTGCGGGGCACTGTCGCCCGCGCCGATTTTGAGTTGCACCACACCTACGGCGGAGCACACCAAGGTCAGCGCCTGCGGGTTGACTATGGGCGATGCCATGGCCACACCCAGCGACAGGGCAAACCACACCAGCATCCCACGGACGACGGAGAGTTTGTTGCGCAGGGTTTGCAGGGCCGACATAGAGCCGGATTATGGCAGGCTAGGCGCCACGCTGTGGGCCGGGCAACGCTGCTATTCTCGGAGCCCATTCCAAGCACCGGCGACCCCGGTGCCCTGCCGCCATGATGAATTACACCTTCGCTTCGGCGACGATTTTGCTGATCCTGATCACTGACCCCGTTGGCAACATCCCGATTTTTGCCAATGCCCTCAAGCACGTCGCGCCCGAGCGCCGGCCCGGGGGGGGGGGGGGGGGGGGGGGGGGGGGGGGGGGGGGGGGGGGGGGGGGGGCCGTCTCTGTAGCTTTTTTTTTTTCAAAGTGATCTTGCGCGAGATCTTGATTGCATTCGCGCTGCTGCTAACTTTCATGTTTGTCGGTGAGAGCTTTTTGCGCGTGATGAACCTGAGCGACTTGTCACTGCAGATTGGCGGCGGCGTAATCCTGTTCCTGATCGCGCTGCGCATGGTGTTTCCGCCACCCGCCACGACCGAGAGCGAAATCACCACCGAGCCGCTGATCGTGCCCTTGGCCGTACCCGCCATCGCCGGCCCGTCCGCCTTGGCGACAGTCTTGTTACTGGTATCGCAGCAGCCCGACAAGCGCATGGAATGGATTGGTGCGCTGTGTGTGACCATGCTGATCAGCGCCGTGGTGCTGGTGTCGGCCGAGCGCATTCAGCGCTGGATTGGTACCCGGCTGGTGACGGCGGTGGAGCGCTTGATGGGCTTGGTGTTGGTATCCGTGGCGATCGAGATGATGTTGCGCGGCATCAAGACCTTTGTGCAGCAGGTGGCGACGGGCACCTGAACGCGGCCAGCGATCTGGCTCCTGTTCCAGCCCGTCCCCGTTAAATCCCCAAGCCCTGCGCGTGGTGGCGCAGGTGGTCGTCCATGAAGCTGCTGATGAAGTAGTAGCCGTGGTCGTAACCCGCATGGCGGCGTAGCGTGAGCGGCTGGCCAACCTTGGCGCACGCCGCTTCCAGCAGATGCGGGTGCAACTGGCTGTCCAGAAACTTATCGGCCAAGCCTTGGTCCACCAAGATGCCTTGCGCAAACAGGGGCGCGCTGCGCTGGGCCATCAAGGCCGACGCGTCGTGCGCGGCCCACGTAGCGCGGTCTTCACCCAAATACCCAGCAAACGCTTTGTGTCCCCATGGGCATTGCGTAGGCGCGCAGATCGGCGCAAACGCGGACAGGCTTTGGAAGCGATCAGGGTGGCGCAGCGCCAGCGTCAGCGCACCGTGCCCGCCCATGGAGTGGCCGAACAAACCTAAGCGACCGCTGTCCACCGGCAGATGCTCACCCACCAAGGGCAGTAGCTCGTCCAGCAGATAACTCTCCATGCGGTAGTGCGTCGCCCACGGCGCTTGCGTAGCGTCCAGGTAAAAGCCTGCGCCCACGCCAAAGTCCCACGACTCTGCCTCGCCCGCCACACCCGCACCGCGCGGGCTGGTGTCGGGCGCAATCAAGGCCAGCCCCAACTCGGCCGCCACGCGCTGCGCGCTGCCCTTGGTGATGAAGGTCTCTTCATTGCAAGTCAGCCCCGCCAGGTACATGACGGCGGGCACCGGTCCTTGCGCCGCCTGCGGCGGCAGGTACACCGAGAAGCGCATCGGCAAGCCGATGGTGCTGGACGCGTGCTGGTAGATGCGCTGCACACCGCCAAAGCAGGCGTGCTCGCTCAGGAGTTCAGGCGCGGAAGGTGACATGATTTGCTACCAAAAGAGAAGCTGCTCGCGCAATATCCACAAGGGCTAGAGGCCGATTTGACTAATAAATGACGACGCCGCGAATCGATTCGCCGCTTTTCATCAGATCAAAGCCTTTGTTGATGTCTTCCAGCGGCATGGTGTGGGTGATCAGGCTGTCGATATTGATCTTGCCTTCCATGTACCAGTCCACGATCTTGGGCACATCGGTGCGGCCGCGCGCGCCGCCAAAGGCTGAGCCTTCCCACTTGCGGCCCGTCACCAGCTGGAACGGGCGGGTGCTGATTTCGGCACCGGCTTCGGCCACGCCGATGATGATGCTGCGGCCCCAGCCCTTGTGCGTGCACTCCAGCGCCTGGCGCATGACCTTGGTGTTGCCGATGCACTCGAAGCTGTAGTCGGCGCCGCCGTCGGTGAGCTGCACGATGGCATCGACGATGTTGCCGCCTGCGGCTTCAATGTCTTTGGGGTTCAAAAAGTGCGTCATGCCAAAGCTGCGTGCCATGGCTTCGCGCTGGGGGTTCAAGTCCACACCGATGATCTTGTCCGCGCCCACCATCTTCAGGCCCTGGATCACGTTCAGGCCAATGCCGCCCAGGCCAAACACCACAGCGTTGGCACCGGCTTCTACCTTGGCGGTGAAGATCACCGCGCCAATGCCGGTGGTCACGCCGCAGCCGATGTAGCAAACCTTGTCGAAGGGCGCATCTTCGCGGATCTTGGCCAGCGAGATTTCGGCGGCGACGGTGTAGTTGCTGAAGGTGGACGTGCCCATGTAGTGGAAGATGGGATCGCCGTTCAGGCTGAAGCGGCTGGTGGCATCGGGCATCAGGCCCTTGCCCTGCGTGCCGCGGATCAGCTGACACAGGTTGGTCTTGCGCGAGAGGCAAAACTTGCAGGTGCGGCATTCGGGCGTGTAGAGCGGAATGACGTGGTCGCCCTTTTTGAGCGTGGTCACACCCGGGCCCACATCCACCACAATGCCCGCGCCTTCGTGGCCCAGGATGGCAGGGAAGATGCCTTCGGGGTCGGCACCGCTCAGGGTGTAGTAGTCGGTGTGGCAAATGCCGGTGGCTTTGATCTCCACCAGCACTTCCCCGAACTTGGGGCCTTGCAGGTCCACAGTTTCGATGGTGAGAGGTTGGCCTGCTTTCCAGGCGACGGCGGCGCGTGTTTTCATTTGGAAGATCCTTCAGTATCTTGGTCGGTCAACGCGTCGGCCGGTGTGTCGGCAGATGCGGGTTCTGTGGTTGCGGATTCCGGGGCCGAACTGTCTGCCTCAGGGGCTGCGCTGGCACCTAGCACTGCGCCAGGAGTGGCGGAGGCGCGCCGCTTCACTTCCACAGGCACCACCTCTTGGTGAATCGCACCAAACACGCTCTGCCCATCGCGGCCTTTGACTTCGATGCGAATCGTGTCGCCAAATTTCATGTACTCGGTGACAGGCTGCCCGTCTTGAATCGTTTCCATCGCGCGCTTCTCGGCGATGCAGCTGTAGCCATTGGGCCAGTCGGTCCGTGTCTTGCGCTCCAGGCCCTTGTTGCTGATGGTGCCCGAGCCCACGATGGAGCCCGCGCGCACTCGCCGCGTCTTCGCCAAATGGGCAATGAGCTGGCCAAAGTGAAACGTCATGTCGCTGCCGGCGTCGCATAGCCCGACCTTGCGGCCATTCCAGGTGCACTGCACCGGCAGGTGCACGCGGCCGCGCGCCCAGGCATCGCCCAGCTCGTCGGGCGTCACCGCCACCGGCCCAAACGCCGTGGCCGGCTTGCTTTGCACAAAGCCAAAGCCCTTGGCCAACTCATCGGATACCAGGTTGCGCAGCGTCACATCGTTCACCAACACCAGCAGGCGCACGGCGTCGATAGCGCGGTCCGACGCGCAGCCCATGGGCACATCCCCGGTGATGACGCCAATCTCGGCCTCAAAGTCCACACCCCAAGCCTCGTTGGCGCAGACGATGTCGGCCTGTGCGCCCACCAAATCGTCGCTGCCGCCCTGGTACATCAGCGGGTCGGTATAAAAGGTTTCCGGCACTTCGGCGCCGCGCGCTTTGCGCACCAGCTCCACATGGTTCAGGTAGGCCGAGCCATCGGCCCACTGGTAGGCGCGCGGCAGCGGGGCCAGGCACAGCGCTGGGTCAAACGGAAAGGCGTGGCGCGCGCGGCCGTGGTTCAGGCTGACGTACAGGTCTTCCAGTTGGGGCGCGAGGTAGTTCCAGTCGTCCAGCACCTGCTGCAGGCGGCTGGCAATATGGGTGGCGTAGTGCGCCTGGCTCAGGTCGCGCGAGACCACCACCAGCTGACCATCCCGGGAACCGTCTTGGTAGGTTGCAAGTTTCATGCGGCCATTTTCGCCAGTTTTGCGGTGCATTAAACTGAATTCCCATGCTACTCACTATGCCCGCCCCATTTCTACACCCTGCCCCGCTGCCCCGCTTGCTAGCGCCCAAACCGCTGGCAGCAGCCTTGGGCGCGGTGCTGCTGGCGCACTGGCTGCTACTGGACACTCCGTTGCGCTGGCCCAGCGAGGGCGCGATGACCGCCCCCACCGAGCAAGTCTTCCCGGTCAGCCTGCAAACCCACAGCAAGGTGCCAGCCCCCACGCAGGCACCTTTGCCCGACCAGCCCACCCTGGCCACCGCGCCTTTGGCTGCCGCAGCCCCCAACGCCTCGCGCAAGCCCGTGGTGACTGTGACGGGCCCCGTCACCCCAAAGCCTGCGAATTTTGAGAAAAAAGTGCCTGCAACCCCCGTCACTATTGCGCGCACAGCTCCTGATTTCATAGTAGACGGCACCCCGCCGTCGCCCCCCACTCCGCCACCGGAAGACGGCCCCGGCAGCAGCAGCGCAGGCACAGCAGCCACCGTGGCACTGGGCACAACTGCGGCCTCTGCCCTGGCGGCCGAGCCGGTGCGCCAGTACCAATTCCCCGCACCCGCCTTGATCAAGTACGAGGTGCGCGCATCGGTCAAGGGCATCAACCTCACGCTCAACGGTGAGTTGCTCTGGCAACACGATGGCAAAAACTACAACGCGCGACTGGAGTTCACCCACTTTTTGCTGGGCTCGCGCATGCAGACCAGCAAAGGGCAGTTGGGGCCCCAAGGCCTGGAGCCGCTGCGGTTTGGCGACAAAGTGCGCTCCGAAGTGGCGGCCCACTTTGACAAGGCCGCTGCTAAAGTCACCTTCAGCGCCAACACGCCCGATGTGGCGCTAACACCCGGCATGCAAGACCAGCTCAGCGCCGTGCTGCAGCTCAGCGCCATGCTGGCGGCAGAGCCACAGCGCTACCCCGCTGGCACCGAGATCCCGTTTCAGGCGGTGGGGCCGCGCTCGGTCGAGGCCTGGACATTTACCGTGGGCGAGACCGAAAAACTCAGTATGCCCGGCGGTGAGCTACAGGCCATCAAGCTCAGCCGCCCTCCCGCCGGACCGCACAGCAACCGCGCCGACATCTGGTTTGCGCCCAGCCAGGGCTACCTGCCGGTGCGCATTCGCCTGACCGAAGCCAATGGAGATATTGCGGACAATTTGTGGCGAGGCACGCAGCCCCCCTAAACCCTGTTACTCTTGAAACCGTGAAGATGGCATCTATTTACGGTCTATCTCTTACCGGGGCACAGCGATGAACACACTTTACGACTCTGACACCTACTCCGTGACCCACATGCTCGCCAACGCCGAGCCCGAAGGCCAAAAACGGCCCACCAGCGAACGCTTCCCCGAGGGCATTCCTATGCTGGCGCGCCACGGCTTTGAAATTGTGGACAAACGCTCCAACAAAGAGGTTTACCTGGACGGCTCATGGGCCGAGCTGTTTCAACAGCACATCCAGGCTTGGCAAGACAACACCCCCACGCAAGAAGAAGTGGAAGACACTTTGGACCAGTACGCCGTGCTGGCCCAAACCCCGGTGGTCGTGCACTAGGCTTTCTTCGGAAGCCACAACAAGGGGCTCTGCGGAGCCCCTTTTGCATGGTGCGCGCCCGCTGCGGCGCGGCAAACTGCGACAATCCCGCCCCATGAGCCAGACTTACATCCTCACGTTTTCCTGCCCAGACCGACTGGGCTTGGTACACGCCGTTTCCGGCTTTTTGCTGGAGCGCGGTGGCAATATCGAAGAAGCCGCCCAGTACAACGACCACGATACCGGCCTGTTTTTCATGCGCGTGCAGTTCAGCTGCAGCCAGCTCAGCCCGGACGAGTTGCGCAGCCAGCTAGGTACTTTTGCCGAGCCTTTACAACTGCGATGGAGCCTGCACGATACGGTCCAGCCCATGCGCACCGTGATCTTGGTCAGCAAAGACGGCCATTGCCTGAACGACCTGCTGTTCCGCTGGAAAAGCGGGCTGTTGCCGCTGGATATTCGGGCCATCGTGTCCAACCACCGCGAGTTCTACCAGTTGGCGGCCAGCTACAACGTGCCGTTTCACTACATCCCGGTGACGTCGGCCACCAAGGTCGAGGCCGAAGCCAAGCAGTACGAGGTCATCGCCTCCGAGGGCGCTGAGCTGGTGCTGCTGGCGCGTTATATGCAGATCCTCAGCAACGACTTGTGCCGCAAGCTGGCCGGGCGGGCTATCAATATCCACCACAGCTTTTTGCCCAGCTTCAAGGGCGCCAAGCCCTACTACCAAGCGCACGACCGCGGCGTGAAGCTCATCGGCGCCACCGCCCACTATGTGACTGCCGATTTGGATGAAGGCCCCATCATTGAGCAGGACGTGGCCCGTGTGGACCACAGCCTGACAGTGGAAGACCTCACTGCCCTAGGACGCGACACCGAAAGCCAGGTGTTGGCCCGGGCAGTGAAGTGGCACAGCGAGCACCGTGTGCTGCTCAACGGCCACAAGACCGTCATCTTCAAATAAACCGGTCTAAGCGGCCTAACCGGCCAAGCCCATTTCCTCGCCAAGGCGGACCGGATGGGCGGCCACCCAGGCAGGCGGTAGCTGCAGGGTCTCTGCGGGGAACAGCATCACCACCGTCGACCCCAGCAAGAAACGCCCCATCTCCTCGCCCTTGGCAAGCTCCACCGCACCGGGGTCGTAGTGCCACTCGGTGATCTGGGGCAAACGCGGCGGGTTCACCACCCCGTGCCATACCGTGGCCATGCTGCCCACGATCGTCGCGCCGACCAAGGTCAGCACCAGAGGGCCGTGGGCGGTGTCAAACACGCACACCACCCTCTCATTGCGGGCGAACAAGCCGGGCACGCCGCGCGCCGTAACCGGGTTCACCGAAAAAAGGTCGCCCGGCACATAAATCATGCGGCGCAGCGACCCGGCGCATGGCATGTGGATGCGGTGGTAGTCGCGCGGACTCAGGTAGATGGTGGCAAATGTGCCGTTGTCGAACTGCGCCGCCAACTCCGCATCGCCGCCCACCAGCGCCGTAGTGCTGTAGTGGTGGCCCTTGGCCTGGAAAATCTGGTCTTTGGCAATCGCGCCGCTTTGGCTCACCGCACCATCCACCGGGCACACCCAGGGGCTCTCTGCCAACGGGCGGGCGCCATCTTTGAGCGCGCGGGTAAAAAACTCGTTAAAGCTGACGTAGCTGGTCGGATCTTCGTTGGCCGCCTCGGCCATGTTGACGTTGTACTTACCAATGAACCAGCGAATGATGCGGGTCGTGATGCTGCCCCACCGGCCGCCGGCGACCCAGCCCGCAAAGGCGGTCAGGGCTTTCTTGGGGAGTAGGTACTGGGGGAGTACGGCAAGGGTGTCGGACACAGGGTGCTCCCGAATGAAAAGAGGAGGATTTTACTGACCTACTCCGCGCGCCCGTAGAGCGAACACCTCCAATCGACACGGGGCAAACCCTCACCCCGTTGGTGGCATCATCCCGGCATGAGCGCCGCCCGCATCCCTCCCATCCAGTGCCTGCTGACCTTTGAAGCGCTGGCACGGCTGCGCTCGGTCACACTGGCGGCCGAAGAACTGTTTGTGACTCCCAGCGCGGTGAGTCACCGGGTGCGGCAGTTGGAGCAGATCATTGGCACCAAGCTGTTTGGCCGGGCAGATTTTTCGTTGACCACCGAGGGCAGCGAGTACCTGGCCCATGTGCGCGACGGGCTGGCCACGCTGCAAAAATTCCCCAGCGCCGCCGCCGCGCCCGGCAAACGCAAGCTGCGCCTGGCCGTCACGCCCACCTTTGCGCGCTCCATTCTCATTCCCCGGCTGCGCCAGTTCACAGAGGCCTACCCCGAGATCGACCTGACGCTGCAGGTGTCGATTCCGCTGCTAGACGTGGTGGCCGAAGACGCGGACTTGATCGTGCGCTTTGGCACGGGCCGCTATGCGGACATGGAGTACGCGCAGCTGATGAAAGATGAGGTGACGCCGCTGGCCTCACCTGCTTTCATTCGCGAACACGGGCCTTTTGAGACGGCGCAAGACTTGTCCAACCTGCCGCTGCTGCGCAGCCCCTTGGAACCTTGGCGCACCTGGTTCGCTGCCAATGGGTTGGATTGGCCCGAGCCCGTAGATGGCTCGCAGTTCAACGACATTGGCCTGATGTGCGACGCCGCCGCCGCTGGAATGGGCGTGGGCCTGATACGGCTCAAGCTGGGCGCGCCTTGGCTGGACAACGGCGCGCTGGTGCGGCTCTATCCGCACAACGTCCCCAGCCCGCACGCCCACTACCTGTGTTGGCGCACGGGGGCCATGGACCGATGGGAAATCACCGCCTTTGCCGAGTGGTTGAAAAAAGCGGTGGGCTAAGCCCCAGTTTCTTCACACCACGGCGCGCGGCTTTCCCCTAGAGTGCAGCTAACCGCCAGAAAGTCACGATGAACGCCACATTGCCCGCAGAAACGCACACAACGCTATCAAAACAGGAGCTGCTCGCGCAGATTCTGAAAGGGCTAGAGCCCTATTTGGCATCACATTCCCTGCTCTACCAGACGGAGGACACCACGCCCTACGAGTGCGACGGCCTGACCGCCTACCGCCAGCGCCCGCTGCTGGTGGCCTTGCCGGAGACCGAAACGCAGGTGGCGGCGGTGCTGAAGGTCTGCCACGGGCTGAACGTGCCGGTGGTGGCGCGCGGCGCTGGTACCGGCCTGTCGGGCGGCGCGATGCCGCATGCGCTGGGCGTCACGCTGTCGCTGGCCAAATTCAACAAGATTCTGAAAATGGACCTGCGCAGCCGCACGGCCGTGGTGCAGTGCGGTGTGCGCAACCTGGCCATCAGCGAAGCCGCCGCGCCGCTGGGCCTGTACTACGCGCCCGATCCGTCCAGCCAAATCGCCTGCACCATTGGTGGCAACGTGGCAGAAAACTCAGGCGGCGTGCACTGCCTCAAATACGGGCTCACGCTGCACAACGTGCTCAAGGTGCGCGGCTTCACCATGGAGGGCGAGGCGATTGAGTTTGGTGGCGACGCGCTGGACGCCCCGGGCTACGACCTGATGAGCGTGGTGGTGGGCAGCGAAGGCATGCTGGCCGTCATCACCGAGGTGACGGTAAAGCTGGTGCCCAAGCCGCAACTGGCGCGCTGCATCATGGCCAGCTTTGACGACTTGCGCAAAGCGGGCGACGCGGTGGCCGCAGTGATTGCGGCGGGCATCATCCCGGCCGGGCTGGAGATGATGGACAAGCCCATGACCGCCGCAGTAGAAGACTTTGTGCACGCGGGCTACGACCTGACGGCCGAGGCGATTCTGCTGTGCGAAAGCGACGGCACGCCCGAAGAGGTGGAAGAAGAAATTGGCCGCATGAGCGCAGTGCTGCGCGCAGCCGGCGCCACTGGCATTGCGGTGAGCAACAGCGAGGCCGAACGCCTGCGCTTCTGGAGCGGGCGCAAAAACGCCTTTCCCGCCAGTGGCCGCATCAGCCCGGACTACATGTGCATGGACAGCACCATCCCGCGCGCGCGGCTGGCCGACATCCTGCTGGCGATTGCGGAGATGGAGAAGAAATACCAGTTGCGCTGCGCCAATGTGTTCCACGCGGGCGACGGTAATCTGCACCCGTTGATTTTGTTTGATGCGAACGATGCCGACCAACTGCGCCGCTGCGAACTGTTTGGTGCCGAGATTCTGGAAACCAGCGTGGCCATGGGTGGCACGGTGACGGGCGAACACGGCGTGGGTGTGGAAAAACTCAACAGCATGTGCGTGCAATTCAGCGCCCAGGAAAACGCGCAGATGTTCGCCGTCAAAGCCGCGTTCGATCCGCTGGGTTTGCTCAACCCCGGCAAGGTGATCCCCACCCTGCAACGCTGCGCCGAATACGGCAAAGAGCTGGTGCGCGGCGGCAAACTCAAGCACCCGGACTTGCCCCGGTTCTAGGCCATGCAAGGGTTGCGCGGTCTGGCTTGGTTGTTGGCACTGCAAAGTGCCGGAGAGCTATTGGCCCGGGCTTTGGCCTTGCCCTTCCCAGGCCCGGTGGTGGGCATGGTGCTGCTGCTCATCGCGCTGCGCTGGCCGTTAGTGCGCGAGCCAGTGGCGCAGTGCGCCGACTTTTTGCTGTCGCATCTCTCGCTGCTGTTCATTCCCGTCGGCGTCGGCGTCATGACGCACCTGCACCTGTTGGACACCTACGGCGGGCGCATTGCGCTGGTCATCGTGCTGTCTACCTGGATCGGCTTGGCGGTCACGGCTTGGGTGTTGTTTCGGTTAACTCCGGAGTCGGAATCCGCGCTGGGGTCGCAGAGCGGCCATGGCTGACTTTGTCGCTCTGTGGGTTTACCTTTCGGCCACGCCGCTGTTTGGCCTGACCGCCACCTTGGTCGTTTACGTGGCCGCCCATGCGCTGTACCAGCGGGCTGGGCAAGCTGCCTGGGCTAACCCGGTACTGTGGAGCGTCGTGACACTGGCCGCCAGCCTGCTGGCTACCGGCGTACCCTACCCCAGCTACTTCTCAGGCGCGCAGTTCATTCACTTCTTGCTTGGCCCTGCCGTGGTGGCGCTGGGCTGGCCGCTGTGGCAGCGCCGCGCACAAGTCCGCCAGCGCTGGGGCCGCCTGCTCATCGCCGCGTTGCTGGGCGGCGCGGCAGCCAGCGGCAGCGCAGTGGCCTTGGCTTGGGCCGTGGGTCTGCCGCCCGAAGTGATCTTGTCTTTGGTACCCAAGTCTGTCACCGCGCCGGTGGCCATGGGGATTGCCGAAAAGTTGGGCGGTATTCCGGCGCTGGCGGCTGTATTCGCCGTGCTGACCGGCTTGGTAGGCGCGCTCAGCGCGAAAGGGCTTTTTACGCTGATGCGCCTGCCCTACACCGGCGCCGGGTGGACCGCCCGTGGCTTTGCGCTGGGTACGGCGGCGCACGGCATTGGCGCCGCGCGCGCGCTGCAAGTCCATGCGGATGCGGGCGCCTATGCCGGGCTGGCGCTGGGGCTGCAGGTGGTGTTGGCTTCGCTGCTCATGCCACTGCTCACCGGCGTGCTGGCGATGCTGAGGTAACGGTGCGCTAGAAACGTGGCTAGAAGCGCGAGCTGATCACGAAGTTGACCGCGCCGGCCTCGCCCACAAAGGCCTGGTACTGGAATACCTGGCCCGACGACGTTGTGACTTCTGAACGCCACTGGGCCATCATGCTTTTGCCGCTGGGGTCGTAGGCCACAGCAAAAGGGCTGCCGGAAAAGTTGGTCAGCGTCAGACCCACCTTTTTGTGGCTCAGATCAGGCCGGGTATCAACGGCTACTAGGTAGTCTTTGAGCGAAGCCTCCAACTCCTTGCGCGAGTCGTCGATCTTGGCCAAGATGACCCGGTCTTGCGCACTTTGGTTATTGGGAATGACAGATACTGCAGGTGTGGGCGGCGCGCTTTGCGCGCACACCATGGCCGGCACTACCGCACCCAGCGCCACAGTCCAGCCCAACAACCACGCCCGAATTCGCAAAACCATCTCCTAATACCTTGAGAAAACACTGTGACACAGCCCCTGTGTATGCAACAGAGGATTAACCATGGTTTTTGATTCCAAATCGACAGCTTGCGGCATGTTTACAACGCCGCGCCACCGCGCCTTACCAAGTATCAATGGCCGGCCCAGCCCAAGGCCCAAGCTTCCCCGCTTCCAACCCCGCAATCAGCCAAGCCCGCGTATCGACCGGGTCAATCACCGCGTCAATCTCCAGCGTGGCTGCCATGTTGAGCCCGCTACCGGCGGCGTACTGCTGCGCCAATAGCGTTTGGAACAGCGCCTCGCGTTGCGCGCCTTCGGGCGCGGCTTCCAGCTCTTTGCGAAAGCCTAGGCGCACCGCTCCTTCTAGCCCCATGGCACCAAACTCTCCCGTGGGCCAGGCGGCAGTGGCCAGCGGCGCGTGGAAGCCACCCGCCGTCATGGCCATGGCGCCCAAGCCGTAGCCCTTGCGCAGCACCACGCTCAGGTACGGCACGCGCAGGTGCGCGGCGGCAATGAACAGGCGGCTCACATGCCGCACCTGGGCCGTGGCCTCCGTGTCCGGGCCGACCATGAAGCCCGGCGTGTCCACCAGGCTGACGATGGGCAAACCATGCGCATTGCACAGTTGCAGAAAGCGCGCGGCCTTGTCGGCTGCATCGGCGTCGATAGCACCGCCCAAATGCGCGGGGTTATTGGCCAGCAGGCCCACAGGCCGGCCAGCAATGCGCGCCAGCGCGGTGTGAATGCCCAAGCCAAACCCCGTGCGCAGGTAGAGCACGCTACCCACATCGGCCATGCCATCCACCGCAGCGCGTGTGTCGTACACGCGCAGGCGGTTCTCGGGCACCACATCGCGCAGCATGGTGGCATCAGGTGCGGTCCACGTCGCGGCCGGCCACTGAAAGAACGACAGGTAGTGCCGCGCCGCCGCCACGGCCTGCGCCTCGTCGTCCACCAGCACGTCGATCACGCCATTGGCATGCTGCACGCCGCTGGGGCCAATCTGCTCGGGTTGAAAAACGCCCAGACCGCCGCCCTCCACCATGGCCGGGCCGCCCATGCCGATGTTGCTGGCGCGCGTGGCAATCACCACGTCGCTGCAACCCAGCAGCGCCGCGTTGCCCGCAAAGCACCGGCCCGCCGCAATACCAATCACCGGCACCTGGCCGTTGAGCCGCGCAAAGCTGGCAAAAGTGGTGACATGCAAGCCGGCCACGATGGGCATGTCCACATCGCCGGGCCGGCCACCACCGCCCTCGGCAAACAGCACCACGGGCAACTTGTGCTGCAGGGCGATGCCCAGCATGCGGTCCGTCTTCTGGTGGTTGCGCATACCCTGGGTGCCTGCCAGCACGGTGGCGTCGTAGGCCATGACCACGGTGCGCTGGCCGTTCACGGTGCCAATGCCGGTGACCATGCCATCGGCCGGCGTGTTCTGCAGCAGGTCCGCCTCCGTGCGGCGGCTGCGCTGGGCCGCCACGGCCAGCGCGCCGTATTCAATGAAGGAGCCGGCGTCGCACAGATCGGCAATGTTCTCTCGCGCGCTGCGCAACCCTTGAGCGTGGCGCTTGGCTATTGACAAGGGGCGGTTGGCGTCTTGTGTGTAGGCCAGCCGGTCGCGCAGCGCCTGCAGGTCGGCACGCACAGCATCTGGCGCTGCCTTGGGCGCAGGAGTCTTATCCAAATCAGGTTTGATCCTGAACAACAGGTTGGGTAGCGGTATTCAAGCTCAGCCGATGGGTTAAGGAATGGCCAGTTTACGAGATCATCGCAACTGCTTGGCTTCTCGTTTTGCTGATCTCTCAATCGTGTATCCGCGGCGCTTGCGCCGCCCCCTCCTTTGCAGACTCTGCACACCACGTTCAAGCGCACTTGCCGTAAAGCTTCGGGGCCAATTCCCGCCAGGCCGCATTGCGGGCCTGAGCGGCTTGCAGATCACTTTGCTGGTTCGCCTGCGCCACAAGTGCCTTGATGCTTACACCAGGCTTGAGGTGGCGCAAGTTCTTTGGCAAGCTGGCCAATTTCTCCAAAGGCGTCTGGGCATCTTTGGCGTAGTAACGCCGCAAGGTGCGACCGGGCTTCTTGGGGTCATCCTCAAGGCTTGCAAACAGGCTGGGCCTGTGCAGGTTGTTCAGTGGATTGAAGTGCTCACGGTTGAAATCGTTGATTAGCCCCGCCTTGCTGCGTGCGATGTGTTGGAAGCCAAACATCTTGCGCACCACTGCACCATTCTTGCCCTCCACCAACGCGTTGTCCGTGCTGCGCCGGGGGCGTGACTTGGTCAGCTCAATGCGTGCGCTTTCCATCAGTTCAGACATACGCTCGTTGATGTACTCCACGCCGTTGTCAGCGTGAATACCGCGCAGCTTGAAGGGGAACTGCGCAATCAACAGCTCCACTACGGTGCGCATGTAGCTGTGACTGATGTACTCCGTGCACACCACCACCTGCCATTGGGTCACGATGTCGACCGCATTGATGTGGTAGACCCCTTTGATGCCGTCGTGGTCGCCCTGGTGCACGCTGTCGATACGGATATGTCCGGCATGGCCTTGAGGCCTTGGAGGGCGGCGCTCGCCGATCTGGGTACACCGTGGCGACGAGGTGGTTTTGCTGCGATGCACGCGTTGGCGCTCATAGCGCTGGCTGCTTCTGAGGTTGTACAGGTGGGAGACGCTGATCGTGCTCAAGCGCTCAAAGCGTACATCACCGTACACATGCCACTGGCGCCACAGCACACGGGTCGTGGCTGCACCCGAGAGGGTGTCAAAGGCCTGGTCGATCTGGGCCAACAGGGCAATGTCCTGGTCCGTAAAGCGTTTGGCGTAGGCCGTGTTAGGGGTTACGTAGCGCAGCTCTAGAGATTGCCCGTCCAGAACGCGGGCGACCAAGCGCTTGACCTGCGCGCTGGAGTAGCCGCTGGTGCGCTCTAGGTAGCGCAGCACCACGGAACGGTCCGCACGGCACAGGCTCGCGTAGGAGAAGCGTTGGACGGTCTGCGCGATATGGGCGTAGCACGCCGTGGTGTCGGCAAGGCTTGCGAACTCCAGGGCCTGCGTGCTGTCCAAAAACTGGCGCAACTGGGCAAGCGTTTTGAGCTTCAATAGATTCATGTCAATCACCATTCTTTGATGATCGACTGGCCTGGCTACCCGACGCTGCCTCCTACTGTCTGACCCTTCTCAGGATCAAACTTCGTTGGAATCAGAAAATGCGCTCAGGATCAAACCTCATTGGACAAGACTGCAGGGTTTGATGCCAAATCGACCTCTAGCCCCCGTGGAATATGCGCGAGCAGCTCCCAATTCAATAGCACGTCTTTCTCTTGCACCAGCTCGCCCACGGCAAAACACAGGTGAGTGACACGCCCCGCAGCCGGTGCGCGCACCTCGTGCTCCATCTTCATGGCTTCCAGGATCACGAGCACATCACCAGCGGCCACAGCCCGGCCGGGTTGCACCAGCCACTGGACGACGCTGGCTTGCAGGGGAGAGAGGATGTTGGGCATGGCGACATTGTGGGCCGCCTGCAGTTAGCTCGCCGTCAATTGGGGGACAAACGAATTACCGAAAGGTGCCACAAAGCGCGGGCCAGAAGATGTTTTGTTTGTAGCCTCAACGTCGGAGCCAAGCGGGGCCGAAGGCGTCCGACTTGAGCGACCGGTTCGGCCTCATGCCCTGCGCGAATGACGTGTAACGTACTGCTGCAGCACGCCGTCCATGCGCGACTGCCAGCCCTCGCCTGTCGACTTGAAATAGGCCACAACCTCAGGGCTGTACCGAACGGACACAAGCAACTTCTTGTTCTCGGACTTAGGGCGGCCACGCATTGATTTGAGCGGAACCATCGTCTGCAACTGCTTAGTCGTCAGCGGCTGCGCATCAGGATCAGCCTTGGCTGCCGCCGTAATGGCTTTGTCTTCAGCCGCCGTAGGCATGACTACCGCTGGCCGCTTAGTAACTTTGGACATAGTGCTTCACCTCGCGTCGATTGGCCTTGCGCAAGCTAATGATCCGGCGGGCATCATCTCGATCCACAAAAGCCACGTAATACAGAATTCCAGTACCAGGAGCGAGCGCGATCATCCGCAACTCACCATACTCGTACCGCTCATCCACCCAAACCAAAGCTTCATCCCAATCAAGCTCAGATGCCATCGCAAGCGATAGACCGTGCTTATCTTGGTTGGCCGCATCTTTGTCTGGGTCAAATTCAATAAGCATACTTAATTGTAGCTACATAAATTAAGCAGCGCAATCTCCGAACAGGGCACCATATAGTGAGGCCGAACGTAAAAGTGAACGGCGACCGACAGGCGCGACCGCAGGGAGCATACGTAATTGGGCGTCCGTGTCGATCGACTAGTTGGACTGAATTCCGCCGCGGCGGTTGTGCGACTTCAGTAGCCACATAGCTTCTGAACGTCTGCGACGAAACTGGGGAACTCCTCTTGGGCCGCTGCGACTACCTCGGCCACCGACTTTCGGCGATCGGGGGCATGGGCGATTGCGAAGGCGGCGAACTCTGCGTCGGGTGTTCGCTGTTCAATCGGGTAGGCAGTTGCCTCGTACGGTCCGTACCGTCCGGCGAGCAGCCAAAGGTAGTCGAGGAAATCTCGCGCGACGACGCCCAACTCCCCTTCTGAACCGAAAAAGACAATGGGCTGCTGCAGCACGTCGGCGCCGGTGCGAACTAACCAGAATGCGACGTAGCCGCCCGTTCCGTCCTGACCGAAGATACGGTAGGGCGATGCGTCGGCAACTGCGTTGCCCGTCCAAGCGTGGAACCAGCGCTGCGCTTCGGCAGGTGCCATGAATTCGGAATGGGGCTCGAAGTCGATGCCATTACCATCGTCGTAGTCGCACTCGATCTTGAGCAAGCGGGTGAGTAGCGGTGGAAAAGCCAAGGCGTCCATTGAATGCAGTTCAACGTTTGAATTCACCGGCGCTGCGCGGCGTTATCGCGCAGCGTCCGGTGGATTGATGGGTTGGGCAACATTAGCCCGTAACTTCTGCACTGAAGGCAAACACATAGTCTCCAACGGGAACTGGAGTACCAGATTCTTGTGATTTGATTGATATGTTGAAATCGTAGTTTGTACCCGTTCCTGGCGAGCACTTGTATTTGTCTTTGTCAAAGCCAACTGGTGCTGATTTCAACTCGACCTTTATGTTTGGCACAGAGGCCATGTGCGGAGCTAGCCGACCAGAACCCGTTGCGATCGGCACCGAACGCAAAACTGAAATTGAGAGTTCCCCCAACTGCTTGGTTGGGGATGCCTCAGAAAACGTTTGCGAATTTACGGCGACGGCAGGGATTTTTTTGATCGGTGCAGTGGCGGTTGGAATGCTGTCTGAAAGGCGTTCGATCTTGCTTTCGGTCTCTCGTAATTGAGCCGAAATTTCGCTGACCAAAGCATCATTTCCGCTAGAGGCTTCAAGCTTCTTTTCTAGCTTCTGTTTCTTATCGGTTTCGCTGATCCACTCGGACGTCTGTTTGTATTTCTGTTGAATCTTGTTCCTCATCGCAGGGGAAACAACACCAAGCCAATCGTTTTTGAATGTTTGATTTGACAGTGCCAGTAACACAGACATCTCCGCAGCCGACTCGACCCGATGTTTTAACCCGCTTAGCTGCATTTCTGCACTTGCTGGCTGAGACTCAACAGCCTCAATTGACGAAAGCAAAAACTCCTTTAGTCGGTCGATTTGGATGGAGAGATTTACGATTTTCTCGGTTGAGGCTTCCGCTATTGGGTCGTTCTTTTCAAACACTCCTGACTTTGCGAAAAAGTAGGAGAAGATCAGGGAAAGCAAAGTCGTAATCACGAACTGAAGGCTCGATGAAAGTGCCTGCTCCTTGGCAGTCATTTGAATACCACTAACTGGTATGTAGATTAGGTATAGCGTGCCGCACAGACAAACTAGCCCGAAAATTATGTACGCAATATCTTTGAAGTTTTTCATAAGGTAGTCAGTCATTTCGTGAAAGCTGTTGGCGGCGCAAGCAAAGATTTTCATGGTGCCCAACGTGATATGAAAGTCGATTCCACTGCGTATGGTGACTCGAACTTGGTGGTGTGAAAAATCTGACTTTGCATGTCGTTGATTTATAACTGGTTTTCCCACCATGTCCGCTGCTTGGACGATCAGCACTCCTTGATACGCTGCAAAAACGACCTTTTGTACAGCTAGTCCGTCGTGTATTACCCAGCGCCCCACCGCTGGTTGCAACTCGGCTGCTTGACCAGGTACGTGAGCGCCTGCGATACATGCACTACAGCCTTCAAACTGAGAAGAGCTATGTGTACTGGATCAAGTTCTTCGTACGCTGGCATGGGCGTTTCGGCAAGATGCGTCACCCTAGGGAAATGGGGCAATTGGAGGTGGAGGCTTTTCTCACCATGCTGGCTACTGAGAGCGCCGGGTTTCCACATCCACGCACCGGCAGGCATTGAGTGCGCTGCTGTATCTTTACAAAGAGGTGGTGGGGCAAGACCTGCCCTGGTTGCAAGAAATTGGTCGCCCCGTACCCCCCAAGCGCATACCCAGTGTGTTGACCCGCGAGGAGATGCAGGCCATCCTGACCCTAATGTCGGGTGAAACCGGTTTACTGGCCAGGCTGCTGTATGGCACGGGCATGCGCCGCAACGAGACACTAACACTCTGAGTGAAGGTTAGAAGCAAAATATCCCCGCGCGGGTCAAACGTGGCCATGGCATTGGGTATTTGCCTCCCCTACTCTTTCGATTGACCCTCGCAGCGGTATTGAGCGGCGCCATCATCTGTATGAACAAGGCTTGCAACGGGCATTAAAAACCGCAGTGTCTCAGGCGGGAATTGCAAAACCCGTGTCGGTTCATACCTTGCGCCACTCGTTCGCAACACATTTGCTACAGGCTGGTACCGATATTCGCACTGTGCAAGAACTGCTAGGACACAGTGATGTAAGTACCACCATGATCTACACCCATGTGCTGAAGGTCGCTGCAGGCGGAACTGCTTCCCCGCTAGATTCGCTTTTACCAGCCCAATGATCGGTGTAGCGCACTGGCGCGGCCGGCAGCGACCTGCGTCTCCGCCTTTGCCAAATCAGGCAACAGTCGCCCGCGTCAGCATCCGACTCACCGCACGTGGGTCCATGCCGTACATGTCCGCAAAGACGTCCAATGATTTCCCGCTGGCCTTGAACGCCTTCAACAGCGCTTCGGTTTTGGCCGCCCTGGCGTTGACTTCTGCCATGGCTTCGTCGAGCACCGCATTAGCGGATTCGTCGCGGCTTTGCACCAGTTCACTGTAGGCCTGGGGCGTCAGGCCCGAGGCCTCGCAGGCGACCACGATGCGCTGCACGAGCTTGGGGCGCAGGTCTTCCTTGCTGCGGGACTGGCGGCGGCGGAAGACTTCCAGCAGGGCGTGGTGCACATGCTCGGGCGCCATGGCCTCCACGGGCTTGCCTTGCAGATCGTGCCGGTCTTCGCCGGAGGCCACTGCAGTCAGGTAACGGGTGGAGCGCGTGTGCAGGGCCATTGCCGCCTTGAGGCCGTCCTTCTCAAACGCGTCGGGGTGTGCCTCCAGCAGGTCCTGAAAAATGCCGCGTTTCATGGGCAGGAATGTGGCGCCAAACATGTGGGGGTACAACTCCGCCATTTTTTCCAACACCGGAAAAACATCGGGTTTGGGCGCGCGCTTGGGGGCCGCCACGGGGGTATCGGCTGGGGCGTCGGCGGCCAGCGTTTCGGGCGGGGTTGGCAATGTGTCTGTCATGTCAAAACTTCAGGATGGCGGGAGAAAAGCCCTCGATCATGCCAGCCCCGGCAACACAAAGCCCCGCACGGGGTCTGCCGCGCTGCGCTGCAGCCAGTTGGTGGCGGCGTATTCGGTCCCCGCGTCCGTTGCGTGCAAGGTATAGGCATGGCGCGACACGGCCGAGCGATTGGGCGCGCTGTAGTGCGGCAGCAGGCCGTGAAAGACGACCAGCGCGCCAGCCTTCACCTCCAGCGGAATCGCGTTCACATTGCTGGCGGGCCAGGGCGTGGCGTCCAGCTTGTGCATGGTGATGGTGTCGCCGCGGCGCTCAAAGCGCTCGCGCAGCACACCGCGTGGGCCGCGGTGGCCACCGGGCTCGGTCCACAGGCAGCCGTTGGCCAGCGTGGCATCTTCCAGCGCAAACCAAAAGGTGGTGACGCTGATGGGCGTGGTGTCAAAAAACGTGGCGTCTTGGTGCCAACCCACCTCGCCGCCAATGCCGGGCTGCTTGAAGATGTACATGGACTGCCAGACCTGCGGCTGGGTCAGCCCCACGTCGGCCGCCACTTCGGCCAGCGCCGCGCCGTGGCTGAAGGCCTCGAACACCGGGTCTTTGTCGTGCAGGGCGTGGCCAATTTTGTTGATGGACAGGGCCTTGGCCTGGCGCAGCGCGCCGTCCGGGCCAAAGGCTTCTTCTTCAAAGAAGCAGCTGATGCGGTCGGCCGAATCGAGAAAGTAGCGATCCACCTGCCGCACCTGGTCGTTGGTGGTGAAGATGGTCTTGCTCTCGGCCGGGTCAAAGGCTTCCACGATGGCCTCGGCCCGGGCGCGCACGGCGGCGATCTCGGCTGCGGACTTGAAATTCGGCAGGATGAGGAAGCCGTCTTCCTGGTAGCGGGTTTTCTGTTCGGGTGTCAGCATGGGCTATGCAAATGTGGGCTGTGGCAATAGCGTTTCAGTATAGACAGGCCCGACGCAAGCCGGGGCAAATCGGCTACGCTTGTCCTCAGGAGAACCCAACCCGTGAACCTCGTCCCCCTCATCGAACTCACCCGCGGCGGCACTTCGGAATGCTTGCACTTTGGCGCTGTAGCCGTGGTGAACTGCACCGGCCAGCTGCAGGCCTTTGCGGGCGATCCGCACCTCGTCACCTTCACCCGCTCCACGCTCAAAGCCTTGCAGGCCCTGCCGTTTGTGGAGGCTGGTGGCCCCGCGCAATTTGGCTTCACCCCATCAGAGAGCGCCCTGCTCTGCGCCAGCCACAACGGTGAAGCCATGCATGTGGACACCGCCAACAGCATGTTGGCCAAAGCCGGGCACACCTACAAGACGCTGCGCTGCGGTTGCCATGCGCCGCTCTTGTTCGGCTACTTTGACAAGAGCGCCCCCGAAGGCGCTGTGTACACCGAGGCGCACAACAACTGCAGCGGCAAGCATGCGGGCTTTGTGGCCTATTGCGAGCAGCACGGCCTGCCGCTGGACGACTACACCGCGCCCGACCACCCACTGCAGCAGGCCATTGCCCGCGATGTGGCGCGCGCCGTGGGCATGGACGTGCAGGACATGCCCATAGGCATTGACGGCTGCTCGGCGCCCAACTTCGCCATGCCGCTCTCCAAGCTGGCACGCGGTTATGCGCGCCTGGCCTGCGGCGCGCAGGACGCGGAGTTTGGTGCCAGCTTTGCGCTGCTGAGCGAAGCCATGACCGCCCACCCCGAAATGGTGAGCGGCACCGGCCGCAATGACCTGGACTTCACCCGCGCAGGCCGGGGCGACTGGGTTAGCAAGGTGGGCGCAGACGGCGTGCAGGTGGTGGGCAGCAAAAGCCGTGGCGAGGCCTTTGCGCTCAAGATCATTGACGGCAACAAGCCCGCCTTGTTTGCCGCCAGCGTGGAAGTGCTGGACCAACTGGGCTGGCTGGACGATGCGCAGCGCGCGGCGCTCAAGCCCTGGCGCGCGGCCGAGATTCGCAACGCGCGCGGCCTGCTGGTGGGTGCGCGCAACCCCATCTTCCAACTGCAAACACCATGAACCACCAGATCAGCCTGATTGGCGCGCCCACCGACATCGGCGCGGGCAGCCGCGGCGCCAGCATGGGGCCCGAAGCCCTGCGCGTGGCCAACATTGCCAGCGTGCTGCAGAGCCACGGGCTGGAGGTGCTGGACCGTGGCAACCTCAGCGGCCCGGCCAACCCCTGGCTACCGCCCGTCGACGGTTACCGCCACTTGCCTGAGGTCACCGCTTGGAACCGCAGCCTGCACGACGCGGTGTATGCCGAACTGCAAGGTGGGCGTATGCCCATCGTATTGGGCGGTGACCATTGCCTGGGCATTGGCTCTATCAGTGCCATCGCACGCCACTGCCGCGATGTAGGCAAGACGCTGCGCATTCTCTGGCTAGACGCCCATGCCGACTTCAACACCAGCGCGCTCACGCCCAGCGGCAATATCCACGGCATGCCAGTGGCCTGCCTGTGTGGGTTTGGCCCGCAAGAGCTGATCGAGATTGGTGGTGTGGTACCGGCCATCAGCCCTAAGTGGGTGCGACAGATAGGCATTCGCAGTGTGGACGAAGGCGAGAAACGCTTTGTGCACGAGCAGGGTCTGGACGTGTTCGACATGCGCTTCATCGACGAGATGGGCATGCGCCACGCCATGGAAATGGCGCTCGCCGGCATGGACGACAACACCCATTTGCATGTGAGCTTTGACGTGGACTTTCTGGACCCCGATATTGCGCCCGGCGTGGGCACAACGGTGCGCGGCGGGCCCACTTACCGCGAAGCGCAGCTGTGCATGGAAATGATTGCCGACACCGGCCGCATGGCCAGCTTGGATGTGTTCGAACTCAACCCGGCGCTAGACGAACGCAACCGCACGGCCATTGTGGCGGTGGACTTGGTCGAATCGCTGTTTGGCAAAAGTACCTTGATGCGAAAGTAGGCCAAGCTCGCCCGTGTTTGCGGGTCAACCTGCTGACCTAACAGCGCGCGATCAAGGCCTGAACGGCGCATTCAGGCCTTGACTTTCATGTTTGTACCAATACAATTAAAGCACTTATCTGGTTGCAACAGGTATGTAGACGCAACGCGTCTACGGCCTAGGCTTCGCCCGGGTGCCGCGTCCTACGGAGCGGTCGCTGTCTGTTGTTGCTGTACTGCCTGCGCCTTGCGTGCCGGTGGTTCGTGGTCCCTGCGTTTTTGGCGTGGCGGCCTTTTCATTTACCTCTATGAAAGGCAAATCCCATGAAAAACAACTGCTTAGAAATCATGTCCGGCGAAGAAGTGCTGCGTGAATCTCTGACCTCCGCACCCGACGGCCGGCCACTGGCTCGCCGGGTGTTCTTTGGCGCTGATAGCTGGGAGGTAGACCAAGAGTTCAAAGCCCTGATTGAAGCCCACGCCAGCTACCTCAAAGACAACCCTGACCGCATCGCCCTAGTGTCGGGCCACACCTTGGGCTTGGGTGGCGCGCGCTATTGCTGGTTGATTGGCGAACGCCGCAGCCGTGCCGTCATGCGCGCCTTGGTGGCCGCCGGCGTGAAAGCCCAGCAAATCGTGGGCGTGAGCAAAGGCGTCTCCAAACCCGAGTTGTCACCCGACCCGCGCACGGCCCGCTACCAGCGCCGCGTGAACATTGAGTACTACGCCGCCAAGGAAGTGAACGACAAACTGGTGCCACCGCCCGGCGCACCCGCCTGGTGGAAGGCCGTACTGGGCCGCGAACGCCCCGCACTGCTGAAAGCCTCCGGCGCAGGCCGTGGCGCCGCCCGTGGCTGCACCCTGATCAAGGCCGAAGCCGCCTGCGCGATGTAAGCGCGGCTTACCCAAGGTGGCTGGCGGCCACTCGTCCCATTGAAATAAGTTGAAATCAACGTACAATGATTTCAACTTATTAAATCGAGTCGCTATGAAACCCAATCCTGGTGGCCAACTTGCTCCACAAGACATCGTGGGGCGCGACGCGCTGATCCATGATCTGAAAGACATATTGGAGCAACAAAGTGTGCTTCTGGTCGCTGAACGTCGTGTCGGCAAAACCCACGTCCTAGAAAAATTCAAAGCCATGGCGCCTGCGGGTTGGGTTGTCATCAAGCGTGATCTCGAATCCATACGCAGTGGACGCGAATTTGTGGAATGCACCATGGCGGATCTATACCCCCATCTGGAGGCGAAAACCAATCTGCGCAACTGGTTTCAAAGCTTGGGAGAGCAAGCAGGCGGCGCCCAATTTGGCCCCATCAAACTGCCCAACTTTGCTCATCGTCCTTGGAAACAGGTGCTGTGCGACACCATAGGCCACCTACACGAAAACCCCGACATTGAACGACTCGTTTTCCTGTGGGACGAATTGCCGTGGATGTTGCAAGGCATTGCCAAGACCAACCCAGCAGAGGCCATGGAACTGCTGGACACGTTACGCACGCTGCGCCAACAGAACGGCAACAAGCTCCGTATGGTGTTCACGGGATCGCTGGGGTTGCACCACATCATTCGTGCCCTTAAGGCCCAAGGCTACGCAAACGCCCCCATCAACGACATGCAATCGATAGAGGTAAAACCCCTGTCGATCGAAGATGCCCAAGGGCTAGTGCAACAGCTATTTACCGACAGCCAACTCGAGGCGGAACATCCGAGCTTGTATGCCCAAACAGCAACGGCTGTGGACTGCATGCCGTACTACATACACCACGTCGTAGCGGCAATGGTACGCAAACACCGGGGGCAAACGAACAAGCTCGATTGGGCCACTATCTCCGCAATGGTTACCCAAAGTATTCAAGCTCCGGAAGACACCTGGAACCTGCAGCACTACGAAGAGCGTACCCAAGAGTATTACGGCACCCAACGCCCGCAAAGCCTGGCGCTTTTGGACGCGGTAGCCTCCAGTACGACACCCTTATCTATTGGGGATGTGATCAAACGCGCCAAGGGAACGCACCCCAATGTGGAGCCAGAGCAATGGCAAGACTTGATCCGCCTGCTGCAACGCGACCACTACTTTGCGCGCAACGACAACGGCGAACTTGATTTCAAATTCAGTGTCGTCAAACGGTGGTGGTGTTGGCACCGGGCGTTGCCGAGCTCTGTACAGGGAGCCCCTCTGTGAGTCAGGGTAAAAAATCCCCCACTGCCACGGGCCGAGCGCTGTACCTCTCGCACTTCACCCCCAGCATGATGCCGCCACAAACGCTGGAAGCCATGTTGGTCCAGCGCGAACCCCTGCTGGCGCGCGGTGTAGAAAATATCGCAGACAGCCTACGCATGGGCAGTGCCCATCACACCTTGTTTGTAGGCCCACGCGGCATCGGGAAAACCCACCTCATCGCGCTCATCCACCACCGGCTATCGCAAAACATGCTGGTGCAAGAACAGGCACTGATTGCCTGGATGCGTGAAGAGGAATGGGGCATTACCAGTTTCTTTGAGTTGGTCATGCGGCTTCTGCGCACATTGGACGTCAGCTACCCTGCACTGAACATTGCGCAGCGCATGCTGCCCATCCTCGACCTCACACTCAAAGCCGCTGAGCGGCAAGCCGAAGCCCTCTTGTTAGAGGTTTTGTCCGAGAAAAGACTGATCGTTTTGCTGGAAAACTTGGACGACCTGTTCGGACAACTGGGCGACAAAGGCCAAAAAGCCTTGCGCGCCTTTCTGCAAAACCACAACAAGCTGGTGCTGACCTGCACCAGCCCCGCCCTCTTTGCCGGGGTGAGTTTGCAAAAATCAGCGTTCTACGGTTTTTTCGACATCGAACCACTCAAAGAGCTGGACTTTGAAGATGTGGTGCAACTACTGCACAAAGTGGCCGATGAACGCGGTGATCAGGCCCTCGCCGACTTCATCGCAACACCCGAAGGCCGAGCGCGCATCCGTGCCGTTCACCACTTGGCCGAAGGCAACCCCCGCATCTACATCATCTTTGCCCAGTTCTTAAACAAAGAGGCGCTGGATGCCTTGGTGCCAGCGTTCATGCACACCCTCGACGAGCTCACGCCTTACTACCAAGCGCGCATGAAAGACCTTTCGGGGCAGCAGCGCAAGATCGTGGAATACCTCGTGAACTACCGAGGTGCGGCGCCCGTAAAGCAAATAGCGAAAAACTGTTTTATCACGCAGCAAACTTGCTCCAGCCAGCTCAGACTACTCAAAGAGCGACGCTATGTGCGCGCCATTGAACAGGGCCGCGAGAGCTACTACGAATTATGCGAACCGCTGATGCGCCTGTGTATGGAAGTGAAACAGCAACGCGGTGAACCCATTAGCTTGTTCGTGGAAATGCTGCAAATTTGGTACAGCGAGACCGAGTTGCAAGAGTGGCTGCAAACGCCTCAGGACCAACAAGGCTTTGATTTGCGCTATGTCGAGAAGGCACTAGAGGGACTAAAGAAACAAACCATCGAACCCAAACTCAACGCACAGTTGGTTGCCCTAAGGCGTAGTGAGGGCGAATATGCTCGCCAGGCGATTTATCAGGAAATCGCCGAGACGAAATGCACTAACGACTTATCCGCCTTGCTTCGTCTAGCCACGCTTTTGACAGGGACTCAGTGGCCAAACTTGTGCACTTTGCTTCATGAAGAAGTTGAGGATCTGGAAAGAACACATGAGGCATTGCTGCTGTCATCGGAGGAACACCTAAATCGGAAAAATGCGGTGGATGAGTATTCACTCGCCATTTCCATTCACTTCGGCCTGTTCAACATCGACGCGTCCCGTGCCCAGAAAACCCGAAAACGCTTAGCGTTGTTGCTCATGCGCTACCCTGCCCACGCAGTCGCCAGTCTCGTACGCCCGAACGCAGTAAGACCCGAAGCGGCTTACGGGGAATGGCTGTCGCTGCTGATGAAAGATGTATTCCTCGCGTCCAACGACGCTAACGGAAAGAGAGTACGAACCATTTGGAATCGGATGTTTGCGGCGGTGCAATCCGCAGCACAAGCGAGCGATGAAAAGGCCTTCTTAGCTCTCCCTGCAGAAGAACGAAAACTACTTCTGCCGTTGGTGCAGCATTGGCTTCCGAGAAGCGGGAATCCCTTGCTGCCCAAATAGGCCATCACCCCGCCAACAACGCCGCATTCCCGCCCGCCGCTGTCGTGTTCACGGTCACCGTTTGCTCCGCGCAGAAGCGCAAAAGATAGTGCGGGCCACCGGCCTTGGGACCAGTACCCGACAGGCCTTCGCCACCAAAGGGCTGCAAGCCCACTACCGCGCCAGTCATGTTGCGGTTGATATAGACGTTGCCCACATGGGCCGCAGCTGCCAGCGCTTGGGCGCGGCTGTCGATGCGGGTTTGAATGCCCAGCGTAAGGCCATAGCCCAGCGCGTTGATCTGGGCGATCACCTCGGTGGGGTCGCTCGTACCGTCTTGCCCCCAGCGCACCACCTGTAACACCGGGCCAAAAATTTCCGCCTGCACATCGGCAACGCGGGCAACCTCAAAGGCGTGAGGTGCAATCAGGTTGGGAGCGGTATTTGCTATGCTTTCGGAAGCTGCTTGCGCAATACCTACGGGGGCTACAAGCACTTTTGACGTATTTTTTAGACGAACTATGTGGCGCTGAATCGTGTCGTAAGCCTCGCGGTCAATCACCGGGCCCAAGTCAGTCGCCACGTTCGACGAAGCGCCCACCACCAGCAACTTGGCCGCGCCTTGCAGCATCTCAATCACCCCATCCGCAATCGCCGAGTGCACCACCAATAAGCGCAGCGCCGAGCAGCGTTGGCCAGCTGAGCGAAACGCGCTGTGCACTACCGCGTCTACCACCTGCTCGGGCAGGGCGCTGCTGTCGACCAGCATGGCGTTGATACCGCCCGTCTCCGCAATCAGCGGGACGATGGGGCCCTCTTTGGCGGCCAACGCGCGGTTGATGATTTTGGCCACCTGGGTGGAGCCGGTGAACACCACGCCGGCCACACCGGGCTGGGCCACCAGCGCAGCGCCCACCGTTTCGCCCGGACCGTGCAGCAGTTGCAATGCGTCCATCGGCACGCCCGCAGCGTGCAGTAAATCTACGGCCGCCTGCGCCACGCCGGGCGTTTGCTCCGCCGGCTTGGCCAGCACGGTGTTGCCTGTTGCCAAAGCTGCTGCCACTTGACCCATGAAGATCGCCAGCGGAAAGTTCCACGGACTGATGCAAACCCAGACGCCGCGCGCGGTCAGGCGCAGGGTGTTGGTTTCGCCGGTGACACCGTAACTGTGACCCGCCTGCGCATCGAAAGCCTGCGATGCAGCACCCCATCCCACGCCGTGCACGGTTGGCAGCGCGATGGGCTGCATGGTGCGCTCGGCCTCGTCGGCGTAGTAGCGCAAAAAGTCCACCGCTTCGCGTACTTCGCTAATCGCGTCGCCCCAGGTTTTAAACGCCTCTTTGACCAGCAGCGCGCAGAACTCCGGTAGCGCCGCCTGCAGCGCATCGGCCGCACGGCGCAGCGCAGCAGCGCGCGCCTCTACCGGCGTAATGCTCCATTTTTTATAGCTGCTTGCGCAGCGTGCATAAGGGCTAGCGATACTTTTGGCATCAAACTCTCGCACCACAGGAACGCTAGTCGTTGCCAGCGCTGCCAGCAGCGGCTCGCGGTGGGCCGCCACCGTCAGGTCCAGCCCCGTACTGTTTTTGCGCGCGCCGGGGTGGGTGCCAAACAAGTCCGCCGGGAGTGGCAGGCTGGGCTGGGGCTCCAAGCGCAACGGTGAAATCAGCAAGTCTTGCATGCCCACCGATTCGTCCGCTAACTGGTGCACAAAGCTGGAGTTGGCGCCGTTTTCCAATAGTCGGCGCACCAGGTAGGCCAGCAAGTCTTTGTGCGCGCCCACCGGCGCATAGACGCGGCAGCGCACCAGCGGGTTCTTCAGCACCTCGCGGAACACGCCCTCGCCCATGCCATGCAGGCGTTGCAACTCGAATGGTGCGCCCGTGCGTGCGGCCATCTGCAAAATGGCCGCAATGGTTCCTGCGTTATGCCCCGCAAATTGCGGAAAGATGGCATCGGGCACGGCCAAGAGAGAGCGCGCGCAGGCCAAGTAAGACACATCAGTGTGGTGCTTGTGCGTGAACACTGGGTAGTGCCGCAGGCCCAGCTCCTGGGCGCGCTTCACCTCCGCATCCCAGTAGGCGCCCTTGACCAGGCGGCACATGAGCTTGACCTGGTACTTGCGGGCCAGCGCCGTCACTTGGTCGATCAGCTCCAGCGCGCGGGTTTGGTAAGCCTGCAGCGCCAGCCCCAAGCCGACCCACTGCGGGCAGTGCGCGGCCACCCGCACCAGCAGGGCTTCGAGCACCTCCAACGACAACTCCAGTCGGTCCACCTCTTCCGCGTCAATCGTGAGATTGATGTTGGCCGCCGCAGCCGCTTCGCACAGCGTCCAGACGCGCGGCACCAGCACCTCCAGCACCGCCTCACGGTGCGCGTCTTCGTAGCGCGGGTAGAGCGCACTCAATTTGATGGAAATACCATCATTTTCGGCTGTAGCCCTTATGGAATCTGCGCGATAAGCTACGGATTCAATAGCATTTTGGTAGCTCTTCAGGTAGCGCAATGCGTCGTGCTCCGTGCGCGCGCCCTCGCCCAGCATGTCGTAGCTGAAGGTCAGCCCCAGCCCCGCACCGCTATGCGGGTCGCGCTGCTTGGCGGTGCGTTGGCGTGCGATGTCGGCCTCTTTCATCGCCTCCGCCATGGTCTGCCCCAGCACAAATTGCCGGCCCAACAACTGCACCGCGCGCAGCGTGGCGGCCACCACGGTTTTGGCACCGCGCTTGCCCATGAGCCCAGGTTCAGCGGCGCTCCCCTCGGTTGCGCCGGGCAAAAAGTGCTTAGACAGCGCAATGGCGGCGCTGGACAGACGCGCCAGCACCTTGTCGCCAGCGCCGTCAAAGTCTGCCCGGCCCAGTTGGTCGGCGGTGAGTGCAATGGCGGTTTCGGCGTCTGGAACGCGCAACAGCGCCTCGGCCAAGCGCATCAGGGCCAGGCCCTCGGCGCTGGAAATGGGGTACTCCTTGAGCAAACTCTCCATGGCCCAAAACGGCGGCGGATTGTCGCGCACCGCCTGCACCCAGGGCGCGGCGGCGCGGGCGGCAGCGGCCCAGTCCAGCCCCTGATCGACGGCTTGCAGGCAGTGGGCGGTGACCTCGGCTTCAGGGCGGTAGGGTGACGGCAGGCGTTGGGAAGGAGTCATGAGCATGGCATTTGGATGGATGAATGCACCATGATCTTGGTTTTGTGGATTAATTTTTGACTGAAATTCGTGAAATTTTCAGCAGTTAATGTTGTTGAAGCCAGCCCCACAGAGACTTGCAGTGAACAGCGCCAGCATCTACGATGGCGACAAACTTCGGAATCGCCCCCATGACTACACGCTACCTGCTCGCCCTATTGGCCTTGGTTGCCAGTGCCACATCCGCCCAAACCATCAAGCCTGGCCTGTGGGAAATCCAGAACCAGATGCAGGGCGCCAACGGCAGCAAAATGAACCAAGCCATGGCCGAGATGCAAAAGCAGCTGGCCAGCATGCCGCCCGAGCAACGCAAGATGATCGAAGACGCGATGGCCAAACAGGGCGCGCAAGTCAGCCCCGGCCAGGGCGGCGGTATGGCGGTCAAGATCTGCATGACGCAAGAGATGGTGGACCGCAACGACATGGGCGCGCAGCCAGGCGACTGCACGCAAACCACCAGCGCGCGCAGTGGCAACACGCAAAAATTTGCGTTCAGCTGCACCAAGCCGCCTAGCCGCGGGGAGGGCACAGTGACCTTTGTCAGCCCCGAGGCCTACACGGTAAAAATCAAGACCACCGCCACCGTCAAAGGGCGCGAAGAAAGCATGGACATGCAGGCCAGCGGCAAATGGCTGGGCACCGACTGCGGCACGGTCAAACCACCGTCCGTGAAGCGCTGAAGCAAGGCTGCCCACTCCACAATGGCCCGCCCCAACCCGGGCCCGCCCATGCCGACTGAACACCCCGCACTCGACCGCATCGACCTAAAGCTCCTGCGCTGCCTGCAGGAGGATGGCCGCATCTCCAACCTCAAACTCGCCGAAACCGTGGGGCTCAGCCCCACCGCCGTCCTCGCACGGGTACAGCGGCTCACCAAAGACGGCTACATCTTGGGCTACGAGGCGCGGTTGAACCCGCAAAAGCTGGGCGCCGGTTTGCTGGTGTTTGTGGAGGTTTTGTTGGACAAGACCACGGCCACGGTGTTTGACGAATTCAAAGCGGCGGTGCAGGTGCGACCCGAGATTTTGGAGTGCCACATGGTGGCCGGCGGGTTTGACTATTTGCTCAAAACCCGCATGGCCGACATGACGGCCTACCGGCTGTTTGCCGGAACGGTGCTGTGGCAACTCCCCGGCGTGCGCGAAACCCGCACCTACGCCGTCATGGAAGAAGTCAAACACTCGACGCGCCTGCCGATTTGACGGAAGGGCGGTTGCCAAAAATGGCGCTGCCCACGCGCACCATCGTGCTACCGCTGGCCACCGCTGCCTCCAAATCCGCACTCATGCCCATCGACAGGGTGTCCAGCCCCAAGCCCTGTCCATTTAATGCATAAAATAGGGCCCTAGCCCTTGTGAATACTGCGCAAGCAGCTACAAAATCAGGAGCAGGCTCAGGAATACACATCAGACCACGCAGCCGCACACCCGGCAGCTGCGCTACGGCCTGCGCCAGCCCCAGCGCGTCGGCGGGCGCTACGCCGGCCTTGGTGGGGCCACCGTCCACATTCACCTGAATACACAGTTGCAGGGGCGGCAGGGCGGCGGGTCGCTGCTCGCTCAAACGCTGCGCAATCTTGAGCCGGTCTACCGTGTGGGCCCACTGAAAATGCGTCGCCACCAGCCGGGTTTTGTTGCTCTGGATCGGGCCTATGCAATGCCACTCCAGCGGCAGGTGCTGCAGGGCGGTGATTTTCTCCACCGCTTCTTGAATGTAGTTCTCGCCAAAGGCGCGCTGGCCCGCGTCCCAAGCCTGTTGCACCGCCTGTGCACCCCAGGTCTTAGAGACAGCCAGCAAGTGCACATCCCCGGGCTTTCGGCCGTGGTCGGTACAGGCGTTGGCCAGTCGGGCGCGAACGGCATGGAGGTTGTCGGCAATCATCGTCATAATCTACGAAGCGTACCAAACCCCCAACGACTCCGAGAGGTATCCGTGGACATTACCCAGCTGCTGGCGTTCAGCGTCAAGAACAAAGCCTCCGACCTGCACTTGTCGGCCGGTCTTCCTCCCATGATTCGGGTCCACGGCGATGTGCGCCGCATTAACGTGGAACCGCTGGACCACAAGCAGGTGCATGCCATGGTGTACGACATCATGAACGACACCCAGCGCAAGATGTACGAGGAGTTTTTGGAGATCGACTTCTCGTTCGAGATCGATGGCCTAGCCCGCTTCCGCGTCAACGCCTTCAACCACAACCGCGGTTCAGGCGCCGTGTTTCGGACGATTCCGAGCAAAATTCTTTCGCTGGAGCAACTCAACGCGCCCAAGATTTTTGCCGAGCTGGCCATGAAACCGCGCGGCATGGTGCTGGTGACTGGGCCTACCGGCTCAGGCAAGTCCACCACCTTGGCGGCCATGGTGAACTACCTCAACGAGACCGAATTCGGTCACATCTTGACGGTGGAAGACCCGATTGAATTCGTCCACGAATCCAAAAAGTGTCTGGTCAACCAGCGCGAGGTCGGTCCCCACACGCTGAGTTTTGCTGCTGCGCTGAAATCCGCGCTGCGGGAAGATCCAGATGCGATTCTGGTCGGCGAAATGCGCGACTTGGAAACCATCCGCCTGGCCATGACGGCGGCGGAGACGGGGCACTTGGTGTTCGGCACGCTGCACACGTCCAGCGCCGCCAAGACCATCGACCGGATCATTGACGTGTTCCCGTCCGAAGAGAAGGAAATGATCCGGGCCATGTTGTCCGAATCGCTGCAGGCCGTGATCTCGCAAACCCTGTGCAAAACCAAAGACGGCCAAGGCCGCGTAGCAGCGCACGAGATCATGCTGGGCACGTCGGCCATTCGCAATCTGATCCGCGAGGCCAAGGTGGCGCAGATGTACTCCTCCATCCAAACCGGCAACAGCGTGGGCATGAAGACCTTGGACCAAGACCTTACGGACTTGGTCAAGCGCAACATCATCAGCCCCGCCGAAGCACGCGGCAAAGCCAAGATTCCTGAGAATTTCCCAGGCTAAACACATCAAGGAGGAGCTCTCATGGAGCGCGATCAAGCCACCAAGTTCATCAATGACCTGCTTAAACTGATGGTCAGCCGCAATGGCAGCGATTTGTTCGTCACGGCGGACTTCCCTCCTGCCATCAAGGTGGACGGCAAGATCACCAAGGTGTCGCCGCAGCCGCTGAATGCAGCGCACACCATGGCACTGGCGCGTTCCATCATGAACGACAAACAGGTGGCGGAATTTGAGCGCACCAAAGAAAGCAACTTCGCCATTGCGCCTGCGGGCATTGGCCGTTTCCGTGCCAACGCGTTCATCCAGCAAGGCAAGGTCGGACTGGTACTGCGGGTGATTCCGCAGGTCCTACCCACGATTGACGGCTTGGGCGTACCCCAAGTTCTCAAAGAGGTGGTGATGTCCAAGCGCGGGCTGTGCATCATGGTGGGCGCTACGGGCTCGGGGAAATCTACCACGCTGGCAGCCATGGTGGATTGGCGCAATGAGCAATCCTACGGTCACATCATCACCATCGAAGACCCGGTGGAGTTTGTGCATGCCCACAAGAACTGCGTCATCACCCAGCGCGAAGTGGGGCTCGATACTGACAGCTGGGAAGCCGCCCTGAAGAACACGCTGCGCCAGGCACCTGACGTGATTTTGATGGGCGAAATTCGCGACCGCGAAACCATGGAACACGCCGTCGCCTTTGCCGAAACCGGCCACCTGTGCCTGGCCACACTGCACGCCAACAGCGCCAACCAGGCGCTAGACCGCATCATCAACTTCTTCCCAGAAGAGCGCCGCAGCCAGTTGCTGATGGACTTGTCGCTCAACCTCAAGGCACTGGTTTCGCAACGCCTGATTCCCAAGCAAGATGGCAAGGGCCGTATGGCCGCCGTCGAAATCATGATCAACTCGCCGCTGATTTCGGACCTCATTTTCAAGGGTGAAGTCTCCGAGGTGAAGGAGATCATGAAGAAGAGCCGCCAGGCCGGCATGCAGACCTTTGACCAAGCGCTGTTTGACCTGTACGAAGGCAATGCCATCACCTACGAAGACGCCCTGCGCAACGCTGACTCGCTGAACGATCTGCGCCTGCAAATCAAACTCAACAGCCAACGCGGCAAATCCAACGACCTGTCCGCCGGTACCGAAAACTTCGCCATCATGTAGACATGCCCAACATCAACGCAAAAACCTACGACCCTTCTCCCGCCTACTCCGTCGCCTTTCTGGGCCTGGGTGTCATGGGCTACCCCATGGCAGGCCACTTGGCTCGTGCCGGCCACCAGGTCACCGTGTACAACCGAACTGCTACCAAATCCATAGCTTGGTGCGCAGAATTCACGGGGGCTAGCAGCCAATTAGGCTCTCATCGCCATGCCGAAACGCCCAAACTGGCGGTGCAAGAAGCCGATATGGTGTTTTGCTGTGTGGGTAATGACGACGATCTGCGCAGTGTGGTTTTGGGTGCCGATGGCGCTTTTGCGGGTATGAAGCCCGGGACGATTTTTGTCGACCACACCACGGCGTCAGCCAATATCGCCCGCGAGCTGGGTGCGCTGGCCGTCGCACGCGGTCTGCAATTCATCGATGCGCCGGTGTCAGGTGGCCAAGCTGGAGCACAAAACGGTTTACTGACGGTGATGTGTGGCGGCGATGCTTCGGCCTTTGAAGTCGTCAAGCCCGTAGCCATGGCATTTGCCCGGGCCTTTACCCTGCTGGGAGACAACGGAGCAGGCCAGTTGGCCAAGATGGTGAACCAGATTTGCATTGCCGGTTTGGTACAGGGTTTGTCTGAGGCAGTGGCCTTCGGCCAGAAGGCGGGCTTGGATATGAACCAGGTGCTGGAAGTGATTGGCAAAGGCGCCGCGCAGAGCTGGCAGTTGGACAACCGGGGCAAGACCATGGTGGCGGACCAGTTTGAGTTTGGCTTTGCTGTGGACTGGATGCGCAAGGACTTGGGGCTGGTGCTGGACGAGGCCAAGCGCAATGGTGCGCGCCTGCCGGTAACGGCACTGGTGGACCAGTTTTATGCCGATGTGCAGCAAATGGGTGGGCAGCGCTGGGATACCTCCAGCTTGGTGAGGCGGTTGAAGTAGCCGCAAGTACCCACAAAAAAGCGGCCCGATCAGGGCCGTTTTTCTTGGGGAGCAGAGTCCACTTACTTCTTGGCAGGCTCTTCCGGTGGTGGCAGCATACGGGCCAGTTCTTCTTCCGAAATCACTTCGAAAATTCGAACCACCTTTTGCACACCCGAAGTTGCACTCACCACCTCGGTGGCGCGCTTCGCTTCGCGCGCCGTCACTCGGCCCATGATGTAGGTGGTTCCGCGCTCAGTCACCACCTTGAAGGCATTGGAGAACAAATCTTTGGCGTCCACCAAAGACGCTTTAACCCGACCTGTGACCAGCGAATCTGAAGACCGCTGGGTCAGGCTGGCATTCCCCATGACAGCCAACTCATTCACGATACTGCGCACGTTGTCTACGCGGGACACGATTTGCTCCACCAACTGCTTGTCTTGCGCGCTAGCGACTTCACCGGTCAGTAGCACCTGGCGGTTGTAGCTGGTCACATTGATGTGGCCACGCTCGCCCAAGGATTCCCGGATGCGGCTGGACGCACGCAGCTCGATGCCCTCATCCTCCACCACGGTGCCCGAGGTCCGGCGGTCGGTAGCCACGAGGCCACCCATCACGGCGCCCCCCATCAAAAGGGGGAAGCAGCCACTCAGTCCGGTTAAAGAAGTGACTACCAGTGCGAGGGCAGCGGTACGTTGCAAAGTCAGTTTCATGGTGTGGGCTCCTGTTCACCTAAAAGTTGGGCGTCGACACCATCGCAAATGCAATGCAACGCCAGAATATGGACCTCTTGGACACGTGCCGTGCGATCGTGCGGCACGCAGATGTGGACATCAGTATCGCGCAGTACCTGTGCCATCTTGCCGCCACCACGCCCGGTCAGGCCCACGACCACCATCTCGCGCTCATGCGCGGCTTCAATGGCGGCCAGCACGTTGGCCGAATTTCCGCTGGTAGAAATGGCCAGCAGCACGTCACCCGGTTGACCCAGCGCGCGCACTTGGCGGGAGAAGATCACGTTGTAATCGTAGTCGTTGGCAATGGCCGTGATGATGGAGGTGTCCGTGGTCAGCGCGATCGCACCCAACTCAGGGCGCTCGCGCTCAAAGCGACCGACAAATTCAGCGGAAAAATGCTGCGCATCGGCAGCAGAGCCCCCGTTGCCACAGGCCAGTACTTTGCCGCCACTGGTGACGCAGGCCAGCATGGCCTGTACCGCATCGGCAATGGGCTTGCTGAGCGCTTGGGCCGACTGGTATTTGAGATCCGCGCTGTCAATGAAGTGTTGTTGAATTCGTTGTTCCAGCATCCTTGGATGATAACGCGAGGGGCTGCGCCGCTTGTGCCAAAGAAGGTAGCCGATGTTTCAAGATGCATCAAATGCGGCCTTGATCCATTCCACAGAACCAGAATCAATCGTCACCACATCAAACCGGCACGGCGGCACAGGCGAAACTCGCAACAGGTAGTGGCGCGCCGCGAAGATGATCCTGCGCTGTTTCACAGCGCTCACGCTGGCCGCAGCCCCACCGTGACGGCTGCTGCTGCGCTGGCGCACTTCGACAAACACCAGCGTGCCATCGGGCTCGCGCACAATCAAATCAATCTCGCCGCCACCGCGCCCGGGGGTTCGATAATTGCGGCACACCAACTTCAGGCCTAGGGCTTGCAGATGCTGCAGCGCCACCTGCTCACCGGCATCGCCGCGCTGCTTGGTGGTTGCCTTAGCTTGATCAGGAAAGAAACCCATATGAGTGCCTCGTTTACCTCTGCCCTGCAGGCGGCGCAAGAAGCCGCCGGTGCGCAGCATTATCCGCAAGGCACGCTCTACATGGTGGCCACCCCCATCGGTAATTTGGCCGACATCAGCCTGCGCGCCCTGCACCTACTGAAGCTGGCCGATGTCATCGCCTGCGAAGACACACGGCATACCCAACAAATGCTACGCGCGTACGGCATTGATAAAACCGGGGCACAACTGCTGGCGGTGCACCAACACAACGAGGCGGAAGCCGCCAACGGCGTAGCAGACCGCCTGCGCCAAGGCCAGCGCATCGCCTACGTCAGCGACGCTGGGACACCCGGCATCAGCGACCCGGGCGCACGCCTCTGTGCCGCGCTGCGGACCCAGAACCTACGTTGCGTCCCACTGCCGGGCGCCAGCAGCGTGACCACCTTGGTCAGTGCCGCCGGATTGGTGGATGCCACAGGCAACGCCGATGGTTTTGTTTTTCTCGGTTTCCTCTCGTCCAAAGCGACCGAGCGGGCCCACGCCGTGCAAGGTTTGTTGCAGGTTGCGCAGGCCGTGGTGCTGCTCGAAGCACCGCACCGTATTGAAGCGTTGGCTCTGGCTCTAGCGCCGTTGGGCGGACGTCTGGTCACCGTCGGGCGCGAACTAACCAAGCAGTTTGAAGAAATTGCAACCGTAGCGGCCACGGCACTGCCAGCGTGGCTGGCCGCTGACGCGAACCGCTTGCGCGGTGAATTTGTGCTGGTGCTGCACCCCGCAGTGGCCGCGACCGACGATGCACCGGACGATCGGGTGTTGCAGCTATTGCTGGCGGAGTTGCCTCTCAAAACGGCCGTGAAGTTGGCAGCCGACATCACCGGTGCACCGCGCAATGCCCTCTATGAGCGCGCCCTGACTCTCAAAAACAACTGACTAACAGGCGGCGGGTTAGGTCTGGGCTTGCTGCCACGCTTGCACGTAGGCGCGCGCCCGCACCAAAACCTCTGCAGCAGAAGTACCCGGCGCGAAGAGCTGACTGCCAATACCAAAGCCGGTGGCACCGGCCTTGTGCCAAGGCGCCATGCTTTCCGGCGTAACACCGCCCACCGGCCACATATCCGTCCCCGCCGGCAACACCGATTTCAAAGCCTTGAGGCCACCGTGGCCTACCATTTCTGCTGGGAATAGTTTGAGTGCGTGGGCGCCAGCCTGCAAGGCAGTGAACGCCTCGGTCGGAGTGGCAATACCTGGCGCGCACAGCATGTCCAGCGCCACGGCGCGGCGTATCACCGCAGCGTCACAGTTGGGCGACACCATGAGTCGCCCGCCCGCCGCGTGTACCGCCTCCACGTCGGCGACGGTGAGCATGGTGCCACCGCCCACGATGGCATCAACGGGCAGCGTACGGGCCAAGGTGGCGATGCACTCCAGCGCGCCGGGCCGGTTCAGCGGCACCTCCAACACACGGAAGCCGCTCTCAGCCAAGGCCTCACCCACAGCTTGGGCCTGGCTAGGCTCTAGCCCCCGTAGGATGGCGACCAGAGGCAGTTTGCGAGCCATTGTCAAAAGGGGATGGGGCAAAGCGGGTGTGGCGGTCATGCAGATTTCCAGGTGGCGTGAATATGGTGGACGGCGGCGACAAAGGCCTGCCGGGCATCCAGAATGTCGAAGTGCAGGCCGAGGTAGCCAGCAGCGGTTTGGTACAGCGCCGCCAATTGGGGCGAGCCCAACAATTTGAAATGGGCATGCGCGGTCGGCGACGTTGGTGCCGTGCCGCCTTGCAACACGTCTTTGAGTTCCGTGCCAATCAGCAGTCCACTGAGGTAGGACCGGCTGCTGGCTGCCGGCATGTCTTTGCTGACCACCCGAGCGCGGCAACCAAACAGCTGGTGGCTCAAGGCGTGCGCGCCCGCCGCCCGGACGCCTTCGGCGAACGCAATGTCATCCCACACGGAGCTGGCACTCGCGGCGGCGGCCAAAGTGCCATGCTGCCCAAACAAGTCAAACAATTCACCGGTCATGTAGGTGCGCAGCTGCACCACCCGCCCTGCCCGCAGTTCCACCCACTTGCTGTGGGTGCCGGGCAGCACAAACCAGCCATCGGTATGGCCCAAGGCCCAGGCGCCGAGCAATTGGGTTTCTTCGCCCCGCATAACATCAGGCAGGCCTGCGGCGTTGCGCAAGCAGTAGCCCGGTAAAAGCAGGCAAGGGGCCCCGGCGGGCGCATCGGACACCCGCAAGGCGTGGGCGGCTAGGTCTTGCAGCGCCACATCACCGTTCACATACGGAACCTCATGCCAACCCAGCGCACTGCCCACCATGCCCGACATCACCACCAAACCAGGCTGTACCGCCAGCGTATCCAACGCCGCCTGCAGGGCTTGCGCGAACCGGCCCTTGCACGCCAGCGCACCATCACCGTCAGCCAGTTCCTGCGTGCAGGCACCGTGGGCGTCCACCGCATAGGCCCGTCGGTGGGTGGTGCCCCAGTCCAGCCCGACGACGGTAGTTGGATTGCTGTGTCCCATCATTGATTTACCTAGTTAATACCCGAATTGCGTGATTTCCCGATTTAAACATATGATGATTTAATTGTGGACCTTCTCTACCTCGCGCGTCCCGTCCTCACGCCATGAAACCCCAGCTCAACCCCTCCACCTCGGCCTACAACGGCCGCAAGCTGCACGGTCACGTGGTCAACGAACTGGGGCGGCGGGTGGTGGGTGGGGTCTACCCGGCTGGAGCCCTGCTCCCCAGTGAAGAACAGCTGTACCAGGGGTTGCAGGTCAGCCGTACCGCTTTGCGCGAGGCAATCAAAGTGCTGGCGGCCAAAGGGCTGCTGGAATCACGCCCCCGCATTGGCACCCGCGTTCGCGACAAATCACTGTGGAATTTGCTCGACCCTGACATTCTGGCTTGGCGTTGCGCCACCGGTGCCGACGCCGAATTTTTGCGCCATCTGACGGAATTGCGAGAAATCATAGAGCCTGCTGCGGCAGGGCTGGCCGCAGCCAGCCGCACCCCCGAACAATTGGCCGACATTGCCAACGCCCTGCACAACATGGAGAACGCACTTGACATTGCCGCCTGGGTGGAGGCTGATTTGGCGTTTCACACCGCCATTCTCAAAGCTACCAACAACCCGCTACTCATGCCGCTAGCCGCCATTATCAGTAGCGCCCTGGGCACGCTGCTCAGCATCACTGCAAGCGGTGTCGAAGACTTTAAGCGCGGGCTAGCCGACCACCAGAAGGTCTTTGCGGCCATTGAAAGCGGCGACACCCAAAGCTCTCTGCACCGAATGGCCAGCTTGCTGTCCGACACCCGCACGCTCATCCATCAATTTGCAGAATGAGCCCAGCAAGCCGCAAAACATAGGGTAAACCCCAAATTCAGCGGTGTTTTTTTATATGACAATTTTGGCCCAAAGTGCATGACTTACCCGGGCCAAGTCGCCCTCTTCACACAACCGCCATGACACTCACCGCAGATCCCCTCTCCCAATACGCGCACTACCCCAGCTTGACGGGGCGCACCGTTTTCGTGACCGGCGGCAGCTCGGGCATTGGCGCAGACATCGTCATCGCCTTTGCCCGTCAGGGCGCCAAAGTCGTCTTTACCGGGCGCAATGCTGCCTCGGCCCAACAGGTCATCGAAGCGGCATCCGCACTGGGCCCCACGCCGCGTTTCATCGCTAACGATGTGACCGATGTTGCTGCCCTACAGGCAGCGATCGCGAGCACCGCTGCTGAATTTGGCGACATCGGTATCTTGATCAACAACGTGGCCAACGACCAGCGCCACGCCATCGCGGATGTCACGCCAGACGACTTCGACTGGCGCGTCTCGGTCAACCTGCGACCCGCCTTTTTCGCGGCCCAGGCCGTGGTCGAGGGCATGAAGCGCCTAGGCGGCGGCACTATCGTCAATCTTGGCTCCATCAGTTGGATGATCAAGGGCAAGGGCTATCCGATCTACGCAACTTGCAAATCCGCCACCGTCGGCTTGTCGCGCAGTTTGGCCGTTGATTTGGGACAGTTCAATATTCGCGTGAATACCCTGACCCCGGGTTGGATCATGACGGAAAAGCAGTTGACCCAATGGGTGGACGAAGCTGGCGAGCGCGCCATGGACGAAAACCAATGCCTACCCGGCCGTATCGTCGGCAGCGACGTGGCCAATATGGCGCTGTTTTTGTCAGCAGATGACAGCAAGATGGTGACGGCGCAAGATTTTGTAGTGGACGCCGGATGGACCTGAAGCAACCAGCAATGCCCCGCGCCATCGGCCCGGGCAGCCTCAATTTGGGCGAAGGCCCCATGTGGGATGCCGCCAGCCAACGGTTTTTCTATGTCGATATCCACGGCTGCACTCTGCACGCCTGGTCGCCAGAAGACGACCGTTCGCAACAATGGGCGCTGCCCGAGCGCATCTGCTGGCTGGTACCACGCCGCGATGGCGACGGTTTCATGGCGGGCCTGCAATCGGGTTTCGTGCGGTTGTGGACCGAACCCACGCTGCGCTGGGAGCCGATAGGCAGTCCGCACGCTGGCGAACCGCAAGTGCGCCTCAACGATGCCAAGGCCGATGCCCGGGGGCGCATTTGGGCGGGCTCGATGAACAATGACGACGCGTCACTGCGCCAAGGCCAGCTCACGCGCTTGGACGCGGATGGCCAATGGACTGTGATGGAACGTGACATCTACATTGCCAATGGCCCCGCAATCGCAGCGGACGGTAGTTGGATGTTGCATACCGACTCGTTCCGCAACACGGTCTACCGCTATGACATCGCCGCCGACGGCAGCTTGTCTGGCAAGCGCGAGTGGTTCCGCTTCGGCGAAGACCAAGGAACGCCCGACGGCATGAACTTTGACCGCAACGGCAATGTCTGGATCGCGTTTTGGGGCGGCAGTTGCATTCGGCAATTCACCCCAGACGCACAGTGCCTGCGGACCGTGCCCCTGCCTGCGCCCAACATCACCTGCGTGGCCTTCGGGGGCAAGAGCTTGGACCTGATGCTGGTGACCAGCGCGCGCGCGGAGTTGGATGCCGACACGTTGGCACGCCACCCCCAGGCGGGGAACACTTGGGTGCTTGAGCTGGGTGTACAGGGCGTTTTGCCCTGTACTTTTGGTTAGCCTAGCAAAAAAACCGGCTACGGCTGCAGGTAAGCGCCGCCCCATGGTGCCAACTGCAGCGTTCCCGCCTGCAGCGTGGCACCTGCCAGGCCACTGCCTTCCAGCAACTTTGCACCCTCCCAACCACCCGGCACGGGCCAAGCCACCGCGCTGTCGCTGAAGTTGAAAACGCAGAGCAGGCGTTGCGCCCCTTGGGTGCGCACAAAAGCCAGCACCTGCGGATGCACCGGCAACACCTCCAACGCGCCGCTCACCAACACGCTTTGCGTCTTGCGCCAACGCAGTAGCTGGCGGTAAAAGTGCAACAGAGAATCTGGTGCGGCTTCTTGCACATCCACCGCCAAAGCGCGCTGACTTTCGGCGACGGGCAGCCAGGGTTTGGCCTTAGTGGGCACGGTGGCAAAGCCCAAGTCGGGCGCTGCGGCAGTCCACGGCATCGGAGTGCGGCAGCCGTCACGCCCTTTGAACTCGGGCCACATGGTGATTCCATAGGGGTCTTGCAACTCTTCAAATGCAATCTCCGCTTCGGGCAAGCCCAGCTCGTCGCCTTGGTAGATACAAGGGGAACCCCGCAAGCTCATTTGCAGCGCTGCAGCGACGCGCAACAAACCCTGCGACGCCGTGGCGCCGCCTTCGCCCCAGCGTGTAGCCATCCGGGTCACGTCGTGGTTGGACAAGGCCCAGCAGGGCCAGCCATCGGGTGCGACTTCTTCAAAGCGCCGCAGGATCCCGTGCAGGTGCGGCGCACTGTGCGCCGACCCCAACAAGTCAAAGCAATACGCCATGTGCAACTTGTCACCACCGCTGGTGTACTCGGCCACGCGTGCCAAGCCGTCATCGTCGCCAATCTCGCCCACCATGGTGGTGTTCGGGTAGGCGTCAACCAGCGTGCGCAAGCGACGTAAAAATGCCAGGTTCTCGGGCTGGCTCTTGTCATGCTTGTGCCACTGCCAACCGTAGGGGTTAACAGCGTTGACCGCAGGGTCCTCACCCGTGGGGCGGCCACGCGGCGGGTTGTCGCGCAGTTGTGCATCGTGAAAGTAGAAATTAGCGGTGTCCAAGCGGTAGCCATCTACACCTAACTCCAGCCAAAACTTGACGGTGGCGAGCAAGGCGTCTTGCACCTCCACACTGTGGAAGTTCAGATCGGGCTGGCTCGTTAAAAAGTTGTGCAGGTAGTACTGGCAACGGCGGGTGTCCCACTGCCAGGCGCTGCCGCCAAAGATAGACAACCAATTGTTGGGCGGGTTCCCATCTTCCTTGGGGTCGGCCCAGACATACCAATCCGCTTTCGGGTTGTCGCGGCTAGCGCGGCTTTCGACAAACCAAGGATGTTGGTCGGCACTGTGCGACAGCACTTGGTCAATCATCACCTTCAGGCCCAGCGCATGGGCGCGCGCTACCAGCGTGCTGAACTGGTCAATCGTGCCGAACATAGGGTCTACGTCACAGTAGTCGCTGATGTCATACCCAAAGTCCTTCTGCGGACTTTTGAAGAAGGGCGAGAGCCAAATGCCGTCAGCCCCTAGTGCTGCAACATGCTCCAGCCGGGCTGTGATGCCGGGCAGATCACCAATGCCGTCGCCGTTGCTGTCGGCGTAGCTGCGTGGATAGATTTGGTAGAGGACGCCACCGCGCCACCAGTTGTTGTTCAATGCTTTGGTCATGGAAGGACAAAAAATAAATAGAAAAGCGGCACCGGGACGAGCCCGGCCCAACTCAACACGGGCATGGCCTTACTTCACCGACCCGGACAACAAGCCGCGCACAAAGAAGCGCTGCAGCGAGAAAAACACGGCCACTGGCACGGCAATGGAGACAAAGGCACTGGCGGTCAAAATTTCCCAACTCTCACCGCGTGAGCCCAACAAATCATTGAGCTTAATGGTCAGCACGACCTGGTCAGGCGCCTTGCCCAAAAACACCAGCGCAATCAGAAAATCGTTCCAGACCCAGAGAAATTGAAAAATCGCAAAGCTGGCCAATGCCGGGATCGACAGCGGCAACACGATGCTGGTGAAGATTTGGAAGTGCGACGCACCGTCCATCCGAGCGCTCTCGATGATGTCGCGCGGCAACGCGGCAATGTAATTGCGCAGCAAGTAAATCGCCAGCGGCAAGCCAAACGCCGAGTGCGCCAACCAGACCCCCAGGTAGGACTTGGAGTCCATCCCCAGCGTCTCACCCAACTGGTTGTACAAGCGCAGCAACGGAATCAGCGACATTTGCAGCGGCACCACCAGCAAGCCCACCACCACAATGAACAGCCACTTGCGGCCCGGAAATTCCATCCAGCTGAACGCGTAAGCGGCAAACGCGGCGATCAAAATCGGAATGAAGGTCGCTGGAATGGTGACCTTGAAGGTATTGAGAAAGGCCTGCCCCACGCCTTCGGACGCCACCACTTTTTCATAGTTCTGCGTCAAGAAAACGGGCGGCGATTCGGCCACGTAGAAAATACGGATACCACGATCCTCCTCATACGGGCGAGTCAGCTCCATGCGGTAGCTGCCATCCGCAGCCACTGTCAGCGTGCCATCGGTTTGGCCGTCTTCTTCATCAAAAATCTGGCCGTCTTCCACAGCGGCCAGCGTGCCGACTGCAAATTCATTGGGCGTGGACGACTTAAGCGAAAACTGCTTCACCCGGATCGGTGAGTTCTCACCAAACAACTTGCCCTGAATGACGTAGCGATCGCCTTCTTTCACGACACTTTGGGCGCCACCCGAGCGGCGCATGTCTGCGCGAGTTTGCGTGGACAAGGCCGTCCACCAGCCGCTAGAGACCAGCTGCTGCTTGTCTCGGAAGCTGGATACAAACAGGCCAAAGGTAGGAAGCACCCACAACACGACGATGACCAGCAGCAACAGCTGCGCCCCGATAGACGGAAGACTGAAGTATTTTTTCATCGCTGCGCCTCCTCGGTGCGGAAGCGCCGGATATTGAATGCCATCACCGGGATCACCGCAAACATCAGCACCATGGCCAAGGTCGAGCTGCGGCCGTAGTCACCGCCGCCACGGAACATCCAGTCGTACATGAGGTTGGCCAACACACTGGTATCCCACTGGCCACCGGTCATCGCCATCACGATGTCAAACACCTTGAGCACGGTAATGGTGATGGTGGTCCACACCACCAGCACGGTGGACATGACTTGGGGAACCATGATTTCGAAGAAGATTTGCAGCTCGCTGGCGCCGTCAATGCGTGCAGCTTCAATCGTGTCGTGCGGTACGCCGCGCAAGGCTGCTGACAAAATTACCATGGCAAAACCGGTCTGAATCCAGATCAAGATAGCCATGAGGAAGAAGTTATTCCAAAACGGCACCGTGACCCAAGCCTGGGGCTCAAAGCCCATGCCCACCACCAACGCGTTCAAGATACCGATCTGATCGGCTTCGGGCCCACGAAAGTCGTACACAAACTTCCAGATCACACTGGCACCGACAAAACTAATCGCCATGGGCATAAACACCATGGACTTGGCAAACCCACCCCACCACACGCGGTCCGCCAGCACCGCCACCACCAGCCCCAACGCCGTCGCGGCGGACGGCACCACGATGAGCCACAGAAAGTTGTTGCGAATCGTGATGAGGAAATTTTGGTCGACCAACACCCATTGGTAGTTGAACAAACCCACAAAGGTTTCGCCCGTCGCGTCAAAAAAGCTTAGACGAAAGGTTTCAAATAGGGGGTAAAGCAAATAGGTGCCCAGCAGCAACAGCGCGGGCGCCAAAAACAGCCAGGGCCGCACACGGCTGCGCACCCGCTCTTGGCCGGCCACACTGACCAGCGGCAAGCGCACGATCAGGTCCAGCAGAAAATTGGATCCTGCGAAGTACAGCAGGCACACCGCAATGCTGACCACGACGGCCAACAAAGTTTGAATAAAAGGATCGGTCATGGGGACCACTCTCGTGCGTTTCCTAAAAAGAATCACGGGGCCGACAGCACAGGCTGCCGGCCGCCGAAGCGCCCCTCGTGGGGCGCTGGCCAGCCTAAGCCTTACTTAATGGCGTCCCAGCTCTTCTGGATTTCGTCTGCCACTTGCTGGGCAGTTTGGCCACCCGAGTAATTGACCATGCCCTTCCAGAAACTACCCGCACCCACTGCGCCAGGCATTAGGTCAGAGCCGTCAAAGCGGAAGGTGGTGGCGTTGAGCAGGATCTCGCCTTGCTTCTTTTGGGCCTTGGTCTTGTACTTGCCCAAGTCCACACCCTTGTGCGGTGTCAGGAAGCCAGGGCCGTCCGCCATCCAAATTTCATGCGCTTGCGGGCTTTCCATGTAATCCATGAAAGCGTGTGCACCCTTGCTGTCCTTGGTGATGGTCAGAATCGTGCCGCCACCCAGAACCGGGTTGCCCAGCTTCTTGCTGGCAAACGCGGGGAAGTAGAAGAAGTCCGCATCGTCAGCCTTGCCTTCGGGAAAAAACGCAGGAATGAAGGACGCCTGGCGGTGCATGTAGCACTTGGGTGGCGCACCAAACAGGCCCTTGGGGCTGTCCTTGAAACTCACGGTGGCTACGGCCTGCGCGCCGCCGTCTACGTAGGCATCGTTCTTGGCAAACCAACCGTAGGCATCAATGGCATCCACCACGCGCTTGTCGTTGAACTTGACCTTGTTGCTAACCCAACCGTCATAGACCTCGGGCGTTTGGGTGCGCAACATCATGTCTTCGACCCAATCTGTCGCAGGCCAGCCGGTGGCAGCATCCGAGCCCAAACCGATACACCAAGGCTTGCCACCATCTCCGGCAATTTTCTTGGTCAGGGCTTGAAGGTCCTCCATGGTCTTGGGCACTTTATAGCCCTTTTCCTTGAAGTTCTCAGGGATGTACCAGACCAAACTCTTCACGTTGACGTTGTAGAACAGTCCGTAAAACTGCTTCTTGCCTGCCTTGTCGGCATAGGTGCCCAAATCAGCCCAAGAGCTGCCTGCTGCGTAGTTCTTCTTCACCCAATCGCGGGCTTTGTCACCCAGTGGAACCAAGCCCCCAATGGCGGCCATGTTGGCAGCCAAGCCGGGCTGGGGAAACACCGAAATATTAGACGGCGAACCGGCCTTGATATCGATCACGATTTGCTGCTCCGAGCTTTGTGAGCACGCGTGTTTCACGGTCGCGCCGGTGGCCTTTTCAAAGCCATCAATCACCTTTTTGAACGACACTTCTTCGGCGCCAGTCCACGGGCAGGTAATGGTGATGACCTCACCCTTCAAATTCGGACCTTTGTAGTCAGCGGCGGCCATAGCCGGGTTGACCAAAGTCCCCAGTACCAGAGCTGACGCCCCAGCGATTGCGGTTTTCTTAAACATCGTCTCTTCTCCTCTTGGTGCGCCACGGCCCATCCGCAGCGCTAAACATGGTGACAGCCCGGCGTCAGTCGACGCGGCGGCCTTCGGCGTTGAATTTGTACAGGTGCTCTGCGGAAAACCCCAGTTCAATAGCGTTGCCAGGCTCCAATCCCAGCGTGCCATCCATGCGCGCGGTGATATCGCCAAAGGCATCCGCACTCACGTAGGCAAAGGTTTCATTGCCCAAGCGCTCGGAGTGTTTCAACGTACCCTGAATAGGCCCACCAGCCTGCACCTTCAGGTGCTCGGGACGCAGGCCAATGGTGGCCACGTTGTGGCGCGCCGCCAACTCGCCGCTCAGAAAGTTCATTTGGGGTGAGCCAATGAACCCGGCCACAAACAGGCTGGCCGGCCTGTTGTAAAGGTCCAGCGGGCGGCCCACTTGTTCCACCCGCCCCTTGTTCAGCACCACGATTTTGTCGGCCAGCGTCATCGCCTCAACCTGGTCATGGGTCACATAAATCATGGTGGCACCCAAGCGACGGTGCAGCGTGGCCAGCTCGACACGCATCTTGGTGCGCAAAGAGGCGTCGAGATTGGAGAGCGGCTCGTCAAACAGAAACACCTTGGGGTCGCGCACGATGGCACGGCCGATCGCCACGCGCTGGCGCTGCCCACCAGAGAGCGCCTTGGGCAGGCGATCCAGGTAGTCGCCCAGTTGCAAGATCTCAGCGGCGACACCGACCCGGCGCTGGATTTCCTCTTTGGGCGTCTTGGCAATCTTGAGGGCGAACGCCATGTTGTCGAACACCGTCTTGTGCGGGTAGAGCGCATAGCTTTGGAACACCATGGCCACGCCGCGCTGGGACGGCCCGAGATCGTTCACGCGCTGGCCGCCGATGCTGAGCTCGCCGCCCGAAATCTCTTCCAAGCCCGCGATCATGCGTAGCAAGGTGGTTTTGCCGCAACCCGAAGGGCCCACAAAGACGGCGAACTCACCCGGCTCGATGTCGAGATCCACGCCGTGGATGACATTGGCTTTGCCGTAGTTTTTAACGATTCCGCGCAAACGGACATCGGACTGACTCATAGACATGCTCCTGACTTGGGCCGCGCTACGCACCGCCATTTCAGGAAATGTAACTCGATTACAAATCCAAGCCTTCAGGGAAAACCCTTGAAAATTCTTTAAAGTTTATATTTTCAAAACCGGTTTTGTCCCAGTATCAATATTTCACTCCTAAGTCATTGATTCGGGAATTTCAAGTAACAAAGTTACCAATTAGCTACCAGTTAGGCAGAGGCCACGCCATGAGCTCCGCCAGCCTGCTGACCACCCACTGGGCCTCTGTTTCGGACACCACAGCCGCATCACCCAACAGGCCACGGTGGCATCGCTGCAGCACATCGCCCTCGGTAATACCCAAGGACCACTGCATTTCCCCGGCGGTCGTGGTCAGCATCTGGGCCAAGTCTTCACACAGCTCATAGCGCTGCGCCAGCGTGGCGCGGTCCACCGTCAAGCGGGCCCGGTGGGGCTGGGTGTACAGCGCGAGAAACGAGGGAGGAATATCGAGGTCAGGGGCGTCAAACATGGTGAAATAAGTGTCAAATTGGGGTCTAGCCCTTATGGAATATGCGCGAGTAGCTCCTATTTTTATAGCATAAACCCCGCCAATCGCCCGTCACGGTGCAGCGACCAAGGCTACAACAGCACGCGCAGCTCGTGCGCCGCCTCCTGCAGAACGGGCAGCATTGACATTTGCAGCGCCTCGGCGGTCCAGGCTTGGGGGGCAACCACCATGTTGAGCGCCGCCACCATGTCTCCTTGGCTGTTGCGCAAGGGCACCGCCAAGGCGCGCACCCCAAGCTCGTGCTCTTCATTCACCGAGCAAAAGTCTTGTTTGCGCGCCTGCTCGATGCTGGCCCGCAAGGCTTTGGCATCGGTCAGGGTGTGCGCAGTCAGGCGGCGCAGCGGATGCGCCTTCAACCAGGCTGTCAAAGCAGGTTTAGGCAGCGCACCCAGTAGCAAGCGCCCGGTGGACGTGGCGTGCGCTGGCAGCCGCGCCCCCAAATGCAGGCCATACGCCAACAGCGGCGCTTTGCCGGGCGGCGCGCTGCGCGGGTCGCTGCCGCTGCGCGCCACGATCACCACCTCGGCACCATCCAGCACCACGGCGGAGCAGGATTCTTGGGTCTGCATCGCGAGCCGGTGCAGGGTGGGCTGCAGCAGGCGCGGTATGCGCGCGGATGCAAGGTAGCTACCCGAAAAACGCAGCACTTTGCTGGCCAACCAGTAGTAGCTGCCATCGGTCTCCAGATAGCCCAAGTGGGCCAGCGTGAGCAAGTGGCGCCGTGCCGCCGCCCGGGTCAGCCCCGTGCGCTGGGCGGCAAGGCTGGCGTTGAGGCGCTGGCGTTCGGTGTCAAAGCTCTCCAGTACCGCCATGCCCTTGGCCATGCCAACGATGAGGTCGGCCTTGGCGATGCCGGACTCTGGGCAGGCCGTGCTCATATCGGCGACTCCTTGCAACAGGTTCTGCGCGACTATCGCACAGATGGTTCGACTATCGCACAACACCAGCGCAGCCATCTGGCCATTCCAAGGCGGCCGTTTTACGCTCAACACATCTCGTTTTGCAGGACCGCTCCACTATGCGTACACAAGTTGCCATCATTGGCGCAGGCCCCGCCGGGCTGTTACTCGGGCAGTTACTGCATGTCGCGGGCATTGACGCCGTCATCCTGGAGCGCCAAAGCGGCGACTATGTGCAGGGCCGAATCCGCGCCGGCGTGTTGGAGCAGGTCACCATGGACTTGCTGGACGCTGCGGGCGTGGGACAGCGCATGCACGCAGAAGGCCTGGTCCACACCGGCTTCGACATGCTGTTCCAGTCGCAACGCCACCGCATCAACCTGCAGACTCTGACCGGCGGCAGCCAGGTCATGGTGTATGGCCAGACCGAGGTAACGCGCGACCTGATGCAGGCCCGCGCCGAGGCAGGCTTGCCCACGGTGTACCAAGCCCAAGACGTGCACATCCACGACTTTGACAGCACCCAACCCTACGTCACCTACACCGACAACGGTCAATCCCAGCGGCTGGACTGCGATTTCATCGCTGGCTGCGACGGCTTTCACGGCGTTTGCCGCGCGAGCGTGCCGCCGGGTGCCATTACGGAATACGAGAAGGTCTATCCCTTTGGCTGGCTGGGCCTGCTTGCGGATACACCGCCGGTGCACCACGAACTCATCTACGCCAACAGCCCACGGGGCTTTGCACTTTGCTCCCAGCGCAGCGCCACGCGTAGCCGCTATTACTTACAAGTGCCACTCACCGACAAGGCCGCGCAATGGAGCGACGACGCGTTTTGGAATGAGCTGCGACTGCGCTTGGACCCGGAGGCGCGAGACAGCTTGGTCACCGGCCCCTCGCTAGAAAAAAGCATTGCCCCCCTGCGCAGCTTTGTCGCCGAGCCCATGCGCTTCGGCCGGCTCCTGCTCGCGGGGGATGCGGCCCACATCGTGCCCCCCACTGGCGCCAAAGGACTCAACTTGGCGGCCAGCGATGTGAAGTATTTGTCAGACGCCCTGACCGAGCACTACCTTGAGCGTTCGGATGTGGGAATGGCGCACTACTCTGACCGCTGCCTGCAGCGGGTCTGGAAAGGGGAGCGGTTTTCCTGGTGGTTCACCAACCTGATGCATAACTTCCCCGAGCAGGGTGCCATCGGCCAGAAACTGCAGGACGCCGAGTTGTCGTATTTGGTCCAGTCGCACGCCGCGTCCACGGTCATGGCCGAAAACTACGTGGGCTTGCCGCTCTAGCCTGGCGGGCGGCCACGATCCGACAACGCATTAGCGGCTGCAGGGTGTGAGGTGGGTGACGCCACCGTCCGAGGCAAGCCAGTGCGCCATGAGGTGGCACTGGCCGTCGGCACAGAGTGTGTAATCGGCGGTGAACTCCGACCGGGTCAGCGGCAACGAATCTGCAAAGGGAATACTGGGCGTATAGGCATACCAGCCATTGCGCAGCACTGCATTGGGCGGTGGTTCCATACCTGCTGCGGAGCCATGTACGCGTGCCTGCACCGCTGCCAGCCGCAGGGGCTGCCCCGCAGAGGCGGCTTGCACCACATAGTCCTCTTCCCAACGCAGTTTCTCGATGCTGTGCATCCAGGACAAGGTGAAATGGGTGCCGGGCACGAACACGGTCGCCGGAGTGAGCTCGGATCCAGGCGCCGCTGGTCCTGAAGCGACCGGTGCCACAGCCGCCAACGCCAGGCAAATACCCAACAACGCCTCCATCCCGCAACAGGGCCTCAGGACTGGCGCACGCGCCAGCGGTGCCACACCACAAACGCAGCCACCAAAGCCAGCCCCGCCTCATCGGTGAACGGAAGGGCAACCACCAACAAACTGGCAGACAAGATGGCGAACATCCGTTCCGCCCAATTCAACGGCCCGAACAAAAAGCCAATGGCACCTGCGCCCCACATGGCAATCGCCACCAGCGCCTTGAACACGATCCACAGCGTATCCACCCAGGTCCCGGTTTGCAGCATCAGCGCCGGGCTGTACACCGCCATGAAAGGCACGATAAAACCTGCAATGGCAACACGAATCGCCTGCAAGCTGATCTTCAAACCGCTTTCGCGCGCAATGGGTGCGGCCGCAAACGCGGCCAGGGCCACCGGCGGTGTCAGGTCGGCCATGATGCCGAAGTAGAAAACAAACATGTGCGAGACGATCAAGGGCACGCCCAGCTTGAGCAACACCGGCGCCGCCAGTGAGCTGGTGATGATGTAGTTCGGAATGGTGGGGATGCCCATTCCCAGCACCAAGCAGGTGACCATGGTGAGCAACAAGGCCAGAAACAGACTGTTTTCACCCACGGCAATGATGTGGCCACCCAACTCGGCCGCCACCCCGGTCAGGTTGATCATGCCAATGATCACCCCCACCAACGCGCAGGCAATCGCAACGGGCAAGGCGTGGCGAGCGCCATCCACCAATGCGGTGACTGCCAAACGCCGCGCATCGCCGCCGGTGCGGCGCACGTAGGTCCACGCAACGAGGGCCGCAATCAACACAAAGAAGGCGCCGACCCCAAATTGAAAAAAACCACCGCACGCAAAGCCCAGCAACACCCAGAACAGAGCGCGCAGCGGCATGCTAGCCACGCCGCTGACCACCGCGGCGCCAAAAATGAGGATGACGGTCAGTCCCAAGCCGACGCTGCCGGAGAACAGCGGCGTATAGCCAGAGAACAGCAAAGCGACGAGTCCCGCCAGCGGCAACAACAAGTACCAGCGATCACGCACTGCGGTCCAAGGGTTGGGGCAGTCTTCTTTGGCCATCCCCACCAAGCCCTTGTGTCCGGCTTCTAGGTGCACCATCCAGAACGCGGTCACGAAATACAAGATGGCCGGTATCAGCGCCGCCTTAACGATGTCCAGGTAGGGCACGTTGATGGTTTCGGCCATGATGAAGGCGACCGCCCCCATGACAGGCGGCATGATTTGCCCGCCCATGCTCGCCGTCGCCTCGACGCCCCCCGCAAATGCGGGGCTGTAGCCAAAGCGCTTCATCAACGGGATGGTGAACTGCCCGGTGGTCACCACGTTGGCCACACCAGAACCGCTGATGGTGCCCATCAAACCTGAGGAAATCACTGCCACCTTGGCTGGGCCTCCGCGCGTATGCCCTACGGTACCCAAGGCAAAATCCGTAAACAGGCGGATCATTCCAGCCTGCTCCAGGAACGAGCCAAACAGAATGAACAGAAAGATGTAGGTGGACGACACGTAGGTCGGTGTGCCATAGATGCCTTCGGTTCCAAAGCCCAACGTGCTCACAATTTGGTCCAGTCCAAAGCCACGGTGGGCCAAGACGCCCGGCAGATAGTTGCCAAAAATGCCGTAGAGCAAGAAGACCCCACAGATGATGGGCAGGCCCCAACCCATGGCGCGGCGCGCTGCATCAAACACCAGCGCCACAGTAACCACCCCGACCACCCAGTCCATGGGCGTCAGATCCCCCGATCGCTGGGTGAGATCCGCTTCAAACACCCACTGGTAAATACCGAATGCAAACCCGATACCACCCAACGTCCACCCCAGCGCGCGCGACCACACGGCCCGTCCGCCCAAGGGCGGGTACAAGGCATAGATCATGAGCAAGACAAAGCCTACGTGTACCGACCGGATCACCAGACTGGACAGTGGGTGGAAGGCCGCCATCCAGATTTGGTAGCTGGAAAACAAGATGGCGACGACAAACAGGGCACCCCGCAGGGGAGCATGGGCTGCTTCGTCGGGCGTGCCAGCGGGGTTATGGGTGCTAGGGGCTTGCGTCATGCGGACCTCTTCGAACGACAAAAAGAATCGGCCGCACGTGGGGTGCGGCCGACTCGGGAGACAAAAGTCTAGGGCTTATTTGATCAAGCCCACCTCACGGTAGTAGCGCTCTGCTCCGGGGTGCAAGGGAATGGGCATGCCTTTGATCGCATTTTCACGCTTGATGACTTTGGCCGCGTTGTGGGCGGCGTACAGCGTGTCAATGTTCTCGTACATGGTCTTGGCCATTTGGTAGGCCAGATCATCGGACACCCCAGAGTGGGTCACCAAAAAGTTAGGGATCGCTGCAGTCGCCACGTCAGCAGTCTGGCCGGTGTAGGTATTGGCAGGAATCACGGTGCTCTGGTAAGCCGCATCACCGACCTTGGCCACCACATCAGCGGGCACCGGAATGACCACGATCTTGATCGCCGTAGACAGGTCGCGAATCGACGCTACGCCCAAACCGGCCGATTGCAGGGTCGCGTCTAACTGACGGTTCTTCATCAGTTCCACCGACTCCCCAAACGCCAAGTACTCGACCTTGGCCAAGTCAGCGTAGCTGATGCCGGCCGCCTTAAAAATGGCACGCGCGTTGAGTTCAGTACCCGATTTGGCGGCGCCCACAGAGATGCGCTTACCTTTCAGGTCCGCTAGGGTCTTGATACCGGAATCCGCACTGGCCACGATCTGGATGTAGTTGTTGTACGTGCCAGACAGGCCACGCAACTTATCCAACGGCTTGGCAAAACCGGCTTCGGCGTCACCCTTCCAGGCATCGGACACCGCATCACCCAAGGCCATGGCGAGTTCACCGCGCCCCGCCTGCAACAGGTTCAGGTTTTCGGCAGACGCCTTGGTCACTTGCGCTGTCGCGCGCACATTGGGAATCGCCTTGGCATAGATCTGGGACAGTGCCACACCCATGGGGTAGTACACGCCGCTTTGTCCGCCGGTGAGGATGTTGACAAATTGCTGTTGTGCATGGGCCGCGCCGGCGACCAGGGCAACACTCAGACCCAGTCCTAGACTCATCTTTTGAATCAATCGCATCGGAATGTCTCCTGTGGTAATCAAAGAAAAACCCAGCATACCGTAAGCGCACTCAGGGGAAACCCCGTGTCCCCCACTTTTGCTTTCTGCGAGCTCTGAACTCGCCGATCGGGTCAGAGCCCGCGTGCGCCCAAGGTTTGCCGAATGCATTCGGCCAGCTCACGCGGTTCAAATTTGGCGATGTAGGCGTCCGCACCTACGCTGCTGGCGTGGCCCTCGGTGGCCGAGCCGGTGAGCGACGAGTGGACGATGACTGGCAACCCGGCGTAGCGGCTATCGCCTTTGATGTTTCGCGTTAGGGTGAACCCGTCCATTTCAGGCATCTCCAGGTCGGTCAACACCAGCGCAATTTTGTCGCGTATGGATTTACCTTCTCGCGCGGCACTGGCCTGAAAAGACTCCAACTTCTCCCAAGCTTCTTTGCCGTTCTTGGCATCCACAAAGGGCACGCCCATCGCACGCAAGGATTCTTCGATCAGCATGCGAGCCACCGCTGAATCGTCTGCCACCAAAACGACGGTCCCCGCTGGTAGTTGAACCTTAGGCAAACCCGCAGTCTGCTCGGCCTGACCTGCAGGACGGGGGAAAACGCTACTCAGGATTTGCTCCACATCCAGCACCTGGGCCAGACGCGATTCGGGTTTGTCACCATCCAAGCGCGCCACGCCCGACACCAAGCCACTGCCGGCGCCATCAGCAGCCACGACCTGTCGCCACTCCACTTGCACAATCTCCACCACCTCGTCCACCCGAAATGCCTGAGTGGTGCGTCCGAACTCCGTCACCAAAACCACCCCGTGGTCGGTTTGTGGGGTGCAGGATACGATTTTGGGCAGGTCAATCACCGGAATCAGTTGGCCGCGCACATTGGCCAGCCCACTGAGGTGTTCGGGCGCATTGACCATGTAGGTAATGGGCGGATTCACCACGATTTCTCGCACCTTGAACACGTTGATGCCAAACAACTCCCGCTGCTGGCCGCCGGCTGCGACGCCAAGGCGAAACAACAACAGCTCAAACTTGCTGTCAGACGCTGCCACGGAGGCAGATGACTTGCCAGAAACAGGTGAATTACTCATGCTTGCTCCTCATCAGGCCACGATTTGCCCATGCGGCAAAAGCCCGGATATGACCATAGCACAGTGAACTGTCGGCGGCGCGGTAAAATAGAGGTATGTCCAAACCCCCAACCAAAGACTCCATCCTGCAAGACGGTTTGCGCTACAAAACAAAGATAGGCGGTTCACCCTTTAAGGTGGACTCACTGGGTGGCGCTGCCACCATGTCCTGTTTTTTGTGTGGAAAGCACCGTCCGCGCCAATTGTTGAAGACCCGAAACCTGATAGGTAAGGCCCAGTCCGTGTGTGCGCCGTCGTGCAAGGAATTGGACGCGGCCCAAGCGGGATAAGATAGAACATTGGTGCGGCTGGCGGGGATCGAACCCACGACCCTTGGCTTCGGAGGCCAATACTCTATCCACTGAGCTACAGCCGCAAACCGAAGCACGCATTGTAGGGGCCTTTCAGAGTGTCGCTGGCTATAATCGCCTGCTGTTTCCAAGCCCCGACTTAACTGAGGACACCCATGAGCGATTCCAGCCCCGCTAACGCACACGACGAAGCACATACGGGCCCCATCAAGACGCCAAAACAGGTATTGCTGGCCGCGTTTTTTTCCATCGTGATTCCGATTTTTGTCATCATCGGATTGGTGTCGTATGTGACCTCCGCCAACAAGCCTGCCGCTGGAACCGTGAACATCGAAAAGTCCACCGCCGAGCGCATCCAAAAAGTGGGCATGGTTGAAATTCGCGACGCCAACCGGGAAATGCGTACCGGCGAGAACGTGTTCAAAGCACAGTGCACCGCTTGCCATACCTCTGGTGCCGCCGGTGCGCCAAAGGTGGGGGATGCGTCTGCTTGGGGCGCCCGCATTAAAACTGGCTTTGACGCCATGCTGCAGTCCGCTCTCAAAGGCAAGGGAGCCATGGGGGCACAAAGCGGCGGGGATTTCGATGACTTTGAAATTGCCCGGGCTGTGGTCTACATGGCCAACGCTAGTGGCGCCAAGTTTGACGAACCCAAAAAGCCGGCCGCACCGGAAGCTGCCAAGTAAAGCCCGCTGCAAGCACCTCCAAAGCCGCCGTTTACGGCGGCTTTTTTAGTGCCTGCTGCTGAGATGAGGGCTGCACACGTAGGCATGGCGCGCGGGCAGCTCAGCCCGCTGAACCTCCACAAGCGGCCAGCGGCCTTCCTCCAACACCTCGGCTACCAAGCCGACGTCGAGTGTGTGGACCACGCCAAAGCCGACATGGGTGTCCAAATAGAGCCACCCCAACTCGTCCACCACGGCCTGCGCTACCTCAGCGGACTGGCCGATGTGGGATTGCACCTGCCCCTGGGCGCTGACCCGCCACACCCAGGGCGTCGCTTCCAGTTCGACAAACACCCGTTGCGGGCCATTTTGAAAATACCACTGGCCGCGGGGATCTGCTGCGTAGTTGCGGTCGATGAATGCGATGAGCTTCTCGTGCTGCAAACGGCTCCCCTTGGCACCGGGCTGGCCGCTGGCAAAGCTGCCTTGGGCTTGGGCGGCGTCGTCACGCATGTACCAGTGCCCACGCGCGTCCAGACCCAGCCAGCCGTAGCAATCCGGCACATTGGGCCACTTGGCCATGGCCTGACGAACTAGGTCATCCATGGGCTGCCCCGGCTCCCAGATGTTGCGCCAACCAGTTGCCCACGGCCTCTGGCATGGTGCGCACGTGGCCGGGAATGACGCCCTGCGGAAATCCTACGTGGCCACCGTGGGCTGGCTGCCACAGGGTGACATGGCGCCCCACATCGGCCTGCGACGGCAAACACCACGCCGGCACAAATGGGTCGTTGCGTGCGTTCACCACCAGCGCCGGAATCTGGATGCGGTGCAGGTGCGGTTTGGCCGACGCCCGCCCCCAATAGTCCTCCGTGCTGCGGAATCCGTGCAATGGCGCCGTGAACAGATTATCGAACTCATAGAGATCCCGGGCCGCCCGCAATGCCTGACCATCAAACAAACCCGGGTGCTGCGCGAGCTTGCGCAATGCCTTGGGCACCATGGTGTTCAGAAACATGCGGGTGTACACCAAGCGGTTGAAGCCGCGCCCGATGGCGTAACCGCCCGCCGCGAGGTCGATCGGTGAGCTCACGGCCGCGACTGAACGCACCACCGCAGCGGCCGTGTTGCCGGCTTCCTGCGCCCAGCGCAACAGGGCATTTCCTCCCAAGGAGACGCCTACGGCAACGATGGGGCCACGGTGCACCGCGCGAAAACGCCGCAACACCCATGCAATTTCTTCATGGTCGCCCGAGTGGTAGGCGCGTGGTGCTAGGTTGAGCTCTCCGCTGCAGCCGCGAAAGTGGGGTACGGCATAGGCCATGCCCTGGCTGTGGGCATAGTCGGCAAAGGCCTCGGCATAGTGGCTGCGGGAGCTGCCCTCCAGCCCGTGGAACAGTACCAGCAGCGGCCGCTCGCCCGCTGCCTCGGGTGCCTCCAACCAGTCCACATCAATGAAGTCCGCGTCTGGAGTGGCCCAGCGCTCCCGCCGGTACACCGGGTGCGGGCCAAACACACGACGCGAATAGAGCGCCGGCCAAATAGTTTGCAGATTACCCCCGGGGAGCCAGCGGGGCGCTACGTAATTCATAGCTGTTTGCGCAATATTGGCGGGGGCTAGGGGCATATTTAATGCAACACTGGCGAGGGCACTGCGTTGGCACTGCCGTCGGCTGCTGTACCGGGGCTCGCGTGGTGGACGACCAAACGCCAGCCCTGGGCGGTCTTGTGGTACACGTTGGTGGCTAGGACGTGGGCCACCGCCGGACCTTGGGGCGTCATCACATCGACGCGTTCCAGCACGTGGTGCACCGCGCTCGCCAGCGCGTCGACTCGGTGAATGCTTTCGGCCTTGACCTGGACCGCACCGCCATGCGCAAACAAGGCTTCAAATGCGGCGCGTACCGCGCCCATGCCCATGACACGCCCACCGCCGGGATGGATACAAGCGATGTCGTCTTCGTCGGCCCAACAGGCCATCAGCTTGGCAAGGTCTCCCGCCGCCAAAGCTTCGTAGAAAGCGGCTTCAACGTCGTCGGGGGTACCGCCCATGGCGGCATGGAGTTGGGCTTTTTGTCGTGGCATGCCGGCATTGTCCTGCATGTCACGTACAGGGATGGGCTGCGCTGCAGATTCCATGGCTGCGCAGCCGCAACAACGGGCCATCACCCAGTTTGGCCGCCTGCGCGTTTGGGATACCGAGCACAACCCTAACAAACTGCCCGATGCTCCGTCTCTGGGCTAAGTAGGCCGCAAAAACAACAAAGCCACCCGAAGGTGGCTTTGTTACCTACAAGCAGGGCGAGCCTACTTCTTTTTAAGAAACCTGCGTGCCGCTGTAATTTCGGCAGCCATGACAGCGATCTCGGACTGAATACGGGCGATGTCAAGCTCGCTGCTCGCATTCTTCAAGGCCTCTTGCGCAGCAGCTTTCGCTGCATTGGCCTTTTCTTCGTCCAAGTCCTTACCGCGAATCGCAGTGTCAGACAGCACGGTCACGCAGTTGGGTTGCACTTCCAGAATGCCTCCGGCGACGAAGACGAACTCTTCGCTGCCATCGGCCTTTTCAATGCGCACCGAACCCGACTTGATGCGCGTGATCAGCGGAGTGTGGCGGGGATAGATTCCCAGCTCGCCCGCTTCGCCGGGCAGTGCGACAAAGCGCGCTTCACCGGAGAAGATGGACTCTTCTGCACTGACCACATCAACGTGGATGGTGTTCATTGCTTAGACCTTTTTGGCTTTTTCGAACGCTTCGTCGATGGTACCCACCATGTAGAACGCTTGCTCTGGCAGGTGATCGCACTCGCCGGCCACAATCATCTTGAAACCACGGATGGTTTCAGCCAGCGACACGTACTTGCCGGGCGAACCGGTAAACACTTCTGCCACGTGGAAAGGCTGCGACAGGAAACGCTGAATCTTACGGGCGCGAGCCACAGCCAGCTTGTCCTCAGGTGCCAAGTCGTCCATGCCCATGATGGCGATGATGTCGCGCAGTTCACGGTAGCGTTGCAGCGTACCCTGCACGGCACGCGCGGTGTCGTAATGGTCCTGACCTACGACCAGCGGATCGAGCTGGCGGCTGGTCGAATCCAATGGATCCACAGCGGGGTAGATACCCAGCGACGCGATGTCACGGGACAGCACCACGGTGGAGTCCAAGTGAGCGAAGGTGGTCGCAGGCGATGGATCGGTCAAGTCATCCGCAGGCACGTAAACGGCCTGGATGGAGGTGATCGAACCCACCTTGGTGGACGTAATACGCTCTTGCAAACGACCCATTTCTTCCGCCAGCGTAGGCTGGTAGCCCACAGCAGAAGGCATACGACCCAATAGCGCGGACACTTCGGTACCGGCCAGTGTGTAGCGGTAGATGTTGTCCACGAAGAACAAAACGTCTTTGCCTTCGTCGCGGAAGGATTCGGCGATAGTCAGACCGGTCAGGGCCACGCGCAAACGGTTGCCTGGGGGCTCGTTCATCTGGCCGTACACCATGGCCACTTTGGACTCTTCGAGGTTCTCAAGGTTCACCACGCCGGAGTCGGCCATCTCGTGGTAGAAGTCGTTGCCTTCACGGGTACGCTCACCCACACCAGCGAACACGGACAGGCCGCTGTGCGCCTTGGCGATGTTGTTGATCAACTCCATCATGTTCACGGTCTTGCCCACGCCGGCACCGCCGAACAGACCAACCTTGCCGCCCTTGGCGAACGGGCAAACCAAGTCGATCACCTTGATGCCGGTTTCCAGCAGTTCTTGCGATGGGCTCAGCTCGTCATACGTTGGCGCCTTGCGGTGGATAGACGCAGTTTGCGCCTGGCTCACCGGTCCGCGCTCATCAATGGGCGTGCCCAGCACGTCCATGATGCGGCCCAGCGTGGCTTTACCCACGGGAACCGTAATTTGGGCGCCGGTGTTGTACACCACCAGGCCGCGACGCAAACCGTCAGACGAACCCAAGGCGATGGTACGAACGATGCCGTCACCCAACTGCTGCTGCACTTCCAGGGTCAGCGGCGAGCCTTCCATTTTGAGGGCGTCATACACGCGGGGCATTTGGTCGCGGGGAAACTCCACGTCGACCACGGCACCGATACACTGAACAATTTTTCCTTGGGCTTGCATTTTTCCGCTCCAATAATTTTTGAATTCGATAACCTGGGTTCAACCGCTGATAGCGG
>JAXHOO010000004.1:0-3886 GCA_034519365.1 Rhodoferax sp. | reverse complement strand
TTTTTTCACATGTTACGGATTTGCCGCTTCGGGCTGATCTTGCCGGCCACGCGGCCGCTGACAAAGGCGCCGCCCATGATGCCGCTGATGGTGAGCACAAAGAACCAGAAGAACTGCTGCGGCTGCAGGCCCAGGTGCTCACCCAAGAACACAGGCGCGCTCAGCACATACAAAAACATGCCGTTGAACGGAATGCCGCTGGCCAGCGCCAGGAGTACAAAGCGCGGGTCCGAGCCCAGCTTCCAGTAACCGGCCATGAGGTTTTTGACATGGAAGTGCTGGCGGTCGGCAGGCCGCAGGGTCTCGGGCAACAAGAAGTAGTTGGCCAGCCACAAAAACACGCCCACACCGGTCAGGAACCAGAAGATGCCGTGCCAGCTGGCGTGCACCAGCAGCCAGCCGCCCACCATGGGCGCGATGGCCGGGGCCACGCCAAAGAAGATGGTGACCTGGCTCATGACCTTTTGCGCCTGCGATGGCGGGAACACATCGCGGATGACCGCACGCGACACCACAATGCCCGCGCCGGTGGACAGGCCCTGCATGGCGCGGAAGAAGATGAGCTGGCCGATGCTTTGTGCCAGCGCGCAGCCAATCGACGCAATGGTGAAGGCGGCCAGCCCCCACAGCACTACGGGGCGGCGGCCAAAGCTGTCGGAGAACGAGCCATGGAACAGCGCCATGAAGGCAAAACCAAACAAGTAAGCCGACAGCGTTTGCTGCATCTGCACCGGTGTGGCGCCCAGCGACTGGCTGATGCCCGCGAAGGCGGGAATGTAGGTGTCGATGGAGAACGGCCCCAACATGCCCAAGAGGGCCAGCAGGATGGAGAAGGCCCATTGCGGGGCGCGCCAGAGTTTGAGGGCGTCGGGATTCATGAAAGAGAAATGGGGCTGTGCAACAGTCTATTGAAACACGGACAGCGAAGAAACATGCGCTTGCCGAGCAAGCCTGCGCCGGGCACGCGGTTTTGCAGGTTATGCTTTATTTGCTCATCAAACTAAAGGGTGCATGGTGAAGTTGTTCGTGGCATGTGTGTTGGGATTGCTCTTGGGCGCCGGTGCAAGGGCTGCGGACATTGCCGTGTTCAGCGGCGACGGATCGCCACCCAAGATGTATGTGCAAGAGGGCAAGAACCGCGGCATCCTGATCGACATCCTGCAATACGCCGACCAACACCTGCACAACGACAGCCTGCAACTGGCGCTCTACCCCTGGGCCCGCGCGTACCTGCAAGCCTCGTCGGGCGACGGCGGCATTGTGGGTTTGTCGTGGACCCGTCGCAGGGATGAGCTCTTCGATTATTCGGACCCACTGTTTTTTGATGAAGTGGTGGTGGTCGTGCGCAAGGGGAACGAGTTTCCGTTCAGGACCCTGAGCGACCTGCGTGGCAAACGCGTGGGCATTGTGCGGGACGCCAGTTATGGCGAGGCCTTTGAGCAAGCCCGTGACGCGGGTGTGTTTGTGGTGGACGGCGACAACGGGGCCAGCAACCGACTGCACAAGCTGATGGCCGGGCGCATTGACTGCGCGCTGTTCAATGTGGGCAAGGCGGGGTTTGAAGAAACATTGCGCATCCACAAAGAGTTTTTGCCCTTCAAAAATTCCTTGGTGGTGCTGCCTGTGCCCCTGCGCAGCGACCCGAATTTTTTGGCGTTTCCCAAGAGCATGCAGATGAAGCCCTGGCTGGCAGAGTTCAACCAGGTCATCAAACGTGGCTACGCGCGCGGCGACATTCCTAGGATCATTGCGCAGAACCTCGGCTCGTAACCTGGGTCACGCCAACCCGGCCCCACGGCCCCGAAAAGGCGGCATACTGTGCAGAGAGCCTTGTGCTCGCGTTGGAATGCACGAGAAGGACATGCCATGAAAAAAATCCTCAGTGCCCTGTTGGGGTTGCTACTGGCAAGTACAACGTGGAGCCTGGAGCTCACCATCTTTGGCGGCGACAGCTCTCCCCCCAAGATGTACCTGCAAGACGGCAAAAGCCGCGGCATCTTGATCGACATCCTGCAGTACGCGGACCAAGAGCTGCCTGGTGACGAACTGCGCATAGAGCTCTACCCCTGGGCACGCGCTTACCGCTATGCCAGCGGCGGTGTCGGGGGCATCGTCGGCCTGTCGTGGACCCAAGAACGATCGGCACTTTTTGACTACTCGGACCCGGTGTATGTGGACGACGTGGTGATTGTGGTGCGCAAAGACAAACAGTTCAGCTTCAAGGAACTGGCAGACCTGCAAGGCAAACGTGTGGGCTTGGGGCGAGGCGGCAGTTACGGCGAAGCTTTTGAAAAAGCACGTGAGGCCGGCCTCTTTGTGGTGGACGGTGATGGTGGTGCCACGGAACGCATCAACAAACTGGTGCTAGGCCGCCTGGACTGCGCGCTGTTTAACGCCGGCAAGGCCGGGTTTGAAGAGCTGCTGCGCAGCAACAAGGCACTGGAAGGGCTGCGTGACACCCTGGTGGTGCTGCCAGTGCCCCTGCGCAGCGACCCGAACTTTTTGGCGTTTCCCAAGAGCATGCAGATGAAGCCCTGGCTGGCCACGTTCAACCAGATCATCAAACGTGGCTATGCGCGCGGGGACATCCCCAAGCTCATCGCGCAGAACTTCGGCCCGTAACGGGTGCTGCGCCACCACACCGCTGCCACACCCGTCTGAAATCGCGCGCCGACGCAAAACCGCACGCCTGGGCCAGCCGTTCTTGTGACAGCATGGGGTTGTGCACCAGCATTTCTTGCGCCCGCGCAATGCGCAACTGCTGCTGGTAGGTCACCACGCTGATCCCGGTGTGCAGCGCAAACAGACGGCTCAGATGGCGCGGGCTCACGCAGGCCACGGCTGCCAGTTCTTCCAGCGTCCAGCTGCGCTCGGGCGCCTGCGCCACCGCATCTTGGGCACGGTGTACCGCCGGATGCATGTGGTTGCGGTGCGCCAGCCAGGGCGACATTTGCGGGTCGTGGGCACTCCGGCGCTGGTACATCACCAGCCGGCGCGCTACGCGGGCGGCCAGTTCGGGCCCAGCAGCTTGCTCCACGATATAGAGGGCAAGGTCAATGCCGGTGGTAATCCCGGCGCTGGTCAGCACGCGGCCGTCGTCTACAAAAATGCGGTCGGTCGCCACTTGTGCACTGGGGGCACAGGCCTGCAACTCGGCAGTCAGGCTGTGGTGGGTGGTGCAGTGGCGCCCGTCCAGGCAACCCGCCTGTGCCAACAACAAGGCTCCCGAACAAATGCTGGCCAGCCGTGTGTCGGCCTGTGGCGCCGTTTGCAGCCACCGCACGACAGCACGCGCCGCGTCGGTGGCGTAGTCTTCTGCCTCGTTGCTGTTGCCCACCACCAGCACCAGGCTGCGCGGCGGCAGGTGTGCGGGCAAGGGCTCCAGGCCCGACAGGCCCGTGCCCAACGAGGTGTGGATGGCGGCCTGCGGTCCGCAGGTGTGCAGCGCAATAGGCGCCCCCATGTCACGCGCCATGCGCAGCGCCTCGGCCGGGCCGGCGTAGTCCAGCATCAGCACATTGGGGGTGAGCACCAGGTAAATGGAGAGCGTCAGGTCTTCCATGCCATCTCCTTAATGCGGGCGAACAGTGGCGCACCAAACACATTCACAAGCAGCCCGGCCATGAGCAAGGCAGCACCCGCAAAGTGAATGGGGCGCAGCGCCTCGCCAAACACCAGCCAGCCCGTACTCAAGCCAACCACGGGCACCAGCAACGTGAACGGCGCCACACGGTTGGTGGGGTAACGGGACATGAGGTGCGTCCACAAGCCGTAGCCCAAGAGTGTGGCGGCCCAGGCCAGGTAGGCGATGGCACCCACAGCGGCCAAATCAATGTGTTGCAGGGCTTGCACCATCGCGCCCGGCCCCTCCAGCCAGGCCGACAAG
>JAXHOO010000052.1:0-13660 GCA_034519365.1 Rhodoferax sp. | reverse complement strand
GCCGGGGCAGCTCTCTACCCTGGAAGCCACCTGCGCTGCGCTGGCACAGCTGGAGGGCGACGCAGCCCGCTGGCGGCCGCTGCTGGCTGCGTTTGACGGCTTTGTGGTGCAGCAGCAGACTTTCATACCAAATTAGCCCCTATCTCTCATGAATAATGCGCTAACAGCTCCTCTATTGATAGCAACCCTGAAGTAAGTTACGCGCCAATAGTCCGGACTTTGCATCACAAACGTAGTGCGCAATCGCCGCTGAGATGCCTTGGTTGACTGAAAGGTACTGCCCGAGGCCGGGGTCTGTACGGGTTAGTCCGAGAATGTTTTCAAGGCTGCGCAGCTGGCCATCCGCCGGCCAACCCGAATGCGTGGCCAGGCACAAGCAGTCCGGCAACTTAAGGGCAAGCGAATGACTGCTCTCGGCAGAGAGCTCATCCATCACCACGCAAGTAGCCCCGGTTTCTCGGATATCTGCCGCCAGAGCTGCGAGGGAGGCACCTTGGGAGTCCGCAACGTACAAGCAAACTGGGACGCCACGCTCCACCAAGAGTTGGCAAGTCTCGACACACCCGGGTTCCCATTTCACGGACACCATGTCCGCACCTGCTTTCAACAGGCGCAAGGCCTGGCTGAGGCCGGCTTGGGGTGGCCGGTCGTAGCAATGGCCAGGCAGTTCACAGATCATCCATGCGGGGCTGGAGAAGTTTTGCAGGGCGCACGCGACATTGCGCACCGTGTACTCCAAACCCGGGCTGCCCGAATCTTCCCAGCGATCCAGTACATCCGCTGGCTCCGCGCAGATAAACAGACACTCCGCACCCGCCTTGGCGGCCAAGCCCGCCATGGCAGAGCCTGCGGGTGCTGATTTCGGCAACAGCGAAGACCGGGAGCCTGCTGCCTTCATCTGCAGCAAGCCGGCAAGATCAAGGTGGCGAGCGTCGTCGTAGGGCCTAGGCGCGGCCATCGCGAATCGCCGCGAAGTAGTCGAGTGCGCCGATCTGACCACCCTTGAGGCGGCTTGCGCCATGCTGCAGCCCTCGAAACGCGGGCACACCGCTGTGGGCCACGCACAAAGGCGAGCCTGGGGTCTGGGGCAAGGGCATGGCCACGGTGAGGGCGTAAACGTCCAGCTCCTGCAACGCGTGGCTGGAGGTATCACCACCTGCAACCACCACCCGCTGCAGACCCGTGCTGGCCACCAAGTCGCGCAGCAGGCGGCCGAGCCTGCGCCCGATGGCGTGTGGCTCCGCATCAGTGGGCTGCTGTGCCACGGCCTCAGGCCCCATGGCGGTGTAAACAATGATGCTGTGGCCTTTGGCCAACGCAGACCGCGCCAAGGCTGCAAGGCGATATTGCTCGTCGTCACCATGTGCCCGGGAGGACAGGAGCGCGGCGTCGGCAGCGATCAGCTCAAAGCCCATGTCAGCGGCAGCCCGGATTTGGGCCGCCGTGGTTGCAGAGCAGCTCCCGGAGACCACGGCAATCTTGTCGACAGCGGGGACGCGCCTGGTGGCAGCAGGTTGATGATTGAGAACGCCCGATGCCCGCCACGCATTCACCAGGGCGTACTCAACCCCCGACGAACCGATGACAAAGAGGCTGCCCTCGGAACGTCGATGGCGCCACAGCTGCTGCCCGACCAGTGCTTGCGTAGGCATATCGGGCACATCCAGCAGCAGGCCGCGGGTACGCCCGTCGCGGCTGGCCATGGCGGCTTCCATGCGCGCGTCCGCGTCGGTGGACGCCAAGGCCTGCCAGTCCAAGACGCTGATGGGCGCCTGGGTCTGCTGGCCCAAGTGCAGGCACAGGTCGGCTTCATCCATGGGGGTGACCGGGTGGCGGCTCATCACGGGGTGGCGGTCAATGCGGTAGGTGACGCCATGGAGCGTGGCAAACAGATGGCCAAACACGGTATAGCGCTTGAGCTGTGGCACCCCCACCACCACGGGCACCACCGCTTGTGCAAACACCTGCGCGCCAATGTCGAGGGCCCGGCCTATGCTCCCGACATGCGGTGCGCTGTCAAAGGTCGAGCAGACTTTGTAGTGGCACACAGCGGCCTGCTGCGCGGCCAGCCACCCCAGGGCCGTGGGCAGGTGCTGGTCCATCCAGGCAGGTGTCTCGCTGCGGCTGGTACCGGCAAGGCCAATGGCTTGCAGTGGCCCCGTAACGGACACAGCGCGAATTTGGGCCGCGGTGGCCGGCTTGAGGAACAGCGCCGTACGCACGCCCGCGAGGTTGAGCGCCTCCATCGCATCGGTGGAGCCTGTGAGATCGTCGCCGTAGTAGCTGAGCAGTAACTGGGACATGGCTTAACTGCGAAATGCGGCGATGGCCTGTGCCAATGCAGGATGGGTTTGGGCATGCACCTCCAGGTCCACACCTCGCACAGCGGCTTCCCATGCTTCTTGCAAGCTCAGAACCCCCTGCGGGACGCCACCAGGGTGCCCCATGATGCCGCCGCCACAGCAGTAAATCAGGTCGGTGCTCCCCAGTGCCTGGTAGGTATCGGCCACCTGCTCTGCGGTTTGTCCTGACGAGAACACTGGCATGACTTCACAACCCGGGTAAGGCGGCGCAAACATGGGGCGTGTGCAGGCTTGGGCGGAGCGGATCACTGACGCATCGGGCTCACTGAACTTGTTGCGCAGGCCATTCACGTGCAAATGGTCTACACCAGCCAGACGCCAGAATTGCTGGTACGCCGCGTACTCCATCCCGATATGGGGGGAGCGGCTGTAGAGCCCCCAGCCCGCGCGGTGGCCGTGGATGGCCAACTGGCTGTGCTTGCGCAAGTGCACCAATGCGGGCAGCCCCACACTGGCCACGGTCACCATCACACAGTTGCCTCCCGCCGCGCGCACGTAATCGTGGTTGTGCAGCATGGTGTCAAGTTCATCGGTGATGTTGAAGGCATACATCACTTGGTGGCCGGTGCGCTGGGCATGCTTTTTGAGAACTGGCATGACGGCATCCACCCGGTCGCGCAAACGGTTGTGGGGGCCATTGCCTTGCAACTCATCGTCCTTGATGAAGTCAATCCCTGCGTCAGCAAGCTGGCGAACCAGTGATACAGTCGCAGCAGGACTCAGCCCCACACTGGGTTTGATGATGGTGCCAATCAAAGGTCGCCCCTGCAGGCCCAAGAGGGCACGGGTTCCCGAGATACCGAACTGCGGGCCTGGGTAGGCCTGCGCAAAGGACGGAGGGAGTCGCAAGTCGAGCAATCGCAAACCCGAGAACTCACGAAGTTCAAACAGATTGCCCGCGACCGTGGCCATCAGATTGGGGAGCGACGCCCCCAAGTTATCAAAGGGCCAGGAGATTTCGATTTCTGCGCGCTGGTATCGGGGATGGGGGCCGAGCCTGGAGGGCAGGCTCCGCATGGGCAAAGAGGGCTGCGCCACCGAATCCAGTGGCGTCAAACGCTCAACCACCGCACTGGCCGCAGCGCGCAAGGCATCGGTTTCGCCCGGCAGGCGGGTGAAGGTACCGCAGGATTGTTCGCCCGCCAGCACCGCCACCGCATCCTCCAAGGGGAAGGGCGTTTCTATCCAGTACGTGGCACGGATACGCCCGTCTTGGATGGCTAGAGAAGGAGGTGCGTCGGAGTTTTTTGGCATAGTCATTAGACCAGTTGGGGTAAAAAAAGGGCTATGAAGTCAGTATCAAAACTTGGTAAGCATCCAGGCGGCACCGGTGGTCTGCAGCCAGGCAGTCGGGCGCGCCTTCGCGTGCCCCCACATTGCCCGCGACACGCCACGGCCTGTCGAGTGCGACCGTTGTTTGCGCCGGGGTCAGATTGACAAGCATCAGGTGCGTTTGCTCGGCCTGCCATGCCAGCGCCTGCACACCGTCGGGAACTCCGTGTACCGCCAGAACCGGATTGCCAGCCGCTTGCGCCAGCGCAGCCTGCACCGCCCATGCGGTGGTGTGCTCGCTGTCTTGCACCCCCGAGGTGGACAGCCGCAGGGGGCCACAAAGACCATGTGTGTGCTGGAAGCTCAACACGCCTAGCCCCAACGGCGCCACGACTACGGCATAGCCTGCGAGCCAGGCCGCGCCGAATTGCGCGTGGTGGCGCGGATCATCGGTCGCCATGGGCATGCGCAGTCTGTACGGATTCTGGGCGACGGAGCTGCCATAGGGGTTGCGCTGCATTCCCAATGTGACCGGCCCCAATCGGTATTCGAGATGCGGCCAAAGCTGCTTCACACTGGCCACGATGCTGGGCAAGGCCTCCAGGGTTTGCATGACCGACAAATCATCCGCAGCATGGACCAAGGGGCAGGTGCTATGCCCGATGAAATGGAGGTGCTGATCCGACTGGCGCTTGCGGTTGAGCTCCGTAAAGTACGTCAGCATGCCGCCCCCCACTTGGGCACCGGGGAAACACTCCGCGTAGGCCTGCGCGTATCGCTCCAGGCTGGCAATGTCGGGCCACTGGTCGCTGGGCTGGTAACTTGCGAGGTAGGGCCGTGGGCCGGCCCGCACCGCGTGGGGCACCAAACCTGCAGTGCTGCAGGCTTGAGCCAGACGGAGGGCGTCGTGTTCGGGTGTGTGCGTTCCCGGGCACAGGGCATCCAGCTGGACCCGTGCGCCGCAGGCTTGTGCCAAGTGCGCGATCGCTACAAGCCTCGGCAGAAGCTGTGCGTCAGCCACCTCCACCTCTGCCACCAACCAGCCGGGCTGGAGTGTCACGACGCAGGCCAACTCTTGCGCCCGCATATGCGCCAGCCCTTGAGGCACACCTACACCGATAGCGGGCATTAGGGCGTCCAGAGGGGCACCTACTGCGAGAACGGCCGGTACCACCGGCGTGGCGCTAGCGTCACGCGCCAAGCCGGGCTCAGACTCCATGCGGACCTGCACGGACTGGGTCAGGCGGACACCCGCCTCCAGGGTGTAGGGCCACGGGTCCAGCAAAGAAGCAACATAGGTCTTGAAGGAGCCGTCAGACCAGTTGCGCTGATCCTCCATTTCAAACTTGCCCAAGGGGTCATGGGGCAGCTGGGCTTGCAACAGGCAATCCACCACCAAGCCCGGCTGCGGACGGTGCCGCAAGCGGCGGATGTTGCAGGCAACTTGGCCGGGACTGATCCAACGCGGAAACTCTTGGTGCTGCGTGCTGCCGTCGGTGTGTTCCACGTCCAACGGCGCACCGGCCACCTGCGCCGGATGCAATACAACAAAGCCACAACGGTTGGTCCGCAAGGCCACTTCGGGCGTGGCGTCTACTTCGAACACAAAGCGGCCATCGGCATGCCCCTGCACCCGGGCGCTGGCGTGCAGCACGCCGTCGCGCAAGGTCAAGCGCATGTAGAAATGCACCACAAAGCTTTGTGGGTCTTGCTGCACCGACAGGTCTGTGACCTCGGTCTGCGAGGTTCCCCAGTTGCTATCGCGCAACAGGTAGGCGATGCCCCGGATCACTTCGACGCCATTCCAACGCAGGGTGCGAATGGCGCCGTCTTCCAGCACGCAACACAAAGCACCGGCCTGCAAAGACACCGTTTGCGGGATGGGCTGCGTAGTGCCGTACAGCCGCAAAAGCTCCGCAGCAGTATCAGGCGCTTGCATGGGCGGGGAGGAATGAAACACCAGACCCATACGTCAGGGTTGCGCCTTGGACCGACTGCTGCGCTTGGCGGCAGTGGTGCTAGGAGGCCGAACCAAGCGCTGGTACAGCGCATTGGCCCGGGTCAAATGCTCGCGCATGGCTTCTTCAGCCGCATTGGCATCGTGGGCCTCGATCGCATCCACGATGCGGTCATGCTCCGCCAGGGTCAGCGCTTCCGCCCCCGGTGCCCGCACCAGAGACTGGTAATACTCGCCCAGCCACCGGAGCATGGCTTCCAGAATGACCGGGAAAATGGGGTTGCCACCCATGGCTGCAATCTGGGTGTGGAATCCCATATCTGCGTCCACAAAGTGCGTGGGGCTCTCCGCCAACCGGTGGTGCTCGCCCAGACGCTGGCGAAGCAGCTTCATGCTCTCGGGATTGGACTTTTCGGCGGCCATGCGCGCCATCCCGCACTCCAGAAACACGCGGACTTCTTTGAGGTACTCCAGCGACTGCGCATCGGAACGCAACAAATGCTGTGCACCACTGGTAATTTGTGCCACCAGAGACTCAGCGGTTGGCGTAGCGACCCGGGCGCGCTCCCCATGGTTGATGGTGACGATTCCTGATCGCTCCAGGGACTGCAGTGCCTCGCGAATAGCGGGGCGCCCGACCTGGTATGTGTCCATAAGCTCACGCTCGGAGGGCAGTTGTTCACCCGGTGGAATTTCGCCATTCCGGATACGCTCTAGCAACCGGTCCAACACATCTTGGTAGAGCTTGCGACGCTGAATGGGATCTGTGGACATAGAGATATTTCCTGGTGCAATGAGAACAGGTCTAAACCAAGACCGCTGTGATCATAAACACACAGGTGTACTTACATGATGACGTCGGCAGGAAGTGGTTCCTGGTGTGGAAACCGCGATGGCTCACGCATCAAAGACCACTCCCTTGGTGAGCAGAAAGCAGCCGTACGGCCGGGATTCCGTCGTGTGAAGGATGGCGAAGCTTTTCTGGGCTGCTTCATAGAACTCTGCCCGGGCCAGCCGGCCCATGTTCACGTTGCGCCCTTCGGCCCGAACACATTCCGACAGCACGTCGGCTTGGACTGGCAGCACCACGCCGGGCTGGTCTACGGAGTCCATGCAATGCAGGGGCGTTGCCACAAACGTATCCAGGGGCATCAGTTGCAAGATGCCCCGGAAGGCCTCCACCACCGAGGTACCTTGCAACTGGATGCAGCGTCCGCTCTGCGTCTGCTGTGCCGACGAATAGGCAGGGTAGTTTCTGTCGACGATGGCCAAACGGTCTCCATGGCCCATGGCTGCCAGGACCCACAACAAGTCCGCATTCATGAACGGAGGCAGTGTCTTCAGCATGGGCGGCTCTCTTTCTGAACGTCCAGGGTCATTTGCCCGTTGGCTGCCGACTGGTACGACAGCTCCACCAGACGCAGGGTGTTGAGGTTGTCTGCGCCAGAGGTCTGGGGGGATCGTCCCGATTGCAAACAGTCCAGCCAGTGCGACTGGATATTGAGCACACTGTCTTGAATGTTGTGCCAGGGCCTTTGGGCCCAGGCATGCAGGGGCGGCGTGCAATCCAGAACCTGCGTCGCGCCACCCCGCGTATGCACGGTCAGCGCGTAGTTGGCGGCCAGGCGCAGGGTTCCCTGGGTACCGTCCACTTCGATCAGTGTTTGGGGGAAGTTTTCTTGGGGGAGCGCCGTGGCGTAGCTGCAGTCCACCACCGAGTTCAACCCAGAGGTGTGGTGCAACAACAGGGTCGCCACGTCCTCGCCACGAATGTTGGGATTGACGCGCTGTGTGCTGGCGCTCAAGGTGGAAACCTCTCCAAACAAGAACCTGGCGATATCAATGATGTGAATGCCCAAGTCCTGCAGGATGAATCGATCCTCTGTCGCCAGGTACGGCTGTGCTGCGTACACATCAAAGGCCGACCGAAAGCTGACGCGGCCCCAGAAGGGCGTTCCGATGGCGCCGTCGTTCAGGCAACGCTTGATTTGCTGGATGGGGGTTTGCCAGCGGAAGTTCTCGTGCACCATGAGCGGTATGTGCGCCGTCTCGCAGGCTGCCACCATCGCCGTCGCGTCGGCGATGGAGTCCGCAAACGGCTTCTGGCAGATGCTCGGAACGCGGTATTGCGCTGCCAGCTCCACTAGCGCACGATGGCTTCCCACCGTGGTGGCGATGTCCACAAAGTCCAGGGCTTCGTTCGCAAACAGGTCCTGTGCCGAGGTATAGGTCCTGGTGATACCGAACTCGGCAGCCGTCGCCTCCAGCCGCTGCACATTGGCGTCGCAGAGTGCCACGATTTCAGCCCCGGGCAATTGATGCCAAGCATGCAAGTGGTTCTTGGAAAAGAAACCACAGCCAATCAGGGCTCCCTTGAGGATGGGTGCGGCCATCGATCAGGCCTCCGCGCGCATTTGCATTGCCATGCGCTGTTGCATGCGCTGCTGGAACTGGTCCACCACCACAGCGGCAATGATCACCAGGCCTTTGATCACGGTTTGCCAGAATGAGCTCACCCCCATCATCACCAAGCCGTCCGAGAGAATTCCGATGACAAAGGCACCAATGATGGTGCCGCCAATCTTGCCGCGACCGCCCGTCATCGACGTACCGCCGAGGACAGCTGCTGCGATCGCATTGAGCTCGAATGTTTCGCCTGTCAAGGGGTGCGCCGCAACCAGTTGGGACGAAATGATTAGGCCCACAATGGCTGCGCACAAGCCGGAGAACATGTACACAAAGTATTTGACTTGGTTTACCTTGACGCCAGAGAGCATTGCCGCGCGTTCATTGCCGCCCACCGCATAGATGTGACGCCCCAAGGGTGTTCTCGCCCCCAAGTAGGCAGCCGCAACGCCCACCAGCACCAACAGCCAAATGACGAGAGGCACGCCCAAGACGCTCATGGTGCCCAGCAAAGGAAAGCCGGTTGTTCCATTCTCTGGATTGCCCTCGAGATTGGGAAAGGTTGCGCCGTCCGAAGACAAGAGCGCAATGCCACGTGCGACATAGAGGGTGCCAAGCGTTGCAATGAACGGCGCCACATTGAGCCGTGTGATCAGAAATGCATTCACGGCACCAATGAACATACCTAGCAACAACGAAATGGCAATAATCTCAGCCACATTGAAGTAAATGACGTAGTCGCCAATGGACAGGCCATGCAGAATGAGTCCGCCGGCCACCATGCCGGTCAACCCCACAATGGAGCCCACCGACAGGTCAATTCCACCGCTGACGATGACATAGGTCATGCCTATGGCCAAGAAGGCATTCAGCGCCACGTGCTTTGACATGATGAGCGCGTTCTCGGCGCTGAAGAAGTTGGGCGCCATGAAGGCAAAGAAACCGGCTACCAAAAACAAGGCAATAAAAGTACGCAAGCGCAACAGCAGCATCACAAATGCTTCGTTGGACGTCGTCGTTGGGGACTTGCTGAGAGGAATGGTCGTAGCAGACATGGTGGATTGCAGGTTAGTTTGTGTGGTGGGTCAGGCAGGGATGAGCTGACCGCTATTGGAGGCTTGGACCACCGCATCGTGCGTTGCCTCACCCACGTCGAATTGCGCAGCCAGGCGGCCATCAGACATAACAACAATCCGGTCTGACAGTGCCATGACCTCTTCCAGGTCGGAGGTGACAAACAGGATGCCCAATCCGGCTTTGGCCAGGTCTCGCATTACCTTGAACACGTCGGCCTTGGCGCCAATGTCAATGCCCCGGCTCGGTTCATCCATCAAGAGCACTTTGGGGTCCGTCATCAACGCCCTGCCGATGACCACTTTCTGTTGGTTGCCGCCCGATAAGGCGCCTATCTCCAGCTCCGGGTTGCGGGCCTTGATGGACAGCGATTGCACAAACTTGGCGACCGCCGAGCGCTCTGTCTCCGCGCGCAAGTGCCCACGGGTGGCCAGGCGCCACAGATTGGCCAGCGTCAAGTTGTCGGCAATCGACATGCTGTGTACCAAGCCGTCTGCTTTGCGGTCCTCCGGTATCAGGGCCAGGCCGGCATGGATGCAGGCCGTGACGTCTTTGCCCATGAGCTCTTGCCCCAACAGGCGCACGGATCCTGATGCGCGGTCAGGATGACAGCCAAAAATGCTTTCAAACAACTCGGTGCGTCCGGCGCCCATGAGTCCGTAGATGCCCACGATTTCGCCTTTGCGCAGCGTGAGGCTCACGTCTTGCACACAGTAGCCCGGTGCGCCATTGCGCGGTAAATGGACGTTGGAGACCTCCAACACGGGCTCACCGAAGGCATGGTCATGCGCTCGCGCAAAGTCGCGGGTGCTGGCACCCACCATTTGGCGAACAATCCAGGGCAAATCGATATCCGCCATCCGGGAATGCCCCGTAATGCGGCCGTCCCGCAGCACCGTGATGTAGTCCCCAATGCGGATCAATTCTTCGAGCCGGTGGGAGATATAGACAATGGCAACGCCGCGCGCCTTGAGATCCTGGATTACGCGAAACAGGATTTCCACTTCGGGCGCGCTCAGCGCGGATGTGGGCTCATCGAGAATGAGGATCCGTGCCTCTTGCGCCATGGCCTTGGCTATTTCGATGATTTGCTGCTGGCCAATGCGCAGGTCGCCCACCAGGGTTTCCGGGTCCAGGTCGTGTTCCAGAGTGCGCAGCAGCGCACGCGCCCTCTCATGCTGTGCCTTGCGGTCGATGGCATAGGTGGCTGAGTGGATCTCACGACCGATGTACAGATTCTCAGCAATCGTCAGGTTCGGGAACAGGTTGAGCTCTTGGAAGACGATGCCGATACCGTGTTGGCGAGCGGCCTCGGTCCCATTCAACTCCACGGGCGCACCGTCCAGAAGAATGCGGCCTTTGCTGGGTTGCTCGACGCCCGCAATGATCTTCATCATGGTGGATTTGCCGGCCCCGTTTTCGCCCACCAGCACATTCACCGCGCCGGTGTACAACTCAAAGTTCACATCCTTGAGCGCCATGGTCCCCGGGTATTGTTTGGAGACCCCTTCGAGTCGCAACACCACGTCGGTCGTTTGGGGTGTTTGCCGCTCGTTCATGGGTTCAGCACCTTGAAGGCGACAACGGTGAGCAAGGGCAAATCCTCGGCGGACTCGGCTGCAAATACACCCGTAAGTTCCACCTTGCGGCCTTTGAGTTGCGTACGATCCAGCGACTTGAAGGTCGATTGGTAACTGCGGTCATTGAACGCGTTGGCCAACTGCGCGAACTCAATTTGATTGGTGTACGCGGTGAACGAGATGAAGGGCAGGATATCGCGGATGGTGGCCCCTTTCAACACAGGGCCAATCTGAATCTGGACGTCGGCCTTGCCATCCCCATTCACGTCGATGTCCGCTGTCCCGGCACTGACTTCAGTGTCGGTTTCCACGATTTTTCCAGTCACTTTGGTGGCCAGATTCCAGGGGGCGCCTTCGCCTTTTTCCCGGTGTCCGTGCTGAGCCCCCGCCTTGTCCATGCTGTTTTGCATGGCCTTTTTGAGCGCGGGGTAGTCCATGGCCATGGAAGAGATGGTCGGCATGGCCTTGCTGTCCCACATGGCGTCCACTTCGGCGGCGGGGTTGAACGTCTTGCTCTCAAAGTTTCCAGCCGGATTGGCTTTTGCGCGGCGCTCTGCTTCAGACTTGTGTTCGATTTTGCATCCACTGGCGGCCAGACAAAGACCGAGGAGCAGCGTCCATCGAAAGCCGTGTTGAATACTTGTGTTGATTTGCATGTTCTCTGATGGGGGGACGCCAACGTGTGAAAGTGCTTCAGTCGTCCGTCACACCACCGGATGCAAGCCTCCGATGGTGTGAGGATCCCTTACTTTGCCAGTGTGAAGGTTTCCAGCTTACCGGCGTTTTTGCCGGTAATCAGAATGCAGTCCATGAGCTGCTTTTCAGGCTTGCCTGTGGAGCCAGTCTTGAGGAAGGTATCTGCCTGCTCTACCGCCACTTGTGCCTGGCGGTATGCCGGCTGGAGCACTGTCGCCTTGATTCCGCCCTTTTTGATGGAGTCACGCACGTCGTTGCTGCCATCAAAGCCCACCACAATCACGTCGGTTCGCTTGGCAGCCACGAGCGCAGCCCAGGCACCCATCGCCATCGTGTCGTTGCCGGAGATCACACCCTTGATATCCGGGTTGGCTTGAAGAATGCTCTCCATCTTCTTGAACGCTTCGGGCTGGCTCCAGTTTGCGGATTGGCGGGCCACCATTTTCATTTCCGGGTACTTGTCGATCACATCGTGATAACCCTTGGAGCGCACACCCGCATTGATGTCAGCTTCTCGGCCGACCAGTTCAACATACTTGCCTTTTTCCTTCATCAGTCGGACAAACTCTTCGGCGCCGAGTTGGGCACCTTGATAGTTGTTGGAGACGATTTGGGAGACGGCAACGCCAGTGGCGTTGATCTCCCGATCGATCAAGAATGAGGGAATGCCTGCAGCCTTGGCCTTGGCCACCGCCGCAACAGAGGCTTCCGACCCAGCGTTGTCCAGAATGATCGCTTTTGCTTTTCGGGCAATCGCTGTGTCAATGAGCTGGTTTTGTTTGTTGGCGTCATCATCGTGCACCATCACCAGCGTGTCATAGCCCAGTTCCTTGGCGCGCGCCTCGGCACCCTGCGCCTCGGCCTTGAAGAATGGGTTGTCGTGCGACGGGGTGATGATCGCGATCAGGTCTTTTGCATTGGCGCTTGCGGGCAAGCCAAAGCTCAGGGCGATAGCAGCGGGGATGGCTGCCAACAGTCGACGTGTGTAATTCATGCTTGTCTCTTCTTTCTATGGTCTTTGGATGAATATGGCGAGTTTCGCTCGCCGCCGATAAGCGCCTGGCTTCAGGTAATGCGCTTAATACTGTCTGCGATTTCCGCTGGTTCAAAAATGTCCAACCAGTCTTCGCGCATGAGTCTGGGTTTGCCAAATTCAATGGCCTTGTTGCACGCGTCCGAGAAGGCGCCCGGTATCTCCTCGAAGATCACGGCGGCAAGAATGTTCATATGCCCCAGAAGGAAATCTCGCGCAGCCTCCTTGGGCACACCGCGGCGCACGACTTCTTGCATCCCGTCCTTCATGACAGCCAGCAGGGTTGCGCACACAGTTTCGGACAAGCCGGGTTCGAGCAACGCCATTTGTTCCACCGTCATGGGGTACGAACGCAAGATCGGTGCGTAAATGGTTTGGGCAATCGCCTCACCCACAGCGTAGTGTTCTTCGGGGCCTTGCATGAGCGAATTGACGATGGACTGCGGTGCTGCCAAGCCGCCAAACCGGTCTTTCCGGGCTTCTTCACTACTGGAGTTATTGAAAATGGACGGATGGCAGGGGTGCGTCACAAAGTAGGTCAAGTCAGGACGGTCTGGGAGATGTCCTGCGAAAGGTGCTGCGGCATCCAGCGTGATGATCATCGTTCCCGGCTTGAGTTGCGGGGCGATGGAGGCGGCAATCTTGCCAATCACCGTGTCGGGTACCGCGAGGATGACTGCGCTTGCATCGGCCAAGGCCACATTCACATCGACGCACTCAATACCCAACTCTTCTTTGAGGCGTTTGCGCCCTGCTTCGCTGACTTCGACATGGCGTACTGTGTACTCGCTGCGCTGAAGGTTGCGTGCCAGCCTTGCGCCCATTTTGCCGCCAGCGCCAAACAGGGCAACGGTTGGTAAATTCATTTTGATCACTCCATTTGAAGCAGTTGGCGGGTAGTTAAATCAGGCTTATTGCCAACTGGTATGATGAGTACATCATCACTTCTCTTGTTTACAAATAGGTATTTCTACTAGGTCGACGCCATCCGGCGGAATTGGGCTACTGCCCGTCCGCCACGCAGACGGGCATCGCAGTTCGTACCAATACAGCGAGAGAAAGGGGAGTCAGTGGGCATGCAGGGCGACTTGCCGCGCGAGGCGGCGTTGCCCGCAGCGCCTCACACGGGTGAAAAATCAGCCTCTACCCGCCGTAGATAGAGTGCAAGCAACTCCTTTTTCAGGAGCAGATGCAGGCCGTTCAGGCCTTACGAACAGGCTTGAAAATCAGAATCCAGAACACCAGAATGAGCGAAGCCACCGGGAACTGCAGCTCGGTG
>JAXHOO010000084.1:0-34299 GCA_034519365.1 Rhodoferax sp. | reverse complement strand
TGTCGCCGTTCAGTTGCATTGCTCAAGCTGTACGGGCCGTCGGGCATCGGCGCGCTGTACGGGACGGCCGGGGCGCTGGAAGCCCTGCCGCCGTACCAAGGCGGCGGCGAGATGATCGAGACGGTGAGGAGCGCGAGCGGATCACCTATGCAGAAGCCCCCGCACCGGTTCAGGCGGGGACGCCGCCGATCCTCGCGGCCATCGGGCTGGGCGCGGCGATCGAGTGGCTGAGCGAGTTCGACAAGGCAGCGGTCACGGCGCACGAGCGCGCCCTGTACGACCATGCCCTCGCGCGGACGGACGGTCTGAACTGGCTGCGGGTACGCGGCGACAGCGTATTCCCCAGCGAAGTTATCGTTCGCAGTTAGAAAATGGCCCGATACGGTGGGCCAGGACGAGCGAAAGCAGTCTTCTTTACACGTCCGTCGATGCTAGTCGGCCCCATGACGCCCGCCGAAACACGGGAGGAAATGGTGGAGCCGCCGGGAATCGCACCCGGGTCCGGTCCGCTTATTGCAAGCGCGTTTATCGCCATAGTCCGAGCGAGCCCGGACACAAGCAGTATAGTCGGCTGCTGCTAGATTAGAAACCCCTACCTGGGGGCGCGTCGCCGCCAAGGGTTGCCGAACCTCTGCTGCCTGCTCCGCTTGAGTTTCTCAGCAGAGCTTCGCGGGTGTCTTGGCGGGCCTGCTCCCACTGCCGCTTTAGAAGCGCACATACGCGCCTTGATCGATTGCTGCCAACGGCAGCGGCCTGTCGGCGACAAATTTGCCTATTCGGGTCTTCGCCTGCTCGTGTCCCGTCCACATCGACCGGCTCCAAAACTGCACTCTCGGAAGATGTGGCGGGCCTTGGCGTCTGCGCTGAGTTTGGAGATTGCTGCGGGATATCAATCACTCCCGACGACAAGAGTACAACTAGCATCAACATGAAAACTATTCCTATTCTCCGGGTGTCGAATATCGACGCAACCCGGCACCAAACTGCCTTTCTGATTTGATGTTACGCAATGCGTCACGTCAATGTTGAGAGGTCCGCTGAACCGCCCTTTTCGCATTTTTAGTCTCATATCTGGCGTACAGCGTTGAGCGCCTAGGCCAAGACGAGGTCTGGTTTCGAAACCATGTGAGTTGCCTCTTGGCGTATTGTCTGGTGGCCTGCTGGGTTGCTGCGACGGCCACGCTCAAACTGGTCCGGCCATCGAGGTAGGCTGAAAGTTCCCGCACGCCTACGGCCTTCATGACCGGCAGGGTGGGGTCCAAATTTCGCGTGAGCAGGGTTTCGATCTCGCCCAATGCTCCATGTTCGACCATGTTTTGCACTCGGATGTCGCAGTGCGCATAGAGTGCTGTACGGTCTGGTTCGACTACCTGGCCTGTCCATGATCCTGGCTCAAGCAGCGGCTTCGTTTCTGCTGCCCAGTCGGAGAGCGCGCGGCCTGTATGCTGAGCTACTGCTAGTGCTCTGATGAGGCGTTGGCGGTCGCCCCTCTCGATCCGATGCTCAGCTTGGCATCCATGATCGATAGGCGACCGCGAAAAATGGCCTCGCCTTCGGCGTCGAATGCCCGCTCGACGGCATCACGGATATCGTCGGGTACATTAGGTATTTCTGCCAAACCTCTGGTCAAGGCTGTGAAATACAACCCAGTACCGCCGACAAGCAGAGCCGGGCGTCCAGCCTCGGCCAGTCCGGCCAATATTGGCATGATGGTCCGGCTCCAGCGGCCGACGGACCAGGCCTCCGCCGCATCGGCCACTCCGTATAGCCGGTGCTCGATCTCTGTCTCGTCCTCAATCGAAGGACGCGCGGTCAGCACGCGCAGATCGGCGTAAAGCTGCTGGCTATCGGCGTTGATGATGACCGCACCGATCTCGCGTGCCCGTGCCATGGCCAGGGCCGACTTGCCCGAGGCGGTCGGTCCGGCAATCAGTTCGATCAGGGGCGGTCGGGACAAATCGGCGCTCGCGGGGGGGGCTTTCGGCGATAGAAGGCCCGCACACGCCCCGCAACCCCGAAGCTCTTTCCAGAGGCCGCGCCTTGCCCGACCGCGACACCGTCATCGCTACTCTCGATGCCATCCTTGATCCCAAAAGCGGGCGGGGGCTGGTCGCGGCTGGACTGGCCCAGGGGCTGACCGTCGCCGAGGATCGCGCGGGCTTCGTCATGGAGGTGCCGGCGGGCGACACCGCCCAGTATGCCCCCATCCGCGACGCTGCCGAGGCCGCCTTGAAGGCTTTGCCCGGCATGACTCGCGTCTCCGTCATCCTGCCTCCACCTCCCAGGTACTGCGCCATGCGATACCAACCCCGCGCAGGCACCAGTCATGCAACACCTGGCCGTCGCTGCAATCCAGCGGGCCCGCAGGCTTGAGGTACTGCACCTCGCCATCGGGCTGGCGAAAGGCCCAGCCCCGGGTCTGCGAGGCGTCGCTGGACAGGGTGAGGCAATCGAACTTGGCCAAGTCGGCAGGCGTCTGCGGCGTGCCATGGCGCTTGAGGTAAGCGGGCGTGGCCACGCAGAGGCGGCGGTTGTCCGCCATGCGCACGCTGACCAAAGACGAGTCCGGCATATCGCCCACGCGCACGGCGCAGTCAAAGCCCTCGCCCGCAATGTCAACCACGCGGTCTGACAAGTTCAGCGACAGCGTGACCTCGGGGTGCAGCGCGCGGAACGTGGGCACTAGCGGCGCCACATGGCGGCGGCCAAACCCTGCCGGCGCGGTAATGCGCAGGTGCCCGCTGGCCTTGATGCCCCCCGCGCTTACGCTGGCTTCGGCATTGGCTACGTCGGCCAAGATGCGCTGGCAGTCTTCCAAAAACGCACTGCCCTCGTGGGTCAGCGTGATGCGGCGGGTGGTGCGCAGCAAGAGCTTCACACCCAGCCGCTCCTCCAGTCCGTCAATGCGCCGCCCCATGATGGCCGGGGCCACGCCCTCTGCGTTGGCGGCGGCAGTCAGGCTGCCACGGGTGGCGACCGAGGCAAAGGATTCGAGTTGCTTGAGCTTATCCATGTCAGTTCGTCCGGGTCTGAAGGGGAGTGCGTTTTACTCCGTGTCCCCCGCCCGCTACGCGGGCTGCTCCTTTACCTACGTAAAACGCACTCCCCTTCAGCCCTCTAGCCCTCGTGTAAAAAGCGCTAGAAGCTCCTATATTCATAGCACTACGCCTTCTGCATGCAGGGCCGCTACATCATCTGCGCTGTAACCCAGACTTTGCAGCAACGCGTCGGTGTGCTCGCCCAACTTGGGCGGGTCCAACCGCAAGCCCAAGCGCTCACCGCCCAGTGTGAGCGGTAGCAGCGGCACCTGGGTGGCACGGCCATCGGGCAGTTTCAAGGGCGCCAAGCCGCCGGTCTGTTGCAGGTGCGGGTCGTCAAACAAATGCTGCGGATCGGTGATGGGCGCGAACGGCAAGCCCACCTGCTCAAAGCGCTGCGACAACTCGGCCGCGCTGAACTGCGCCAGCCGCTCGCGCAGCAGCGGGATCAGCCATTCACGCGCCAGCACACGGCCGTTGTTGCTGGCAATGCGCTCGTCGGCAAACAGGTCGGTGTAGCCGAACGCCTCGCAAAAGGTCTTCCACTGCCCGTCGCCCACCACGGCCAGAAAGATCTGCGCCTCGTTCTTGACGCTGAACACGTCGTAAATGCCCCAGGGCGAGATGCGCTCGGGCATGGGCGCGGCGGCCTTGCCGGTCACTGCGAACTGCAACATGTGCTGCGCCACCAAAAAGATGTTGTTCTCAAACAGCGCGCTTTGCACCTCTTGGCCCTTGCCAGTTTGCTGGCGCTGCATCAGCGCGGCCATCGCGCCAATCGCACCGAACATACCGCCCATGATGTCGTTGACGCTGGAGCCCGCACGCAGCGGATCGCCCGGGCGCCCGGTCATGTAGGCCAAGCCGCCCATCATCTGCACCACCTCGTCCAGCGCGGTGCGGTGGTCGTAAGGGCCGGGCAGAAAACCCTTGTGACTCACATAAATCAGGCGCGGGTCCAGCTTGCTTAAGCTGGCGTAATCCAGCCCCAGCCTCTGCATGGTCTCGGTTTTGAAGTTCTCGCTCACGATGTCAGCCGTGGCAATCAGCTTGAGCACGATCTCGCGGCCCTTGGCGCTCTTCAGGTCCACCGCAATGCTTTTCTTGTTGCGGTTAAACAGTGGGTAAAAGCCGGCGCCGCTGCCCAAGAGCTTGCGGGTGCTGTCGCCGGCCAAGGGCTCGACCTTGATCACGTCTGCACCCAAGTCGCCCAAGGTCATGCCGCAAGTCGGGCCCATGACCATGTGGGTGAACTCGACGACGCGGATGCCGGCCAGCGGCAATGCGGGCACGGCACCCGTGGACGCAGTAGTCGGTGCGGCTGTCGAGATCGTCATCAGGGGCTCCAGGTGGGCAATCGGGGCGTACAGGGCTTCAATACCAGCATTTTTGTCACGAATAATATCCAAATTCACCAGTTAATAGGTTCACAAGTATCAAATACAGTAGGCCCATGGCCCAAACACCCTTGTTTTTTAGCTACGCCCTGTTGGCGGCACACAGAGCATGACCGCGTTCGACCTCGCACTCATTGTGTTGGGCGGCTTTGCCGCCGGCGCGGTCAACGCCATTGCGGGCGGTGGCACCTTCTTTTCGTTTCCGGCGCTGCTGGCCGTGGGCTTGCCACCCGTGGTGGCCAATGCCAGCAACTCCGTCGCCCTGTGGCCGGGCAGCCTGACCAGCGCCTGGGCCTACCGCACTGAACTGTCCCGCTTTGGCCGCCAGCTCTGGCCCATGGCGCTGGCCTCCCTCATCGGCGGTGTAGCCGGTGGCCTGTTGCTGCTGGCCGCGGGCGATGCGCGCTTTTCCGCGCTCATCCCCTGGCTGCTGGCCTTTGCCACGCTGCTGTTTGCCTTTAGCCCGCAAATCTCAGCCGCGGTGCAGGCCTTTCGCTCACGCGGCCAAGCCGCCGGGGCCGCCACCGCGCCGCACAACAACGTGGTGGTGCAACTGCTGGTGTCGGTATATGGTGGTTTCTTTGGCGCGGGCATGAGCATTTTGATGATGGCCAGCTTGGCGATTTCGGGCCACAAAGACGTGCAAGAGATCAATGCGCTGAAGAACCTGCTGTCGTCCGTGGTGTACAGCGTGACGGTGGTGACCTTTGTGATCGCCAACGCCGTGAGCTGGCCCCACACTCTAGTGATGTTGGTGGCCGCCAGTTTGGGCGGCTACTGGGGCGCCCGGGTGGCGCGTTCTTTGCAAGGCCTGTGGCTGCGCCGCGTGGTCATTGGCGTGGGCGCCGTGCTCAGCCTGTACTATTTTTATCAACAATTTTTGACTTGATCTGAAAGCCCGCACCATGAAAAACACCACACCCCGCACCGCCGCCCACCGTCTGCAAGTGGCCACCAGCCTGCACAGCTTCATCCAAGACAAAGTGCTGCCCGGCACCGGCATCACGCCCGAGGCGTTCTGGAGCGGCTTTGACGCCATCGTGGCCGACCTGGCACCCAAAAACATCGCCCTGCTGGCCGAGCGCGACCGCCTGCAAACCGAGCTGGACAGCTGGCACAAAGCCCACCCCGGCCCCATCACGGATATGCCGGCGTACAAGGCCTTTCTGGAGAAGATCGGCTACTTGGTGCCCACCCCCAAGAAGGTGAAGATCAGCACCAAAAACGTGGACGCCGAGCTGGCCACCCAAGCCGGCCCGCAGTTGGTGGTTCCGGTGCTGAACGCCCGCTATGCCTTGAACGCCGCCAACGCCCGCTGGGGCAGCCTGTACGACGCGCTGTATGGCACCGATGTGATCAGTGAAGACGAAGGCTGCGAGAAGACCATCCAAAAGAACGGCAAGACCGTGGGCTACAACCCCAAGCGCGGCAAGAAGGTGATTGAGTACGCACGCAACGTGCTGGACCGCACCGCGCCCCTGAAGAAGGGCTCGCACGTGGGCTCCAGCGGCTACGCCGTCAAGGGCGGTGACTTGGTGGTGACTTTGAAAGACGGCACCACCTCCAAGCTGGCCGACAAAGACCAATTCATCGGCTTCCAGGGCGCGGCCAACGCCCCTTCTTCCATCCTGTTGCAGCACAACGGCCTGCACCTGGACATCATCATCAACCGCGCCACCCCCATCGGCAAGACCGACGCTGCGGGCGTGGCCGACCTGGTGCTGGAAGCGGCCCTGTCCACCATCCTGGACCTGGAAGACTCCGTGGCCGCGGTGGACGCCGACGACAAGGTGCTGGCCTACAGCAACTGGCTGGGCATTTTGCAAGGCACGCTGACCGAATCAGTTTGACAAGGGCGGCAAGACGCTGACCCGTGGCCTGAACGCCGACCGCGTGTACACCGCGCCGGACGGCAAGAAGCAAGTCAAACTGCACGGCCGCAGCCTGATGTTTGTGCGCAATGTGGGCCACCTGATGACCAACCCGGCCATCCTGTACACCGCGGCCGACGGCAGCGACCAGGAAATCCCCGAAGGCATCCTGGACGCCGTGGTCACCACCACCATCGCCCTGCACGACCTGCAAGCACCAAGAAAGACGCCATCCGCAACTCGCGCAAGGGCTCGGTCTACATCGTCAAACCCAAGATGCACGGCCCCGCTGAAGTGGCCTTTGCCGCCGAGCTGTTCACGCGCGTCGAGAAGATGCTGGGCCTGAAGGACAGCACCGTCAAGCTGGGCATCATGGACGAAGAGCGCCGCACCTCGGTCAACCTGAAGGCCTGTATTGCCGCTGCCAGCAGCCGCGTGGCCTTCATCAACACCGGCTTCCTGGACCGCACGGGCGACGAGATGCACACCAGCATGCACGCCGGCCCCATGGTGCGCAAAGGCGACATGAAAGCCAGCGCCTGGATCGCGGCGTATGAGAAGAGCAACGTGCTGGTGGGCCTGTCCTGCGGCCTGCGCGGCAAGGCGCAAATCGGCAAGGGCATGTGGGCCATGCCCGACCTGATGGCCGCCATGATGAAGCAGAAAATCGGCCACCCCAAGGCCGGTGCCAACACCGCCTGGGTGCCCAGCCCCACCGGTGCCACGCTGCACGCCCTGCACTACCACCAGGTGCTGGTGAGCGATGTGCAAAAGGAACTGGAAAAGACCAACTACGCGCAAGCCGAGCGCGACGACGCTGCTCGAACGGCCTGCTGCACCGTGCCCGTGACCGCCACCCCCAACTGGACCGCCGCCGAAAAGCAGCAAGAGCTGGACAACAACGCCCAGGGCATTTTGGGCTACGTGGTGCGCTGGGTGGACCAGGGCGTGGGCTGCTCCAAGGTGCCCGACATCCACAACATCGGCCTGATGGAAGACCGCGCCACGCTGCGCATCAGCAGCCAGCACATGGCCAACTGGCTGCACCACGGTGTGGTGACCAAAGCGCAAATCACCGAGACATTCGAGCGCATGGCTGCGGTGGTGGACAAGCAGAACGCGGGTGACAAGCTGTACCAGCCGATGGCGGGCAACTTCACCACTTCATCGGCCTACAAGGCCGCGCCGAGCTGGTGTTCAAGGGCTTGGCACAACCCAGCGGCTACACCGAGCCGCTGTTGCACGCTTGGCGCTTGAAGGTGAAGGCCCGTTAAGTAGCGACGCCACTACTTGGTCGCCGTAAATTTGATCGCGCAGGGTGCAGTATTCATGAAGGTTTCTGTCGCTTTTTACACGGGGATCGCCGCGCACTGGAAGCGCTCCACAATGCGTCGCAACGACACCCACTCAAACAATTTTTGAACGGATTTTTGCCTTTAAGCGACTCAAACTCACCGGCGTGATGCCCAAGTAACTCGCAATGTAGTGCTGCGCCACGCGGCCATCCAGCGCGGGGAATTTTTGCTGAAACAGCTCCAATCGTTGGGCCGCCGGCAAAGCGGCCAACTCCCATTCGCGATCCACCCGTCGCATAAGTTCTGCACGCAAAACAGCGTCGCCCCACAACTGAGCATTGGGGACTGCGCGCATGAGTGTGACGAGTGCAGACGCATCAAACCTAGCAAGGCGTGCGTGTGTCAGCGCTTGACAATTAATTCTGGAATGGTCGGCAAACACTCTTGCAATGGCGGGGGTCAGGATACCTGGCCCCACGCTGAAATCGAGCGTGACTTCGCACCCCTGCGCATCGCCAATCCATGAACGCAACACCCCAGCAATTAGAAAATACTCGTGATGTGCTGCCTGCCCCACCCGCAACAGCAATTCCTTTGGCTCCAGAACCTGAATGCAGATAGAGCCCATCAGTTCCTCTAGAACTTGCGACTCCAAAGGAGCTATTGCATTTGCAATCGATGCAATGCAAGCCCGATCCGATGGGCTCGGTGTGTCAATTACGGTGCCAAATTTTGGCATTCGATGCGTTATCCAATGTTATTGCCGAAAAGTGTGAGAAATCGAAAGATACCGTGTCACTTTACTCTTTGGAAACTTGATACCTATGCAACACCATTTCATTATTGCGATTCTTGTCGCCTGCACGAGCGCGCTCGCCCTTTGGGGTTGCTCCGTACCCCATGTACAGCATCCGATGGTACCTCTCACGCTGGAACGCGACGCCTCCATCCCCCGCATAAAACTCAATAGTTATGAATTTCACTCCGAGCAATTTGGGGAATCAGGTAAGCCCGTGCTCATTGTGTTGCACGGAGGGCCAGGAGCGGACTATCGTTACCTTCTCGGGCTTCAAGCACTTTCGGACGCATTTCAGGTTGTGTTTTATGACCAACGCGGTACTGGATTGTCCCCCAGGGTGCCCGCGAAGGACATTACTGTGCAAACCTTTGTAGATGATCTGGACGCATTTGTCGAAGCATTTGGAAATGGGCGTAAAGTAAATTTGCTGGGTCACTCATGGGGTGCCATGCTGGCGTCAACGTATGTGGGGCAACACCCTGAAAAAGTGCGGGCCGTCGTCATGGCGGAACCCGCTTTTTTGGAAGCATCCACCGCAGACATCTTTACGAACAGTGGACTGCCATCGTGGCATCAAATAACCGGCCTCAGTGCAGCATGGGTGGGTAAGTGGTTTGTCTCCAACAAAGACGATCCCTACGCGCGCGACGACTGGTTCTTGCTTCAAGCCCTCCCTCTGATGCAAGACCCCACCGAACTTTGCGCAGGGGGGCTGCCTGCACTTCAAGCGTGGCGCTTTGGCAGTCCGAATTTTGAGGCCACTGTAGGTCGCATGATGGGTGATCCTGAGTTTGCAAAAACATTGGATTTTCGCAAAGGCGTAGAAGACTTCAAGGGCGCTGTCCTGTTCCTTACGGGGCAGTGCAATCAGCTTGATGGCGAGAAACACCAACGCAGACATTTGCACTACTTTCACAACACGACGCTAACGAGCATTCCCGACGCAGGGCACTTCATGTTCAATGATCAACCTGAACGCAGCATCGCTGCGGTTCGCGCTTTTTTGGAGCGATCCAACTTGCGCTAGGCGGGCGCCGCCCTCCGCATTGGCAGCCAGCACATGGCGGGCAAGGCAAGCCAGCAAACGCCAGCGACAAGCTCTACACCCCCATGGGGGGGCAACTTCACGACGTCTGCGGCCTACAAGGCGACGACGGAGCTGGTATTCAAGGGCATGGCACAGCCCAGCGGATATACCGAGCCGCTCCCGCATGCTTGGCGCTTGTCAACAAGCTCTGAGATTGCTATCAAATCAGTAGCCTCGAACGAAGTATCCATAGGGGCTAGAGGTCAATTTGACCTAAAAAAGGCCGCCCCACAAAACTACCAGCCCGAGAACGGCTGTGTCGCCAGGTTGGAGTTGAAGTAGCGCGCATCGTGCGTTACCTCTTCGCCCAGCCAGGCGGGCCGGGCAAAGGGCTGATCTTCGGAAGCCAGCTCCACCTCGGCCACCACCAGCCCCGCGTTGTCGCCCGCAAAGGCGTCCACCTCCCACAGCGTGCCCTCGTGCAGCACGCGGTAGCGGGTTTTCTCGACCAGCGGGCCGTCGCACAGCGCCAGCAGCCCTTCTGCGTCGGCCACGGGGTGGGGTACTCAAACTCGGCGCGCGTGGCCCCCACGCTCACGCCCTTCACCGTCAAAAACGCGGCATCGCCCGCAATGCGCACGCGCACCGTGCGGGCCTTGTCGCGGTTCAGGTAGCCCTGGCGGTACAGCACGCCGGGCACGGTTTTCCAGCTGTCGTTCAGCACCAAAAATTTGCGTTCAATTTCAACACCCACGATTCATCTCCTCTGGCGGCGGGATGGCTAGACTGCGTGGCACCATGACCATGCTTTTGAACCCCATGCCGCCCAACCCGCAAGTGTGCCCGCTGTGTGGGCAGGGCAACCAGTGCGCGATGGAGGTGGAGCGGGAAACAGGGGGGAAACAGCCGCCCTGCTGGTGTACCGAGGCGAGTTTTAGCGCCGAGCTACTGGCGCGCATCCCCGATGCGCAGCGCCACCAAGCCTGCATTTGCGCCCGCTGCGCGGCCCAGGGCTAGGCGGCGCGCTTAGTCCAGCCGGTGCAGTTGGGCGAGGTTGATCAGTGCGGAAAGTACTTCGGGCTTGAAGCCCACGCGGCTTTTGCCGCTGTCGGTGAAGCCGCCGGTCAGCACGAGTGATTGCAGGTATTCCACGCAGTCGCGGTGGCCCCAGAATTTTTCGATGGCGATGGCGATGCGCACATGGTGCTCCGCAATGATGGCCATTTCATGGTCAATGCGCGCTTGCAGGGGCCGTTCGTGGAACGGCATGGGGCGCGTGGGCAAATCTTCCTCTTCCCACTGCAGGGAGGGAAAGCCCGTCTCTTCATAACGAGAATCTTTGGGGTCTTGCACAGGCGCTTTCAGGTGGGTCGCTTGGCGAACTTAGATCGCCCCTATTGTGGCAGCGCAATGACAACATTGGACAAAACCGGGCATTTGTCAAATCCACCTCTGGCCAGGCCCGCCCATGCACAATAGCCCTATGCCTCAATTACCACCCTTTGTCCCCCCCCAGCAGTTCACCGACGCACGCGCCGCGCTGGACCAAGTCCACCGTATTTACGACGCCAGCATTGGCCACATGCGTCAGGCCATGCAGGAGTTTGTGGCGGGCTCCACCACGCTGGGCCACGTCCGCGCCTGCTACCCCATGGTGCGGGTGCAGACGGACACGGTGTCCCGCGTCAAGCAAACCGAAGCGGCGCAGCTGAGCTTTGGTTTTGTAGCCGGCCCCGGCCGGTTTGAAACCACGCTAACCCAGCCCGCGCTCTTCAACGACTACCTGCTGGAGCAGTTCAGCCTGCTGCTGAAGAACCATGGCGTCGCGCTAGAGGTGGGCACCAGCACCCAGCCCATCCCGCTGCATTTTTCGTTTGCCGAGCACGACCATTTGGAAGGCAGCCTCAGCGCCGAGCGCCGCACGCTGATGCGCGACGTGTTCGACCTGCCCGACCTCGCCGCCATGGACGACGGCATTGCCAACGGCACCTACACACCGCGCGCTGGCGATCCCATGCCGCTGTCGCTGTTTACCGCGCCGCGCATCGACTACTCGTTGCACCGGCTGCGCCACTACACCGGTACCTCGCCGCGCGCGTTTCCAAAACTTTGTGCTGTTCACCAACTACCAGTTCTACATCGACGAGTTTGTGCGCCTGGGCCACGAAGAAATGGCCAAGGCCGACAGCGAGTACATCGCCTTCATCGAGCCCGGCAATGTAGTAACCCGCCGCGTGGGCCTACCCGCCCAACCCGGCGACGCGCTGGGCGCCCCGCCACCGCGCCTGCCACAAATGCCCGCCTACCACTTGGTGCGCGCCGACGCCAGCGGCATCACTATGGTCAACATTGGCGTGGGCCCGGCCAACGCCAAAACCATCACCGACCACATTGCCGTGCTGCGCCCCCACGCTTGGATCATGGTGGGCCACTGCGCCGGCCTGCGCAACAGCCAGCAGTTGGGCGACTACGTGTTGGCCCACGGCTACGTGCGCGAAGACCATGTGCTGGACGAAGAGCTGCCGCTGTGGGTACCGATTCCGGCGCTGGCCGAAATCCAGGTGGCGCTGGAGCAGGCTGTGGCCGACGTGACCCAGTTGGACCGCACCGAACTCAAGCGCATCATGCGCACCGGCACCGTGGCCAGCACCGACAACCGCAACTGGGAGCTGCTACCCGACAACATGCCGCAACGCCGGTTTAGCCAGAGCCGCGCCGTGGCGCTGGACATGGAGAGCGCCACCATTGCCGCCAACGGTTTCCGCTTCCGTGTGCCCTACGGCACCTTGCTATGCGTCAGCGACAAACCGCTGCACGGCGAGATCAAACTGCCCGGCATGGCCAACCACTTCTACCGCGAGCGGGTAGACCAGCACCTGCGCATTGGCATTCGCGCGGTCGAGCTGCTGCGCGCCCAAAGCGTGGACCAGTTGCACAGCCGCAAGCTGCGCAGCTTTGCCGAAGTCGCTTTCCAGTAAGCGCCAGGCCCAACGCGGTTCACGATGTTCTTGGACGTCAATACCCTGCTGGTTGTCAACGCGGCCAACGTGTTGATCACTGCTGCGGCTCTTCCCGTCATCATGGGACGCAAGCTCAGCCCCGCAGCAGCCCATGCGCGCGCAGCGCTCATGGTGCAGGCTGCGGCTTGGGTCGCCATCTTGCTTTCAGGCCTATGGCCAGAACAATGGCCCGACCAGTTGCTGTCCACCGTGTCTATCGCCTGCACCGGTGTCAGCCAGTGGCTCCTGTTCCGCGCCCTGCAAGGCTGGCTGGGGCCACGGCGGGGAGGGATCATGCTGACCCTGCTGGTCATACTGACGCCCGTCGGCTACGCCGCCCTTTTTTACAGCTATCCACTGCGGGTGGGTTGGTCCAACGGGCTGATGGCGCTGCAGATGCTGATCGTGGGCGCTGCTACCCTGCGACCGCGCTTGGACCATGGCGGTAACTGGCGCTGGGTCGTTCTGGTCTGCGCTTGGACCATGGCGGGCTTCACCGCCAGCCGCGGGCATTATGGGCTGCCTGGTTTACCGAGCTGTACCCGACCTTTACGACGCCCCACCCGGTCAACGTGTGGGCCATGGTCGCCGCCAACGTGACTCTGGTACTGGGCAACGTGGCCGTGCTGGTGGCTTGGCGTGAAGAAGCCGAGGCTGAAATTCGGGAACATGCTTTTACCGACGACCTCACCGGTCTGGTGAACGCGCATGGCTGGGCGGCGCGCGGGCCGGCCTTGTTCGATCAGGCGCATCGCCACCAAACATCCCTCGCCTTGATCGTGCTGGATCTAGACCACTTCAAACGTCTGAACGACACACTGGGGCACAGCACCGGCGACCAGGTTCTGCAAATGCTTGGGCAGGTGCTACGAGCCAACCGCCGCAGCAGCGACCTGTCTGCTCGCTTGGGTGGCGCCGAATTTGCCGTGCTGCTCCCACATACCTCGCTGCGCGCCGCCTTGCATGTGGAGCAGCGCCTGCGCTTGGCCCTGCAAGAGGAAGGCATTCAAGAGCCCCGACTGCGGGTAGGCTACAGCGCAGGCTTGGCCATGGCGGGGCCACAAGATGCAAATTTGAACGCGTTCATGGAGCGCGCTTACACCGCCATGCACCAAGCCAAGGCGCAAGGTCGAGGCCGCATGTTGCAGTCTTTTTAGCCCGCAGCACAATGGCGGGATGACGCATCCCTTATTCAACGTCCAAAATTTACACAAACGCTACGGCGACGCCCTGGTGGTGAACGACCTGTCGTTCTCCATCGCCCCCGGTGAGTGCCTGGGCGTGATCGGCACCAACGGCGCAGGCAAAACCACCACCATCCGCATGTGCCTGGGCCACACCGCACCCGATGGCGGCAGCATCCACGCACTGGGCTGGGAGATGCCGCGCGACGCGCTGGCCATCAAGGCGCAGCTGGGCGTGGTCACCCAGTTCGACACGCTGGACCCAGACTTCAGCTGCGCCGAAAACCTGTTGGTGTACGGCCGCTACTTCGGCATGAAAGACGCAGCGATCCGCGAACGCATTCCGCAGCTGCTGGAGTTTGCCGCGCTCACGCACAAGGCGCATGCCAAGCCCGGCGAACTGTCCGGCGGCATGCGCCGGCGCCTGAGCCTGGCGCGCGCGCTGGTGAACGACCCCAAGCTTTTGCTGCTGGACGAGCCCACTACGGGGCTAGACCCGCAAGCCCGCCACCTGATGTGGGAACGCCTGCAAGTGTTGCTGCAGCAAGGCAAATCCATTTTGCTCACCACCCACTTTATGGACGAGGCCGAGCGCCTGTGCAGCCGCCTGCTGGTGTTGGACCATGGCAAGAAAATTTCCGAAGGCACACCGCGTGCGCTGATTGCCGAGCACCTGGAGCCCGATGTGGTGGAGGTGTACGGAAACGGCGCGCTGGCGCTGGTGGACAGCCCGCTGCGCCCATTGGCAGCGCGGGTAGAGGTGAGCGGGGAGACCGTGTTCTTCTACACCCAAGACGCCGCCGCCCTGCTGCAGGCGCTGGCCGCGCATCCGCAGCTGCGCACCCTGCACCGCCCGGCCAACCTAGAAGACTTGTTTTTGAAATTGACCGGACGCCAGATCCGCGAGGAGGCTTGAGATGAACAGCACTCAATTGACTTACCCCGCAGCAAAACCACAAAGCCTGTGGCGCGCCCCCGAAATATCGTGGCGCTTCTGGCCCGTTTTCCTGCGCAACCTCTTGGTCTGGCGCAAGCTGGCCGTTCCCAGCCTGGTCGGCAATATTGCCGAGCCGCTGATGTGGCTGGTGGCCTTTGGCTACGGCATGGGCGCGCTGGTGGGCGAGGTGAATGTGGCCGGGCCCAACGGCGTGGTGGCCGTGCCCTACATCCTGTTTCTCGCCAGCGGCTCCATCTGCATGAGTGCCATGCAGGCGGCTTCGTTCGAGGCGCTGTACTCGGCATTCTAGCCGCATGCACGTGCAAAAGACGTGGGACGGCATCATGAACGCGCCGGTGAGCCTGGACAACGTGGTGCTGGCCGAAATGCTGTGGGCCGCGTTCAAGTCGCTGTTCACCGTCACCGCCATCTTGGGCGTCATGCTCGCGCTGGGCATCAGCCACTCGCCCAAGCTGTTGGTGGCCTGGCCCATCTTGCTGGGCGTGGGCATCACCTTCAGCTGCATCGCGCTGATCTTCAACGCGCTGGCCAAGGGCTATGACTTTTTCACCTACTACTTCACGCTGTTCCTCACGCCTATGATGTTTCTGAGCGGCGTGTTCTTCCCGCTGGAGCAGCTGCCACTGGCGGTGCGCATAGTCGCCGACTGGCTACCGCTGAGCAATGCAGTCGCGCTGGTGCGCCCTCTGTTCATGGACCAGTGGCCCACCGGCGCCCTGCGCCACGGCGCGGTGCTGGTGGCCTACGCAGTGGTGTCGTTTTGGATTGCGTTGGCGCTGACGCGGAAGCGGTTTGCGAAGTAGGTATTTTTTGAACAAAATTGGCCTCTAGCCCCGGTGGGTATTGCGGGAGTAGCTCCTGATTTAGGAGTGAGGTCGGTACGATTGTTTCGATTACTTTGACCCGCCCCAAGATTGCCAACCCCACTAGTTTGGTTCTTTGTGGTGGCGATGCACTTGGCGAAGGTCCGCAATGCGGACATTGGCGTCGCCGGATTCAATCTTCACTTTCGACCCAAAGCGGTCCTCTGCATTCCTGGACTACCTGCCCGATAGCGGACATCCGATCGGTTACAAATGAGGCGCGCATGCCGAGGTCGCCTATACCGCGATAGCAGACAGTCACCAGACGAACATGAGCGCCCGGACTGGACAAGGAACGGACTTTCGTGGATGGCAGCTTTGGTGCGGTCAAAACTGTAGTTTGAAACGGGACGTTGTGCTTGCATCTTGTCGGCATAAGGCACTCAGCGTCATAACCACTTATTGGTTGGAAAGCCACGGGGGCATTCAATCTTTCATGGGTCAATGCACTAGGTTGGCTGGGTGCTGAGATTCCATCGTTTCATTTGAGGTCAGACGAGACATTCACTTATACACAAAGGCAACTTTGTAAAGAAAGTTCCCAGTCTTCTGGGCATTTTTTCCAGACCCGAAATGCTCCACCACTGCGCTCCAGATGAGATCCCCATCTTTGTCCAGCTGCCCAATTTCACGCCCACCTGTAATCAAAATATTTTCGTTTTGAAGTAATTCAACAGTTCTCAGGGGTGTCCAAGTTCCGTCATCAGGCTGGAAAAATGGCTCCCGTTGACCGGGGCCGATCTGACGCACGAGCGCGCTTTTGTCCTCTGCAAGGTGCAAAGCGAACAAAAAACCATTTCCAATTGGAAGCGGATCGTGCACATTTCGGGCGTTTTTGACCCGTCCGATCACCTTTCCATCTTTGATTTTGACAAACTGATTGAAGTTTCTCAGGCTAAGAAGATACTCACCAGGCCCCAACTTTTGGACCGCATTGGCATGCGTGTTTGAATACCGCTCATTAGCGACGCTATGACGCTCAGTGGAATTCAGCTCCAAGTCACGCGCGAATAGTTGGAATACCACCTTACCATCGCTGTCCACTTCAGTCATGACCGGGTCACTGTCTGCGTCCCAACCGTTTACAAAAAGTGTATTGCCGTTGTCCAGTCTGTCCGCATCGTGATCTGCAAACGTGGTCAGGTATTTCCACGTAGTCTGGCCTTGGCGATTGATCTCAAAAACACCTGCACCAGCGATAGCCAGCAAAAAATGATCTGACTTGGGCAACCATTCGACATCAGTTCCAGCAGACAATCTTCCGCTACCGAGCATGCTCATGGGGATGGAAAACTCCCAGGTGATCTTGCCTGTGAGATCCATTTCAATCAATTTGCCTTGAGACGCATCAACGAAAGCCAAGTGACCAGCCTGAACCTTGCCAGGTTTGTTAATGGTCACCTTTGCGAACTGATCCCCAACTGTTGCCCAGGAACTACCAGTAAAAACTAGGACGAACGTGGCTGCAAGAATGCGAAATGGGAGAGATTTTGTGTTTCTGGTCATGGCGCAAGAGGTCAGTGTGTATCGCAGGCATCGTGGCTGGGCAAGCATATGGGTTCGCAATTAATGCCACCCCCTGTGTTGCGAGCAAAGTCTAGTCGAAAGTTGTTTTAGGTGAGCAATTGAACCTGAGGGGTGCGGGGACAGTCTTGCGCTATGACAGATAAGCGGCGTGCATGTGAGTGTGGCCACTCGTAACGCGGTCGCGGATAGTCAGAGGGTTATGTTGAGCGACCGGTTGAATCCGCCCTGCATTTCAGTCGTTTCAGGCAATTATTTGGTTTCGCGATTGAATGTCTGCTGTTGGCGCCAAAGTGACTGTACAAACTAACGGGCCGGATGTCTGCTGTGGCCAAGCTCCAGCCATTACACAAACACTTGGCAAGCACAAAGCCTCAGCCTTGCATCTTCCGCCAACACTTGCATCACTTTCAGCGCAAGAGCTAAGCCCCCTGCGCCGCCTTAATTAAATCCGCCGCCTTTTCCGCAATCATGATCGTCGGCGCATTGGTATTGCCGCTCACCAGACGCGGCATGATGGACGCATCCACCACGCGCAGACCCTGCAGACCATGCACCCGCAACTCGTGATCCACCACATCCAGCGGCCCGCTGCCCATGCGGCAACTGCCCACAGGGTGGTAGACCGTATCCGCGTTGTCGCGGATGAACTGCTCGATCTCCAGATCGCTCTGCGCGGCGGCCGACTTGGGGCCTTCCTTGCCACCCAAGGCGGCCAATGCGGGCTGTTGCAACAGCTTGCGCATGAGCTTGAAACCGCGCACCAAGCGGTCTACGTCGTCGCGCGCGCCCAAGAAGTTCGGATCGATGACGGGCGCGGCAAATGGGTCTTTACTCACCAGCTTCACGCTGCCCCGGCTTACCGGGCGCAGCAGGCACACATGGCAGGAATAACCGTGGCCAAACACCGTGCTGCGGCCGTGGTTCACCAGCTTGGCGATGGCAAAGTGAAACTGCAAATCGGGCGTGCGCTCGCCCGGCTGGCTTTTGACAAAGCCGCCCGCCTCGGCAAAGTTGGTGGTCAACATGCCGGTGCGCTGGCGGCGCCATTCAAAGATGCCCTTGATCGCGTTGACCATGCCGGTGAACGACAGGCCAAATGTTTCTGTGAGGTGCGGCGCGTTCACCATTTGCACGATGTCGATATGGTCGTGCAAGTTTTGGCCGACGCCCGGTAGGTCATGCAAGGTCGCAATGCCCTTCTCCACCAAATGTTGGTGCGGGCCGATGCCTGAGAGCATGAGGATTTGCGGCGACTGCAGGGCGCCCGCACACAGCAGCACCTCGCGGCTGCAGCGCAGTTCTTTGGTTTCGCCTTCGTGCAGAAACTGCACGCCCACGGCGCGCTTGTGCTCCAGCACGATGCGCGTGGTGTGGGCGCCGGTAAACACCTGCAAGTTGGGCCGGCGCAGGTTGGGCGTCAGGTAGCCCTTGGCGGCGCTGAAGCGTTCGCCGTTTTTGTGCGTGACCTGGTACATGCCCACGCCCTCTTGGCTGGCACCGTTGAAGTCAGGGTTATGCACATAGCCTGCCTGCTGGCCAGCTTGCACAAACACCGGCCCCAAGCGGTTGGGCGTGGTGAGGTCTTGCACGTGCAGCGGGCCCGCATCGCCATGAAACGCATTGCCGCCGCGCGCGTTGTCTTCGGCCTTTTTGAAATACGGCAGCACGTCGTCATAGCCCCAGCCGGGGTTGCCCTCGGCGGCCCAATCGTCGTAGTCCTCGCGCTGGCCGCGGATGTAAATCATGGCATTGACCGAGCTAGACCCGCCCAATACTTTGCCGCGCGGCTGGTAGCCGCGGCGGCCGTTCAGGCCGGGTTGCACCACGGTGTCGAACTTCCAGTTGGCCTCGCCGTTTTTGGCCAACACGGCCAGCCCGGCCGGGCAGTGAATCAACACGCTGCCGTCGGTCGGCCCAGCCTCCAGCAACGCCACATTCACGTCGGCGTCTTCGGTCAGGCGCGCGGCCAACACGCAGCCCGCCGAGCCGCCTCCCACAATGATGTAGTCAAACACAGTGCTGTCTCCTTTGTCTTCTGCCTGTCAGTGCCTTCCGTTAACGGTATCCCAGCCCCCACAGGCTGCCAAGCCCCGGTTTACCCTTGCCAAGTCACTCCGGGTAAAGACCCTGACGCGAATATTAAATTGTACACAATTAAATTGCTCGCTATAATTCACGCCATGCCTTCCGCCCGCCCCACCACTGCCGCCAACGACGCCGCCCTGCGCCTGGACAACCAGTTGTGCTTTGCGCTGTATTCCGCCTCGCTGGCCATGACCAAGCTGTACAAGCCGCTGCTCGGCGCGTTGGACCTGACCTACCCGCAGTACCTCGCCATGCTGGTCTTGTGGGAGCAAGACGGCGCCAGTGTCTCCAAGTTGGGCGAGCGCCTGTTTCTGGATTCCGGCACGCTCACCCCTTTGCTCAAGCGCTTGGAAGACAAAGGCCTGTTGCGCCGCGAGCGCAGCGCGCAAGACGAGCGCCGGGTAGAAGTTTTTTTAACGCCCCAAGGCCAGAATCTCAAAACCCAAGCGGCCCGCATTCCAGCCTGCGTGGTGGCCGCCACCAGTTGCCCCGTGCCAGACCTCATGGCCCTGACGCAGCAAGTGCAAACCCTGCGCAACCAACTGACCAAGCCTTGAGTCTCCAACCCATTACCCACCCCGCTGCACCCGCGCAGCACTTTTTGAAAGAAGCACCATGACCAACAAGATCGAAAAAGTGATTTACCAAGCCCACGCCACCTCCACCGGCGGCCGCGACGGCACCACCCGCACTTCCGATGGTCTGCTGGACCTGAAGCTGGCCGTACCCAAAGAAATGGGCGGCGCAGGCGGCGGTGTGAACCCCGAACAACTGTTTGCCTCCGGCTACAGCGCTTGTTTCATCGGCGCCATGAAGTTTGTGGCCGGCACCCAAAAGATTGCCCTGCCTGCGGACACCAGCATCAACGCCACCGTGGGCATTGGCCAATTCCTGCTGGCTTCGGCATCGAAGTGCAACTGGAAGTCTTCATCCCCGGCATGGACAAGGCCGCAGCACAAGCCCTGGTGGACAAAGCCCACCAGGTGTGCCCCTACTCCAACGCCACCCGCGGCAACATCGAAGTGACCATCACCGTGGTCTAAATGACCGTGGTTTAAATCTGGGCGACGCGCCGGCACGCTGCCGGCCTGTCACTCAGGAGGCTGGTCTCGCTTGGCGGGGCCGGCCTTTTGTCTTATGGTTCTGCGCATGCAAACCTTTACCGAACTTCAAGTCAAAAAGCGCCAGCTGGGCGAGAGCCGCCTGCACCACGCCGCACTCCCTCTCTTGGCTCCCGGCCAGGTACGCTTGCAGATTGACCGCTTTGCGCTGACCAGCAACAACATCACCTACGCCGCCTTTGGTGACGCCATGCAGTACTGGCAGTTCTTCCCCGTGACGGAGGGCACGGACTCCACCGACTGGGGCCGCATTCCAGTCTGGGGCTTTGCCACCGTGGTGGAGAGTCAGCACGCTGAAGTGCCCGTAGGCGAGCGGGTCTACGGCTACTTTCCTATGGCCAGCGGCGTGGACCTGACGCCCGGCAAAGTCAGCGCCAACGGTTGGTCCGACGTAGCGCCGCATAGGGCCGGCCTGCACGCGGTCTACAACCAGTACACCCGCTGCGCCACCGACCCTTTTTATACCGAAGACAGCGAAGACCAACAGGCCCTGCTGCGCCCCTTGTTCATCACCTCGTGGTTGATTGACGACTTCTTGGCCGACAACGACTGGTTTGGCGCCACGGACACGGGCCGGGCAGCCATCTTGCTGTCCAGCGCGTCGAGCAAAACCGCGTATGGCACCGCCTTTCAGCTGGCGCAGCGCGAAGGCATTGAGGTGATCGGATTGACCTCTGAACGCAATGTGGCGTTTTGCGAAAGCCTGGGCGTGTACCACCGGGTCTTGACCTACGCGCAGCTGGACCAGATAGCGCCGGGAACACCCTCCATCTATGTCGACTTTGCGGGCAACGCCGCCTTTCGCAAGGCGCTGCACACCCGTTGCACGGCGCTGGTCTACAGCAGCTCTATCGGCGGCACCCATGTGGCGGAACTGGGCAGCGGGAAAGACCTCCCCGGCCCGCGCCCCACGCTGTTCTTTGCGCCCGCGCAAATCAAGAAACGCAGCGACGAATGGGGTGGCGCGGAATTAGGCCGGCGTTTGCTTGAATCTTGGCAGGCGTTCTTGGCCCGGGTGACCGACGCGCAAACGCCCTGGCTGCAGGTGGAGCGCCATACCGGCCCGGCGGCGGTGCAAGCGGCCTACGCGCAGGTACTGGCCGGCAACGGTGACCCGCGCACGGGACACATGCTGTCAGTCTGAGGGTCTGTCGGCGACACCTGGCGCTGGCCGTGCGGCTTGCGCGCTCACCACGCGGCGCAGGTCTTGCACCTCAGCGCGCAGAGACCGCAACTCGTGCAGAAGATCGCTCTCTACTTTGCGCTCCTCCACCTCGACCAATATGGCCGCCACAGAAGCGGTGACCAAGGACAGTACTGCCAACCCCAATAGCACGACCACTACGGAAAAGGCCCGTGACACATGGGTACTCGGCACGATGTCGCCATAGCCCACCGTGGCCGCCGTGGTGAAGGCCAGCCACAGGCCATCGCCCAAGGTATGGGCCTGCGGCTCCAGCGCCCAAAAGCCCAGCCCGCCCACGGCCAAAATGGCCGCGCACAGCGCCAAGGAGTACAGCAAGCCCTTGCGCCCCATGCGCCATTTACGTTGGTATCTGCTCATGGTGACACTGTAGTCGAGGTGGTGATGGGGCAGCCAGACCCCGACGCGTCCCCAGCAAGGGGACAATGGCCGTATGAGCCACCCCTTTGAATCTTTGACCCCTGACGTCGTGCTGGACGCACTCGACAGCGTGGGCCTGCGCGGCGACGGCCGCCTGACTGCGCTGTCGTCGTATGAAAACCGCGTCTACCAAGTGCAACTCGAAGACGGCTCGGCCGTGGTCGCCAAGTTTTACCGCCCCGAGCGCTGGAGCGACGCGCAGATTCAAGAAGAACACGACTTCGCCGCCGCGCTGATGGCCGACGAGATTCCGGCAGTCGGCCCACTGGTGTTGGGCGGTCAGACTCTTCACCACTTTGGCGACTTTGCCTTCAGCGCCAGCCCACGGCGGGGCGGCCGCCCGCCCGAACTGGACGACGGCGAGGTACTGGAATGGATTGGCCGCTTTCTGGCCCGGATCCACACCGTGGGAGCGCGCCAACCCTTTGTGCACCGCCCCGCACTCAGTGTGGCCAGCTTTGGCACCGAGCCTATGGAATGGCTGCTGACCAACAACATGGTGCCGCTGGATGTGCAAGGCATGTGGACCCAGCGCTGCCAGAAAGCTATTGATTTAATAGCTGCTCGCGCAGATATGGCAGGGGCTACAGGCCAAAACAAGACCAATTCCAGCGGCATCCGCCAGCTGCGCCTGCATGGCGACTGCCACCCCGGCAACATTTTGTGGACGCCGCTGGACGCGGCCGCTACCGCCGGCCCCGGCCCGCACTTTGTGGACTTGGACGACGCCCGCACTGGCCCGGCGGTGCAAGACCTATGGATGTTGCTCAGCGGCGACCGCCAAGAGCGCACGCGCCAGCTGGTGATGCTGATCGACGGCTACGAACAGTTCCGCGAATTTGACCGCGCCGAGCTGGCGCTGATCGAGCCACTGCGCACGTTGCGCCTGATCCACTACAGCGCTTGGCTGGCCCGCCGCTGGACGGACCCGACCTTCCCCGCCAACTTCCCCTGGTTTGGTAGCAGCGACTACTGGAAGGGCCAGGTACAGATGCTGGAGGACCAAATCGAGGCGATGGAGGAAGAACCGCTACGGGTTTGAGTGCCCAGACAAGCGCGAAACACTATCAAAAAAGGAGCTGTTCGCGCACTAGCTATAAGGGCTAGAGGTCGATTTGGCTTGAAAGTTTTGCCACGCAAACGCCAACAGAGAGAAGACGGCCACAGCCGCCAGCACATACTGCGCGGGCTGGTTTTCGGCAAAGTCCAACTGTTCGGTCAGCAAGTGATAGACCGCCAAGCCCACCAAGCAGGCCACTAGGCGCAGCGCCCAACTGTGCGGCGCGCAATGGCGCTCTGCCATGCGCAACCAAAGCTGGTGGCCCAGCAACCCGGCCAAGATGCCCAGCGCAGCGCCCACCGCCACATCACCCGGCCAATGCGCGCCCACCGCGATGCGCGACACGCCGGTGCCCGCCGCCAGCAGCCACAGCCACGCGAAACGACGGCGACGCGCCAGCGGGATGGAGAAGTACAACCCTGCCGCGACCGCGAAGGCGGTCAGCGTGTGGCCCGAGGGCATGGAGACGTTGTGCAGCAGCTCGCCCACGACGCGCATGTGGCTGTTGTCGACCACCGCCGCAGGGCGCGGGCTTTCAATCAAGAACTTGCCACCGCGCGCAAACAAGACAGCGAACGGTGCGGCGCACAACCAAGCCCACTGGTAGCGCGGCGCCAGCACCAAGAGCGGCGCGGTCACGGCCAATACGCCCCAGCCGTTACCCAGAATGGACAGCCCGGTCCACACCGGCGCGGGCAGCGGCAGGCTCCATTGGTTAATGGCCAGAAACAGCCCCGGCTCAGACCACTGCATCCACAGCGGCGTCGCCAGCACGAAGATCAATACGGGCAGCGCCCAGACCCATCGCGCCACCGGGCTGGTTTCTTTCTTATGGGGAACGTAGGCGGGCAACATGCAAAAAGTCTAGGTTCAATCGACGGTTAGTGAGGGGCGGTTGGCGCGGGCGAAAGTGTAAGCCGGGGCTGCGGCGCCCCGGTCCAACCACGACAGTCGTAAAAGCGAAAACTCGACAGCGACTGGCCCCAGTGGTGCAGCGCCAGCGTATCCAACAGTGTGCAACGGGCAAACCCGTGGGGCGCCAGTGGCAGCTCATAGGCCATATACGACCAGTCCACCAACAAAGCATCGCCGCCCTCAGGTAGGTCGCCGGCCCATAAATCAAACTGGTCAAAGCGGTCTTCCAGCACATGCACCGGCAAGGGCCGTGCGTACCAGCCCAAGCGGCTGGCCAGCGTCCAGTTTTGTACCGCCACGTTGCCCAGCCCCTGCTTGGCGGCCAGTTGCTTGGCGCGCTCCCCGGCGGCGTCCCATCCATGCAAATCCGCAAATGGGTTGGGGGACTGGGCCACGGCGGCGGTACTGCCCGCCACCACGGGCCAGCCGGCACTCAGCATCAGCCCCAACAGCGCCGCACAGGCAAACGCCTGCAAGGCCAATAACGCGGTGAGCAAGCGACGCCGCCCACGCGCCCACAGCTGCGACGCGCCCCAACCCGCGAACGGCGCTAGCGCCACCCAGCTAGGCGCAGTCCAGTGCGGCAGGCTGGAGCCGCCGCCCGACAAATAGGCCAACACCGCCACCGGCAGGACAAAAAAGATACCCATCCAGCGCACAGCGCTTGGGCTTTCGTACCACCCCACATAGCCTAGCCACAGCAGCGGCCCGTAGGCCAATAGCTGCGTGAGCGCAAAGCGCAGTACATGCTGCCACTGCCACACACTGCCCTGGCCGTGCGCCACTTGGTACGCAAACGACACCCACTGGTGCTGCGCGTTCCAAACCACCACCGGCAACACCAGCAAGGCCGCCAGCAGTACGGCACCACCAGCATGCGCCAGCGTCGGCCCACGCCGCAACTGGCCGCGCAAGGCGTAGACCAAGCACAGGGCCACGGCCAGCGCAGTGAACACGGCGGTGTACTTGGCCAAGCCGGCCAAGCCCACGAGTAGCCCCAACAGCAGCCAGTCGGTCCAAGTCGCCGCCACACCGCGCTGCATCAATCGCCAGGTCAGCGCCATCAGCGCGACCGTCAGTGCCATGAGCAAGGTGTCGGGCAACAGGCCAATACCCAAGACGTGCAACAGCGGCGCCAGCAACAGCGCCACGACCGCCCACTGTGCGGCCGACTGTGCGTTCAATTGCGCGCTGGGCGCGCCCGGCACTGGCCACGATGCGGCGAACAGCTGCAAGCTCAGCCGATAGACCCCCACCACGGTGACCAACCACAGCAGGCCGGGCAACAGCCGCAGCAGCCACACTGGCGCCTGCAGCGCCACCAGCGGCCATTGCACCCAGCCCACCAACGGTGGGTGGTCAAAATAACTCAGCGCGGGATGGGCCGCGTAGAGCAGGTAGTGGGCTTCGTCCACCGACAGGCCCACGGCAGCGCCCAGCACACCGTGCAGCACAAAGACCAGCCAAAGCGGCCAAGAGAGACGGCCAGTTAAACGCCAGAAGAGCGGGAGTTGCAAAGGGGCTCGCAGGTGACAATAAAGACCCTGCAGTCTAATCTGCGCCACATCACCACCGCACCCTGAAAGGACAAGCATGCCCACCTACCACGTTGAAATGTTGGAAGGCCGTACCCTGGAACAAAAGAAGAAGCTGGTGGAAGAAATCACCCGCGTTAGCGTGGAAGTGCTGGGGGGCTCGCCCGACAGTGTGGACATTTTGATCACCGATGTGAAGCGCGAGAACTGGGCTACGGGCGGCAAGCTCTGGACCGAGCCGCGCACGTAAATTTGCCGTAAACGCAACGCGCCCGCATCAGGTTCTTGGGCCTCCGGAGTACACTGGTTTCATGTGCCAACTCCTTGGAATGAACAGCCACCTGCCGGCCAGCCTGACCCTGAGTTTCACCGGTTTTTCCCAGCGCGGTGGTTGTACCGACCACCACGCTGACGGCTGGGGCATTGCGTTTTTCGAGGCCGACGGCGACCTGCCCGGCAAGGCCGCCCGCCACTTTGTAGACAAAGAAAGCGCGGCCACTTCGCCCATCGCGAAGATGCTCAAGACCTACCCGATTAAGAGCCACAACGTGGTGGCCCATGTGCGCAAGGCCACCGTCGGCGCCGTCACGCTGGAAAACTGCCACCCTTTTACGCGCGAACTGTGGGGGCGCTACTGGGTGTTTGCCCACAACGGCGATCTGAAAGACTTTGCGCCCACCCTGCACGGCAGTTTTCGCCCGGTGGGCACCACCGACAGCGAACTGGCGTTTTGCTGGCTCATGCAGGAGCTGAACAAATCGCACGTTTCCGTACCCTCGGTCGAAGAGCTCACCCGCACGCTGGCCGAGTTGGTACCGCACATCTCCAAGCATGGCACCTTCAATTTTTTGCTCAGCAATGGCCAAGCCCTGTGGGCGCACGCCAGCACCAAACTCAGCTATGTAGTGCGCCAACATCCGTTCAGCGAAGTACAGCTCAAGGATGAGGATGTGACCGTTGACCTCTCAGAGCTCAACGGCCCGCAGGACAGGCAAGTCATCGTGGTGACGGAACCGCTCACCACCAATGAGGCCTGGGTGGCGATGGAAGCCGGTGCGCTACACGCCTTTGTCGATGGCCAGCCCTTGGCACGCGCCAATTGCAAGGCCACGCTGATTGCTGCTGCCGCGATAGCCGCAGCGCAACGCGAAGCCGAAGAGGCAGCCCAAGCCGCAGCCCGAGCGGCCTCCACTACTGCCGTTTAGGGCTTGCAGCCGTACTGGCCTTTTTTCACGTTTTCAAAGTAGCTCAGATCGCCTTTGCAACTGGGCTTGGCATCGGGAAACGCTTTGCCGGGTTTGGCGGCACAGGTAAAGGCGCCGGTCTTGGTGTTGAGCTTGCCAGACAGCTTCCAGCCCGTTGCGCAGGCATTTTTGGCCGTGAGGGTCACTGGCACAGGTGCGCTGACAACACCGGTTACGACGATATCAACCGCCCGCTCTGGGCCACCGCAATTGGGGTGGCTTTGCACGTTTTTGCCCCCCAAGGTCACATGGTAAGTGCCGGGCTTGTCATAGGTGCGGGTCACTACCAGCGGAACCGGGGTACTCGCATCACTCACGGCGTCTTTGAACGTGCCGTCACCAAACCCGAGAACAAAGCCACAGTAGTTGCCACTGAGCACATCAATATTGGCCGTGAGGGTGACGGGCTCGCCCACCTTGATAGTGGTTGTCGATGCGCCGAGGGTGCCCAGCACCTGCGCCTGCACGGCACCACCCAACACCAGACCGGCCGCAAAAACAACAGCCAAATGCGTACGTACATTCATTGGAAATCCTCTTCAGTTGACATGCTGCGGCAATGGAGCCGCCTACAGACCATGTGGTTCGAATTTTGCGCCGAAAAAGCCCGCCGTGCCACACGCAGCAACCTGCGGTGCCAGATATTTACCCAAATAGTGAGCCGCTTGAGCCGGCGTGCGCCAGCCGTGTTTGCACTGTCAAGCAGCAGCGGTTGCAACTTGCTCCAATGCGTCAATAAACATAGCTGCAACGTCAAAGCCGGTTTGATCTTTGATTTCCTGAAAGCACGTAGGGCTAGTCACATTGATTTCGGTGAGCGAATTACCGATCACATCCAGCCCCACCAGCAATAAGCCGCGCGCTGCCAAAATCGGGCCCAGCGCCTCGGCAATGGCGCGGTCTGCATCGGTCAACGGCTGGGTCACGCCCTTGCCACCAGCCGCCAGATTGCCGCGTACCTCACCGCCTTGGGGGATGCGCGCCAGGCAATACGGCACCGGCTTGCCGCCAATCACCAGCACGCGTTTGTCGCCTTCGCTAATGGCCGGCAAGAACTTCTGCACCATGATGGTCTCGGCACCGTCTTTGTTCAGCGTCTCGATGATGCTGCCCAAGTTCAGGCCATCGTCTTTGACGCGGAAGATACCGGTGCCGCCCATGCCATCCAGCGGTTTCAAAATGATGTCGCGGTGCTCAGCATGGAAGGCGCGCACCGCCGCCGGGTCGCGCGTCACCAAGGTGGGGCCAATGAACTGGGGGAATTCCAGAATCGACAGCTTCTCCGGGTGGTCGCGCAGGGCACGCGGCTTGTTGAACACCTGGGCGCCTTCGCGTTCGGCCTGCTCTAGCAGGTGGGTGGCGTAGAAAAACTCGGAATCGAACGGCGGGTCTTTGCGCATGACCACGGCGTCAAAGTCTTTGATGGCTGCGGTCTCGGGCGCGGCTTCGGTGAACCAGGTGGTGGCATCGCCGGTGAGCGTGATGCGCCGAACCGCCGCCTGCACCACACCACCACGCTGCCACACCAGGTGGCGCGGTTCGCAGGCGATGACGCGGTGGCCACGCCGCTGGGCCTCGCGCATCATGGCGAAGGTGGTGTCCTTGTAAATCTTGAAGGATTCCAGCGGATCGGCGACAAACAGAATGTCCATGGCAAAGGTCTCAGGCTAAATCAACGGATTGGGGCCAGCAGCTCAGGGCGCGACGGGCTTGGTGCGGCCGTAGTGTTGCACCAAAAGCGCCAGAGCACCTGCAACCACTCCCCAAAAGGCCGAGCCAACTCCGGCTATTACGACGCCACTGAGCGTGACCAGGAAAGTGATGATCGCGGCTTCGCGATTGGCCTCGTCCTGCAGGGCAGCGGTCATCGCGCCGCTGATGGTACCCAGCAAGGCCAAGCCGGCAATCGCCGCCACCAGTTCCGCAGGGAACGCGGTCAACACACCGGTGATGGCCGCGCCAAAGACACCGATGACGACGTACATAGCGCCACAGGAGGCGGCTGCCGTATAGCGCCGTGCCGGATCGGTATGCGCTTCGGGCCCCATGCAAATGGCGGCGGTGATGGCGCTCAGGTTGATCGCAAAAGCGCCGAACGGCGCCAGCACCAGCGTCGCCACGCCCGTCAGCGTGATGATCTTGGAAATCGGGATGCCGGCATCCCCCCCTTGGGCGCGGCGGTCGGTGTAGCCCGCAGCGCGAATCGCCGCCACGCCGGGCAGGTTTTGCGAGGCCATGGTCACGACAAACAGCGGAAGCGCCAGACTCACAAAGGCAGAGAACGAGAATTTTGGGGTGATCCACACGGGTTTTGTGATGCCAAATTCGATGTTAACCCCTGTGAATCCTGCGCCAACAGCTACGAAAAAAAATAGCAACCAACAGTGTCAACGGAACAGCGTAACGGGGCGCGAAACGCTTACCCAGCAAATACGCGACGACCATCACGGCCACCAAAGGCAAGGCCGTCTGCGCCGCCGAGAAACCCTGCAAACCAAAGCGCGCCAATACGCCCGCCAACAAGGCCGAGGCAATCGCCACGGGAATGCGGTTCATCACCCGCTCAAACCAGCCGGTGGCGCCGGACAGGGTAATCAGCACGGCGCACAACATGAAGGCGCCGACAGCCTGCGACATGGAGAAGCCACCGGCCAGCCCCGCGCTGGCCAACACCGCCGCACCGGGTGTGCTCCAGGCCACCATCACCGGCTTCTTGAGCCACAGAGAGGGCACCACGGTGCACAACCCCATGCCAATACTCAAGCTCCACATCCAGGAGGCAATCATTTCGGGGGTGCCGCCAAAAGCCTGCGCGGCCTGGAACACGATGGCCACCGAACTGGTGAAGCCCACCAGCACAGCGACAAAGCCCGCAGTGAAGGCCGAGAGACTGAGGTCTTTAAAAAATTGCATGACCGGAATTTTGCCTGTATGCGCGCAACCCTCCCGGTGAGGCGGTATTGGACTCAGGCCGGGAGTTCGCCGTAGGTATGGCTAACCGGGTCTGCCGCCAGCAGGGCGGCAATCGTGTCCCACGCCCCGGATGCGACCACAGTCGCTAGGTGCTTTTGATGCTGTGCCGTGGATTGCCAGTCTTCCACCAGAGTGAAAACCTGGGGCGCGTCACGGCGGATGAGAACCCGCACGCTCTTGCAGCCGTCGACCAGCGGCAGTTGCTGGCGCACCTGTGACAGCAACGCTGACAGTGGAGTAGTGGATTCGGGGCGCGCTTCGAAAGTGACGATAACTTGAATGTCGTTCATGAATGTCATGCCTTGGGCAAAAGTAAGTTCAACGCCTGCGCACTGTGTGTGCGCAGATCGGACTCCACTTTAGGCAACACCCAGGTCCGCGACCATCTCCGTCACTGCGCATTTCTTGTCCGTGGCTGCATTCGCTTGGGGCCAAGCAGCCGCCATCCGGCGTACGTATTCTCCAGGCGGGGTTTCGTAGCGGCGCTTGAACTCCCGGGCGAAATGCGCCGGACTCTCGAACCCCACACGCAGGCCCGCATCCCCCGCCCGCACCTGCCCCGCCAACAGCAAAGCACGCGCCTGTTCCAGCCGCACATCGCGCAGATAGCGCATAGGACTGACCCCGGCAATGGCCCGGAAGCTGTGGGCATAGTGCGACGGGCTCATGGCAATCGCGTCGGCCAACGCACTGACGGTGAGCGGTCGGTCGAATTCGGCGCGTATTTGTTCCATGGACTGGTGAATGCGCGCTGCCGCGTGGCTGCTAGTCACGGCGTTGCGCAAGGCCGCTGCTGAATCGGAGCGCAACAGGCGCACCACAATTTCTTCGACCACCAGCGGCGCAATGCTGGCGCGGTCCAGCGGGTTATCCGTCATCGGTACTAAGCGCATCAAAGCCGACAGCACCTCGGGGTCCACCGCTGTCACAAACTGGCCATCGTTTGCAGTCGCGGTGCTAGCTTCATTGTCTGCACCCTGGGCGGTGTCAGCAAGAACTGCCATGGCCTTCGCAATCAATTCAGGCGGCAGGTCCAGATGAATCGCCAAGTAGGGATGCCCGGCGTCAGCACGGACCACCGTCGCTTGGCAGAGCGTTTCCCGACCCAACACCAAGCAGCTGGTCGCGTCGTACTGCAGTTGGCGCCCGTGGATAAAGGCCGTCTTGCTCCCTTGCAACACCACGACCACCCCCGGCACCAAGCGCTGCGTTTTCCCGTATTGCAAGGGGGCGCTGAAACGGTAGTAACGCAAGCCGGCGTAGGGAGCGTCGGTGCGCCCTTCGACCTGCGCACGCTGGGCGACCATGGCGCGCAGCGTCACTAGGACGCCATCGGGGGGATGAGCGATACGCACGCGACGCAGGCTAGATTTCGATCTTGGAGCCCATCTCCACCACCGAGTTATTGGGCAGGTTCAAAAAGTCCGCCGCCGCGCTGGCGTTGTGGTGCATTTGGGCAAACAACTTCTCACGCCAAGGCGCCATTCCGTCGCCCATGGTGGGGACTACGGTGTCGCGCGAGAGGAAATAGCTGGTCGACATGGGGTTCAAATCACAGCCTCGCCCCGTAATCAGCTCCAGCGCCTTGGGGACGTCGGGGTCGTTTTTAAAACCGTAATGAATCACAACCTGCCAGCAATCGTGCCCCAGTGAATCCACCTGCACCCGTTTATCCAGCCCAATCCAGGGCACTTCGTGGTTGCGCACCGTGACGAACAGGTTGGTGGTGTGCAACACCTTGTTGTGTTTGAGGTTGTGCAGCAGGGCGTTGGGCACGCTGCCCTCTTCGGCCGTCAAAAATACCGCAGTGCCTTCGACCCGTACAGGCGGACTAACGAATACCGCCTCTAAAAAACTGGGCAGATCTAGTGCGTCGGCGCGCAGCTTCTCGTTGAGAAGACGGCGCCCTTCTTTCCAGGTCATCATCAGCGTGAATACTAGGCCTCCGATCAACAAAGGAAACCAACCACCAGCAAACAGCTTGAGCAAGTTGGACGCCCAGAACGCGAAGTCCACCACGAAGAAGAAACCGGTGGCGACGATGCACAGCCACAGCGGGTACTTCCAGCTATAGCGCACGACGTAAAAGGTCAGCACCGTGGTGATCAGCATGTCGGTACACACGGCAATGCCGTACGCCGCAGCCAGATTGCTGGAGGACTTGAACATCACCACCGCCAGCACAATCGCGGCGAACAAGCCCCAATTCACCAAGGGCAGGTAGATCTGTCCGGTGTCTTTGACGCTGGTGTGGGTGACCTGCAAACGGGGCAAATAGCCCAGCTGAATGACCTGTTTGGTGACCGAAAAGGCGCCAGAGATCAGCGCTTGTGAGGCGATGACCGTGGCCATGGTGGCCAGGCCCACCAGAGGCAGTAGGGCCCAATCGGGCGCCATGAGGTAGAACGGGTTTTTAACGGCCTCCGGGTTCTTGAGCAGCAAGGCGCCCTGGCCAAAATAGTTGATCACTAGGGCCGGCATCACCACGGAAAACCAAGCGAGACGAACAGGCTTCTTCCCAAAGTGCCCCAAGTCGGCGTACAGGGCTTCGGCCCCGGTCACGCACAGGACTACGGCGCCCAAGATGATAAAGGTGGTGCCGGGGTTGTTCCAGATGAAGCCCAAGGCATAGTGCGGGCTAACGGCCCAGAGAATTTCGGGATGGTCCGCAATCTGTACCAATCCCAACACCGTCAGCACCGCAAACCACAACACAGTCAGCGGGCCGAAGAACTTGCCAATACCGGCAGTGCCACGCTTTTGCACCGCGAACAGGCAAAACAAGATGATAAGTGTCAGTGGGATCACGTACCCGGTGAATGCCGGCGAGATGACTTCCAAGCCCTCGACAGCGGACAGCACCGAGATCGCCGGGGTGATGACGCCATCTCCATAAAACAGACAGGTACCAAAAATACCCACCGCCAACAGGACTCGGCGCAACTGGGGCCGGTCTTTGACCGACTGCGAGGCCAGCGCCAGCATTGCAACAAGCCCGCCTTCGCCATGGTTGTCGGCGCGCAGTACCAAGACCACGTACTTGATGGAGACGATGACAGTCAGCGTCCAGAAGAAGATGGAGAGGATGCCGTAGACGTTGTCGGTGGTGAAGGGCACATGGCCGGAGCCAAACACCTCTTTCATGGCATACAGCACGCTGGTGCCAATGTCGCCGTAAACCACGCCAATGGCGCCCAGAGTGAGCGCCGCCAAAGACGATTTTTTTGCTGACACAAGTTCACCCGGCCTCGCGGTCGCCGGGTTCCATTCCGTTGGGGATCGCTATTTTGCGCCGCACGCCCGTGCGGACAAACACCCTGCGGGCATTAATTTGAGAATTTGCGTCAATGTTGCAGCGCAGCAACTTTATGCCGCACTCTGGGTTGACGCCACTCAGTCGTAGTGCTCGGCTTCGGGGTCTGTGGCTTCCAGTTCGTAACTGCCCGCCAGCATGGCCAAACGCGCCACCACGCCATACATATAGAAGCGGTTCGGGGCGCTGGCACCCGGGCGCACGCCGGGCTGAGGTAAGTGCGTACTCTCAGCAAAGGCCAAAGGGACATAGCTGCTACCGGGCGCACTGAGGTTCTCGTCCATACCGCGCTCGGCATGCATGCGGTAAAAGCCACCCACCACATAGCGGTCCATCATGTAGACCACTGGCTCCGCCACCGCGTCGTTGACGCGCTCATTGGTCAACACGCCCTCTTGCAAGATCAGCTCCAGCGGGGCACTGGCAGCGTCTTGCGCGGCGCCCATCTTGCGCAGCTTGGCTTCCAAGTCTTTGGTGTCGCGCAGCGAAAGAATGGCGTTGCCGCTGGTGCGGTTGTCCGCCTTGACGACCACAAAGGGGCGCTCCTTGATGCCGTATTCCTTGTACTTTTTGCGCACCTTGGTCAGCATGGCATCCACCCGCTGCACCAGGTCGGCAATGCCAGCGTCCGTGGCGAGGTCCACCACACCGTACTTGTCATACATAGGGTTGATCAGCCAGTGGTCCACGCCAATGAGTTTGCCAAAGCGCTTGGTCACTTCTTCGTAGCACTTGAAATGGGTACTCTTGCGCCGTGTGGTCCAGCTGGCGTGCAGCGGTGGCAACAGGTACTGCTCGTGCACGTCTTCCAAAATACCTGGCACACCGGCCCGCAGGTCGTTGTTGAGCAAAATGGTGCAGGGGTCGAAGTCCTTTAGCCCCAGACGGCCCTTGCTACGCACCAAGGGCTCCAGCGTGATGCTCTCGCCGCCAGGCAAGTCAATCGTGGTGCTTTTCTTGACGGCGGGGTTGATAGAGCCAATGCGCACATTCAGCCCTGCCATGTGAAAAATGCGGCGCAGCTGGGCCAAGTTGGTCAGCTGGTATCCGCTGCGGGCCGTGTTCTCGGGAATGATGAGCAGATTGCGCGCCTCGGGGCAGATCTTCTCGATGGCAGCCTGCGCCGCCTGCACCGCCAAGGGCAGCATGGCGGGCGTCAGGTTGTTCCAACCGCCGGGGAAAAAATCCGTGTCCACGGGCGCGAGCTTGAAGCCCGCATTGCGCACATCGACTGCGGTATAGAAAGGCGGGGTGTGCTCCATCCACTCCAGCCGAAACCAGCGCTCAATGGCCGGCATGGAGTCCAGCACGCGCTGCTCCAGCTCGTTAATGGGCCCAGTCAGGGCAGTAATCAGATGCGGAACCATGCGCGCTTTCTAAAGTTGGCCCCCCATATTACGGGGCGAACTGGCCAGATGGAGCCGGCCCCAGAAAAATCAAGCGCTTCGGCGCACCCTGCCACCTCAAACCC
>JAXHOO010000053.1:0-15031 GCA_034519365.1 Rhodoferax sp. | reverse complement strand
AGTTACGTATTGCTGCAGCGCTAGGGCGAGGGGTTGCAGCAGTTTGAGTGCCTGGCTGTCGTCTTGGGCTAGCCGCAGGGCCAGCGGCTCCAGGAGCTGTTGTACGGCTAGAAGCGCTATGCCCTGCAGTGGCACCGGCGCGTCCTGACGGGGGGAGTCAACGAGCGCATGGGGTTGCGCCTGTAGCCATTGGCCGATGGCCTCCAGCAGAGGCACCAGCTGTTGTTCCAAGTCCGCCAGCAAGGGGGGCAGAGACGCCGACGCACGCTCGCGCAGGGCCTGTTCCACCGATTGTGCTGAGCGGGTCAGGTCTTCAGCGCCCAGCGTTGCGGCCAGGCCTTTGAGGGTGTGGGCGTGGCGGTGCGCCTCGTCCCACTCGCCTCGCGCCATCGCATCGTCGATGCGGGCCAGCGCATCGACTTGGCGCAGGGAAAACCCAGTCAGCAATTTGTTGTAGCGCGGCAAGCTGTGGCCCATGCGCTGCACAGCCTCTGCCACATTCACGCCCGGCAAGACGGGCAGGGTTGTATCCGGCGGGGTTGGGGTGTCAGATTCGGGTCGTGAGACGCCAACCCATTGGGCCAGCGTGTCCAGCAAACGGTCTACCGAAATCGGTTTGGAAATATGGTCGTTCATGCCCACAGCCAAGCACTGCGCACGGTCGCCGCTCATGGCATTGGCGGTCATAGCCAAGATCGGCAGCTGGGCAAAGCGGGGCTGGGCGCGAATGCGCCGGGTGGCTTCAAAACCATCCATGACAGGCATCTGCCAATCCATGAGTACGGCATCAAAAGGCTGGCGGCCGACCAGATCCAAGGCTTCTTGGCCGTTGTTGGCCAGCGTGACCAGCACCCCGACTTCGCCCAGAATTTCGGCAGCCAGTTCTTGGTTGACTTCGTTGTCTTCCACCAGCAGTACCCGTTTGCCGGTGAGTGCGGCCTTCCAGTCGGGGTGGGCACCCGGCGTGGGCGTAGCGGTCGCCACATGGTGTTGGTGCCCCAGCGCCGACTGAAGGGCATCCAGCACCGCCGAAGGACTGACGGGCTTTTCAAGGATGCCACCCAAGCGCACCCCGACCGCGTTCTCTTGCAAGGTGTCTCGATCGTAGGCGGTCACCATCACGGTGGCAGGGATGTCGGCAAACTGCTCCTCGGCCCGGATGCGGCGCAGCGTTTCCACTCCGTCCATGCCCGGCATTTGCCAGTCCATCAGCACGAAGTGGTAGGCACGGGCTTGCTGATGGGCGGTTTGCAGTGCTTCTAGGGCGGCGAGGCCGCTGTCCACGGCATGCACTTGCAACCCCAGGGCCTGCAGGATGTCGCAGAGAATTTCACGCGCGCTGCTGTTGTCGTCAACCACCAGCACCCGCCGGCCTTGGAGTGTGGTGTCGGTGGCGGGTGCCTGCCCGGGCGCAGGGGCTACTTGCAAGCCGAGTCGGACCGTAAAGAAAAACCGGCTGCCGACGCCGGGCTCGCTCTCCAGTCCGATGTGGCCGTGCATCAACTCCACCAGTTGGCGTGCAATGCTCAGGCCCAGACCGGTGCCACCAAACTGCCGTGTGGTGGAGGCGTCGGCCTGCTGGAAGGCGGAAAACAGCCGGGCACTTTGTTCGGCACTGATGCCGATACCCGTGTCCTGCACCTCGAACTGCAGCTGTACCGTGTCCGCACTGCGTTCTAGGCAACGCACCCGAAGCCGAACCTCTCCCCGGGGCGTGAATTTGATGGCATTGCTGACAAGATTGATTAGCACCTGACCGAGGCGCATTTCGTCGCCCACCAAGGCTGTGGGCACGGAGGGGACCACGTCAAACAGCACCTCTAAGCCTTTGGCCTGGGCTTTGGCCACGGTGAGGGTGGACAGCTGTGCGAGCATGTGGTCCAGGCTGAAGTCGCGCGTCTCAAATTGCAGCTTGCCGGCTTCGATTTTGGAGAAGTCCAGCACATCGTTGATCACCCCCAGCAGGCCTTGTGCTGCGGCGCGGACTTTTTCCAGGTAGTTGCGCTGTTTGGCGTTCAGGTCCGTGCGCAGGGCCAAGTCGGTCATGCCCATGATCGCGTTCATGGGAGTGCGGATTTCGTGGCTCATATTGGCCAGAAACTCGCTTTTGCTGCGGTTGGCAGCTTCTGCGGACTGCTTGGCTTCTCGCAGGTCGGTAACGGCGCGGCTCAGACTGTTGCCCATGTCGCGCAGCGCTTCCAGCAGCATGCCTACCTCGTCCATGTAGCGGTGCCCTTGGGCGGGCGGCACATCGTAATCGCCAGCGGCTACGTTCTTGGCGATCCGCACTGCCCTGGCCCAGCGGACGCAGCACGCTCGATACGAATCAGCAAAACCAGGCCAATCGCCACGATCAGGGAGATCACCAAGATCACCACTTGCTGGATGCCGGTGGCTTCGATCTGGGCCAGCGCGCTGGTTTCGCGCTGCCGCGCGCTCTGCCGCGCCAGCACCACCACTTGGTCGATGGCATGGCGATGCTCCTCATACAGGCGGGCCATGTTGCCCAGAGCCCGCTTGGCGAGCACCGTGTCGTTGCGATACACCGCGGGCAAGAACTCCTGGTTCATCTGCGCATAGAACGCCATCGCCGGTACATGCGCGCTGTGCAGCAGCGTGTCTGCCAGCGTGGTGTCCAAGTGGGCGTCGATCCAATACTGGTGGCGCTGCAGGTAATCAGCCTCCAACTTCCGCAAGCGTTCGATTAACTGCCCCTGTTGCTCGGGGGCCGTGGCGGTTGCGATTTGCAGACAGGTGAGGTAGGACTCGACGATGTAGGAGGGCGGTGGAAGTACATCGGAGAGCAGGTTCTGGCTGGCCTCAATGCGTTCGTACAGCGGCCCCCCCACCTGCACGGTTTGCAGCGTGCGGTAGGTCCACGCGCCGTAGGCCAAAAAACCCAGTGAAAAGGCGCCCAGCAATAGCAGCAGGCGCTGGCCGAACTGGAATCGACGCGGCCAGTTCATGGGGTGCCGCGCAGCGCCAGAGGTTTAGTGGGTCAGGCGCAGATTGTTGTGGGTGGGTAGCTGAAACACGGACACCGCGCGCACTTGGTCCCCAGCCAGCGACTTGAGGCTGCTGGCGGCGGCGGCCATTTGCTCGACCAAGGCGGCGTTTTGTTGGGTGGCCTGGTCCATCTGTACCACGGCTTCGCCCACCTGTTCTACGCCCATGGCCTGTTCGTTGCTGGCCGCGCTGATCTCCGCCATGATGTCGGTCACGCGCTGGATGGAGGTCACCACCTCGGTCATGGTGACGCCCGCCTGGTCTACCAACGCGGTGCCCTGTTCGACCCGTTCTACGCTGGTGCCAATCAGGGCTTTGATTTCTTTGGCAGCGTCGGCGCTGCGGCCTGCCAGGCTGCGCACTTCACTGGCGACCACCGCAAAACCACGGCCTTGCTCACCGGCACGCGCCGCTTCTACGGCGGCGTTCAGCGCCAAGATGTTGGTTTGGAAAGCAATGCCGTCGATGACGCTAATGATGTCGGAAATCTTGCGGCTGCTCTCGTTGATGCCCTTCATGGTTTCTACCACCTTACCGACCACGTTACCGCCCTGAACTGCCACGGTAGAGGCCGTCATGGCCAATTGGTTGGCCTGTTTGGCGGCGTCCGCGTTTTGCTTCACGGTGGCGCTGAGTTCTTCCATGCTGGCGGCGGTTTCTTCCAGCGCACTGGCTTGTTGTTCGGTGCGGGCAGACAGGTCGTTGTTGCCTTGGGCAATTTCGGAGCTGGCACTGGCCACGCCCTCCGAGCCTTGGCGCACGGTAGAGACGACGCCCACCAGACTGGTTTGCATGTCGCGCAGGGCGGCCAACAACAGCGCAGTCTCGGTTTTGCCTTCCGCCACAATGTTCAGCGTCAGGTTGCCACCGGCCACCTCCCGCGCTACGTCTACCGCTTGGTTTAACGGACGGGTGATGGCTCGCACCAGTGTCCAGGCCAGTGCGACGCCCATGCCGATGGCAACGACCACGATGACGCTAAATAGGGTAATGGTGCGTTCGTAGCTTGCCGTAGCGCGGTCGTACTCGTTTTTGGCTTCGGCCAGTTGGATGTCTACCAACTCGCTCACGACACCAGTGAGGGGGTCAATCGCTTCGTAAATGGGCCGCACCAAGGCCGCGACCTTGTCCTTGTCGCCTGCTTCCAGCGCCGACCGCAGCGCGGCGACTTGGGGCTCCGCCGCCGCCATCAGGGCATTCACTTTGGTGGCGTCTTTGGTTTCGTCACCTGTGAGTTCGGTGGCCATGTAGGCCTTCCAATTCTCCGCAATAGCGCTGGCGCTTTTGTCGACTTGGGCAAGCGCTGTCTTGGGGTCCATGACTCCGGCTGCGACCTTGTTGGCACCGTCCACGATGCTGACCGCGTAGCCGTCTGACACCAGTTTGAGTTGTTTAAGTGGCACCACCCGGTCGGCGTAGATGCTGCCGATAGAGGTGTTGATGGAGCGCACGGCGTAGAGCCCGAAGGCCGCCATGAAGGCCACCATGATGACCAAAAAAGCAAAACCCAAGGTCAGTCGGGTGGAGAGTTTTACGTTGCGCATGTCCATGGTGGGGCCCCTGTTTGGAATCGATGGTTGTCGTTTTTGCTTGCTCGATAGGTCATAGCGGCAAGCCGCCCATGATGTGCGCCTCAATATAGGCTAGTGCTCACTACTTGTAAACCGGGTTCTGCCTCAGGAGTGGCGCACAATCGCGGGCCATGAAAACCTTACGTTTACGCGCCGGCAAAGAGCGCTCGCTCTTGCGCCGCCACCCCTGGATTTTTGAGTCTGCCATTGCCAAAGGCGGTGGCGACAGCGGCGAGACCGTGCGTGTGGAGTCGGACCAAGGGCAGTTTTTGGGCTGGGCGGCGTTCAGCCCGCAGTCCAAAATCCGCGCCCGGGTGTGGAGTTTTGATGAAGCGCAGCGCATTGATGCTTCGTTTTTCATAGCTGCTTGCGCATATTCTGTAAGGGCTAGAGCCCGATTTGACATAAAAAGTGACGGTGTGCGACTGGTCCATGGCGAATCCGACGGTTTGCCCGGGCTGATCGTGGACCGCTACGGCGACACCTTGGTGGCGCAGTTCGCCTCCGCCGGCGTCGAAAAGTGGAAGGACGTGATTGCCGACGCGCTGTTGGCCGCCACGGGCCTCACCAAGCTCTATGAGCGTTCGGATGCCAGCAGCCGCGCCCTGGAAGGCCTGCCCGAGGTGACCGGCTGGCTGCGCGGCCTGCCTGCGCAAGGGCAGCCCGCACCGGCTACCGATCTGGTACTGCAGGAACACGATTGGAAGTTGGGGCTGTCGATTGCGGATGGGCACAAAACCGGCTTCTACTTGGATCAGCGCGACAGCCGCAACAAGTTCGCCGAGGCCACGCGCCGCCTGGGCTTTGCGCGGGTGCTGAACTGCTATTGCTATACCGGCGGTTTCACCGTGGCGGCTCTGTCGGGCGGGGCGGGCCATGTGACGTCGATCGACTCCAGCGGCCCTGCCATCGAAAAGGCCCGTGCCAATGTCGCCCTGAATGGCTTTGACGCCAGCCGGACCACCTTTATGGATGCCGATGTGAACGCCAGCCTGCGCGCGTTTGTGGCCGAAGGGCGTACGTTTGACGCCATCATCTTGGATCCGCCCAAATTCGCCCCCACCGTGGCTCACGCCGAGCGCGCAGCCCGCGCCTACAAGGACATCAACCGCTTGGCCTTCAAGTTGCTAGAGCCCGGTGGCGTGTTGTTCACCTACAGCTGCTCGGGCGGCATCAGCGCCGACCTGTTTCACAAAATCGTGGCCGGGGCCGGTTCGGACGCTGGCGTGGACGGCTATATCACCGAGCGCATGGGCGGCGCGCCGGACCACCCCATGACCATCGCCTTCCCGGAGGGCGAATACCTCAAGGGCTTGGTGGTCATGCGCCGTGGCACTTGAATTGCTGATTACACTCCCCAGCTTCCTTTTTTGACCTGACCGTATTGGATAGACGCATGAGCTTGATACCCGCCACCATCTTGACCGGCTTTTTAGGGTCCGGAAAAACCACCTTGCTCAAGCGCGTCTTGGCCGAGGCCCATGGCCAGAAGATCGCCGTCATCGAAAACGAGTTCGGTGAAGAAAACATCGACAGCGACATTCTGGTGAGCGACACCAACGAGCAGATCATCCAGATGAGCAACGGCTGCGTCTGCTGCACCATCCGCGAAGACCTGCGCACCACCCTGAAAGACCTGGCCGAGAAAAAACGCAAGGGTGAGCTGGACTTTGAGCGCGTGGTGATCGAAACCACCGGTGTGGCCGACCCTGGCCCCGTGGCGCAAACCTTCTTCATGGACGACGAAATCGCCGAAACCTACCTGCTGGACTCCATCCTCACGCTGGTGGACGCCAAGCACGCAGTCCAGCAGCTCAACGACCGCCAAGAGGCACGCCGCCAGATCGGCTTTGCCGACCAAATCTTCATCAGCAAGTCCGACCTGGTGTCCAAGGACGAACTCGACGCCCTGGTGCACCGCATCAAGCACATGAACCCGCGCGCACCGCACAAGGTGGTGCATTTTGGCGAGGTGGCGATCAGCGAGGTGTTTGATCTGCGCGGCTTCAACCTCAATGCCAAGCTGGACATTGACCCCGATTTCCTCAAGGACGATGACCACGCGCATGGTGACCACGACCACGCCGATCACCATGGCCACGACCATGACCATGCGCATGGCGAGGCCTGCAATCACTCCTCCCATGCCGACGGCCAGAGCCACGGCCACCATCACCACCATGACGACGATGTCAAAAGCTTCGTGTTTAAGTCAGACCGGGCGTTTGACCCTGCCAAGTTAGAGGACTTTCTGGGCGCCATCGTCAACATCTACGGCCCGCGCATGCTGCGCTACAAGGGCGTGCTGTATATGAAGGGCACGGATCGCAAGGTGATCTTTCAGGGCGTGCACCAGCTCATGGGCAGCGACTTGGGCCCCGCGTGGGCCGAAGGCGAATTGCGATGCAGCAAAATGGTGTTCATCGGCATCGATCTGCCCAAGGACATCTTTTTACAAGGCATGGAACAGGCCTTGGTTTGAACCCCATACGGATCTAGGCTAGGAGTCGCATGTTTGTCTCGCTTTTGCAACTGATGGGATTCCCCACGGGGAAACCTGTACACTCGCGCGCCGAAGAAACCCACGTTTCGCCGTCTGAAAAGAAGGTGAGCGTGTTAGCAGCCACCAGGGACCGTGTGCAGGCGAGTACTGCCAGGAGACAAGAAGTGAAAGCGAATTCCGGGAAAGTTACCAAAGGCCCAGCAGCCAAAGTCAAAGCGGCCCCCAAGGCCGCCAAACCCGCGAGCAAAGCGGCTCCCAAGACCGTGAGCAAGGTGGTGGCTAAGCCCGCCCCCAAGCCTGCGGCCAAAGTAGCTGCCAAACCCGTTGCCCAAAAGGCAGCGCCGAAACCTGTGGCCAAAACCACAGCAAAATCTGCCATCAAACCTGTCGCCAAAGTCGCGGCCAAGTCCGCCGTGAAAACACCTGTTAAAGCTGCCCCCAAGGTAGTTGCCAAAGCCCCCGCCAAGCCCGTTGTCAAGGTGGTAGCCAAAGCTGTAGCCCCCAAAGTGGTCGCCAAGCCAGTTTCCAAACCTGCCGCCAAAGTTCCAGTGAAGCCCGTAGCGAAAGTAGTAGCGGCACCGGCACCCAAGGCCGCCGCGCCGGTTGCAGCCCCTGTGATGCCGGTCACGGCGTCGTCGATGCCTCTGCGCTCGGGGCGGCCTTCCGCGCGGCTGGTGCAGCTGACGGTGCCCTCCATGGGGCCGTCCGTGGCGTCCACGGCCGCCAAAGCCAGTTACACACTCACCATGACCCCGCCCGAAATTGCCCCTGTGATTCCTGCAGCCATCAAAAAAGACGCCAAACTGGCGAATAACTGGAAGTCCAAGCCTGCCATCGAGTTGACCGATGCCGAGCTGCTGGCCATGCCGGACAGTGAATATATGAACGACGTGCAGATGGCGGCCTTTCGCCATAAGCTGCAGATTCTCAAACGCGACATTCTCAACAGCGCTGGCGAAACCACAGAACATCTGCGTGAAGACACCTCCGTGGTCCCCGACCCGGCCGACCGCGCCACGATTGAAGAAGAACACGCGCTGGAGCTGCGCACCCGCGACCGTGAGCGCAAGCTACTCAAAAAAATCGAGCAGTCCATTGGCCGCATTGACGCGGGCGACTATGGCTATTGCGACGAAACCGGTGAAGCAATCGGCGTAGGTCGCCTGCTGGCACGGCCGACGGCCACTTTGTCGCTAGAAGCGCAGCAGCGTCGTGAACTCAAGCAAAAGATGTTTGGCGATTGATGGTGCGATTGGCCTTGACCTTGTTCCTGACTGTTCGCCGGGCCTAAACGATGGCAACCAAAGACGACCGCCCCGGTTTGTTGTCCAAGGTGGCAATGTTTGTGCGCAACCCGACCAAAGACTGGTCGGAGTTAGACCGGCCAGAGCCTGAGCAAGAAAGCGGCTACGACAAACAGGCCCTCAAGGCCATGATTGAGCGCAAGCGGCAAAACGATTTTGTTCGCAAGCGCGAGTTCGACCAGTTGCGCAAACTGCGCAACCGCGACCCGTCCGCCGCTGCTGCGTTGGCCCGCCCTTCGTTTTTTCAGACCAGCATTCCGACCGATCCTGACGGTCGCGCGATGACACTGAAGAAAATTGACGAAATTGAAGCCCAGATGTCCAAGCAGTGGTGGAAGGGCAAACAAGATGCCGCAGCCGCTGCCCAACCGGGGTTTCCGGTAGCCACCCCACCCGAAGGCGAGGTGGATTTGCCGGTGTCGGTGGTCATGCCCAATGTTGCACCGCCAGCGACCGTGACGTCTGTATTCGACACGACCGAAACCTCCGAGCTGCATTCCAGTGTGCCGGGCGCAGACGCGTCACAGTACGCGCCGACCCAGGTCGGCGCGCTGGGTCCGCCTTTGTCGAGCCATGTGCCGCTTCGGGGACGCGCAGATGCAGCGATGCCCGTCGAAGTTCCGGGCCTGATGACCAACGACGAGGTAGGCGATCTGACGTTTTCGACGTCCAAACTGTTCGCGATCGAAGTCGGGGATATGGCCACCGATCCGGAGCTGGAGGAGGCCGCTATTCGCTTCGCCAACGGCGACGATGCGGGCGCTGAAAACGGGCTGTTGAACGCTTTGCGGTCCATGGGGCCGGGGCCGGAGTCCTATGCGGCGTGGGCGGCAGCCTTGCTGGATTTGTACCGGGCCACCAACAACCGAGCTCGTTTTGACTGGGCGGTGGTGGAGTTGGCCCATTTGTGGGGCCACGGCGTGCCGGTGTGGGCTACCTTGGCTGAAACATCGCAGGGGTTGGAAACCACGGCCGCAGCACCGTTTGCAGCGTCGGGTACGGGCCGCGCGGTCTTGATGTCGGGAAACCCTATTTGGCGCAGTCCTGCTGAATTAACCGAGGCGTCCATGGAGACGCTGCGCGAGGCACTGTCATCACAGCCCATGCCTTGGCTCCTCGATTGGTCTGCATTGCGCAGCGTAGACGCCCCCGCCATGGGCTTGCTCGGCGGGTTATTTGGGAGCTTGTGTGACGAAGCGGTTGCGTTGCAGTTTTCGGGCGCCAAAAGTTTGGTGCAGGTGTTGCGTGCGTTGACTCCGTCGGGGGACCGTGGTGTGTCGGCTGATTGGTGGGCCGTGCGCCTGAACGCCCTGCGGACCATGCAAATGCTGGACGAATTTGAACTGGCGGCGTTGGACTATTGTGTGACCTACGAAGTGTCTCCACCCGCCTGGGAGCCTGCGCGCTGCCACTACGAGTCCGCTGAGGTTGCCGGGGCTGCGCACAGTGTGACCACCAGTGCAGACGCTGCCACCGTGCCCATGGGCTTGGACAGCGTGCGCCTACCCGGGCTGGAGTTGCGCGGCGAGGTGCTGGGCGATGCCACGCAGGCCTTGGCCGGCCTGGAGTCTGGGCAAGTGCGGGGCGGGCGCATCGTGGTGTCCTGCAAGCACCTGATTCGGGTGGACTTTTCTGCGGCGGGTAGCATCCTCAATTGGGTAGCGCTGCGCCAGGCCGAAGGCCATTTGGTGCAGTTTCAGGACGTGCACCGCCTGGTGGCCGCTTTTTTCAACGTGATTGGCATCAACGAGCATGCCAGGGTTGTGCTGCGCACCGCCTGATCACGGTGGGTGTGCATTGGTGCACCCAACCGCCCGGCGGGGCGAAAGCCGCCAAAACCAAGACCCGTCCCGTTACATCCTGTAAGTCTGTTGCCATGGGCGGCATGCCCTGCCGCTTAAAGCATCACTTGCACAAGGCGGGCTAAGTACTTAATTTAGAACGATTTTTGCCTCCTTTGTGGTTGTAAAAACGCTTCTAAGTCCTTGATTTCATTGGAAAAAATTCTCGCAAGCCCTCTTGCAAGTTGCGTGTTTGCTGATACAGTGCAAAAAAGTGCAATTAAGTGGTGAAAAGTGCCATTCAATCGCCATTCCAAGCTGTCGCAGTCAAAAAGGGTGTTTTAGCGTGTTCCAAGGGGCTTCGTCTCTCAGTCTGGATGCAAAGGGTCGGCTCAATGTGCCGACCCGGCACCGTGACGTCCTGAGTGCGACCGCCGGCGGGCAGATCACCATTACCAAGCACCCGGACGGATGCTTGTGGGTGTTTCCGCGCCCTGAGTGGGAAAAATTCCGAGAAAAAATAGCGGCCTTGCCCATGTCAGCGCAAGGAATCAAGCGGATATTTCTGGGCCACGCCATGGATGTGGAGATGGACGGTACGGGGCGTGTGCTGGTCGCGCCCGAGTTGCGTGATGCAGCTGGTATTGGCAAGGACGCGTTGTTGCTGGGCATGGGCAACTATTTTGAGTTGTGGGACAAGACCACTTACGATGCCAAAGAAGCGGCGGTGATGCAAGGTGTGTTGCCCGACGCCTTCAAGGACTTTTCCTTCTAGGCCGCCGTGGTGGAAGCTCCTAGGACCCACACCACCGTTTTGTTGAGCGAAGCAGTCGACGCATTGTTCAGCAACGGAGGGCAGCCCTTTGACGGTGCTGCCGACGGCTGCTACGTGGACGCCACATTTGGCCGTGGTGGTCATTCGCTCCGAATCCTTGACGCGCTCGGATCTGCCGGCAGCCTGATCGCTTTTGACCGCGATCCTGAAGCGGTAGCCCAAGCGGCGGCCATTACAGACCCCCGTTTTTCCATTCGCCACCAGAGCTTTTCGCACTTGGCCGAGTTGCCCGCGGCCAGTGTGACCGGCTTGCTGATGGACTTGGGTGTGAGTTCCCCTCAAATTGACAGTCCGGAGCGGGGTTTTAGTTTCCGCTTTGAAGGACCTCTGGACATGCGCATGGATACCACGCGCGGTGAGAGTGTGGCCCAGTGGCTGGAAACAGCCGAAACAAATCAGATCGCGGAGGTGATACGTGAATATGGTGAAGAACGGTTTGCTGGGGCAATTGCAAAGGCGATTGTTGCTCGCCGACAGGAACGGGGCCCAATTTCAACCACCTCCGAGTTGGCCCAGCTCGTGGCTGACACGGTCAAAACCCGCGAGCAGGGCCAGAACCCTGCAACGCGCACATTTCAGGCTCTTCGGATTTTCATCAACGCCGAGCTTGAGGAATTGCAACAAGCGCTAGAGGCCAGTTTGGATGTGCTGGAGGTGGGGGGGCGTTTGGCGGTGATTAGCTTTCATTCCCTGGAAGACCGCATCGTCAAGCAGTTCATCGCCAAGCATTCCAAAGAAGAATACGACCGACGCATGCCGTTTGCTGCGCCCAAGGTCATGAAGCTCAAGGCGCTGGACCGTATTAAGCCTAGCGCACAAGAGGTGACTGGCAACCCCCGTTCCCGCAGCGCCATATTGCGGGTTGCGCAAAGGTTGGCCGCATGATGCGTTTGAACCTGATGCTGCTACTGGCGGTTGTGGCCAGTGCCCTGTATTTGGTCGGGGTGCAGTACGAATCGCGCAGCGTCTTTGTGGACATGGAGAAGGCACGGAACGAATCGCGCCGCCTGGAGACCGAGCTCGAGCGACTGCAAGTGGAAAAACGCGCGCAAGCGACGCCTGCACGCGTGGAACAACTGGCCAAGGCCAAGCTGCAAATGCGGCAGGTCAGTCCTGGCGTTACCACCTATGTGACCTACACGCCGGTGCTGACGGCCGAGTCTGAGGCGAAGCCGTGAGCCGCAGCGTTTTGTATACGTCAAGCCCTTTGTTGGCTAGCCGCACACCGGTATGGCGCAGCAAGCTGGTGGTGGCCGCCATGGCACTGGGTTTTTGCGGGTTGGCGGCCCGCGCAGCCTACATCCAAGTGGTAGCGAATGACTTCTTCCAACGCCAGGGTGAGGTGCGTTTTGCGCGCACCTTAGAGTTGCCTGCCAACCGCGGCCGTATTTTGGACCGCAATGGACTGATTCTGGCATCCAGTGTTCCTGCGCAAAGTATTTGGGCGATTCCGGAAGATGTGGAGATGGACAAGGCCCAGCTCCAGCGTCTGGCCAAGTTGCTGGAGATGTCGCCCGGCGACATTTCGCGCAAGCTCGCCAATGAGGACAAGTCTTTTGTCTGGATCAAGCGTCAAGTGGATGTGAATGTAGCCAAGCAAATTGCCGACCTCAGCATCAAGGGTTTATACCAGCGCAAGGAATACAAGCGTGAGTACCCCGAGGGGGAGTCGGCCGCGCATGTGGTGGGGTTCACCAATGTGGAAGACAAGGGGCAAGAAGGTGTGGAGCTGAGCTTCAACAAAGACCTCGCGGGTCGCAGCGGATCCCGCCGCGTCATCAAGGACCGTTTGGGTCGCGTAATTGAAGATGTGGGTGAACAAACCCCGCCTGTAGAAGGACGCGATCTACAGCTCAGCATTGACAGCAAGATCCAGTTTTTTGCGTATCAGAAGCTGCGCGACTCGGTGTTGGTCAACAAGGCGAAAGCCGGTAGCGTGGTGGTGTTGGATGCGGTGACCGGTGAGGTTTTGGCATTGGCCAACTACCCCAGCTACACACCGGACAAGCGCCAGAATTTGACCGGCGCCCAGTTGCGCAATCGCGCCCTGACCGATACCTTTGAGCCTGGCTCGGTGATGAAGCCTTTCACTATCGGTTTGGCCCTCAACACTGGGCGCGTGAAGCCGTCCACCATCATCGACACCGCGCCAGGCTCGGTCACTATCACTGGCGCGACCATTCGTGATTCGCACCCGCACGGGGCTTTGACCGTGGAGCAGGTGATTCAGGTGTCCAGCAACGTGGGCACCACCAAGATTGCGATGCAAATGCCCGCCAGCGAGATGTGGCAAATCTTTTCAGAAGCTGGTTTTGGGCAGAAGCCTCAGATTGAATTCCCCGGCGCTGTATCGGGTCGCCTTCGCCCTTACAAGACCTGGCGCCCGATTGAGCAAGCCACTATGTCTTACGGCTACGGCATGTCGGCCTCGCTGTTTCAGATGGTGCGCTCCTACACCGTGTTTTCTCATGGTGGCCACCTTATCCCTGCGACTCTGTTGAAGAGCAGCGAGCCTGCAGTTGGCGTGCCGGTGTTTTCCGAGCAAACAGCGGCCAAGGTTCGGCACATGCTGCAAATGGCAGCTGGCCCTAGCGGCACGGGCCCCAAAGCGCAGACGATTGGCTACTCCGTTGGTGGTAAGTCGGGTACTGCCTACAAGCAAGTGGGAAAAGGTTATGGCACCGATGGCAATCGGAAATACCGTGGTTGGTTCGTCGGCATGGCGCCGATTGACCAGCCGCGCGTGATCGTTGGTGTAATGCTAGATGAGCCCAGTGCCGGTAAGTACTATGGTGGTGACGTGGCCGCCCCGGTGTTTAGCGAAACCGTGCAGCAGACGTTGCGGATTTTGGGCGTGCAGCCCGATATGGCAGTTCGTCCGCAGGTGGTGGCAGAAGCGATGGAGGAAAACCTCTGATGCTGCACTTGCATACCCCCCAAGACGCCGTGCAATGGCTGCGCAGCCAGGGCTGTACCGGTTTGCAAACCGATAGCCGCCAAGTTTCCCCCGGCGACGCCTTTGTGGCTTGGCCGGGCGCTGCGGTCGATGGCCGGGCGTTTCTGGCGCAGGCGCTGCAGTCGGGCGCATTGGCTTGTTTGATGGAAGCAGACGGAGCTCCTGCTGACGACGGCCAGAGCCCTCGGTTGGCCAGCTACGTCGGGCTCAAGAGCGCGGCCGGCGCCATTGCCTCTTTGTTTTTTGGTGAGCCCTCCCAGGCGATGGACGTGGTGGCTGTTACGGGTACCAATGGAAAAACATCGACTGCATGGTGGTTGGCCCAGGCGCTGTCGCAATTGCCTGCGCCGTGGCGGCAACCTTGCGGCGTGATTGGTACATTGGGCGTTGGGCAACCACCGCATCTGGTGGCCAATGGGCTCACCACGCCAGACCCCGTATTGCTGCAGCACAGCCTGCAGCAGTTGCGCGAGCAGGGTGCCAAAGCCTGCGCGGTGGAAGCATCATCGATCGGCATTGCCGAGCACCGGCTGGATGCCACCGCGCTGCGGGTTGCCGTCTTTACCAATTTCACCCAAGACCATCTAGATTACCACGGCAGCATGGCCACCTACTGGGAGGCCAAGCGCCAGTTGTTTGCTTGGCCTGGCTTAGCCCAAGCGGTTGTCAATGTGGACGACCCTCAGGGCATGCTGTTGGCCGATGAGTTGACCGACGCACTGGACGTCTGGACGGTGTCGGCCCAGCGGGATGCTCGCTTGCAGGCCCGCAATATTCGCCATGGTGGCGAGGGAATGGTGTTTGATGTGGTCGAGGGGGGCGCTGTGCATACCCTGCATACCCAAGCGATAGGGCATTTCAATGTGCTCAATCTATTGGGTGTGCTGGCGACCATGCGTTGCCTAGGCGTACCTTTGGCTGCTGCGGTGCAGGCCTGTACCCAACTCCTGCCCGTGCCCGGGCGCATGCAGCGTTTGGGCGGCGAGGGGCAACCTGTGGTGGCAGTGGACTACGCCCATACCCCGGATGCATTGGCACAGGCGCTGCAAGCACTGCGGCCCTTGGCCCAAGCGCG
>JAXHOO010000005.1:0-40254 GCA_034519365.1 Rhodoferax sp. | reverse complement strand
TGTACTTCGTTCCGGTTACGTATTGCTAGTGCAAGGCCAACCCTTGGCAAGAATTTGCACAAAACACCAAGCGCGGCGACCGCGTGAAGGGCCCGATCAAATCCATCACCGACTTCGGCGTGTTCGTCGGTCTGGCTGCTGGCATTGACGGTCTGGTGCACCTGTCCGACCTGTCTTGGAACGAAACCGGCGAAGCCGCAATTGCGCGAATTCAAGAAGGGTCAAGAAGTTGAGGCTTTGGTCTTGGCTGTGGACGTGGACCGCGAACGCATCTCCCTGGGTATCAAGCAGTTGGACTCCGACCCATTCACCACCTTTGTGTCGATCAACGACAAGGGCCAGATCGTGTCGGGCAAGGTCAAGACTGTGGACGCCAAGGGCGCTGAAATCGACCTGGGTGAAGACATCATCGCCTACCGGCGGAAGCCTCCGAAATCAGCCGCGACCGCGTTGAAGACGCGCGCAACCTGCTGAAGAAGGCGACGAAGATAGACAGATGTTGTGGTGAACGTGGATCGCAAGACCCGCAATATCCAGTTGTCGATCAAGGCGAAAGACATGGCTGACCAAAACGAAGCTATGCAGTCCCTGAGCCAGCAGTCTGCCCGTGAGAATGCCGGTACGACCAGTTTGGGCGCTTTGTTGCGAGCCAAACTGGACAACAACAGCTAATTCGCTGTTGCTGACCTGATCAAACGGCCGGCTGCGTCATTGCGCCGGTCGTTTTTTCTTCCTCCTAGCCACTTATTTCTATGACCCGCTCCGACCTCGTTGAAGAACTGGCCAACCGCTTTCGCCAACTGACCCACCGCGACGCTGAGTTCGCCGTGAAGGCCATTCTGGACGCGATGAATGACGCACTAGTGCGCGGCCATCGTATCGAAATTCGGGGTTTTGGCAGCTTCTCGATCAACCGGCGCCCGCCCCGCATGGGTCGCAACCCTCGCAGTGGCGAAAGTGTCGCCATTCCGGAAAAGCGGGTCCCGCATTTCAAGCCTGGCAAAGCGCTGCGCGAAGCAGTCGACCAACGCACGGCCGAGCTGGAGTCCAAGACGATTCCCTGAGTAGAATCCCTTCTCACCGAGGAGATGAATGAAACAGCTCGCATGGCTCTTTAAGTGGTTACTTAAAGCGGCCATTTTTTTTACCCTGTTCGCCTTCGCCCTGAACAACCAGGGTGACGTTACCGTGCAGTTTTTCTTCGGCACCCACTGGACGGGCCCCATGGTGCTCGTGGTCCTGAGCACATTTGCCGTTGGCGTTGGTGTTGGCGTACTCGGCATGGTGCCGCGCTGGTGGAACCACCGTCGCACCGCCCGCAAGGCACAGCAGGAAGTGGCACGCACACGCGCCGCAACCGACACCGAGAAGCCGCCCGTCCATGGACTTTGACCTCACCCTCATCCTGATGGGACTGCCTGTGGCCTTTGTGCTGGGCTGGTTGGCATCCCGCCTCGATTTGCGCCAGTTGCGCTTTGAAAATCGCCAGGCCCCAAAAGCCTATTTCAAGGGCTTGAACTTTCTACTCAATGAGCAGCAGGACCAAGCCATCGACGCCTTCATTGAAGCCGTTCAAAACGACCCCGACACGTCCGAACTGCATTTTGCTTTGGGCAATTTGTTTCGGCGCCGGGGCGAGTATGAGCGCGCGGTACGCGTCCACGAACACCTGTTGTCACGCGGTGACCTCAGCGCCGATGACCGCCTCCGTGCCCAACATGCGCTGGCGCTGGACTATCTGAAGGCGGGCTTGCTGGATCGGGCGGAAGACGCCCTGCTCAAACTCGAAGGCACGCGTTTTGAGGCCCAAGCGCGATTGGCCTTGTTGGCCAATTACGAGCGCTCGCGCGATTGGCCCCAGGCTGCGCAAGTTGCACAGCGATTGGAGTCCGCAGGGCAAGGCAGTTTCCGCGGGCGCCTAGCCCATTACCTGTGCGAACAGGCTGCCGCACAACTGGCCGCTGGGCACACAGACGACAGCAAAGCCCGATTGCAAGAGGCCATTGCAACCGCGCCAGAATCCGCACGGCCCCGCATCGACTTGGCCCAACTGCTCGCAAAAACAGGGGACGTCGCACAGGCTTACTCAACACTGGCATTGGCCATGGAAGCGGCGCCCTCAGCCATCGGCCTGATCGCCCCGCTGCTGGCGCAGTATGCACAGCAAGCACCCGACGTATTGGAAGCCAAACGCCTGTTGCATTCCGCCTACGCCCAGCAATCTTCACTAGATGTGCTTGATGCCATCGTGTCGCTGGAAGCGAGCGATACTACCTCGGCGTCCAGCCCACGGGAGTGGTATGCCCGCCACCTAGAAAAAGAGCCCTCATTGGTCGCCGCTGCCAAGTGGATCGCCGGCGAAAAGCTGGAACACGAGGCATTCCACCCCCATGTCCAGCGCGCGCTGGACCACGCCGTCAAGCCGCTGACCCGCTACCGCTGTGCCGCCTGTGGTTTCGAAGCCAAGCAGCACTTCTGGCAATGCCCGGGATGCCAGGCCTGGGACAGTTACCCTGCGCGGCGTGTCGAAGAACTTTAATTCTCTCTCTATGAATCCGTCCCAAGAAACCCTGTCTCGTGCCCGCATCCTGGTGGTGGGCGACGTCATGCTAGACCGCTACTGGTATGGCGCCGTCGACCGCATTTCACCGGAAGCGCCCGTACCCGTCGTACGCGTTACCCACGAAGAGGAACGCAACGGCGGTGCCGCCAACGTCGCCTACAACGTCGTGACCCTCGGTGCCCAGGCCTCACTGCTCACCGTGGTGGGAGACGACGAGGCCAGCCACAAACTTGAAGCCTTGGTCGCAAAAACCGGGATACGCACGCATTTTGGTCGGGATGCCGACCTCAAGACCACGGTCAAACTGCGTGTCATCGGGCGCCAGCAACAACTCATTCGCCTAGATTTCGAAAACACCCCCAAGAGTGAAGTCTTGGCAAGCCAAACGGCCACGTTTGCACAGCTGCTGCCGGACCAGGACGCCATACTTTTTTCGGACTACGGCAAAGGTGGGCTGGCCCACGTAGGCGACATGATCGCTAGCGCTAGAGCCGCAGGAAAACCTATTTTCATCGACCCCAAGGGCAGCGATTATTCCCGCTACCAGGGAGCCACTGCGATCACGCCCAACCGCGCCGAACTGCAGCAGGTCATTGGCAACTGGAGCAATGAAGAGACCCTAATTCAACGCGTTCAGACCCTGCGCAACGAACTCCAACTGCAGGCGATTTTGCTAACACGCAGCGAAGAAGGTATGACCTTGTTCGACGCGCAGGGGCAACTGCACGTCAGCGCGCAGGCCCGGGAAGTATTCGATGTGACCGGGGCCGGTGACACTGTTATTGCGACACTGGCGTCCATGGTGGGTGCCGGCCTGAGCTTACGGGAGGCCGTACCGTTGGCCAACCGTGCAGGTGGTGTGGTGGTGGGTAAATTTGGCACCGCGACGGTGTCCTACGAGGAACTATTTGCATGACACGCATTGTGGTCACCGGCGCAGCCGGATTCATTGGAAGCAACATCATCGCCGGGCTCAATGCCCGTGGTTTAGACGACATCATCGCGGTAGACGATCTGACCCAAGGCGACAAATTTCGCAACCTAGCGGACCTAAAAATTGCCGACTACGTAGACGCAAGCACGTTTTACGACGAATTTGCCAGCGGCCAGTACGGGCAGGTCGAAGCGGTATTCCATGAAGGCGCCTGCAGCGACACCATGGAAACCAATGGCAAGTACATGATGGAGAACAACTACACCGTGTCGTGGCAGCTGTTCCAAGCCTGCCAAAAACGAGGGGCTCGTCTTTTGTACGCTTCCAGCGCCGCCACCTATGGGGGTTCAGACACTTTTCGTGAGGACCCCGCCTTTGAACGCCCGCTAAACGTCTATGGCTATTCCAAGCTGCTGTTTGACCAACGCATGCGACGGGAATGTGGCAAGGATTTTCAACGGACCAAGGCCGGCAAGACCATGCAGGTGGTCGGATTTCGCTATTTCAATGTCTATGGACCCCGCGAACAACACAAGGGTCGCATGGCCAGCGTGGCGTTTCACCAGTACCATCAATTTTTGGCAGATGGCAAGGTCAAACTGTTTGGTGACTATGGTGGTTATGCCGCCGGGGGCCAGATGCGTGACTTCGTCTATATCGACGACGTGGTGGCCGTCAACCTCTGGTTCTTCGATCACCCCAACCAAAGTGGCATCTTCAACTTGGGTTCAGGGCACGCCCAACCCTTTAATGATGTCGCCAGCTCTGTTGTGAATGCTTTGCGCGGGCACCAAGGGCAAACTGCCTTGCCGCTAACGGACATCGCCGCCCAAGGACTGGTGGAATACATTGAGTTTCCATCCGCGTTGCGCGGCAAGTACCAGTGCTATACCCAGGCGGACCTGTCTGCCTTGCGTGCCACGGGCTGTGACCACCAGTTCGTCGACGTACAAACCGGCGTGGAACGCTATACCCAGTGGCTGTCCAAGCCCGTGACGTAAACAGCCACCCAATGCTCAACGTTCTTTTCGAAGGAAGCACCATGCGCAAATTTTGGATACTTCTATGCGGACTTACCTGCGCGGTCAGCGCGTGGGCGGTAGACGTGAATACAGCCACGGAAGCGCAGCTCGACAGCATCAAAGGATTGGGGCCTAGCAGTACAGGCAGGATATTGCAGGCGCGGGAGGCAGGAAACTTCAAAAACTGGCAGGACATGATGGCCCGGGTCAAAGGCATCAAACAAGGCACCGCACGCAAGCTGTCCAATGCTGGACTGACCGTGAACGGCGAGCCCTTGCCTGACGCAACCCATTAATGTTGACTGTCCTCGCCATTTGCCTAGGAGCCAGCTTGGGCGCACTGAGCCGTTGGCAGCTCGGCCTTTGGTTGAATCCCTCGGGAACAGCCGGTACGGTGCTTCCGTGGGGCACCTTGGCTGCGAACTTAGTAGGCGCCTATTTGGTCGGCGTTTGCGTCGCTGTTTTTCAGTCGCTTCCGAATATGGACCCGGTCTGGCGATTGGCACTGGTCACCGGTTTTTTAGGGGCGCTCACCACGTTTTCCAGCTTTTCTGCCGAGGTGGTGACCATGGTGATGCAACAACGCTATGCCTTGGCGGCTGCAACCGCCGGCGCACACCTGGCCGGCTCGTTGATATTCACGGTCATCGGCCTCAAAACGGCGATGCACCTGCTACCAACCGCCCCCTAGACGCCAGTTTTGGTGATCAATCGACCCGGCGTCAGGATTTGTTCAGCAGCAATCCACGCGATAAGCCTTAGACTCCGAAAGGCAAATCAGGTGCCCCTTCCGTGGGGCCTGAAACTACAATGATAACGGAGACACCATGAGACTTTTGCTCTCGCTTTCGCGCTGGATAGACACGTTTACCACTTGGGTGGGCAAGGCCACGATGTGGCTCATCTTGGCCACCACCCTGATCAGTGCGGGCAATGCCATCGTCCGCAAGATGTTCAATGCGAGCTCTAACGGCTTGCTGGAAATTCAGTGGTACCTGTTTGCTGCGGTGTTCATGCTGGGCGCCGGCTACGGATTGTTGAAAAATTCCCATGTCCGTATTGACTTCATCTCGTCAAAACTCAGCGCCCGTGCTCGCAATTGGATTGATGTCGGGGGCATTTTGTTGGTCTTGCTTCCGTTCTGCGTCATCAGTATTTCCTTGGGATGGGCGTTCTTCTTGCAGGGTTTCCAGAGCGGAGAAATGTCCCAGAATGCTGGCGGTTTGATCCGCTGGCCAGCCTATGCATTGATTCCCGCGGGTTTTGCTTTGCTGCTGCTGCAAAGTGCGTCGGAGTTGATCAAACGTATTGCGTTCCTAACCGACCATGGCCCTGACGTCCTAAGTGGAGAAAACGCCAAATCGGACGATCAAAAAAAGAGCGAAGAATTGGAAGCCCAAACCGCCAAAGCCTTGGCCGGAGACAATTAAATGCAAACAACTCTATTGGCACAACAGTTTGTGCCGCTGATGTTCTTGGCCTTGTTCGCCATCTTGCTAACTGGCTTTCCAGTCGCGTTTGGACTGGCAGCCACTGGGTTAGCGCTAGGTTTTGTGGGCATTGAAGCCGGTATTTTCCCAGCCGCCTTGTTTCAGGCGCTACCGCTGCGAATTTTCGGCATCATGCAGAACGACACGCTGCTGGCGATTCCGTTCTTCACGTTCATGGGCATTATTCTTGAGCGCACGGGCATGGCAGAGGATCTGCTGGAAACCGTGGGCCAAGTCTTTGGCCCCGTACGTGGTGGCGTTGCCATCGCCGTGATATTGGTGGGCGCACTGTTAGCCGCGACTACCGGGGTGGTAGCTGCTGCCGTTATTTCAATGGGCCTGATCTCCTTGCCAGTCATGTTGCGCTACGGCTATAGCCGCACCATTGCTACGGGAGCCATCACAGCCTCTGGTACCTTGGCTCAGGCCATCCCCCCATCGTTAGTTTTGATCGTTCTGGCCGACCAGCTGGGGCGTTCTGTGGGGGACATGTACTCCGGAGCGTTGATCCCCGGTTTGCTCTTGGTCGGTTTGTACTTGCTGTTCATCGTAGCTGTTGCAATTTTCAAACCGGCCATGGTGCCGGCGCTGCCTCCTGAGGCCCTGCTGTACAAAGAAAGCAACGGCAATTCAGGTCACAAATCATTGCTAGCACTGTTCCTCGTTTGTGCCGGCGTGGGCTTCACCTGGTCGCACTTTCACGACGGCCTCATGACCGAATGGCTGGAACGTTCCGTACCTTCTGCCGGCGATGAAATTGTGATCATGTCCATGACATTGGCGTCACTCACTGCCCTTGCGCTGTCGATCGCGAATCGAGTTGCCAAACTAGGCCTGCTGTCGCGCTTGGCTGAACAAGTCACCTTCGTACTGATGCCACCGCTGATCCTGATTTTCTTGGTGCTGGGCACCATCTTCCTTGGTGTTGCCACGCCTACAGAGGGAGGGGCCATGGGAGCTTTGGGTGCACTGATCTTGGGGCTGGGCAAACGTCGGCTTAGCATGCCGGTGATGCGACAGGCTTTGGAAAATACCGCGAAGCTAGCGTCGTTCGTCATGTTCATTCTGATCGGATCTACCGTATTCAGCTTTACCTTCAATGCTGCTGATGGCCACATTTGGGTGGAACACCTGTTTGACAAGATCCCAGGAGGCGCTTGGGGCTTCCTCATCGTCGTCAATATCTTGGTGTTTATTCTGGGCTGTTTCATCGATTTCTTCGAGATTGCCTTCATTGTTATTCCTCTGCTGGCACCGGTCGCCGAGAAAATTCTGCCGGGACTGGTTCCAGGTATGTCGCCTGACCAGGCCATGATTTGGTTCGGCGTGATCATTGCAATGAACCTTCAAACCTCGTTCCTGACGCCACCGTTTGGTTTCGCCTTGTTTTATTTGCGCAGCGTTGCCGCTAAGTTCGACTACAAAGACCGAGTAACAGGCAAAACAATTCCTGCCGTCAAAACGACCGAAATCTACAAAGGCTCCATTGCTTTCATTGTTCTCCAGTTAATCATGTTGACTGCGGTCATCGCATTCCCCGTCTTAGTCACCGGTGGAATTGAGAAAACCAAGTCACTCAGCGCAGAGCAAATCATGGAAGAGTTGCAAATGCCCAGTGTGCGCTACGCCAACGATCCTGCTGCGGCCTTGGAAGCGGCCCAGGAGGCCAGCGGTGGTGCAGCAGACGATGCAGTCCCGGTGCCCGAAGGAGAAGAGGCTGACGCCGACGATCCGATGAAGGCGATGCTGGATGCCGTCCAGGACGAGCCTAAAAAGTAAGCGCCTGCGTAGTGCGCAAGATTCGGGACTGTGGACGCTCTAAGTGGTCATAGTCCCGCATGCACGAGAATGTAGAAATTCACCTTCAGAGCCATGACACAAGCTACCACCATTCAAATCGTCGGAGCATCGCTATTTGCCATCGCGCTGGTTCACACGTTTTCAACCAAGTTCTTTGAACACTTAGCCCATACCCGCCCCAAGCATGCAGGCCTTTGGCATTTGCTGGGCGAGGTCGAGGTGGTGTTTGGCTTCTGGGCCATGGTGCTCATGGTATTCATGATGGCCGTCCTAGGCAAAGACGAGGCGACCCACTACTTGGACACTCGAAACTTCACGGAACCCATGTTTGTGTTCGCCATCATGGTCATCGCGGGGACACGCCCCATCTTGCAATTTATGGCCAGTGCGGTGCAGACGATTGCACGTTTCGTACCACTGCCAACGGCTTTGGGCACCTACTTTTTGCTGTTGGCTTTTGTACCCCTGATGGGCTCTTTCATTACCGAGCCTGCTGCCATGACGCTGGGGGCGTTGATGTTGCGCGACAGCCTCTTCAGCCGCCCCATATCGACCAAGCTGAAATACATCACCATTGGAGTCTTGTTCGTTAACGTGTCGATCGGTGGAACGCTGACCCCGTTTGCTGCGCCCCCCGTACTGATGGTGGCCGCCAAGTGGAATTGGGACATTTGGTTCATGCTGGCCAACTTCGGCTGGAAGGCAGGTATCGCCGTCATATTTAACGCCGGCTGTGCCATGCTGCTTTTCCGCAAGGAGATTGCAAAGATGGAGCAACCGCCCAAAGATCCCAATGGAGTGGTTCCCTTTACCGTCATCGCGGTTCATATTCTGTTTCTCGTCGGCGTAGTGGTGTTTGCGCACCATCCGTCTGTTTTTATGGGCCTGTTTCTGTTCTTCATGGGCTTCACGACCGCCTACCAACGTCACCAAGAACGTCTCATACTCCGCGAAGCCCTTTTGGTTGCCTTCTTCTTGGCGGGCTTGGTCGTCCTCGGCGGCCTGCAGCAATGGTGGCTACAGCCCATTCTGATGTCAATGGACACCAACAGCGTGTATTTCGGCGCCACCGTGCTAACCGCAGTGACTGACAACGCGGCCCTAACCTACTTGGGTTCCTTGGTCGATGGGCTCTCCCAAGAGTTCAAAGTGGCATTGGTCGCCGGTGCGGTGACTGGTGGCGGCCCTGACCGTCATTGCCAATGCGCCCAATCCGGCTGGCATTGCCATCTTGCGTGGCAAGTTTGAAGACCAATCAGTGCATCCGCTGGGCCTCTTGGTTGCCGCGTTACCCCCTACCATCGTGGCGGTTCTCGCGTTTCGTCTACTGTAAAAGTAGAATCAAACTGTCGCAGCCTGAAACGGTAAAAGGTGCTCCATTTTCAAGCCTCCATGGGTTGGAGGAACCTGGCCGTTGCGGATTGATTTCTCCCTTTTTCCCGTGGCAATCCCTCGCAAAGTCGCCGCGAACTATTTTTAACTCGTTTTTCGGGTGTTCGTTTACGACTCACAACAGCAATCTCTGAGTTGATCGGCACACAGCGCCACCACCCCCAGCATCAAGTGACACATCCCTTGCGTGCCCACCACTGAACATGCGGGCGCAAGCCTCCTTGAGCCGTGCATTGCAGCGCTCAGCCCCGAACGGTCTTGTAGCGCTGGGCTTCATAGGGCGCAATTCCTCTTTTCCCTTTCGGATTGTGGTCAATCAAAGGCACCGCCCCCAGCCCGTATTTCCTCCGGATCACCTGCTCAGTAGGCGGCGTCCATCAGTTCGTAACAGGCATCGACCCTGGGCGCTGATCGTGTGAGCGGCAGCATAGGCCCGGCTTCGTCACTTGGCCCCGGTAAGAACGCGCTGATGGGCACCCACAGCAGGCCGTATCCAGGTGCAGTTTGTAACCTTTCCAGCTGATCTTGTAACCCTTCTTCTTCTTGTCCCCTGGCGCAAGCCGTGTCAAGTTCAAAGGCATTTATTTCAAGCTCTGCCTCCTGCCTCCAATGGCTGGCTCGGGGCCGCACGAACTTCCCTTTTGATGACTCCCTTTTTTTTGGGCTGGGCCGGGACTACTTCGTCTTTCCTTCTTTGCAATGACTCCTCCTCTATGCCTGGAGTCTCGCTGAGGTGGCCGATGAGTTCTCCCCAGGGTTCTTGGATCATCGGGCATCCCTGGATCAGTTCACTTCGGCAAACTCATCAAAGCCGACTGAATTGACTCCTGAGCAGGGCAAAGCCAGATCAAAGCCCACAGCCACCAGCTTCTTCAGCTCAGACCTCTATCAGCCTCTTGAATTCAAATCCAGTACCCCTTGCTAAAAAGCCACCCAAAACCACTCCCTCGGTTCCCACCCCCCTTCCCTAGCCCCTGTACCCCACTCATCTCTACTCAAAGCCAATTTTTCACTTTGGCTCAGCCCCCTTCTTTTCAATCCAATAGATCCCTTCAGTACCAAATCTGCAGTGCGCTCAGTAGTATCATGGCATCACTCCAGCTCATCCCTATCTTCCCCTTTCTCCCCCCTTTTTCCTCCTCCTCTCCCTAGTAATTGTTGCAAATTACATTTGCCGGAATACAATAGAGGCGTCGGCCACATTCGATCGTATGCCGGCAATGAGAGTGAGTTGGGGAGCCCCTAGGGGCTCCCTTTTTTATGTCCGCGGTTTGTGGCCCACCCGCAAGCGTGGGCTTGGGGCTCGGACGGTTTTGGCGCGGCAAATGAGCAGCGGAACGGTTGCCGCAGAAATCAAGCCAGGGATGATGCTCCCAGTCAAAAGACGGATCACGGCATTTTTCTCTTCTGTAGCCACTACGATCAGGTCGCAATGACGTTGTGTCGCAGCCTCCGCCACGCAATGGGCGTCATCGGGGCCGCTTCCCATAGCCCGATGGCTGTGCACACCAGCCCGCTCAGCCAAGGCGCTGGCTGCAGCCAACCTTTGGGAAGCATGCTGGCTGCTGTCTCGCTGAAAGTCATCTGGCGTGACCTCGGCAACCGGCACCATATCCACGCTGGGGAAAACATAACGCGGCAATACGTAGAAAAACAGGAGATCGGCCCTATGGACCCGCGCTAGGGCGATGCCTTGCCCAATGGCCGATTGAGAAACCTCCCGCTCATCCACGACCACCAGAATCTTCTTGTACATTCAGCCCCCTTCTGATTTTGGCAAGCGTTTGAGCTGAATATCTGCCAATGCCCTGTACAGCGGCGTGCTGATCAGTCTGGAGACTCCACTGGCCAGCAATGCCGCAGTCATCAAACTCAGCACCAAAGCATGACCGTCCACCATTTCCATCACGATGATGAATGAAGTCAACGGGGCTTGAGTGACCGCTGCCAGAAATGCAGCCATCCCCAGCGCGATCAAGGTAGGCGGATTGGCATACCCCGTCAACTGCGCCAAATCCCCGCCCAATGCGCCACCAATTGCCAACGACGGCGCAAAGATACCTCCGGGTACACCGGCCCAGGTAGTCAGCCAAGTAGTCACGAATTTCAACGCTACATACAAGGCCGTCGTGTCCCCCGTGTTTTCAACAGCCGCCCGGGTATGGGCATAGCCGCTTCCAAAGGTAGACCCAAAAGTCACAACCCCGATGATCGCGATCACCAAACCACAGGCAGCGGCAAATGCTACCGGCCGGAGTTTGCGCTGGCGACTAAACCAATCGCGAGACGTGCCCGCCAACGAAACCACCAGCAGGCGGGAAAACAAGCCACCCAGCGCACCACAACTTAACGCAACCAACAGCCCTGGTAACAGCACCTGCCAGCCAAATTTATCAATGTGAATCACCCCGAAGTAACTGGCATTGCCATAGGCAGATACTCCCATTAGACCTGCCAGCACAATCGCGGCGACCGTCAAACCATGGTTGCGGTGTTCTGGTTTGCGGGTGAGCTCCTCGATGGCAAACATGATCCCCCCCAGCGGCGTATTGAAGGCCGCCGCAATACCAGCCGCCCCCCCTGCCACCAGCAGACTGTGGTCACTGATTTGCGAACGTTTGGGGAGCCAGTGCCGCACGCTATGCATCACACCTGCTGCGATTTGAACCGACGGTCCTTCTCGCCCCAATGAAAGTCCTGCCAACAAGCCCCAGGCGGTCAGAAACATCTTGGCCACACTCAATTTCAACGAGATAAAGAGATGGCGCTGCCCCCGGTGGACGGCGTCATCTTGGGCCGCCATCACCTGAGGAATACCTGACCCACCGGCACCTGGAAAAAAGCGCAGGGTAATCCAGACAATGGCCGCAGTCGCCAGTGGCGTCCACAACAGCGGCGCCCACCAATGCTTGGACTGAACCGTAAAGAAAAGCCCCAGCGCATGCTCGGTCAGCCACGTGAAGGTAACGACGGTTAGGCCCGACAGGATGGCAAAACCGATAAAAAGTGCGCGGCCCCGCCAGAGATCGGCGTCATAAAGCTCGTCTTTGACGGCGGAATACACGTGGGGATGGGGACGCATCAACAATTTCCAAAGAAACGACGGGGGTTTCCATTATCCATTTATTCAAATGCATTTGTTACATTCGAGCCCCTTGCGCCCTCCCGGCGTAAGAATTTTGCACTCTAAGAACGGGAACGGCGATGAAGATTGGACTAATAGGTTACGGCAAGGCGGGACGCGCGGTTGCGCAAGTCCTGCACGAAGACCCCCGATACACCTTGGCCTGGATTGCAACTCGCACTGGTCAGCCAGCGACGGTCGATGTGGGCGGCACCCCGCTTCCCGTCGTTGCCTTAGACCCAGCGACTCTGGGTGCATGGCTGGACCAGCACCCAGTGGATGCCTTGGTGGACTTCTCAGACGCCAGCTCGATTTCGGCGTATGCCGATCAGGTTGCGCGACGGGGTTTGAGTTTGGTCACAGCAATTTCCTCGTACGACGACGCGCAGCTTGATCGCGTACGCGCGCTGGGCGCCAGTGCGCGCGTACTGTGCTCACCCAATATCACGGTGGGTATCAACTTCCTCATCATGGCAGCACGTCTCTTGCGGGAGATCGCGCCGTTTGCGGACGTAGAAATTCTGGAACAGCACTTCCGAGACAAGCCAGAAGTTTCGGGAACGGCGAGAAAAATCGCCCAAAGTCTCTCCGTTGGCGACGAAAAGATCACCTCCATGCGGTTAGGCGGCATCGTCGGACACCACGAGGTCATCTTTGGTTTTCCCTACCAAACCGTGCGGCTGATTCACGAGTCCATCAAACGCGAAGCTTTTGGCACAGGCGTCGCATTCGCACTCGGAGAGTTGGCGCAGTGCGCGCCCGGCTACTATGCCTTTGAGGACCTGCTGATGAAACGCATGCGCAACCAATTACTGGCGACTGCGGACTAGGCACAGAGCCAACCAAGTCACTGGTACAGACGTATTATTGGGGTTCCACGACACCCCATATTTCCATGTCCGCGCCTGCCCCTCCCCCCATCGACGACACAGCCGCCCAAGTCCTTCGCAAATTCCGCGTGGTGTTCAATGCCATCCGCAGCCACTTTCGGGACATCGAAAAAGAAGCTGGTATTGGCGGCGCCCAAGTGTGGGCACTCAGCCTAGTCCAAGCGACACCGGGCGCCGGGGTCGGCCACATCGCCAAGAGCATGGACATTCACCAATCGACCGCCAGCAACCTCGTCAAAACACTGCTCGGCAAGCAACTGATTACGCTGACCAAATCGGTCTCCGACAAACGTTCGGTGGAGTTGCACATCACCGCTGAAGGCACGACCATCCTGAAGAAAATCCCCGGTCCGTTTGAAGGCGTTTTACCGATGGCACTGGCCACGTTGCCAGCGGCCACACTGGACCGACTCAACAAAGACCTAGCCGACCTGACTTTGGCCCTGCGCGCCGACGAAGACGCGGGCAACATCCCTCTGGCCAACCTGTAATAAAAAAGCCCCGCAGAGCGGGGCTTTTAACTTGCGAACCCGAAGCTTACAGCTTCTGGGATTGCATGAAGCTGTCGAAACGGGCTTCTGTAAAACGGAACCACAGGTTCTCGTCTTTGCGGAAGGCTGCGTAGTCGTCGTACACCTTCTTCCAGTTCGGGTTTTTCGCGCTGATTTCTGCGTACAGAGCCATCGACTCTTTGAACGCCAAATCCATCACGTCCTTGGGGAAAGGCAAAACCTTGACCTTCGCACCCACCAACTGCTTCAGAGCAGCGGGGTTCTTGGCATCGTACTTGGCCTGCATTTCGGTGTGCGCGAAAGCTGCTGCCGATTCCACGATGGCCTGATTCTCAGGGGACAGGCTGGCAAAGGCCTTGTCGTTGATGAACAGGTCCAGTTGAGGACCACCCTCCCACCAGCCGGGGTAGTAGTAGAACGGAGCCACTTTGCCGAAGCCCAGTTTCTGGTCATCGTAAGGACCCACCCACTCAGCGGCGTCAATCGTGCCTTTTTCCAGCGCCGTGTAGATTTCGCCGCCAGGAATGTTCTGAGGAACACCACCCATACGCTCAATCACCTTGCCAGCGAAGCCGCCAACGCGGAACTTCAGACCTTTGATGTCCTTGGCCGACTTAATCTGCTTGCGGTACCAGCCACCCATTTGGGCGCCCGTGTTACCCATGGGGAAGTTCACCATGTTGTACTTGGCGTAGAACTCGCGCATCAGCTTGCCGCCGTTGCCTTGGTACATCCAAGCGGTCATCTGACGGCTGTTCAGGCCGAAAGGAATGGCGCAACCCAATGCAAAGGTTTCGTCCTTACCGAAGAAGTAGTAAGGCGCGGTATGCGCCATTTCCACGGTACCGTTTTGCACGCCGTCAACGACGCCGAACGCGGGCATCAACTCGCCACCAGCGTGGGTGGTGATGGTGAACTTGCCACCGGACATTTCGCCCACTTTTTTGGCGAAGGTGTCGGCAGCACCGAAGATGGTGTCCAGCGCCTTGGGGAAGCTGGAGGCTAGGCGCCAGCGAATAGCAGTGGCTTGTGCGTGCACAGCAGGTGCGGCACCTGCGGCCAACACGCCAGCGATGCCAGCATTTTTGATAATTGAACGACGATCCATTCGGTGTACTCCAGTAATTGTGTTGTAACCATCTCGCGGTAGTGGGCTCTCCCACTGCGAGGACTGCAAGAGTCAAGAGTTATTGTAGGAACGCATCTGACAGGTGTTGCGGGGGTTTTCCCTTGTGGAGCCCCCGCTCAAGACAGTCGTTCAGCTTTCTGCAAGCCAGTGGGCCGCAGCCCGACGTGACTGGCTTTAGGCGAGCCGTGCCAAAGGCTCCAATAGGGCAGGAAACCGGCGTGTCACCGACGACTGAATTCCCGCAGCGTCGAGCCCTTGCATTTGCAACAACACGGCGGGGTCACCATGTTCGGTAAACGTATCGTCCAAGCCCAACTGCAGCACCGGGACAGTCACTCCCGCCGCCTGCAACGCTTCCAGCACCGCACTGCCCGCGCCACCCAAAATGGCACCCTCTTCCACCGTCACCAGCGCCTGGTGCTCGCGGGCGACTTGCAGCAGCAATTCGGTATCCAGCGGCTTGGCCCAGCGCATATTCACCACCGTCGCATTCAAAGCCTGTGCGGCTTGCAGCGCCGGCTGCAGCAAGGTGCCGAAGGCCAAGATTGCAATGCCTTGGCCCTGTCGACGTACTTCACCTTTGCCAAAGGGCAGGGGCTCCAAGCTCGTCTCTACGGCTACCCCAGCTCCACTGCCACGCGGGTAGCGCACTGCCACCGGGTGGTTCTGCGCAAACGCCGTGCTCAGTAACTGGCGGCACTCGTTTTCGTCGGCCGGACAGGCGATGCTGACATTGGGAATGCAGCGCAAGAAGGGAATGTCGTAGGCCCCGGCATGGGTGGCACCATCAGCGCCAACCAGACCGGCGCGGTCTAGTGCGAACACCACAGGCAAGTTTTGCAGCGCGACGTCGTGGATCAACTGGTCGTAGGCGCGTTGCAAGAAGGTGGAGTAAATGGCGACTACGGGTTTCAGCCCCTCGGTGGCCATACCACCGGCAAATGTCACCGCGTGTTGCTCGGCAATGCCCACATCGAAGTAACGCGCCGGAAAACGCTTTTCAAATTCCACCATGCCCGAGCCTTCACGCATCGCCGGCGTAATGCCCACCAAGCGCGGGTCGGCCGCCGCCATATCGCAGAGCCATTGGCCAAACACCTGCGTGAACGTCGTTTTGGCTGGCGCCGTGGACTTCACCAGCCCCACGGCAGGGTCAAACTTGCCGGGGCCATGGTAGGCCACCGGATCGGCCTCCGCCAATTTGTAGCCCTGGCCTTTTTTGGTGACCACGTGCAGAAACTGCGGCCCCTTGAGCTGCTTGATGTTTTCCAGCGTCGGGATCAGGGAGTCGAGGTCGTGTCCATCAATCGGGCCGATGTAATTAAAGCCAAACTTCTCGAACAGCGTCGCGGGCACCACCATGCCCTTGGCCTGTTCCTCAATGCGCTTGGCCAACTGGAACAGCGGCGGTGCGCCTTTGAGCACCGTCTTGCCCACGTTCTTGGCAGCGGCGTAAAACTGGCCGCTCATCAGCTGCGCCAGGTAGCGGTTCAGTGCACCCACCGGTGGGCTGATGCTCATGTCGTTGTCATTGAGGATGACCAGTAGCTTGCAGTCTTCCACGCCAGCATTGTTCAGCGCCTCAAACGCCATGCCGGCGGTCATGGCGCCATCGCCAATCACGGCCACAGAATAACGGTCTTCGCCCTTGATGCGTGCCGCCAGTGCCATCCCCAGCGCCGCCGAGATCGAGGTGCTGGAGTGCGCGGTACCAAAGGTGTCGTACTCGCTTTCATCGCGGCGCGGAAAGCCAGACAAGCCGCCCAACTGGCGCAGCGTGTGCATGCGATCGCGCCGGCCGGTCAAGACCTTGTGCGGGTAGGTTTGGTGGCCTACGTCCCAGACCACGCGGTCGTGCGGGGTGTTGAAGACATAGTGCAGCGCGACCGTCAGCTCGACCGTACCCAGGTTGGAGCTCAGGTGCCCACCCGTTTTGGCGACACTGCCCAGCACAAAACTGCGCAGCTCATCGGCCAGCGTCTGCAACTCCGTGCGGCTGAGTTTGCGCAGTGCTGCGGGGTCGTCAATGGTGGACAGCAGGGCCGAAGCCGGATGGGGAGAAGTAGACATACGCTATAATTTTAGTAGCTGCTCGCGCAATCTATACGCGGCCTAGAGGCCAATTTGGCATTAAATTAGCTGGCACGGTGTACCACCATGTCGGCCAGCGCCTTTAGCGCACGGGTATCAGGCAAGCCGCTGTCGCGCAAGGCCGCTTGGGCTTGCGCCAACAGGTCTGCAGCATACGCTTGGCTCGCGGCCAGACCCATCAGCGACACATAGGTGGGCTTGTCGTTGTCGGCGTCTTTGCCGGCGGTTTTGCCTAGCGTGGCCGAATCGGCGGTGACATCCAGAATATCGTCCACCACCTGAAATGCCAGCCCCACAGCCGCGCCATAGGCTTCCAAGGCTTGCAACACCTGCGCGCTGGGCTGTGCGCACTGCGCGCCCATGACCACACTGCCTTGCAGCAAGGCACCGGTCTTGCGCTGGTGCATATCGCGCAATTGGTTTTCGGTCAGCGGCAGGCCCACACTGGCGAGGTCAATCGCCTGGCCGCCGGCCATGCCCGCGCTACCTGCGGCGCGGGCCAATAGGCCACACAAGCGCGCTTGAATTGCGGCAGGCACCGAACCATCGGCAGGGGTCAACAACTCAAACGCTAGGGCTTGCAGCGCGTCACCGGCCAGCAAGGCACTGGCCTCGCCAAACTGCACATGCACCGTGGGCTTGCCACGGCGCAGCACATCGTTGTCCATGCAAGGCATGTCATCGTGCACCAGTGAATAGGCGTGAATCAGCTCAACGGCACAGGCGGCGCGCAACGCTGCCTGGGGGCAGGCCTGTCCACTTTGCGATACCGCTTCGTGGGCTGCCAGCACCAGCAAAGGACGCAGCCGCTTGCCACCGTCTAGTACTGAATAGCGCATGGCCGCCACCAAGGCGGCCGGTGCGCCGTGGTCACTGCCCTGAGGCGCATCGGCAGTCACCCAACTGCTCAGGGCCTGCTCGACTTGCTGCAAGCGCTCGCGGCTCCAAACGTCCAAATCCCAAGCGGACGCCGCTGCGGCAACCGGCGCCGTCATCACGCTTTCCATGGCTTGAGCACTCCGTCGTCCAGCACTTTGATTTGGTCTTCCACCGCCTGCAGCTGGGCGCGGCAGTACTGCAACAGCGTGGCGCCGCGCTGGTAACCGCTCAACAACTGATCTAGCGGCAACTCGCCCGACTCCAGGCTGGCGACCAACCGCTCCAACTCTTGCATAGCCAGCTCATAGCTGGCAGGGGGCGCCGACGGGACAGAGGACGGACTTGCAGTGGTAGTGGCGCTGGCCTTGGGCATGGTGCTGGGGATGTTGGGCAAAGGTGGATTTTAGGCGCAAGCGGCTACAATGGCGCCTCTCGCCTCCGGCCCCCTGTTTCTGGAAGAGTCGGCTCCCTTTTCACCGCGCACCCCGGTGCATCTCCATGTACTAGCCCTATGGGGAGTCATTAGGTCAGGTCACCCATGTCTGATTTAAGTCTTCAACTGCAGCAGGCACATTGCCAACTACCAGTTTCAAGCTACTTTGACCCCGCGCTGTATGCGCAGGAAATGCAAACCCTGTTTGCAAACGGGCCACGCTATGTCGGCCACGCCCTCAGCGTGCCCCGCCAGGGCGACTACTACGCCCTGCCCCAAGAACATGGCGGGCGCGCCTTGGTGCACAACGCCGGCGGTATCGAGCTCATCTCCAACGTCTGCCGCCACCGCCAGGCGGTCATGCTCAAGGGCCGCGGCTCCCTCACCCACAATGCCGACGGGGTTCAAAGCGGCAACATCGTCTGCCCACTGCACCGCTGGACCTACAGCGGCGCGCACGCTGGCGCCAACGGCACCCAAAGCGGCACCCTGATGGGCGCGCCGCATTTCGCCCACGACCCCTGCCTCAACCTCAACCAATACGCCCTGCAACAGTGGAACGGCCTGCTGTTTGAAGACCAGCGTGCCACTGGCGGTGTCGATGTAGCCACCCAACTGGCCAACATGGGGCCGCGCGCCGACCTGAGCTTTGAAGGCTATGTGCTCGACAAGGTGGAGATGCACGCGTGCAACTACAACTGGAAAACCTTCATCGAGGTCTACCTGGAGGACTACCACGTCGGCCCCTTCCACCCCGGCTTGGGCCAGTTTGTCACCTGCGACGACCTGCGCTGGGAAATGCACGACAACTACTCGGTGCAAACCGTGGGCGTGGCCAACCGCCTGGGCAAGGCCGGAAGCCCCACCTACGAGCGCTGGCACAAAGCCCTGTTGCAGTACCGCTCGGGCGTGCCGCCCCAGTACGGCGCCATCTGGCTCACCTACCACCCGCACATCATGGTGGAGTGGTACCCGCATGTGCTGACCGTCTCCACCCTGCACCCCATGGGGCCGAACAAAACCATGAACATGGTGGAGTTTTACTACCCCGAAGAAATTGCGGCGTTTGAGCGCGAATTCGTCGAAGCGCAGCAGGCCGCCTATATGGAAACCTGCATAGAGGACGACGAGATCGCCGAGCGCATGGACGCCGGGCGCGCCGCGCTGTTGGCGCGCGGCGACAACGAAGTCGGCCCCTACCAAAGCCCGATGGAAGACGGCATGCAACACTTCCACGAGTGGTACCGCGGCAAGATGGACCTGTCGGCGCTGCAACTCTGAAATGCAAGCTCTGTGGATGGTTCTGGCCTCGTTTTGGTTTGCCCTGATGGCCGTGGGTATCAAGTTCGCCTCGGTCAGCTTTGGCACCTTTGAGCTGGTGTTTTACCGTGGCATCGTCAGCATGATTTTTATGGGCATCGTGGTGCGCGCCCGAGGCTCTACTTTGCGCACCCCCGTGCCCATGATGCACGTCTGGCGCAGCACCATCGGCGTACTGGCCCTGACAAGTTGGTTCTACGCCATCGCCCACCTGCCGCTGGCCACCGCCATGACGCTGAACTACATGAGCGGCGTCTGGGTGGCGGCGTTTATAGTGGGCGGCTCGCTGCTCTATGGCGACTCGCGCCGCCAAGGCCCGCTGCTGGGTACGGTGCTACTCGGCTTTGCCGGCGTGGTCATGACACTGCGCCCCACCATGGAACAAGACCAACTCTTTGCCGGCCTGATTGGCCTGCTCTCGGGCATGGGCGCGGCGCTGGCCTATATGCAAGTCACCGCTCTGGGCAAAGTGGGCGAACCCGAAGAGCGCACCGTGCTGTATTTCTCCGTGGGCACCGCGCTGGTCGGCGGCTTGGGCATGGCCTTCACCCAAATCACCCCGTGGAGCAGCGTGCGCTGGCAAGAGGCCATTTGGGTCATTCCCATCGGCATCCTTGCGTCCATGGGCCAGTGGTGCATGACGCGCGCCTACCGCCATGGCGCCACGCTGGTCGTGGCCAGCATGCAATACACCGGCATTGTGTTCGCCTCCATCTTCAGCCTAGTGCTGTTTGGCGACCACATCCCGCCCATCGGCTGGGCCGGCATTGCGGTTATCGTCATCAGCGGCCTGCTGGCCACCCTGTTGCGCGCCCGCGCCCTGCCCCAAACCCCGGCCGAAGAGCACTAACGCCCCACCAACGCAAGGAGACACCATGACGACGACCTACTCCACGCTCATCAATGCCGCCCAGTTGCAAGCGCTGCAGGCCACGGGCAGCCCGCTCATGGTGTTTGACTGCAGCTTTGAGCTCACGCAGGCCGACGCCGGCCCAGCGCAATTCGCGCAAACCCACATTGCCGGCGCCCGCTACGCCGACTTAAACCAAGCACTGAGCGTGCACACCGAAGGTGCCCCACGCGCCTCCGGCGGGCGCCACCCGCTGCCCACGCGCGAGGCCTTTGCAAAATGGCTAGGCCAAATGGGTTTTCAAAACGGCATGCAAGCCGTGGTTTACGACCGCCAAGGCGCCAACTACTGCGGCCGCCTGTGGTGGATGCTGCAATGGCTGGGCCACGAAGCCGTGGCGGTGTTGGACGGCGGCCTGCAAGCCTGGCAGGCCGCAGGCGGCGCGGTGCAAAGCGGGTCAGCCCCCACCGCCACACCCAGCAGTTTTGCCATCGCCCCCGCTCGGGTCGAGCTGGTCACCGTACAAGACATGGTGCAGCGCATGACACAAGGCCGCCCCATCATCGACGCGCGCGGCGCGCCGCGCTACCGGGGCGAGGTCGAGCCACTGGATCCGGTCGCTGGCCATATCCCCGGCGCGCTGAACCGCGTGTTCACGTCGAACCTGGACGCCAACGGCTTCTTCAAACCCGCCGCCACGCTGCGCACCGAGTTTGAAGCCCTGCTGGGCCAGCGCGACGCCACGGATGTGACCCACCACTGCGGTAGCGGCGTCAGCGCCATTCCCAATGTGTTGGCGATGGAGATCGCCGGGCTAGGCCGCAGCGCGCTGTTTGCGGGGAGCTGGAGCGAGTGGACTGCGGACCCTGCGCGGCCGGTGGCGCAAGGCTAAACGAGCCCACGCCATGCTCATCGGACAACTCGCCCAACTCGCGGGCACTACGCCCAAAGCCATTCGCCTGTACGAGACCAAGGGCTTGCTGGGGTCTGTCCCACGCAACGGGGTCTACCGGACCTATAGCGACAAGCACCTCACCCAAGTCCGCTTGATTCGGCAGGCCCAAGGCATGGGCTTCAAGCTGGCCGATGTCGCCCAGTCCATGCACTCCCAGCGGGCCGAACCGGATTGGGCTCGGATGGCGGAGATGGTCGATGCGCGCCGCGTCGCCATCGCGCAGCAAATTCAGCAGCTTCGCCAGCTCGACCGGCAACTGCAGGCCATCAACGTCGAAATTCTGAGCTGCGCCGAAAGCGCTTGACTCTGCCCTTAGGGGCAGACTTACCGTCGTGGTTTTCATACATGAAAGCGCACCATGGCCCTCACCCGCACGCCCAAAAACGTCCTCATCATTTTGGGCCACCCCACCAACGACAGCTACAGCGCCGCCTTGGCCACCCACTACGCCAACAGCGCCGAAGCCGCAGGCCACACAGTGCGCACACTGCGGCTGGCCGACTTGCAGTTCAACCCGCTGCTCAACGGCAGCGACCCGCACCAACATCCCTTGGAAGCCGACTTGCTGGCAGCGCAAGACAGCATGCTGTGGGCACAACACATCGCCTGGGTGTTCCCGGTCTGGTGGGGCGGCGTTCCCGCCTTGCTCAAAGGATTTTTAGATCGCAGCTTCGTCTCGGGGTGGGCTTTCAAGTTCAACAAAGGCTCGGCGTTTCCGGTGCCTTTGCTCAAAGGGCGCACCTCCCATATGCTGGTGCCGATGGACACGCCCCCGTGGTACTACCGCTGGATCCAGCGCATGCCCGCCATCCAGCAAATGAAGAAAACCACACTGGAGTTCTGCGGCCTCAAGCCCGTGCGCACCCTCATGGTGGGGCCCATCATTCACTCCACGCCAGCGCAGCGCGCCAAGTGGCTGGGGCAATCTGCGGCGCTGGCGTTGGAGGTCTGATGCGGGCGGTAGCGCGGCGTCCGGTGTCACTAGGGTGATGCCGATCGGAACGGCGATCTGTTTGAATGGTTTTGTACTGCGAATGGATATCCTCGGCGGCTGATCTCTACGGCGGCGAACTCCGTTTGCAGCCCTTCGACTTTGCGAGGCGTACTCACACAGTTGACTAGGGTCAGAAAATTGTGGCCCTACCCGCTACCCGCTACCCGCCATTGACATGGATTCGATACGGGTATGACTTGCGTCAGCAAACGACCAAGGCCAAGACCGGTAGGAACCTCGTTGATCAACGGTGACCGTGAATCATCGACATGGAGGTTGTCGCAGTCAGGCCGATATTTTCTGGCAAGGCCTATCCGACAGAGCAGTAGAAGCTGGTGAAGCAGCAAGTGTCAACTGTCGAAACACCATGTCAACCTCATCAGCGCCGAGGCCAGTGGGCTCATCAACCCACCAAGTCAACATGGACATGACTGCCCCGACGATGAATTGAATTAAGGCTTCGGTTGGGACCGTTACCGGCGAGGTCCTGGGCGTCGACATGGTCAGGTCGTCCGTCACCAATTCGGTCAGCACATCGCGTAGGTGGCCTGCAACTACCGCCCCGGCCTGCCTGCCCAACATTGCGCGATAGACGTCTTTGTACTCCTGCGCATGCTTGAACAACGGCAAGCTGAAGGAGAACGGCACTGCGGCGCCTTTGTGCTTCACACGTTCCGCCTTTTGGTGAGCTGACAGAGCTTTTCCCAAATCGATCAAGCCGCTCGCCAACAACTGTCCCTTGTCGGTGTAGTGGGCGTAGAACGTGGAACGGCCGACATTGGCCCTATCGATGATGTCTTTGATCGTGATCGCGTCGTAGCCCTTTTCTAGGATCAGGGCGATCAACGCCCTATGCAGGGCCAACAAAGTTTTTTGCACGCGCCGGTCGATCATAAGAATTTCGTCTTTTTCAGGTCATTCGTCATGCCAGAGTTCAGTATCGAACGTTTGACACGCCTTTGTCGATTGCACCAAAAGGTGTCTAGAGCAAGAATTGTCTTACGCCGCGTCCACTATCTTGCGCTTATCCGAAAGGCAAAAAGCGATTCGGCCACTGCCCCTCTTGCTTGCCCTTTACATCTGTCGCTTTTTCCATAGGACCCGCTATGACGCCCACACACGTTTTTTTTGTTCCGTCCGTCTTCTTTCTTGGATTTTTTGTCGGGGGCGTATTCTCCAGAGCCATTGGACGCACGCAGTCCAGCAATCACCATGATGTTGACAAAGCAAAGACACTAAAAGCGGTATCGGCAATTGCGTTGGGCATCAGTCTGGTGGCAGCCATCTCCACCTTTGCCGCCACACACATGGTTCCGTTACTGGGCGGAGTCAAGGCACTTGGTAGCGCCTTGGGCGGCCAACGCATCTTTGATCAACACGCTTCATTCACCAGCGCTGAAGTCTACGCACGGTTGGACGCATTCGGACCGGTCGGTCGCGAGATGTACCAGCATTTCACGTACAGCGCTGATGTCCTTTTCCCGCTCACGTTGTTGGCCTTCCTATTTCTCTTGGCGAAGTTCGTCGGCGAACGGACATCACTCGGTGCCATCATTCGCAAGGCAATGACCGCTGTGCCGATAGTCTGGTTTTCCACGGACATGCTGGAAAATGCCATGGTCTACAAGCTCCTGACCCAGTACCCCAAAGAGAACGTTTTTATTGGCGATGTGCTAGGCACAGTGACAATAATCAAGTTCGCTTTGCTCTTATCGTCGATTGCCATCCCTGCGATTGCAAGTGTTTTATTTCGCTATCGAAAAATTGGATAACCCCTGTGTTGGCGACGGATACAACCACGAGAGGTTGATATACGCATATCGCCATACTGACGTTTGAAGGATTGAATGAGACGGACTCATTCATCGCACTGGACGCCCGCCTGTGGTTGGTCTGCTTTCCAGTCGCACCGCAGCGGCAGCATGAGCGGCTACTTTCCCGCAGTCCTTGGTCTTAGTTTGGGCTCTCTGCAAGCGTAAAGAGTCGAATTGAGAGCTCCCGCTTTATGCCACCAACCGCCTCCAATTGTCTCGACTAAACTTTATTGGTTCTTTCCCCTCCCACCATAGGAATCCGAAATGCAAAAACTCGTCGTCCGCTGTTTCGCTTTGTCACTCGACGGCTTTGGTTCTGCGTCGGGGCAAAGTTTGGAAGCTCCGTTTGGCAAGGACGGTTTGGCGATCATGGACTGGGCGTTTCAAACCCGCACCATGAAAACCATGTTCGGGCAGGAGGGCGGCAGCACCGGCCTGGATGACAGCTTTGTTGCCAAGGCCTTTGACAATATCGGCGCCAATATCTTGGGCCGCAATATGTTTGGCCCGGTTCGCGGGCCTTGGCCGGACGGTGAATGGAAAGGCTGGTGGGGCCCTAACCCGCCCTACCACTCACCCGTGTTTGTGGTGACCCACCATGCGCGCGCGCCCTTGCCGATGGAAGGTGGCACTACGTTTCACTTTGTTACCGATGGCATCGAGTCTGCCTTGCAGCAAGCCTTTGCGGCGGCACAAGGGAAAGACGTGCGCTTGGGCGGCGGCGCAAGCTTGGTGCGCCAATACCTACGGGCAGGACTGGTCGACGAACTGCACATCGTGGTGACGAACAAATTGCTGGGGTCTGGCGAGCGCTTGTTTGACGCCACGGACAACCTTGCCCGTGACTACGAATGCGTGGAAACCGTAGGGTCGGATACGGTGACCCACGTCCGCCTGGTCAGAAAACCCCGCGCTTGAAAACACTGGTTCGCTACGAAAACAATAGCTGCTTGCGCAATCAGCACAAGGGCTCGAGGCCAATTTGACTACTAATTCCGCAGTCAGACCGCTTCCAGCCCAATCAACTCCGCCACCGTCTGCTTGCGCCGTATCAGTCGCGGCTGGCCGTTCTCGATGAGCACTTCGGGGATCAGCGGGCGCGTGTTGTAGTTGGAGGACATGGAGGCCCCGTAGGCGCCGGTGTCGTGCACCACCAGCAAGTCGCCCACGCGCGCCGCAGGCAAGGCGCGGTCTTGCACCACCCCGCCCTCGCCCTGCGTAAACACATCGCCCGACTCGCACAGTGGGCCGGCCACTGCGGTGTCTTGCAGCGGGCCGTCTGCCGGTGTGCCGTCCGCGTGGATGAATTCCATGCCGTGGTAGCTGCCATACATGGCGGGGCGGGCCAGGTCGCTAAAGCCGGCGTCCACCATCACAAAATGTTTGCTGCCCTGGTTCTTGACCGCGCGCACCTCGCTCACCAATACGCCCGATTCGGCCACCAGATAGCGGCCCGGCTCCAGCTCCAGCTGCACCGGGTGGCCCAACAGGCCAGCCACCTCTTGGCGCGCGGCGTCCCACAGCGCAAAGTAGTTCGCGGTATCAATCACCGGCTCGCCCGCTTGGTACGGAATCGACAAACCACCGCCGGCCGAGATGGCCCGCAGGTCCATGCCTTGGTCTTTCACCGTGCGCACCAGCGCCACCATCGCGCCGCACACTTCCTGCAGGTGGCTGTAGTCCACACCCGAGCCAATGTGCATGTGCAAGCCTTGCAGCGCCAAGCCGTTGGCACGCAGTGTTTGCAGCGCCACGACCAGTTCTTCATGCCAAATGCCATGCTTGCTGTGCTCGCCACCGGTATTGGTTTTGTTGCTGTGGCCGTGGCCAAAGCCGGGGTTGATGCGCAGCCACACTGGGTGCCCCGGCGCCACCGCGCCGAGCTGGTCCAGCATGTCGATCGAACCGCAATTCACCGGAATCCCCAACTCCACCACGCGCGCCAGCGTGGCGCGGTCCAGCAGATCGGCGGTGAAGACGATCTCGGCGTGGCCGTGGTGCACACCAGGCTGGTAGCCCGCCGCCAGCGCCCGCTCAATCTCGCCCAACGACACCGCGTCCACCGCCACGCCCTGCGCGCGCATCAGGCGCAGGATGTGGGTGTTGGAGTTGGCCTTTTGCGCGAAGCGCACCACGTCAAACACCTTTAGCGCGGCGATGCGCTCTTGGATGGTGGCAGCGTCATAGACCCACAGCGGGGTGCCAAAGCGGGCGGCCAGATCGGCCAAAACGGGAGTGGGAAAAGGATTCATGCGGCGATCATCGCCATTCCCAGCCATTTCATCAATGTCGATTTTGTTGAACAACTATTCAATTTCGATATAGTAAAGCATGTCCCGCCTTGCTTCCCCCGCAACACCCTCCGCGCGCCAAAACGCACATGCCTCCGCCCGCACGCCAACGCCCAGTGCACCGGCGCTCACGCACCGCCAGCTCGCGATGTTTCGCGCGGTGATGTTGCAGGGCAACCTCAGCCGCGCCGCCGATGCCACCCACAGCAGCCAGCCCACGCTGAGCCGCGAGTTGGCGCGGCTGGAGCAACTGTTGGGCTACGCCTTGTTTGACCGCATCAGCGGCCGCCTGCGGCCTACCGCGCGCGCCTTGGCGTTGATGCAAGAGGTGGAGCGCTCGTTTGTAGGCCTAGAGCACATCGCAAACCGGGCACACGAGCTGCGCACGCTGACGTCGGGGCGGCTGCAACTGGCCTGTTTGCCCGCGCTGGCACACGCGCTCTTGCCCCAAGCGTTAGCGCGATTCCAGACGGCGCTGCCCGAGGCGCAGGTGAGCGTGGTGCCGCTAGAGTCGCCTTGGCTGGAGCAGGCACTGAGCGAGCAGCGGTTCGACCTCGGTTTGAGCGAGGCCACCAGCGCGCCCACCGGCGTCACCTTGCTGCCGCTGTTGCAGGCGAACGAAGTGGCGGTTTTGCCTGCGGGCAACAGCCTGTGCCGCAAGGCCCGGCTGGCGCCGGCCGACTTTACCAACGCCCGGTTTGTGAGCTTGGCCGAAGGCGACACCTACCGGCAGGCGATTGATGCGATGTTTGCGAAAGCCGGTGTGGTGCGGCAGATGGTGCTGGAAACCCAAAGCGCGGTGGCCGTCTGCGCCATGGTGCAGCAAGGCTTGGGCGTGGCCATCGTCAACCCACTCACCGCCGCGGCCATGGCCGGCCCAGCGCTGGAGATGCGCCCACTGACGGAGGCTATTCCATTTCAAATCAGCTTACTGTTGCCAGAACTGGCGGCGCCACATCCGCTGCGGGATGCTGTGGTGCAGGCCCTGCAAGAAACTGCAGCGGAGTTAAAACCCTAGGATCACCCTCCAAGCCACGCAAGGTGGGACTCGGGGACTCTGTGCAGCGCAGGTAAAAGGAGGAGCCCGCGCAGCGGGCGGGGGACAGGGAGCTGCACAGAGTCCCCGAGTCCCGCCCTACTCGCGCTCACGCGTGAAAGCTCAGGACGCTGCCGATTCGGCAACAACGACATCAGCCACAGGCTTCTGCCGCAACAGCTTGCGCTTGATCCGCCCCACAAAGTGCTCCACATCGTCGACGATGGTGAAGAAACTCGGCGTTACCAACAAACTCAGAATGGTGGAGGTGATCAAGCCGCCAATCACCGCCGCTGCCATCGGTGCGCGGAAGCTGTTGTCGGCGCTGCCAAAACCCGCCACCAGCGGCACCATGCCAGCCACCATGGCAATCGACGTCATGATGATGGGGCGAGCCCGCTTATGGCAAGCGTCTAACAGCGCTTCAACACGCGTGAGCCCATGCTCACGCCGCGCCATGATGGCGTACTCCACCAGCAAAATCGAGTTCTTGGTGGACACACCAATCAGCATGATCAGGCCAATGAACGATGGCATGGACAGCATCTTGCCGGTCACCAGCAGGCCGATAAAGGCGCCGCCGAACGACAAAATCACCGAAGGCAAGATCGATATCGGGTGCATAAAGTCTTTGAACAGAAGCACCAGCACGATGTAGATGCACAACACGCCCGTCAGCATCGCCAGCATGAAGCCCGACACCATTTCAGCTTGCACTTCGGCATCGCCCACCTCCAGCTGCTGCACGCCGGCGGGCAGGTTGAGAATGCTGGGCATCTTCGCCACCGCCTCAGTCACCTCGCCCAAGGGCACGCCCGACAACTCCACCTCGAAGTTGACGTTGCGCACGCGGTTCAAACGGCTGATCACGGCCGGGCCGCCCGACATTTCAAAGTCGGCCACCTGGCTCAACATCACCGGGCCTTTGACGCCCTGCACCGGCAAGCGCCCCAGCACCTCCAGGTCTTTGCGCGCTGCGGTGTCGAGCTTGACGACGATAGGCACCTGGCGCTGGCTCAGGTTGAGCTTGGGCAAGGCCGACTCGTAATCGCCCACCGTGGCGATACGCAAGGTATCGGCAATCGCGCTACTGGTCACGCCCAGCTCCGCCGCCTTGGCAAAGTTGGGGCGAATGGCCACTTCTTGGCGCGTCAGGCTGGCCGACGAGCTGATGTTGCCGATGCCGGGAATCGCGCGAATATCTTTCTCAATCGCCAGCGCGGCTTGCGCCAGCGCTACTGGGTCTTCGCCCTTGAGCGCCAGTTGGTATTTCTCCCCCGAGCCGCCCAAGCCCACCTTGAAGCGGGTACCGGGCAAATCGGCCAGCGCAGCCCGCATGGAATTTTCAATGGCCTGTTTGCGCGGGCGCTCACCGCGCTCCGACAACAGCACCGTCATGGTCGCCTTGCGCACCTCTGCAGTGGCACCGCCCGCGAATGGATCTGAGCCCACCGCGCCGCCGCCAATGGTGGTGTAGATGCTCTTGATGTGGTCCACCTTAGACAGCATCTCGCGCGCAGTTTCCGCCGTGGCGCGGGTGTTGGCCAGGGTGGCGCCGGGTGGCAACTCCAGATAGACCTGCGTTTGCGAGTTGTCGTCGGGCGGAATAAAGCCGTTGGGGATCAGCGGCACCAGCATCAGCGAGCCGACAAAGAAGGACAAGGCAGCCAACAGCGTGATCCAGCGGTGGTTCAGCGTCCAGCGGGTCATGCGCAGGTAGGTGGGCATCCAGAAGGGTTCCTCGTGCACGTGGGTCGAAGGCTTCATGATGTAGGCAGCCATCATGGGCGTGAGCAAACGCGCCACCACCAAAGAGGCGAACACGGCAAACACGGCCGTCCAGCCAAACTGCTTGAAGAACTTACCGACCACACCGCTCATGAAAGCGGTAGGCAAGAACACGGCAATCAAGGCAAAGGTGGTGGCAATCACCGCCAAGCCAATTTCATCGGCCGCATCCATCGCCGCCTTCATGGGCGACTTGCCCATGCGCAGGTGACGCTCAATGTTTTCCACCTCCACGATGGCATCGTCCACCAAGATGCCAATCACCAAAGACAGCGCCAACAGCGTAACGATGTTGGTGGTGAACCCCATGTAATACATGCCGATGAAGGCCGGAATGGCCGACATGGGCAATGCCACGGCAGACACAAAGGTGGCGCGCCAATCGCGCAAGAAGAACCACACCACGATCACCGCCAAGATGGCGCCTTCGTACAACATGGTCATGGAGGCGTCGAATTCCTCTTGCACCGGCGTCACAAAGTCGAACGCCTGCGTCAGCTCCAAATCTGGATGTTGGGCCTTGAGCTCGTCCAGCGCCTTGAGCACGGCAGCGCCCACCTCAATCTCGCTGGCGCCCTTGCTGCGGGTGATTTCAAAACCCACTACGGGCTTGCCGTTGAGCGTGGCCAAGCTGCGTGGCTCAGCCACGGTGTCGCGCACCGTTGCCAACTCGTCCAGCCGCACGCGGCGGCCGTTGGACAGGGTGAGTTCCAAGCGCGCCAGTTCTTCCACCGTAGCCACCGTGGCCAAGGTCCGCATAGGTTGCTCGGAGCCGCCTAGGTCGGCCCGGCCGCCTGCGCTTTCGGTCTGCACCAGCTTGAGCTGGCGCGACACGTCAGACGCTGTCGCGCCCAAACTTTGCAGCTTGAGTGGATCGAGCGCAACTTGCACTTCGCGCGTTACCCCGCCCACGCGCACCACTGAGCCCACGCCGCGAACGCCCAAGAGCGAACGCGCCACGGTGTTGTCCACAAACCAGCTCATGGCCTCGTCGTCGAGGTTGGTAGAACGCACGGTGAACGCCAAGATAGGTGCACCCGACAGGTTGATCTTGCTGACGATGGGGTCGCGCACATCGCTGGGCAAATCGCTGCGCACGCTTTGAATCGCGCTTCGCACATCGTCCACCGCTTCTTGCGTGGTCTTTTCCAAGCGGAATTCGGCCGTGACTGACACGCTGCCATCGGACACGTTGGTGTAGATGTTTTTGAGTCCGGAGAGCGGTGCAATCGCGTTTTCCAACTTGCGCGCCACTTCGGTTTCCAATTGCGCGGGCGCGGCGCCCGGCAGGCTGGCAGAGACTGATACCGTGGGCAGCTCCAGATCAGGGAACTGCTGCACCTTCATGGAGTTGAAGGACATCAGCCCCGCCACCGTTAGCAGGACAAACAGCATCACCGCCGGTATCGGGTTTTTGATGGACCAGGTAGAAAAATTCATCTCTGGTGCTCCTTATTTGCTAGCTGCTTGCGCAGTCTTATCGGGGGCTACAGCCGCTTTTGGTATAGAAGCCCCGGCCTCCACCACACGCACCAAGTCTCCGTCGCTCAAGAAGCTGCCACCGCTGGCCACCAAGCGGTCTTCGGCTTTGACACCGCTCTGGATCTCGACTTGGTCGCCCACAATGCGGCCGACCTGCACCTTGCGCTGGCTTACCCGCTGGTCACCGCCCACGCTGTAGACATAGCTAAATCCGTCGCGCACCACCACGGCAGACTGCGGCACCGTGAGCGCGCCCGAGCTGCCCAACTCAAATTCACCTTGGGCGTACATGCCGGGCTTGAACGCACCCGCCACCGCCTTGCCACCGGGCACAGCGCCCAGCAAATCGACATAGACCAGACCGTTGCGGCTGGCGGCGTCCACCGTGGGCGCCAGCATGCGCACTTTGCCCAGCAGTTGGGCTCCGCCCGGGGCAGTGACCGTGACCTTGGTGCCCACGCTGATGCGCGGCAACTCGCTCGATGTCACCTCGCCGCGCCACTCCAAGCGGCCCTGGCGAATCAGTTTGAACATTTCCGCACCCGCGCCCACGACCGAGCCGACGCTGGCGGTGCGCGAAGAAATGGTGCCGCTGTCGGGTGCGACCAATTGCGTCTGCTTGAGGCGCAGCATCTGGGAATCCAACTGGGCCTTGGCGGACTCCACGCGCGCCTTGGCGGTTTGTTCTTGTGTGAGGTACTGGTTGACCTGCTGGGCGCTGATCGCGCCGGTGCCCTGCACGGCACGGGCGCGGTCGCCGTTGGCCAGTGCCTCGGCAGCATTGGCCTGGGCTTCATTCAGCGCCGCACGGGCCAGCGCCACATCGGCTTGCACCGTCTCGGCGGCAAACGTCGCCAGCAGTTGGCCACGGCGCACGTTGTCGCCCACGGCGGCGTGCAGCTCAGCAACCCGCAGGCCGTTGGCCTCGGCGCCCACACTGGCTTCTTGCCAAGCGGCCACGCTGCCGTTGGCCGACAGCTTGATGGCCAAGTTGCCACTGCGCGCCTGCACCACGCTCACGGTCAGCGCGGCTTTGGCCACCGCAGCAGGTTTTTCGGCGTCGGCGGCTTGGCTGCGTGTGGCTAACAGGCCCAGGCCCGTCAGAGCGATCAGGCCTGCAGCCATCAGGCCCAGGGTCAGAGGTTTGAAGTGAAAACGGTTCATGGTGTGCTCGCTTTGCAATCTGGAGAAAAACAGGATTCAGGGAAATTCAAAAAAGGATACGGCGGAGGCAGTTGGGCCTCAGGGCGCCGCAGTGGGCGCCTGCGCAGCCTGAGTGGCTTCGGGGTCAAAACCACCGCCCAGGGCGCGGTACAGCGACACCCAAGCCCGGTTGCGCTCCAGCCCCAAACCAATTTGCGCGGACTGCGCCGACAGCGCGTTGCGGCGCGCGTCTTCAAGCTCCACCAAGCTGGCCAAGCCCTGGCTGTAGCGCGACTGGGTGGCCGCCAAGGATTCGGCGTAACCGGTCGTAGCGACTTCGGAATCTTGCTTGCGCGCGTCGGTACTTTGCAGGTTGACCAACGCCTGCTCCACCTCACGCACCGCCTGGCGCACTTTGGCGCGGTAGACGGACACGGCCTGCGTATAAGCAGCCTCGGCCGCAACCACATTGGCCTTGCGCAGGCCGCCGTCAAACAGCGGCAACGTCAGCGCCAGAGGGCCGAACGACCAAGTGTCGAGGTTGGTCTCGCCCGCCACATTCGTGTAGCGCAGGGCGCCCACCGAACCATTGAGGGTGAGGCGCGGGTAGCGCTGGGCCTTGGCGCTGCCCACCTGGGCGCTGGCGACCACCACATCGCGCTCGGCGGCAAACACGTCAGGGCGCTGGGCCAATGTTTGGGCCGGCACGCTTGCTACCAAAATAGGAGCTGCTTGCGCATTCTTGGCAAGGGCTGGGGCCAGTTTTTTCCTTAATTCTGGCTCTGACAAGCCGGTCAGCGCCACGAGGGCTTTCACGTCCAGATCGCAGGCGGCCTGCTGCTGGGTCACCCGGCTACTGCCGTCGGCGGCGCTCGCACGCGCCAACGCCGCGATGGACGGCGCTGCAAAACCTGCCTTGGCACTAAGGTCTGTCAGGCGCGCGGTTTCTTGGCGTGAAGCGGCGTCCTGCCGCGCCAAAACCAGCTGAGCTTGGCAGGTGGAAATCGTGTAGTAGGTCGTTGCCACTTCGGCAGCCACCGACACCCGGGCATCGTGCCACTGGGCTTCAGTGCCTTGGAACTGGGCATCGGCCGCGCGGTTCACAGCCCGGTTAGCACCTACCAAGTCCAACTCCCAGGTAGCTTGCAAACCGATCGATTGGGTCGTGGCCACGGGCACACCCGGTTGACTCACGCCCCGGCTACCCGATACAGACGCATCGACCCGCGGTAACAACGCGGCACCAGCCGCAGTGCGCGAGGCGCGCGCCGACTCCACCCGGGCCAACGACTGCGCCACCGAGGGGCTTACCGCCTGCGCTGCTTCAATCAACTCCACCAAGACCGGGTCCCCCTGGCGCTGCCACCATTGGCTCAGCGCCCCCACTTCGCCTTGGTGCGGCAACGGCGCCTGCCACTGGGGCGCCACGGCGCTTTCCACTTGGGTGGGCGGCATCAGGATGGAACAACCGGACAGCACCACGGCGGCAGCCGACACGGCCAACGACGGCAGGCCACGGGGGCGACGGATTGGGGAGGTAGGCAGATGCATGGAGGATGGGGTTTGCAAGTGGGAGACCATGAACAAAAAAGAAACCTAAACGGGAAGCGGCGCGGTGCGGCGCGCCACCTCGGCGGCAACCAATGCCAGCGCGGCGTGAACCAAGTGGACGCTATAGCGGCCGATAGCCGCCGGGTTGGCAATGAGCTGGGGGCGAATGGCCTGAATGACGTCGCTGCCAACGTGCAGCACCATGCCCAAGCCGGCAATCGAAAATGCCAAACGGTGCACATCGTCGTCGGCCTCTGTGACACCTAGATGTCGGCACAACACCGCGACCAAGGCCGCGTGGGCGGGTTGGATGTTGTTGGCAATCTCCGCATCCCACAGGCCGGTCGGCTCCAGCATTTCGCGGAAATGCAGCTTCATGCAGCACCGGGTGGCCACACCGTCCAGGATGGGCGCGGTGAACTCCGAGAGATACACCTGCAAGGCTTGCGCCAGCGACAAGCCCGGGGCGTTAATCAGCGCGGGATCGCCCTTGGGGTTGGTGCGCGGGTCGTTGAACACGGCCTGGTACAGGCCCGCCTTGTCGCCAAAGTAATAACGGATGGACGCCACATTGGCCTGGGCCGCCTGCGCAATATCGCGGGTCGAGGTTTTGGCAAAGCCGTGGTCCGCAAACAGCACCAGGGCCGCGTCCAGCAAACGGTTGCGCGCTTCTACGCCATCGCTGCGCAAGGGCTTGGCCGCAGCCAACGGCTCGGCCAGCGGCGCCAGGCTCGGTGGATTCAGATCGGGGGTGGCCGAAGCCGAGATAGCGCGCAACATAGCGGCGCATTGTAACGAGTTAAATCAAACGATTGATTCAACTCACCTTAACCTCACACGGTCTGAGGGCACTTGGGGTGCGCCCCAATGCGCCCTGTTTAGTGGGCGTGGGCCAGACTGCTCACGGCGGTCACCAACACAATGCCGGCAAGCAACCAAGAGATTTGTGCCGTGGTTTCCCGCGCCGACAAGCGCTTTTGCAACTGGGGAATCAAATCGGCCAAGGCGACGTAGATGAAGCTGCTGGACGCTGCCACCAAAAAGAAAGGCAGGTAGTCCTGCAACTGGTCCACCAACCAATAGCCACACAGACCACCCAAGGCGGTGAGCGCACCAGCCAACGACACTTTGACGAAGGCCGCGCGCCGGTTTCCGGCGCCTGAGCGCACCACCACCACCAAGTCGCCCATGTGGTGGGGTACCTCGTGGGCCAGCACCGCCAGCGAGGCGATAGCGCCCAGGCGCATATCGGCCATGAAGGCCGATGCGATCAGCACGCCATCGCCAAAGCAATGCACGCTGTCGCCGGCCAACAGGGCCCACACCCCGGCCGGACGCTGTGGCGCATCCTTAGCGTGGTCATGGGTGCCAGCGTGAGCGTGGTGGTCGTGCGCTGAGTGTCCATGGTCATGCCCATGGTCGTGGTGGTGCTCATGGCCGTGGTGCCACAGTTCTGCCTTGTCGAGCAGAAAGAAGAACACCAGCCCGATCAGCAGCGCCATGAACAACTCGCGCGAACCCGCCTGGCTCTCAAACGCCTCCGGCAACAGATGCATGAAGGCCGTGGCCAACAAGGCCCCCGCCGCCATGCTCAGCATGTGCTGGGTATAGCGCCCCAGCGCGCCAAAGCTCAGGGCCGCTGCCAGCCAGACAGAACCAATGCCCGCTGCCAGCGTTCCCGCCAATATCGCCAGTAGGGTCAAACAACACCCTTGGCTTTGAACCACGCCAGCGCGCGCGCAAAACCGTCTTCGGCGGCGTCCTTGCGGTAGCTGGGGCGGTAGTCTGCGTGGAAAGCGTGGGGGGCTTGCGGGTACAGCACAAACTCGGACACCTTGGCCGCCTTGCTGCCCTTGGCGAGAGCCTCTTTCATTTCATTGATCGTGCTGACCGGAATGCCGCCATCCTGGCCGCCGTACAGGCCCAAGACGGGAGCGTTCAGGCTGCCCACCAAGTCGATCGGTTGCTTGGGGTTGTTCGCATTGGGCGCGCCCACCATGCGGCCGTACCAGGCCACACCGGCTTTGACAGCCTTGTTGTGCGCGGCATACAGCCAAGTGACGCGTCCACCCCAGCAGAAGCCCGTGACGGCCACCTTCTTGGTGTTCCCGCCGTTTTCTGCCGCCCACACCAGAGCGCCATCCAAGTCAGCCATCACTTGGTCATCCGGCACCTTGGAGACCACCTCAGCCAACAACTTGCCAATGTCGGTGTACTTGGACGCGTCACCTTGGCGCGCATACAGGTCGGGCGCAATAGCCAAATAGCCAGCCTTGGCAAAGCGGCGGCAAGTATCGGCAATGTATTCGTGCACGCCAAAAATCTCTTGCACCACCAGCACGATAGGCAGATTGGTTTTGCCTTCAGGCTGGGCGTAATAGAAGGGCACAGAAAATCCGGCCATGTCATAAATTCCTTCGCCGGCAGCCAAGCCGTCTGCCGGAGTTTTAATGGCAGTTTGGGCCATGATGGGCATGGCAGTGGCCGCATAGCCCACGCCCAGAGCCGCTTTCAGCGCCATGCGGCGGGTAGCGCCGTTTTCGGTCGATTGACCAGGAACCAGGGAATCGACTTCGGTTTTCAATGCTTGGTACATATCAATTTCCTAAGAAATATCCACAAAAAAACAGCCGCAGTGTAGGCACAAGGCCGCTGCGGCTGCCTGCCTGGGGGCTTTAACCCCAAAAAACTTAGAAGGTTTCCCAGTCGTCGTCCCCGCCTGCGGGGGTATTGACTTGGGACGTTTTCGGCACAATTTTGGCGGTCACCACTGTGGGCGGTGTCTTCGCTGCGGGTGGTTTGGGCGCGGGCTTGGGCGATGGCTTGGACATGCCTGCAGCCGCTGGTTTGGCGGGCGCGGTACGCGCTGCCTCGCCCTTGTCATCGGCCCCACGCCGCTCTGCGCCTTTGAACGGCTTGGTATTAGGACCCGCCGTCCGTACCGGCGCTGTGGCCAAACTCACCCCAGGTTGTCCTGGCGCCACCTTGAACACAGCCACGGCCTGCTTCATGCGTTCCGCTTGGTCGCGCAAGCTTTCCGCCGCCGCCGCGCTCTCTTCCACCAGCGCCGCGTTTTGTTGGGTCATCTGGTCCAAGTTACCAATGGAGCGATTCACGCCCGCAATGCCGTCGCTTTGCTCGGAGGCCGCTGCGGTGATTTCTCCGATCACATCGGTCACCCTGCGCACACTTTGCACAATTTCTTGCATGGTGGTGCCGGCTTCGGTCACCAGCTTGGTGCCCGACTCCACGTTTTCCACCGAGGTGTTGATAAGACCTTTGATTTCTTTCGCCGCTTCAGCGGACCTTCCCGCCAAAGACCGCACTTCGCTGGCAACGACCGCAAAGCCTCGGCCTTGTTCCCCCGCTCTGGCCGCTTCGACTGCGGCGTTGAGGGCCAGGATGTTGGTTTGAAAGGCGATGCCATCAATCACGCTGATGATGTCGCTGATCTTTTTGCTGCTGGCGTCAATTTGCTGCATGGTACTGACGACCTGATTCACCACATTGCCACCGCGCTGGGCAACGTCGGAGGCACTGGCAGCCAACGAGGCAGCCTGACGGGCGTTGTCGGCGCTTTGCTGCACGGTGATCGTGAGCTGGTCCATGCTGGAGGCGGTGGCCTGCAAGTTGCTCGACGTCTCTTCGGTACGGTGGGCGAGGTCGTTGTTACCCATGGCAATTTCGGCGCTGGCTACGGCAATGTTGTCGGTGCTGCTGCGCACCTGCGACACCATGGCGCCCAATGAATCGTTCATGGCTCCCAGCGAGGTCAAAAGGGTTCCAAACTCGTCGGTACGTGCAGTCCTGATGCTCTCACTCAGATCACCCCGGGCAATGCGGGCCGCCAGTTCGTTGGCTTGCTGCAGGGGGTCTCGGATGGAGCGCACCAGCCAGGCCGTTCCCGTAAAGATGATCGCCACAATCACGGCCAAGCCCACCAAGATGCCAGTGCTATTGTTTGCACGCCGAGCCTCAGTCTCCACTGCGGCATCCGTCAGCTCGCCTTTCTGCAGCTCCACCATGGCTTTCTGCTCGGTAATGTACCGGTCCATCGCCGGCAGGTACTGCGCATTGAGCAATCGCAAGGCCTCCTCAGAATTACCCTCCGCCTTCACCTTGCGCGCCTTCTCCCGCTCGCCAATCATGGCCTTGCGGGCCTCCGCAATCTTGCCCATTTGTGCCCGACTGGCGTCGGTCAGGGGCATGGCCTCGATTTTTTTCTGCAACTCGGAAATGTGGGCAGTGGTCGCAGCAATGGACTCTTTAAACGCATCCGGGATGGCGGGGTTTTCCGCCATCAAAACCGCCTGCCCCCGTGCCGCATTGGCGGTGGTCAAACCATTCCACTCCGTGGCAATTTGAACCAACTCCTGGGAAACGGCCTGCTTGGCACGCCCCTCTCCCAAGATCGTCGCGCTGCGCACCAGCCCTACCACGGCCACTGCACAAATGGCCGCAATAACCAAAACAATAAAAGCCCACAGTTTGGCTGCGGTTGTCATTCCGTTGAATCGCATGGCGGTCTCCTTTTTGTTGTCGTGCGCCCACTATAGCGCTCGCGAATTACTTTGAACACCGGGTACACCCCAAAACTGGCGTGCACTAGCCGTCCGCGTCAGTGCGCCTGGTCCCAGTTTGCCCCCACACCCACTTCTGCAAGCAAGGGCACTTGCAACTGGGCCACACCGGCCATCAGCCTTGGGATTTCAGCCTTGAGCCAGTCCACTTCGCCCTCTGGCACCTCAAATACCAGCTCGTCATGCACCTGCATGATCATTTTGGTGGCGCGATTTTCGGCGTCCAGCACCTGCTGCACCTTGACCATGCTCAACTTGATGAGGTCGGCCGCTGTTCCTTGCATGGGCGCGTTGATAGCGGCACGCTCTAGGCCCGCCAACTGCGCACCCTTGGCACTCTGAATACCCGCCAGCTGCAAACGGCGGCCGAACACGGTTTCCACATAGCCCTGCTGCTTGGCCGTGGCGCGGGTGCTCTCCATATAGGCCTTGACGCCGGGGTAACGTTCGAAGTAGCGGGCGATGTAGTTCTTGGCAGCCGTGTTGTCGATGCCGAGGTTGCGCGCTAGGCCAAAGGCGCTCATGCCGTAGATCAGGCCAAAGTTAATCACCTTGGCGTAACGGCGCTGCTCGCTGCTCACTTGGTCCACCGCCACGCCAAACACCTCGGCAGCCGTAGCGCGGTGCACATCCAGCCCGTCATGGAAGGCCTTGAGCAGGGCTTCGTCATTGCTGATGTGGGCCATGATGCGCAACTCGATCTGCGAGTAGTCAGCACTGGCGATGACGCTGCCTGCGGGCGCCACAAACGCCTCGCGCACGCGGCGGCCCTCGGGCGTACGCACCGGGATGTTTTGCAGGTTGGGATCGTTGCTAGAAAGGCGCCCTGTCACCGCCACCGCCTGCGCGTAATGCGTATGCACCCGGCCCGTGCGCGGCAGGGCCAGCAGCGCCAGCTTGTCGGTATAGGTGCCCTTGAGCTTGGAGAGGCTGCGGTGCTCCAGCAGCTTGGCGGGTAGCGGATAGTCTTCGGCCAGTTTCTCCAGCACTTCTTCATCGGTACTGCGCGCGCCTGTTGCCGTTTTCTTCACCTCCGGCATGCCCAGTTTGTCGAAGAAAATTTCGCCCAACTGCTTGGGGCTGGCTAGGTTGAAGGGCTGGCCGGCAATCTCATAGGCCTCAGCCTCCAACTGCACAATGCGCTGGCCTAACTCGTGGCTTTGGGTCGCCAGCTTTTGCGCGTCAATCAGCACACCGTTGCGTTCAATGCGGTACAGCGCTTCGCTGCTGGCAATCTCCAATTCGTAAATGAATTTGAGCTTGTCATTCGCCTCGATTTGCGGCCACAGCACTTGGTGCACATCCAGCGTCTGCTCCGAGTCTTCGCTGGAGTATTCGGCGGCCTTGGCAACGTCCACCTGGTCAAAGCTGATTTGGTGCGCGCCTTTGCCACACAGGTCTTCAAACGTAATTCCGCTGCGCCCCAAGTGGCGCAAGGCAAGGCTCGACAAACCGTGTGGCATGTGCACTTCCAACACATAGCTTTGCAGCATGGTGTCGTGCGCATAGCCCTGCACCTCGATGCCGTGGTTGGCGAACACATGGCGGTCGTACTTGACGTGCTGACCCAGCTTCTTGGCGCCGGGGTTTTCTAACCAAGGCTTGAGCTTGGCCAACACCTCGTCGCGCGGCAACTGATCTGGCGCATCGGGGTAGCGGTGCGCCACCGGGATATAGGCCGCGGACCCCGGCGCAACGCTGAAACTGATCCCCACAATCTCGGCCACCATTTCATCCAGCGACGTGGTTTCGGTGTCCAGCGCGGTGAGCTCTGCGGCTTGCAACTTGGCCAGCCAGGCGTCAAACGCCTCCCAGGTCAAGATGGTGTCAAAGGCAAAGTCGGTGGTACGTGGCGGGGGTGCGGCAGCGACGTCCTCGGGCGCGTCAAACAAACCGGGGGCTGACGATGCGCCCTTGGCCGCACTCGCCCCAGCACCCGCCGCCGCAGGTGCTGCCGGCGCGTCGCTACCGCCCAAGGACTTGGCCAGCCCCTTAAAGCCATATTTCTCATAAAAAGTGCGTAAAGCCCCCGTATCCATTGCGCGAGCAGCTATAGAGTCCATAGCAGGCAACCCTTCTACCCAACCCGTCAAATCGCAATCCGTCTTGATGGTCAGCAGGCTGCGGCCTGTCGGCAACCAGTCCAGCGCGGCGCGCAGGTTCTCGCCCACCACACCCTTAATGTTCGCCG
>JAXHOO010000040.1:0-90090 GCA_034519365.1 Rhodoferax sp. | reverse complement strand
CAGTGGGCAACTGTGGGTGGTCCTGGGGTGTGGCGGTGACCGCGATGCCGCAAAACGCCCGTTGATGGGTGCCATTGCAGCTCAGCACGCAGACCGTGTGTGGGTCACCAGTGACAACCCCCGCAGCGAACGGCCCGAATCCATCGTGGCGCAGATTTTGTTGGGCTTGGTAGACAACCGGCAGGTAGACGTTGAGGTAGATCGGGCACTGGCGATACGGGGTGCGATTGGCCGCGCAGCGGCAGTAGACGTGGTCCTAGTGGCAGGCAAAGGGCACGAGGCGACTCAAGAAATTGCCGGTGTACGCCATGCTTTTTCTGACGTGGACCATGCTTCCCAAGCACTTCAAGCGTGGAAGCCCCTGCCTAAGGTGGACGCCGCAGCACCGATGGGGCCGTTATCACAACTCGCCGCATGGTTGGATGGTGCGCGCGTGGTGGGTGATGCCAGCACCGCATGCCTGCGTGTGCACACCGATACCCGCAGCATCACCAATGGTGATCTGTTCGTGGCTTTGCGCGGCGAGCGGTTTGACGCCAACGACTTGTTGCACGACGCCCAAGCACGTGGAGCCAGCGCGGTGCTGTGCCACGCGGGTTTGGGCGATGCAGCCTACCCCCAAGACCTGCCCCGGATCGAAGTTGCCGATACCCGCGCCGCTTTGGCGCAATTGGCGATACGCTGGCGTGCACAGTTTGATTTGCCGGTGATTGCGGTGACTGGTAGCAACGGCAAAACGACGGTGACCCAAATGGTGGCCGCGATCTTGGACGCCCAAGCACCCGCTGGGCAAGCCATGGCCACCCAAGGCAACTACAACAACGACATTGGCGTGCCGCTGACCTTGCTGCGTTTGCGCCCACATCACCGGCTGGCCGTGGTGGAGTTGGGTATGAACCATCCCGGAGAAATCGCGGTTCTGGCGGCCATGGCCCAACCCACAGTGGCCTTGGTGAACAACGCCCAGCGCGAGCACCTAGAGTTCATGCACACCGTCGAAGCGGTGGCCCAAGAAAACGGCAACGTGTTGGCTGCTTTGCCTGCTACAGGCGTGGCGGTGTTTCCGCAAGACGACGCGTATACGGCGGTATGGCGCAAGCTCGCAGCCTCGCGTCGCAGTGTCGAATTCAGTGCGGAGACAGACAGCGCGGCCGAGGTGGTCTGTACCGAAGCGCAATGGGCACAAGGCGCCTGGGCCGTGCAAGCGCGCAGTCCCCAGGGCGCGCTGTCGTACCGCTTGGCCATCGCCGGGCGCCACAACGTGAAAAATTCGCTGGCTGCTGCTGCTTGTGCGCTGGCTGCCGGAGTCAGCCCCGATGCCGTTAACCAGGGCCTGAGCGCGTTCAAACCCGTCAAGGGCCGATGCCGTACCACGCAGTTGGTGCAGGGTAATGTGAATTGCACGCTGGTGGATGACACCTACAACGCCAATCCCGATTCGGTTCAGGCCGCGATTGCCATGCTGGCCGAGCTGCCTGCGCCGCGCATGTTGGTGCTGGGCGACATGGGCGAAGTCGGCGAGCAGGGCCCCGCGTTCCACGCCGAAGCCGGTCGCGCGGCGCGCGAGCAGGGTTTGGAGCACGTGTTGGTGCTGGGGGCGCTGGCTGCCCATGTATTGGACGGCAACCCCGCTGCCTTGCACTTTGCCACGATGGACGAGCTGCTGGTTCGCGCGCAGGCTGTGTTGCCACAGGTGGCCAGTGTGCTGGTCAAGGGATCGCGTTTTATGCGCATGGAGCGGGTGGTCGAGGCCTTCGGCTACCCAGTGCCACAGACGGAGGGCTTGCGTGATGTGGCCTGACAACACAGGAGATTCATCATGTTGCTAAGCCTGGCCCAATGGCTGCAAACGCTATCGCCCGAGTTCGGGTTTTTCCGCGTCTTTCAGTACCTCACGTTTCGCGCGGTGCTGGCCGCCGTAACCGCTTTGCTCATCGGCTTGATTGCGGGGCCCCGGGTGATTCGGCGCTTGCGCGAACTCAAAATTGGCCAGCCCATCCGTGGCTACGGCATGGAGTCGCACCTGGCCAAGAGCGGCACGCCGACCATGGGCGGCGTGTTGATTTTGTTGGCGATTGCCATCTCCACCTTGCTGTGGGCAGATCTGTCGAACCGCTTTGTCTGGATCGTGATGCTGGTGACGTTTGGCTTCGGTGCTATCGGCTGGGCCGATGACTGGCGCAAGGTGGTGCACAAAGACCCCGAAGGCATGCGCTCGCGCGAGAAGTATTTTTGGCAGTCGTTGGTGGGTTTGCTGGCGGCCCTCTACCTGGTGTTCAGCATTTCCGAGAGCTCCAACATGCGGGTGATCGAGCTGTTCCTGAACTGGGTGGGTTCGGGCTTTGACGTGAACCTGCCGCCCCAGGCCGGCCTATTGCTGCCCTTCATCAAAGAAGTGAGCTACCCGCTGGGCGTGTTGGGGTTTGTGGTGATGACCTATTTGGTCATCGTGGGTTCCAGCAACGCTGTTAACTTAACGGACGGTTTGGATGGTCTGGCCATCATGCCGGTGGTGATGGTGGGTTCGGCCCTGGGTGTGTTCGCCTACGTGACCGGCAGCGCCGTGTACTCCAAGTACCTGTTCTTTCCGCACATTCCCGGCTCCGGCGAGTTGTTGATTTTCTGCTCTGCCATGGCCGGTGCAGGCTTGGCTTTCTTGTGGTTCAACACCCACCCGGCGCAGGTGTTTATGGGTGATGTCGGCGCGCTGGCCTTGGGTGGCGCCTTGGGCACGATTGCGGTCATCGTGCGCCAGGAAATTGTGCTGGCCATCATGGGCGGCATCTTCGTGGCAGAAGCCGTTTCCGTGATGCTGCAGGTGACTTACTTCAAGTACACCAAGAAGAAATATGGAGAAGGCCGCCGCCTACTCAAGATGGCGCCGCTGCACCACCACTTTGAAAAATCGGGCTGGAAAGAGACCCAAGTCGTGGTCCGCTTCTGGATCATCACCATGCTGCTGTGCCTCGTCGGCCTGTCGACTCTGAAACTGCGATGAACCCCGAAGACCTCCCACTGCCACCTCCCATTGAAGCGGTACCGCCGGCTGATGCCGGCGTGGGTGCGCCTGGGCCAGCGGTGGTGCAGGAGGTGGAGCCCGTGACCGCGTTGGAGTCCTTAGTGTCAGTCGGTCCTGTGGAGCTGACCACCATCGACGCCGCCCCTGCGCCGGCAGGGGGCAGCCCTGCGGCCAAGCCCTTGCCCACCACCCTGACCGCAGCACGCGATGCGGCGGCGTTTGTCGCCAACATCTTTGCAGAGCCAGTGGACGACAGTGCGGAGACGGCCGACGTCTCGACCGATGACGAAGCCAGCGTAGACAACGCAGCGGTTGCGCTGGAGGCCGAGGTTGACCTGGAGTCACTGCTGCACCCCTTGCGCGGCCAGAAGGTGCTGATTCTGGGCTTGGGCGCATCTGGCTTGGCCATAGCGCGCTGGTGCGCGCGCGCGGGAGCCGATCAGATCACCGTCGCCGACACACGCGATGCACCTCCACAGCTGGCTGCGTTGCAGCAGGATGTGCCGCAGGCACGTTTTGTAGCCGGTGCCTTCACCGCTGCGCTGGTGGAGGGGCGAGATCTGGCCGCTGTCTACCGCTCTCCAGGACTCAGTCCTGCCGATGTTGCTCCTGTTTTGGAAGCCGCTCGTGCAATATCCATAAGGGCTGAGGGCGAATTAGGCTTGTATTTTGAGGCATTGCAGGGCTTGCGCGCCGCGCGCGGATACGCCCCTGCGGTGTTGGCCGTGACCGGTACCAACGGCAAGACTACGGTGACCTCTCTGACAGGCCAACTGGTGGCCCACGCGGGCAAGACCGTTGCGGTGGCGGGCAACATCGGCCCCACTTTGCTCGACACCCTGACCGTCCATCTGGACGCCGGTACCTTGCCCGAGGTTTGGGTGCTGGAGTTGTCCAGCTTCCAACTGGATGCGGCTGGTAGTTTCGAGCCCACGGCCGCCGTGGTGTTGAACCTCAGCCAAGACCATCTGGACTGGCATGGCAGCATGGCCGCCTATGGCGCTGCCAAGTCGCAGGTGTTTGGAGCGCAAGGCCTGATGGTCTTGAACCGCGATGACGCTGCTGTCATGGCCATGCTGCCCGAGCCGGTCCGGGTGAAGTTGCAACGCCCCCAGCAGCGTGCCCATATCACCTTTGGTGGCGATATGCCGCAGCGCCCGGGTGACTTTGGTTTGGAAGAGGTTCACGGGATGGTGTGGTTGGTGCGTGCGTTGGAAGCGGATGAGACTCGCCGCAAGCGCAACGAAGATGCGCCCGAACTGCACTTTCAGCGCCTGATGCCGGCCGACGCATTGCGCATTCGGGGTCGGCACAACGCCAGCAACGCGTTGGCTGCGTTGGCTCTGTGTTCGGCGGCGGGTTGCGCGTTAGGCCCCATCTTGTACGGCCTACGCGAATACCGGGGTGAACCGCACCGGGTGGAGCCCATTGGCATCCTCAATGGCGTGGAATTTTTTGACGACAGCAAAGGCACCAACGTGGGCGCCACAGTGGCCGCCCTGCAAGGCCTGGGTGCCGACCGCCGCGTGATCGTGATTTTGGGTGGCGAAGGCAAGGGACAGGACTTTTCGCCGTTGGCCGCGCCGGTGGCCCGTTACGCGAGGGCCGTGGTGTTGGTGGGGCGCGACGCACCGCTGATCCGCGAGGCGCTGACAGACACCGGCGTGCCGCTGCAAGACGCCGACTCCATGGAACAGGCGGTGGCACTGGCGAATACCCGTGCGCATGCAGGTGACGCGGTGCTGATGTCGCCGGCCTGCGCCAGTTTTGACATGTTTCGCAACTACGAGCACCGGGCCGAAGTGTTTGTAGCGGCTGTGCGGGATCTGGCCTTGGCCCAAGGCACGGACTTGGAGGCCATCGCATGATGGCGCTGCGCCAAACCGTGGCCGGTTGGTTCGGCCCCAAGGCTGAAGACACGCACCTGCCCGTGCGCTTGGGAGGGCGCGGCTCGTTTGCGGCCAACACCTCGCCAACCCAGGTGCGCGGTTTTGACCAGCCCTTGGTCTGGGTCACCGTGGCCTTGTTGCTGTGGGGCTTGGTGATGGTGTATTCGGCCTCGATTGCCATGCCGGACAACCCGAGGTTTGCCAATTACGCCCATACCCACTTTGTGGTGCGCCATCTCTTGTCGCTGGGGGTTGCATTTGTCGCGGCGTTGATCGCGTTCCAGATTCCGCTGCAGACCTGGGAGCGCTGGGCGCCGTGGATGTTTGTGCTGTCGTTGGTTTTGCTGATCGCGGTGCTGGGAGTGGGGCGCGGTGTCAACGGAGCCAAGCGCTGGATATCGCTGGGCGTCATGAATTTTCAGCCGTCGGAGTTGGCCAAGCTTGCGATCGTGCTGTACGCCGCAGACTATATGGTGCGCAAGATGGACGTGAAAGAGCGTTTCTTTCGCGCAGTGGCGCCCATGGCTCTGGCGATTGCGGTTGTGGGCCTGCTGCTGCTGGCCGAACCGGACATGGGGGCTTTCATGGTGATCGCGGTGATCGCCATGGGCATCCTGTTCTTGGGCGGCGTCAATGCCCGCATGTTCTTTTTGATCGCGGCCGTGATGGTGGTGATGTTTGCGGGGGTGATCGCCACCTCCGAGTTTCGCCGCGAACGCATCTTCGCCTACCTCAATCCCTGGGGCGAGCAGTACGCGCTGGGCAAGGGCTACCAGCTCACCCATTCTTTGATCGCCATTGGTCGTGGTGAGATTTTTGGCGTGGGCTTGGGGGGCAGTGTGGAGAAGCTGCACTGGCTGCCCGAGGCTCATACCGACTTTTTACTGGCCGTGATTGGTGAGGAGTTCGGTTTGGTGGGCGTGGCGATTGTGATTGGCTTGTTCCTTTGGCTGACCCGCCGCATGATGCACATCGGGCGTCAGGCGATTGCGCTAGACCGCGTGTTTGCCGGGCTGGTGGCCCAGGGTGTCGGTATGTGGGTGGGCTTTCAGGCCTTCATCAATATCGGCGTGAACCTAGGCGCCTTGCCCACCAAGGGTCTTACCCTGCCGCTAATGAGCTACGGTGGATCTGCGATTCTGTTGAACCTGATCGCCATCGCCGTCGTGCTGCGAGTGGATTATGAAAACAGACAACTCATGCACGGAGGCCGTGTATGAGTCAGAAGACGGCTTTGATCATGGCTGGCGGCACGGGCGGCCACATCTTCCCGGGCTTGGCGGTAGCGCAGGCGCTATTGGACAAAGGCTGGCGCGTGCACTGGTTGGGCGCGCCCGGAAGCATGGAAAGCCGCATCGTGCCCGCACGCGGCATTCCGCTAGAACTGGTGGATTTTGCGGGGGTGCGCGGCAAGGGCGTCAAAACGCTGGTGCTCCTGCCGTTCAAACTGCTGCGCGCCTTTTGGCAAAGCCTGCAAGTGGTGCGGCGCGTGAAGCCCGATGTGGTGCTGGGTCTGGGCGGCTACATCACCTTCCCGGGCGGCATGATGGGCGTGCTGTGCGGCAAGCCGCTGGTGCTGCACGAACAAAACTCGGTGGCCGGCATGGCCAACAAGGTACTCGCCGGTGTGGCTGACCGTGTGTTCACCGCTTTCCCGAATGTCCTTAAAAAAGGCCAGTGGGTAGGTAACCCACTGCGCACCGAATTTCTGAATCAGCCTGCGCCCGAGCAACGCTTTGCTGGTCGCAGTGGTCCGCTCAAGGTGCTGGTCGTGGGCGGTAGCTTGGGCGCGCGCGCGCTCAATACCGTGGTCCCACAGGCATTGGCGCTGATCCCCGAAGCGCAGCGTCCCGTCGTCACCCACCAGGCCGGCGAGAAGCAAATTGACGAACTGCGCGCTAACTACGCCGCTGCCGGCGTGCAGGCCAGCTTGACGCCTTTTATTGACAACACCGCCCAGGCTTTTGCCGACGCCGATCTGGTGATCTGCCGCGCTGGGGCCAGCACCGTGACCGAGATTGCCGCCGTGGGTGCGGCTGCGGTGTTTGTGCCCTTTCCGGCTGCGGTGGATGACCACCAAACCCACAACGCCCGATTTTTGGTGGCGCAAGGCGGTGGTTGGCTTTTGCCACAAGCCGAGATGAATCCAGAACAACTGGCAGATTTGCTACAAAAAACAGAGCGATTTGCGCTTATTCAACGCGGGCTAGAGGCCAAAAAAATGCAACAACTCAATGCCACTGACGCCGTCGTGGCGGCCTGCGAGGAGCTTGCAGCATGAAGCACGCTATTCGACACATTCACTTCGTTGGCGTGGGCGGCTCCGGCATGTCCGGCATTGCCGAGGTGCTGCACAACTTGGGTTACACCATTTCCGGCTCGGACTTGGCGGACAACGGGACCACCCAACGCTTGGCTGGTATGGGTATCACAACGTACCTGGGCCACTCGGCAGAGAACGTCGCCGGGGCCGATGCCGTGGTCACGTCCACCGCCGTCCAGTCGGATAACCCCGAAGTCATCCGCGCCCGTGAAATGAAGATCCCTATCGTGCCGCGTGCGCTGATGCTGGCCGAACTCATGCGCCTGAAGCAGGGCATTGCCATTGCCGGCACCCATGGCAAAACCACGACCACCAGCCTGGTGGCCAGCGTGCTGGCCGAGGCCGGGCTGGACCCCACGTTTGTGATCGGCGGGCGCCTCAACAGTGCCGGGGCCAATGCGCGCTTGGGCAGCGGGGACCACATCGTGGTGGAAGCCGACGAGTCCGACGCGTCCTTTCTGAATTTGTTGCCCGTGATGGCGGTGGTGACGAATATCGACGCTGACCACATGGAGACCTACGGGCACGACTTCGGCAAGCTCAAGAAAGCCTTTGTCGATTTTCTGCATCGCATGCCCTTCTACGGCACCGCCATCCTCTGCACCGATGACGCCGCCGTGCGCGATATCTGCGAGCAGGTAACTTGCCCGATCACCAGCTACGGCTTCAACGAAGATGCCGAGGTGCGCGCCGTGAACGTGCGCGCCATGGGCGGCCAGATGCACTTCACCGTGCATCGCCGCAACGGCGTGGTACTGCCCGATATGGAGGTGGTGCTGAACCTGCCAGGCCTGCACAACGTGCTCAACGCGCTGTCGGCCATTGCCGTGGCCGTGGAGCTGAACATTCCCGACGCCGCTGTGGTCAAGGCGCTGGCCGAGTTCAAGGGTGTGGGCCGGCGCTTCCAGCGTTATGGCGATTTGCCACTGCCTCAAGGCGGAACCGTGACGGTGATCGACGACTACGGGCACCACCCGGTGGAAATGGCCGCGACGCTGGCTGCCGCGCGCGGTGCCTTCCCCGGGCGGCGCTTGGTATTGGCCTTCCAGCCGCACCGCTACACCCGCACCCGCGACTGCTTTGAAGATTTTGTGAGGGTGATAGGCGCAGGCGCCGACGCCGTGCTGCTGGCCGAGGTCTATGCCGCAGGCGAGGCGCCCATTGTGGCGGCCGATGGCCGTTCGCTGGCGCGTGCCCTGCGTATCGGCGGCAAGGTGGAGCCCCACTTTGTAGACGACATTGCCGCCATGGCCCAGGCCGCGATCGACAACGCCCGTGACGGGGATGTGTTGGTATGCATGGGCGCCGGTTCGATTGGTGCCGTGCCCGGAAAAATTGCTGAAATGCTACAAAAACAGGAGCTGCTTGCGCAGAAGGGATAAGGGCTATGGGCCAAAATCATTCAAATTTGGGCAAGGTGGCAGTGCTGATGGGGGGCGCCTCGGCGGAGCGCGAGGTGTCTCTCATGTCCGGCAGTGGTGTGCTCAAGGCCCTGCTGTCCAAGGGCGTGGATGCGCACGCGTTCGACCCGTCTGAGCGTCCGTTGGACGACCTCAAACGCGAAGGTTTTGCGCGCTGCTTCATCGCGCTGCACGGCCGCTTTGGTGAAGACGGTACGGTGCAGGGCGCGCTCGAATTGCTGGGTATTCCTTACACCGGCTCCGGCGTGATGGCATCGGCCATTTCCATGGATAAGGTCATGACCAAGCGCATCTGGCGCTTTGAGGGACTGTCCACCCCAGCTTGGAGCCAAGTGCACAGCGCAGCGGAAACCTCAGCGGCTTTTGCCAAGCTGGGCGCGCCCATGATCGTCAAGCCGGCGCGCGAAGGTTCTTCCATCGGTTTCACCAAAGTCATGGACGCAGCGCAATGCGAAGCGGCCTATGCATTGGCCGCACAGCACGACCCCATGGTGTTGTGCGAGCAGTTCATTGCGGGGGACGAAGTGACCTGCCCGGTGCTGGGGCCCAACGAGTCGCCCGAGGCATTTCCGGTGATTCGCATCGTGGCACCCGAAGGCAATTACGACTACCAGAATAAGTATTTCACCGATGTGACGCAGTACTTGGTGCCCGCTGGTTTGCCAGAGGGAGAGGAGGCGGCGATCCGCGCGTTGGTGAGCAAGGCCTACCAAGTGCTGGGCTGCAGCGGCTGGGCGCGGGCAGATGTGATGATTGACGCCGCAACCCGCGCGCCCTATCTGCTGGAAATCAATACCTCGCCCGGCATGACCGGCCATTCCTTGGTGCCGATGTCCGCCAAGGCTGCGGGTATTAGCTACGAAGACCTGTGCTTGCGTCTGTTGCAAAGCACTTTGGTGCCCTTGGGAGCGCCTGCATGAATGCCAACGTGGCCACGCCTGTGGACGTCAAGCTCATGAATACCACCGCAGCGGTGTTGTTCATGGCGTTTGCCGGTCTGCTGGCCGTGGCTGCGGCGCGTTGGGTCGCTCGCCTGCCCGTGTTTGAGTTGCAGGGGGTTACGGTGTCGGGCGACATGAGCCACAACAACCAAGCCACGCTGCGTGCCAACGTGGCTTCTCGCCTCACCGGCACCTTTTTCACGGTGGACTTGGCGCGGGTGCGGGCAGCATTTGAAGCCGTTCCCTGGGTGCGCCGTGCCGTGGTACGGCGCGAGTTCCCCAACCGCCTGAGCGTGGTTTTGCAAGAACACCAGGCCGTGGCGTACTGGGAAGACGAGGAATCGCTGCGCCTGATCAACAGCCACGGCGAAGTGTTTGAGGCCAATGTGGGCGAGGTGGAGCAGGACAGCCTGCCGCGCCTGAGCGGACCCGACGGGCAGGGCGCTGAGGTGCTGGCCATGTACCAGGATTTGGCGCCGCAATTCCAGGCCATGGGCATGGTGTTAGAGCAGCTGGAGTTAACGGGGCGTGGTAGTTGGCGCGGTGAGGTTGAGGGCGGTGCCAGTGTGGAACTGGGCCGTGGTTCGGTGGCCGATGTGGATGCCCGGGTGCAGCGGTTTCTCAAAACGCTGACGCAGGTGACATCGCGCTACGGGCGGCCATTGCAGGCGGTGGAGTCGGCCGACTTGCGGCATGAAAACGGTTATGCGGTCAAGCTGCGCGGCGTCACCACGCTGGCCGCCGACGAGAAACGCAAATAAAGAAGTACAGGCACACGTATGGCAAAAGAGTACAAAGATTTGGTAGTGGGGCTGGACATCGGAACCGCCAAGGTGATGGTGGTGGTGGCCGAGGTCATGCCGGGCGGTGAGCTCAAGCTCGCGGGCTTGGGCGTGGCCCCCAGCAACGGGCTCAAGCGCGGGGTGGTGGTCAATATTGACGCCACGGTGCAGAGCATTCAGCAGGCCCTGAAAGAGGCCGAGCTGATGGCGGATTGCAAGATCACACGCGTCTACACTGGCATCACCGGAAGCCATATCCGTGGCATCAATAGCAGCGGCATGGTGGCGGTGAAAGACCGCGAGGTCACCGCCGCCGACGTGGCCCGTGTGGTGGAAACTGCCAAGGCCATCAACATCTCGACCGACCAGCGTTTGCTGCTGGTCGAGCCACAAGAATTCATCATCGACGGTCAGGATGTGCGCGAGCCCATCGGCATGAGCGGCATTCGCCTAGAGGCCAAAGTGCACATCGTGACCGGCGCGCAAAGCGCGGCAGAAAACATCATCAAGTGCGTGCGCCGGTGTGGTTTGGAAGTGGAGCAGCTCATGCTCAACCCATTGGCCAGCAGCCATTCGGTGTTAACGGCAGACGAGCGCGAGTTGGGCGTAGCCTTGGTGGACATTGGCGCGGGCACCACGGACGTGGCCATCTTCACCAACGGTGCGATCCGCCACACCGCGGTGATCCCGATTGCCGGTGACCTGATCACCAGCGACATCGCCATGGCGCTGCGCACGCCGACCAAAGACGCCGAAGACATCAAGGTCGAAAGCGGCCACGCCAAGCAGTTGTTGGTGGACCCAGATATTCAGGTTGAAGTGCCTGGGCTGGGTGACCGTGGCCCGCGCATGCTCAGCCGCCAGGCGTTGGCCGGAGTGATTGAACCGCGCATTGAAGAGATCTTTAGCTTGGTCAACCAGGTGATGCGCGAGTCGGGCTTTGAAGAAGTGCTGTCCAGTGGCATCGTGCTCACGGGCGGTAGCTGCGTCATGCCTGGCATGGTGGAGCTGGGCGAGGACATCTTCCTCAAGCCAGTACGCCGGGGCATACCCAAGTACCGGGGCGCGCTGGCCGACATGGTGGCCCAGCCGCGCGCAGCCACCGTGATGGGCTTGCTCGAAGAAGCCCGTTTGGCCCGCATGCGGGGTTTCAAGGTGGCGCAAAAAGCCGGCTCCATGAAAACAGCCTTCGGTTCCGTCAAGGACTGGTTTGTGGGGAACTTCTAACCATGCACCACCGACTATGGCTTGCGCGCGGGAGTCCGCCTTCATGAGTCCACCCTCGCACCGATTTCCAACCTGTCCCCATTCAATTTCACTATTAGTTTTTCAGGAGTAACAACATGCCCATCGAAATGATCGAAGAAGAAACATTCAACCAAGGCACACAGATCAAGGTGATCGGAGTCGGCGGTGGCGGCGGCAACGCGGTCGAACATATGATCCAGACCGCTGTGGGCGGTGTCGAGTTCATCTGCGCCAACACCGATGCCCAGGCCCTAAGCCGCAGCTCGGCCCACAAGACCATTCAGCTGGGTGGTTCGGGCTTGGGCGCGGGCAGCAAGCCCGACAAAGGCCGCGAAGCCGCCCAACAGGCTGAAGACGCGATCCGCGTTGCCATTGACGGCGCGCACATGTTGTTCATCACCGCCGGTATGGGCGGCGGCACCGGCACCGGCGCCGCGCCCATCATTGCCAAAGTGGCCAAGGAAATGGGCATTTTGACAGTGGGTGTGGTGACCAAGCCGTTCGACTTTGAAGGTGGTCGCCGCATGAGCAATGCCGATAGTGGCCTGGCTGAGCTGGAGGCCAATGTGGACTCGCTGATCGTGGTGTTGAACGAGAAGTTGCTGGAGGTGTTGGGCGACGACGTGAGCCAAGACGAAGCCTTTGCCCATGCCAATGACGTGTTGAAAAACGCGGTCGGCGGCATTGCCGAAATCATCAACGTGCCCGGCCATGTGAACGTCGACTTTGAAGACGTGCGCACCGTGATGGGCGAGCCCGGTAAAGCCATGATGGGTACCGCCGCTGCCAACGGTCCTGACCGCGCGCGCATTGCCGCTGAGCAAGCGGTGGCCTGTCCGCTGCTCGAAGGTATTGACCTGTCGGGTGCCAAGGGCGTGTTGGTGCTGATCACTGCGGCCAAGGGCAGTCTGAAATTGTCCGAGTCCAAGCTGGCGATGAACACCATCCGCGCTTACGCTTCTCCTGATGCGCATGTGATTTACGGAACGGCCTATGACGACGCGCTGGGTGAAGACATCCGCGTGACGGTGGTCGCTACGGGTCTGAGCCGCCAAGGTGCACGTCGCACGGCCCCACCTCTGCAAGTGTTGCGCACCGGTACGGATAATGTGCCTTTCCACGTACCGACACTGAATACGCTGGCATCGCCCTCGGGTGCTGTGGCCGCTTTGGGTGGCAGTTCGGTTGGGTCAGCCCAGCCCGACTACGGCAGCATGGCCACACCCAGCGTGTGGCGCACCAACCGCACCCAGGCCGCAGCGCGGGTCGATGCGCTGTCTAGCGGTGGCATGGACGACTACGAGATCCCAGCCTTCTTGCGCAAACAAGCGGATTGAGGGGGGTAAAGCTACTGCGCAACCCAATCTGACATCTCCAGTGCTCACCGTACCGATGTACGGCTCCCCGCTTCCATGTCACCTTGGGCTGCTCGCTACGCTTTTCCTCCCCTCAATCTCCAAGGCCAGAACCAAGGTAGAACGATGAATTGGTGGCCCAAAGCTAAAATCCAGCCTGTGCTGAAACAACGAACTCTTAAATCTCTGACCCGCGCCGTGGGCGTCGGTCTGCACAGCGGCCAACGGGTGGAAATCACCTTGCGGCCGGCTGCGCCTGACACGGGCATCGTGTTTCGCCGGGTGGACTTGCCGCAGGCGCCGGACATCGTGGTGTCGGCGCAGGCAGTGACAGACACCCGTTTGGCGTCTACCCTGTCCAATGGCAACGCCAAGGTGCTGACGGTGGAACACCTGATGTCGGCGTGCTCGGGCTTGGGGGTGGACAACCTGTACGTGGACATTACGGCCGAAGAAATTCCTATCCTCGATGGCTCGGCTGCGTCGTTTGTGTTCTTGCTGCAAAGCGCCGGCATTGAAATGCAAAACGCCCCGCGCAAGTTCATTCGGCTGACCAAGCCGGTGGAAGTGCGTGAAGGCAGCGGCCCCACTGAAAAGTGGGCGCGTCTGGAGCCGTACCACGGCTACAAACTTACTTTTGAAATCGACTTCAACCATCCGGCAGTGGACTCCACCGGCCAGCGCGTCGAGTTCGACCTGAGCGTGGGCTCTTACGCCCGCGACATCGCCCGGGCGCGCACCTTTGGGTTTACCAAGGATGTGGAAATGATGCGTGCCAACGGCCTCGCCTTGGGCGGTGGCTTGGACAACGCCATCGTGATGGATGACTACAAGGTGCTCAACACCGATGGTTTGCGCTACGACGACGAGTTCGTCAAACACAAGATATTGGACGCCATGGGCGACCTGTATCTGATTGGCAAGCCCCTGCTGGCGCACTACAGCGCGCGCCGCTCGGGCCATGCGATGAACAACCTGTTGTTGCGCGAGTTGCAGGCCCACCCCGAGGCGTGGGAGGTGGTGACGTTTGAAGACGACAAGCAGGCGCCGCGCGGCTTCTCCCAACCGGCTCCGGCTTGGTAGCGCGGCACACTTGCTAGCCAAGCCATGCTGCTCTTTCGCTGGTTGATTCTGTTGTGCTTGTTGGGGGCGGCGGTGTGCTTTGCCTTCTATGTGGGCACCGGTGATCCGCGCTTTCGGCGCTACGGCTGGGTCACTCTCAAATGGACCCTGCTGGCGGCAGGGGGATTTTTCACAGTGCTGATTTTGGAGCGCGTCGCATAATGGCGAACGCGGCCTTCTTAAGTCGCCGCACCGTACCGAGGAGCTGAGCATGAATTCACTGTCGTCCATCGCCTTGTCTGGCCTGAATGCAGCCCAGGCCAATTTGAATTCCAGCGCCCACAACATCGCCAACCTCGGCACTGAAGGCTTTCGCCGCCAAGAAACCGTACAGACCGAACAATCTGGCGGTGGTGTGCAAGCGTCGTACCGCAAAGCGTCTACTGTAGGCAATGCCCTAGAGACTGACGTGGTGAACCAGATTCAGGCCAAGCACAGCTATATGGCCAATCTGGCGGTGTTCAAAACCGGCAACCAAATGACCGGCGCTTTGCTCGACACCAAGGCCTAGCAAACTCCAACGCGCTTCTGGACTGCAGACTGATGCGCATGCGTTGGTTCTTGACTATCTTCGCCAGTGTTTTGCTGGCACAGCTTGCAGTGGCGCAAACGCCAAACCCTATTCCCGGAATTGTGGTGATGCACGGCAAAGGGGGGAGTCCCACACGGCTTGTGAATGAACTGGCCGGCGCGCTGGAATCACACACTTACCGAGTAGCGAACCTAGAAATGCCCTGGTCAGGGAGGCGGGAGTACGATGCTGGTGTGGATGCTGCTGTGCAAGAAGTGGATGCGGCGATTCGGGGGCTGCGCGAACGCGGTGCAGTCAAAATTTTTGTGGCGGGGCACAGCCAAGGAGGCTTGTTCGCACTGTTTTATAGCAGTCGCCATGCGGTTGACGGCGTGATCGCCATCGCGCCTGGTGGGGACCCTACGACCACCACCCCGCGAGAAAAATTGGCGGGTGCTGTGCAGCAAGCGCGCGTCCTCGTTGCGCAGGGCAAGGGGGGTGAAAAAGCCCAGTTGGCCGACTACGAGGGCAGCAAAGGCATCACCCCAGTGGAAACTACGCCGGCGATCTATATGAGCTGGTTCGACCCTGAGGGTGAGCTGGGCATGGCGACAGCGTTGAAGCGCATTCCCGCCACCGTACCCGTGCTCTACATTGCCCCTACCAACGACTACCCTGCGCTGGTGAGGATCAACCCTTCCCTCTTCAAGGCGCTGGCGCTACATCCGCTGACCCAGTTTTACGAGCCCAATGCCACCCACATGCGGGCACCGACGGCCTCCATATCCAAAATACTAGAGTGGACGCGCGCCGTTTCTACCGCTCCCTGAGCGGCCTTCACTCCATTTCGCAGAGGGCTACCGGCTGCGCCCGGCCTTGTACGAGGCCTTGCCATTTCCGCCCAAGCCGTCGGCCTTGGCCAACCTTGCCATGGCCTTACCGGCATGGGCGTGGGTAATGGCCAGGCCCAGCGCATCGGCCGCGTCAGGGCCAGGCAACCCGGGCAGACTCAGCAGGCGTTTCACCATCTCTTGAATCTGCTCTTTTTGCGCTTGGCCATGGCCAGCTACCGCCTGCTTCATCTGCAGCGCGGTGTACTCGGCCACTTCCAAGTTGGCACACACTAGCGCTGTGATCAAGGCTCCGCGAGCTTGCCCGAGCAACAACGTGGACTGAGGGTTGACGTTGACGAAGACAATCTCAATCGACGCGCAGGTGGGTTGGTAGCGTTCAATGACCTCGCCCATGCCGTCAAACAAGACCTTGAGCCGTTGGGGCAGGGCACGGGTATCGAGGTGTTGTGTGCCAATGGTTCCGCTGGCCACATAGCGCACGTCGGGGCCCATCACGTCCACCACGCCAAAACCGGTGGTGCGCAGCCCAGGGTCGATACCAAGAATTCGCATGCTATGAAATCAGAAGCTGCTTGCGCAGACTGCAAGCGGGCTAGAGGCCAAAATACCACCGAACCGAGTGGAAAAATACGGGTGCAGCAAAGCAAAGGGCATCGACCCGGTCCAGCAACCCTCCGGCGCCTGTCACGGCGCTGCCTTGGCTGCCCCAGCTGGGAATGCCGCGGTCGCGTTTGAGGGCCTTCATGACGAAGTGCCCCATGGAGCCCGCCACGCAGGCTATGAAGGAGAAGGCGAATGCGGTGCCGGGCACCCAGGGCGTAATTCCCGCCAAGGCGGCGCCAAACACGCTGGCCACGCCAATGCCAATCCACCAACTCAGCCAGTTGAAACTCTGGCTGATGGCCGGTGCTACTGCTTTGCGCTGGAGCTTGCGCGAGGCTAGGTGCTGCACCGCCATACAGGTCTGCACTACCAGGACCAGAAAAAATACCATGAAGGCGTTTTTGTTGTTGTAGTTCGGGAATTTGAGCAGCAGCAGTGCGGGCACATGGCTCATGCCGTAGATGCACACCATGATGCCCCACTGCAGTTTGGCATTGCGCTCCAAAAAACGCAGCGGGTCGTTGGCCAGGGCGCTGGTCAGCGGCAGGGCCAGAAACACGTAGACCGGGATAAACACCGCAAACATGTCGAAGTGGCCGGCGCCCACCAACCAATACTGCGCGGGCAGCACCACAAAGAATGCCAGTACCAGGCTGCGGTGGTCGCCGCGCCGCGTGGGTGATAGCGTCATGAATTCGCGCAGCGCGAAAAACGACACCAAACCAAACAGCGTCAGCGCCACCCAGTCGCCCGTGATCCAGCCGATCCAGAAAACAAACATCATGATCCAGCTGGTGCGGATCACGCCGTCCAGGTTGTGCAGCTCCATGCGGCGCAGATCGCCAGCCGCGTCGTCCGCATGCTCTTTGAGCGACAAGATCACCGCCACCACGCTGGCGATCAACAGCAAGCCAAATACGATGAGAAACAGCGCGCCAATCTGGTGGGCGGGGCTGAGGTTTTTAAGGAAAAAGTACATATCAGCCTCAGACTTCGCGCAAAGCGATCACTTGCGCGCGCGCGCGGTCCAAGAAAGCGCGGCGCTCTTCGCCGGGTTCGACTTTCATCGGCGTGCCGAACGTGACCGAGCACAACACCGGCACAGGCACCACTTCGCCTTTGGGGAGCACGTGCTGCACGTTGTTGATCCAAGCGGGTACCAGCACCACGTCCGGAAAGCGGGTGGCGAGGTTGTACAAGCCGGCCTTGAAAGACTGAGGTTCTTCGGCGTGGCCGCGGGTGCCCTCGGGAAACAAGATGATGGAGTCACCGTTGTTCAGCGCCTGAATCAGTGGTTCCAGCGGGTCTTCTTCGGCCGTGCGATCCCGCGAGACGTAGATGACGTTGAACACTTCTGTGGTGAGCCACTGCTTGAACGGGGTCTTGGTCCAGTAGTCGCGCGCGGCGATGGCGCGGGTGATGTGGCGCAGGTCTTTGGGCAGGGCGGCCCAGATCATCACCAGGTCGGCATGGCTTTGGTGGTTGGCGAAATAGATGCGTTGCTCGGCCTTGGGCGGGCAGCCGTGCCAGCGCGCTTGCGCACCGGTCAGCACCCGGATCAGGCCGAGCAGGAAGTAACTCATTAACTTGGCAAGCATGGTGGGGATGATACCCCCCCTACGGGCCCCCCCATTCTTTGGTTTTCGCGATGGATTAGTCCTTTGCGCTTGGGTACTTTATGGGTTGGCACGCGCCGGCCCCGAGGGGCACGAGCGGCGGTGTTTAGCCCACGCCCACTGCGGGCGAGCAACGAAAACGCAGCACGTAGAAGGTGCTTAACAAAATGCGTTCGAACTCAGGGTAATTGCGCATCCGGCATGCGCGCCACGATGGTCCCCGCTCGGCCGGAGAGGTAGCCCGAGTTCGGCACTTTTTCAAAGTACTTGGGCCGCGGCAACATGACGGCCAGGCGGGCTGATTCATAGGCAGTGAGTTTGCTGGCGGGTTTGCGGTAGTAGTGCTGTGCGGCGGCCTCTGCGCCAAACACGCCTTCGCCCCATTCCACATGGTTCAGGTACAGCTCCAGAATGCGCTGCTTGCTGAGCAACTGCTCCAGCATCAGCGCCAACATAAATTCCTGGCCTTTGCGCAACAGCGTGCGCTCGCCGGACAAAAACAGGTTCTTGGCCAGTTGCTGGGTGATGGTCGAGCCCCCCACGATTTTGGGCGGCTTGGCCGAGGCTTTACCCTGACTGGCGCGCTGTTCGGCCTTTTGCTCGGCCTTCGCATTCTTGGCCCACGCCTTTTCCAGTGCTTCCCAGTCCACTCCGTCGTGCTGGCTAAATCCGTCGTCTTCGGAGGCGATGACGGCGCGCTTGAGGTTGTCCGAAATGCGGTCGTAATCCACCCACTCTTGGCGCCAAGGCAGTGCACCTTTTTCGGTGGCAATGCGCCAAGCTTCGGAGCGCTCGAAGGTGGTGCTTTGGGGTGCCAGCACGGCCATCGTGGCGATACGACCTACAAAGTAAATTTGCAGGGCCAGAGCCGCGACGGCGCACAACACCAGCCAGCGAAGTAGCGACTTCATGGTGAGGACGAGACTTTGGCTTCTAGGGTTTCGTCGCGCGTGAACTTGAAGCGCGACACCACCAGAATCTGGTCGGCCTGGCGCCGCATGGCGGCACTGAAGGTGCCGAAGGGGCCTGCGGTTCGGGCAATGGCCTCGGCACGGCGGTCCAATGTGGCGTTGCCCGAGCTTTGCACGACTTCGGTGGCGAGCACCTTGCCGTCAAAGTTGACGGTAACGATCATGGTCAGCTCGCCATAAAGTTTTTTGCCACCACTTTGCGGAAAGTTGTCGGTACCCCGGTCTTCGATGGCGCGGCGCAGGCCGTCGTAGTACACGGCGTACACCTCTTCGCGCACAGCCGGGCTGATGTAACGCTTCTTGGGTCGCGAGTTCTCCATGTTGATGCGCCGCTCAATCTCTGCCAGCAGCTTGATCAGCTGGCGGCGTTTCTCTTCGCGGTCGGCCTGTTCAGACTTGCTGGCTTTGGGGCTGGGGTCGGGCGGCGGCATCGCCGCGAGTTGGCGTTTCACTTGGGCCAAGAGCAGGGTTTGCTGCTCTTGCAGGGTTTCCAACTTGTGGGCACTTTCCTCTTCCAGCGAATCGCCAATATCAGTGAGCAGCGAGGGCGGTAGGGGGCTGGTGGCGCGGCCCTTTTCGACGTTGCCGCCGCCGGCCAACGAGGTCTGGGCAATGGCCTTGGCCTTGTCTGGTTTTTCATTGCTTTTGGCGTTAACCAAAATCACTTCCAGCGGCTTGTCCTCAAACACCCGGTTGAAGCCCTCGGGGTCGACAAAGCGCGCCGTCAACAGCACGGCGTGGACCACCAGGGAGACCCCCAGGGCCCATTGCAGTGTGGTGAGGTTGCGCAGTATCACGGAGCCGAATTATCACTGGCACCCTCGGGCGCCTCGTTCACGTCGACGGCAATCGCAATCGGCCCGGACACTTCGTCGTCCTCGTCTTGGGCCTCGTCGGCCTCCGTGTCCGGGGCCGCTTCGACCGCGTCAAGACGCTCCACCACCGTGCCGTGCACATCCAGCGTGATCAGGTCCATGTCGCCGAGTTGCACGCGCACTTTGGCGTTGCGCGGCAGCCCCTGTGCGCCCATCACGGGCAACACCAGCGGAATGTCGTCGGCCCGCACCATGCCCTCTTTGAAGACGCTGGCGACCAACTCGGTGATGCCATGTTGCTGCACATAGCGCAGCGTCCAGAAGCGTTCCATGGCGCCTTGGTAGCCGTTGTAGGCGCTGTAGGCCGCGTCAAACATCGAGATGATGGAAAACAGTTCGGCGTCCTTGGGTTTGAAGGGGGCGACCAAGGCAGCCGTCTTGCCGTGGCGGGCGCAGGCGATGATCTGCCATTGGTTCACCAGGTCGGTGTAGCGGCGCAGCGGCGAGGTGGCCCAAGCATAGCTTTTGACGCCGATGCCAGCGTGCGGCAGGGCCTTGGTGCCCATGCGCACCTTGACGCCCGGCGCCAAGCTGGCCTGGCTGCGGTAAATGCCGGGCACACCCAGCTCCGCCATCCAACTGCCCCAGCTGCTGTTGGCCAGGATCATGGCCTCGGCCACGATCAGGTCCAAGGGCGCACCCCGTTGGCGGATGCTGATTTGCACGGTTTCGTCGCCCTGCGGCTCGGCGCCGTCATTTCCGACCAAGCGGAAGTTGTAGTCCGGTCGGTTGAAAGTCTCGGGCTTGCCGCGCACCACCTCGCGCTTGGCTTTGAGGTCACGGGCTAAACGGTATAAAAATGATAGCTGCTCGCGCAATGTCGATGCGGGCTGAGTGCCAATTTGATGCTCAACCGTGTCATCGGTCAGCCAGGCTTCGGTCACCACCGCATCGAGCTGGTCGTGGCGCAGGTTGTGGGCAATCGGCACGCGCTCCAGCTTGGTTTCACTGGTTTTGATCTCCAGCGTGGCTTCGTCCAAACGTGACGTACAGCGACACCGCCGGGCAGTCGCGCCCTTCCATCAGCGTGTAGGTCTGCACCACGTCGTCGGGCAGCATGGTGACCTTGTAGCCCGGCATGTAAACGGTGGACAGGCGTGCGCGGCCCAGCATGTCCACGGGGCTGCCGGGCTGCACGGCCAGGCCGGGCGCCGCGATGTGGATGCCGAGGGTGACCGTGCCGCTGCCCAGGCCCTGCAGCGCTCAGCGCGTCGTCAATTTCGGTGGTTTGCGAGTCGTCAATCGAGAAAGCCTGCACCGGGGCCAGCGGCAATTCGTCTGCAATGGCCGGCGCCGCAATGGCAGGAAAGCCCGTGCCCTTGGGAAAGTTCTCCAGCAAAAAGCGCTTCCAGTGGAACAGGTAGGGCGAGGCGATGGCGCCGGCCTTTTGCAGCAGCTCCAGCGGCGCGGTGTGGGTGGCGCGGCTGGCCTCGACCACGGCCTTGTACTCGGGCGCGTTTTTGTCGGGCTTGAACAGGATCTTGTAGAGCTGCTCCTTGATGGGCTCGGGGCAGGTGCCTGCGCCTAGGTCGGTGGCCCACTGCGCAATTTGCTCGGCGACGGCGCGTTTTTTCTCGATGGCGACCAGTGCCTGCGCAATGATGTCGGCCGGGGCTTTGCTGAAGCGTCCCTTGCCGGCGCGGCGGAAGTAGTGGGGCGTCTCGAACAGTTTGAACAGCATGCCGGCCTGCTCGGTGAGCGTGGCCTGGGCCGAGAAATAGTCTTTGGCCAGATCGGCAAAGCCAAACTCTTCGTCCGGGGCGAATTCATAGGCCATGTCCAGCTCAATGCCCTGGGCTTGCGCCTGGGCAGCCGCAATCAGCTCGGCTGGGGCAGGCTTCTCAAACTTGATCAGGATGTTGGCGCCCTTGACCTTGACGCGCTTGCCGGAATCCAGCTCCACCTGTGCAGAGGCATCGGCCTCCGACAGCACCCGACCGGCCATAAATTTTCCGGCTTCTTCAAACAGTACAAACATAGGGGCAGATTGTCCCCGCAAAACGCACCGGCCTTGAGACCGGGCGTTGGCGCCCTGTCTGATCAGGGTTTTTCGATGATGTCGGGTGCCATGGGGCCTAGGGCGTCTAGCAATTCCTTTTGCTCCCGGGTAGGCACCTTGTATTTGTTCAGCACCGCGACCAAATGGCTCACGAGGCCGTTGAATTCGGCGGTGCTGACGCCCATGCCCCTGTGCACCAGCTTCATGCTGTCGCCCTTGTAAATGCAGGGGCCGCCGGTTGCCTGGCAGACCTGGTCGGCAATGCTGGCTTTGACCGGCGCCAGCTTTACGCCCTCAAACGAACGCTTGGTAACAGGGTCGGCCGCCGTGCGGTCAATCATTTCGGACACCACGGCGTCAATCGCGGGCTTACCGCCTAAGCGGGTGTAAAGGCTGGGTTCTGGCGGCGTGGCGCAGCCAGCCACTAGGGATGCAGCCAATGCCAGAGCGGCGACTGAAAGGGGGCGCGTAAACACGGATAAAGCCTTTCCAAGGGACGACAGAGAGTCAGCTTACTCCAAACCCAGAAACTGCATCACCTGGGGCAAGTAATCGGCAAAATCGCTCAGAGCATGGTCGCCGCCCTCCAATAGGGTGACTTGGGCGCGCTGGTAACGGCCGACCATCTCGCGCCAGTCCAGTACCTCGTCGCCCTTGGCAATCAGGGCCAAATACTGCTGCGGCGCGAGGAGGGGGCCAACCTGAAGGGCGCGTAGTTCGTCCACATAGTGCGCGTGAAAGTAAAAATTTTCCTCCGGCGCATGCCATTGACTTTGGGCGCCGATGTAGGCGGCCAAGTCCCGCGCAGGGTGGACGGCGGGGTTGACGAGCACCGCGCGGCAGCCCCGCTGTTCTGCCAACGCCGTGGCGTAGAAGCCGCCCAGAGACGATCCGATCACCGCCATGCGGTCCGCCGGCCAATCGGCTGTGGTTTGGACGAGGTGGGCCATGGCCTCTTGCGGTGAGGGAGGCAGTTGTGGGCAATACCAAACCACCCCGGGGTGGTGGTCCGACATGTGGCGGGCCATCTGCTGGGCCTTGTTGGATTGGGGGGACGAGCGAAAGCCGTGCAGGTAGAGCAGGTGACTGATCGCGGGAAATCTGGAGGTATGGGGCGCAACTGGCATGGGGGCATGGTACTTGGCGGGATAATTCGCCTATGTCCTACCATTTTGGAAAAGTCCCCTGGCACCGGCGCATCGCGCCTTGGTTTGCGGGGTTTGACGGGCCGCTGGCATTTGCCGTCTTTATGCTGGCCTGCGCGGGCCTGCTCATCATGTACTCCTCGGGCTACGACCACGGCACTCGTTTTCAAGACCACGCGCGCAATATGCTGATAGCTGCAACCATCATGTTCGTGGTGGCCCAGATACCCCCCCAACGGTTGATGGCGGTGGCGGTGCCGCTGTATGTGTTTGGCGTGGCGATGCTGATTGCGGTGGCGGTGTTTGGCATTTCCAAAAAAGGCGCCAAGCGCTGGATCAATCTGGGCGTGGTGATTCAGCCCAGCGAAATTCTCAAGATCGCTATGCCGTTGATGCTGGCCTGGTGGTTTCAAAAACGCGAAGGCCAGTTGCGCCCGTTGGACTTTGCGGTGGCCGGTTTGCTGCTCGCCATTCCGGTGGGGCTCATCATGAAGCAGCCCGATCTGGGCACCTCGTTGCTGGTGTTGGCGGCTGGGGTGGCGGTCATTTTCTTTGCCGGCATGAGCTGGAAGCTAGTGGTGCCGCCGGTGATTCTGGGCTTGGTGGGCATCGTGACTTTGGTGGCGCTGGAGCCTAAATTGTGTGCCGACGGCATGCGTTGGGCGGTATTGCACGACTACCAGCAGCAGCGTATTTGTACGCTACTCGACCCGACGCGCGACCCGCTGGGCAAGGGCTTTCACATCATCCAGGGCATGATTGCCATTGGCGCGGGCGGCCTTTTTGGCGCTGGCTTCATGCAGGGTACGCAAACCCACCTGGAGTTCATCCCTGAGCGCACCACCGATTTCATCTTCGCGGCCTACTCCGAAGAGTTCGGCTTGCTGGGCAATGGGTTTTTGTTGCTGGCCTTTATCTTCCTGATTCTTCGGGGTCTGGCTATCGCGCTGGAGGCCCCTACGCTTTTCTCGCGGCTGTTGGCCGGCGCAGTGACCATGATTTTCTTCACCTACGCCTTTGTGAACATGGGCATGGTGAGTGGCATCTTGCCGGTGGTGGGCGTGCCGTTGCCTTTCATTAGCTATGGCGGCACGGCGATGGTGACGTTGGGCTTGGCGCTGGGGATTTTGATGTCTATCTCCAACTCCAAGCGCCTCGTGCAGTCATGACGGGCGGCACTGCATCGGTCGCAGTGCCGGTGCCATTCGCCGTCACGGTCATCGGCGTGGGCAACATGGGCGGCGGCATGGCGCAACGCCTGTGCGCGCTGGGCTGGGCGCCGGCGGTGCACGATGTGGACCGCAGCAAGGTCGAGAATTTGATGCCTTTTGGGGCGCTAGCCCCCGTCGATATTGCGCAAGCAGCTTCTAAAAGCATAGCAAGCATTGTTTGTGTGGTCGACGTAGCGCAAACGCGCGACGTGCTGTTTGGTGCAAACGGTATCGCGCCGCAGCTGCCGCGCGGCCACGTGGTGGTGCTGTGCCCAACGATTGCCCCGGAGGATGTGGAGTCGATTGCTGCGCAATTGGCTCGGCAAGGCGTTGACACCGTCGATGCCCCCATGTCGGGTGGTCCAGCGCGTGCGCGCGACGGCAGCATGAGCCTGATGATGGCCGGGTCCGATTCAGTGGTGGCGCGTGTGCAACCGTTGTTGGATGCGCTGTCGATCAAACAATTTTTTATTGGCCAGAGCGTGGGCGATGCCGCACGTACCAAGCTGGTCAACAACCTGTTGGCCGGGATCAATCTGGTGGGCGCGGCCGAAGTGCTGGCGCTGGCTGAGCGGCTGGGGCTGGATGCTGGCAACACGTTGGATGTCATCGAACAAAGCAGCGGACAGAGCTGGATTGGCAGTGACCGCATGCGCCGCGCCATTGCCAGCGATTTGGCGCCGCGCGCCCACATGACCCTGTTGGCCAAGGACACGCGCTTGGCATTGGATGCGGCGCAGGCCGCCGGTTTTGCGGGACCGCTGGGTGCCGCTGCCAGCGCGGTATTTGCCCGGGCCCTGCAAGCGGGGCTGGCCGATCTGGACGACGCCGCGCTGCTGGGGTTTTTGAAGCGCCCCTAAAATGGCCGCATGATCTCCCGCGAACCCACCATCGAACGTCTGGCCACGGCCAAGTCTCTTTTGCTCACGCCCTTTGGGCTCGACGAGAGCCACCTCACCAAGGCGCTCAACGAAATCAAGATGCACCAGGTGGACGAGGCGGACCTGTACTTTCAGTACACCCGCTCCGAGGGTTGGAGCCTGGAAGAGGGCATTGTCAAAACCGGCTCCTTCAGCATCGACCAGGGCGTGGGCGTGCGTGCGGTTAGCGGCGAGAAAACGGCTTTCGCCTATTCCGACGATATTTCCGAAGCCAGCCTGTTCGACGCGGCACGCACGGTGCGCAGCATCTCCAGCGCGGCGCAAACCCGCCGTGCCAAGGTGGCCGCCCCCAAGGTGTCACGCGGTCGAAGTCTCTACCCCGGTGTTGATCCCATCTCCACGCTAGACAGCACCACCAAGGTGGCTTTGCTGGGCAAGGTAGAAAAGCTGGCCCGCGCCAAAGACCCGCGTGTCATCCAAGTGATGGCGGGTTTGGCTGCCGAATATGACGTGGTGATGGTGGCGCGTGCCGATGGCACCTTGGCCGCTGATGTGCGCCCCTTGGTGCGCCTGAGCGTGACCGTCATTGCCGAGCAAAAAGGCCGGCGCGAAGTCGGCTCTGGCGGCGGCGGTGGCCGTTTTGGCCTGGCCTATTTCAGCGATGCGCAGATTGAAGAGTATGTGGACCAAGCCGTGCACGCCGCGCTGACCAACTTGGATGCGCGCCCCGCGCCTGCCGGTGAAATGACCGTGGTGTTGGGCTCGGGTTGGCCCGGCATCTTGCTGCACGAGGCCATTGGACATGGCTTGGAGGGCGACTTCAACCGCAAGGGCAGCAGCGCCTTCAGCGGCCGCATTGGCCAGCGCGTGGCCGCCAAGGGCGTGACGGTGCTGGACGACGGCACGATTGCCGACCGCCGTGGCTCGCTGAACGTGGACGACGAAGGCAACACCACGCAGAAGACCGTGTTGATCGAAGACGGCATTTTGAAGGGCTACATCCAAGACAGCATGAATGCGCGCCTGATGGGCGTGGCGCCCACCGGCAACGGCCGGCGCGAGAGCTATGCCCATGTGCCCATGCCGCGCATGACCAACACCTACATGCTGGGTGGCGACAAAGCGCCTGAAGAAATCGTCAAGAGCATCAAGAAGGGCCTGTACGCAGTGAACTTTGGTGGCGGCCAAGTGGATATCACCAGTGGCAAGTTCGTGTTCTCGGCCAGTGAGGCCTATTGGGTGGAGAACGGCAAGATTCAGTACCCCGTCAAGGGCGCCACGCTGGTCGGCAGCGGCCCGGAATGCCTCAAGCGCGTCTCCATGATCGGCAACGACATGAAGCTCGACAGCGGCGTGGGCACCTGCGGCAAAGAGGGCCAGAGCGTGCCCGTGGGCGTCGGCCAGCCCACCCTGCGCATCGACGGATTGACGGTGGGCGGTACCGCGTAAGCGGGCGTTCGGCAACCTGTGCTACATTTTGACCCCATGCATTCCGCACATTTCTTTTTTAGCTACTTTTGGTTCTCACGCGCATCCGGCGGTCGAGAGATCTGAACGTACCCAAAAGAAACGTCCTGAATCTTCGAACAAACCGCCGGAACCCCGGCGGTTTTTTTTTGTCTTTTTGCTTCGCTTTCTACGTCAACTAACCCACAACTCGGACTCTGGAGAAACCCCATGACTGCAACGACCTCTGCGACCGGTGACTGGTACGCACACACCCGACCTGCCGACCGCACCAGCGAAACCGATGACGAACGCATCAAGGACATCACCGTGTTGCCACCTCCCGAGCATTTGATCCGGTTCTTCCCCATCCGCGGCAGCGCGGTGGAAACGCTGATCACCGACACCCGCCGCAACATCAAGAACATCATGGCGGGTCAAGATGACCGCCTGCTGGTCATCATCGGTCCCTGTTCCATCCATGACCCGGCCGCCGCGCTGGATTACGCGCGTCGCCTCAAAGGGGTTCGCGAGCAATACAAAGACACGCTGGAAATCGTGATGCGCGTGTATTTCGAGAAGCCCCGCACCACCGTGGGCTGGAAAGGGCTGATCAACGACCCCTACCTGGACGAGAGCTTCCGCATCGACGAAGGCCTGCGGATTGCGCGCCAGTTGCTCATCGAGATCAACCGCCTGGGCCTGCCTGCGGGCAGTGAATTCTTGGACGTGATATCTCCACAGTACTTAGGCGACCTGATTTCCTGGGGCGCCATTGGCGCACGTACCACGGAGAGCCAAGTGCACCGCGAGCTGGCTTCCGGTCTCTCTGCGCCCATTGGTTTCAAAAATGGCACTGACGGCAATATCAAAATTGCGACCGATGCGATTCAGGCGGCTGCGGGCGGTCACCACTTTCTGTCCGTACACAAGAACGGCCAGGTGGCGATTGTGCAAACCAATGGCAATCCGGACTGCCATGTGATTTTGCGCGGCGGCAAGACGCCCAACTACGACGCCGCCAATGTCGCAGCCGCCTGCGCGGATTTGACTAAGGCCAAACTGCCCGCCACGCTGATGGTGGATTGCAGCCACGCCAACAGCAGCAAGCAGCACGAAAAGCAGCTGGACGTTGCCAAAGACATCGCAGCCCAAATCAGCGGCGGCTCCAAGAGCGTTTTCGGTGTCATGGTGGAAAGCCACTTGCAAGCGGGTGCGCAGAAGTTCACGCCTGGCAAGGACGACTCTAGCAAGCTGGAATATGGCAAGAGCATTACAGATGCATGCCTAGGTTGGGATGATTCGCTGCAGTCTTTGGACGTGTTGTCGGCTGCGGTGAAGGCGCGCCGGGCAGCCCGTTAAGGTTTGCTGCCGTCGCAGCGTGATAGCCAACTGTTCGCCCAAACTTGGGCGGCCGCTAGGTTGTCAAACACTTGGAATGGGCGACCAATGTCATCGTAAATTTTGGTGAAGTGCGGGGCCATGATGGCCCCGCCTTCGACCTCGGGGGCGATGACGAAAGCCGTGGCGCAGGGCACCATGTTGTCGGGTTTGGGGGCAGCCATGATGGCGGCGTAGCGGGCAATGCTGTCTGGGCTGGCCATGGCATTGCGCCGCACAGTACATACGCTGACCCAGGCACCGCTGGGCCGAGACGCCAGCAGGTAATCGCGCTGAGCGATCGCCAAGCAATCCACCAACTCCACATTGAAGGGGCCGGTCGCCTCGTAGTGCATCAGCGGGCCGTCCATCCAAATTTCCACTACCCCGTGGGCGGTGAATTGGGAAGCTTTGACTTTTTTGGTGCTGCTTTTGGGTGGAATGGCGTTGGGCATACGGCAAAAAGCGGCGTCAGGTGCAAACCATCTTATCGCTATCTCTGTTGCGCCGTTGTTGCGGCGCAGCAGATGTGGCTACGTTAGGCCGGTTTGAGCAGGTTCAGCAACTTGCCGTGAATGCCGCCAAAACCGCCGTTGCTCATGCACACGATGTGGTCGCCCGGGCGGGCCGCTTCTGCAACCTGCTGGGCGAGCTTGTCTACCGTATCAGCCACCGTTGCCCGTGCGCCCATGGGGGCCAGCGCGTCTTGCGCGTCCCAGCCCAGTCCGCCGCTGTGGCAAAAGGCCAGGTCAGCGTCTTCCAAGCTCCAGGGCAGTTGGGCCTTCATGGCACCGACCTTCATGGTGTTGGAGCGGGGCTCAAAGACCGCCAAAATCCGCGCCGTGCCCACACGGCGGCGTAGTCCGTTGAGGGTGGTTCGGATCGCGGTCGGGTGGTGGGCGAAATCGTCGTACACGGTAATGGCCGTGCCGCCTTGGGTCTGCGTGATCTCGCCGCGCACTTCCATGCGCCGCTTGACGTTGACAAAGCTGCCTAGTGCCTGCGCCGCTGCAGCGGCAGAAACGCCGACATGGTCTGCCGCTGCGATGGCCGCCAGCGCATTGAGCTGGTTATGCACACCGCCCAATTCCCACTGGACATGGCCCACTACCGCGCCCCGTTGCAGGACTGCAAAGTCATGCGGCTCTCCCTGTGCCGTGAAGTCGGACACAGCCGCGCCAAAGCTGCGTACTTCGCTCCAGCAACCTTGGTGAAGCACGCGGGTCAGGCTTTCTTCTAGCCCATTGACCACGACCCGACCGCTGCTCGGCACGGTGCGTACCAAGTGGTGAAACTGGCGTTCGATGGCGGGTAGGTCGTCAAAGATGTCGGCGTGGTCGAACTCTAGGTTGTTCAGCACTGCCGTGCGCGGGCGGTAGTGCACAAACTTGCTGCGCTTGTCGAAGAAGGCGGTGTCGTATTCGTCGGCTTCGATGACGAAGAGCGGAGGGGCTTGGGGGCACGGGCCTCTGCTCCGTGTCCCCCGCCCGCTTTGCGGGCTCCTCCTTTACCTGCGCAGAACCCTGTGCCCCCAAGCCCCCCAGGCGCGCGGAGATGCCAAAGTTCAGTGGCACGCCGCCGATCAAGAATCCGGGTTGTCGCCCCGCCGACTCCAATATCCAACTCAGCATGGCTGTGGTGGTCGTTTTGCCGTGGGTACCCGCCACGGCCAGCACATGGCGGCCTTGCAGCAGGTGTTCGCTCAGCCATTGGGGGCCGCTGGTGTAGCGGGCGCCGGAATTCAGAATCGCTTCCATGAGTGGAAACTTGGGCGAACCGTCGGGCAAATGGGCGCGGCTGACCACGTTGCCGATCACGTAGATGTCCGGTTGTAGGGCCATCTGATCGGCGCCGTAGCCTTCTATCAGCTCAATGCCCAGCGCGCGCAGTTGGTCGCTCATGGGAGGGTAAACGCCGGTGTCGCAGCCCGTAACGCGGTGGCCGGCCTCTCGTGCCAAGGCGGCCAAACCGCCCATAAAAGTGCCGCAAATGCCAAGAATATGTAGGTGCATGGCGGCATTTTACGGGGTGTTTTCCTCCGGATTTTTGGATGTTTTAAAGCCTTAGCCCTTATGGATATTGCGCAAGCAGCTACAAAAACAGGAGCATCCCGGTGACAACTGGGGGCGTTGACCGCGCGGCACAATGCGGCCATGGATGATTTGAAGCACGAAATCGCCGCCACCGCCGCCCGCATGGTGGTGGAGGAGGGGCTGGAATATGGCCCAGCCAAGCGCCGTGCGGCCAAGCAAATGGGCCTTTCGCCGCGCACCGCATTGCCCGACAGCGACACCGTGCACGCTGCGGTGGAAGAGTACATCGCTATTTTTTGTGCTGACACGCAGGCGGTGGAGTTGCGCGCGCTGCGTGTGCTGGCGCTGGAGTGGATGGCGCGCTTGCAGCCATTTCGTCCCCACTTGGGTGGTGCCGTGTGGCGGGGGACAGCCACCCGGCATTCGGATATTTACCTTCAGTTGTTCTGCGATGACTCCAAGTCGACAGAAATCGCGCTGATTGACCAAGGTGTGCGTTACGAGGTGCGCGCGGTGCCAGGCTTGCAAGGCGACCTGGTGGATGCGCTAAGTGTGCAGGCCCGCTGCCTGCCCTTGGGCGAAGTGGTGGGCGTACATCTGTTGGTCAATGATGCCGACGATGTGCGGGGCGCATTGCAAGCCGATGCCAAAGGACGCAAGCCTCGTGGTGATATGGCTGCGGTTAAACGTTTGTTGGAGGAAGCGGCGCATGGCTGAGCAAGCATTGGGGCAGACGGGATGGCGCCGCCGTGCCTGGTTAGGGGGTGCTGCGGGCGTAGCGACCTTGGCAGGCGTGGGCGTAGCATTGTGGGAACAAGAGCGTGGTAATGCTGCGTCCCCTTTGCCGGGCTTTTGGACCCAGCAATGGCCAACTCCGGCAGGTGGCACGTTGTCTATGGAGTCGCTCAAGGGGCGTCCGTTGCTGGTTAACTTTTGGGCAACCTGGTGTGCGCCCTGTGTTGAAGAGCTGCCGCTTATCAACGCGTTCTACCGTGAACATCGCGCCAACGGCTGGCAAGTGCTGGCTTTGGCGGTCGACCAGCTCGCCCCGGTGCAAAAATTTTTGCAAACGATGCCGCTGGATTTTTCGGTGGGTTTGGCCGGCTCTGTGGGCGCGGAGTGGGCCCGAAGCCTAGGTAACTTGGCCGGAGGCTTGCCGTTTAGTGTGGTGCTGGATTCGCAAGGCACGATCGTGCAGCGCAAAATCGGACGCCTGATGCCTGCCGATCTGGCGGCGTGGTCTGGGATAAAATAGAGACCACTCCCTAGTTGGGAGTTCGGTTTTCGCACTTTGGCTAACGTCGCCCTCATTGGCGTTCAATCAAAATCAGTGCAAATCATGTATTGATAGTCAAAATTATCAGCAGTTAGCGATGTTTTTGCGGTAAATTCGCCGCTTTGCAAATATCGGTTGTTGGAGATTTCATGGATTTACGCAAACTCAAGACCTTGATCGACTTGGTCTCGGATTCCAATGTGTCTGAGCTCGAAATCACCGAGGCAGAAGGCAAGGTTCGTATCGTCAAAGGCGGCGGGGCCATGATGCAGGGCTACCCCAATGCACCTGTGTACCACGCGCCACCCAATACGGCCCCGGCAGCCCCGACCCAAGCGGCGGCCCCTATGGCTGTCGCGGCCCCCGTAGTCGACGTGGTGGCGGGTCATGCGGTCAAGTCCCCTATGGTTGGGACGTTCTACCGCTCTTCCGCCCCAGGCGCTAAGGCGTTTGTCGAGGTGGGCTCGGTGATCAAGGAGGGCGAGACTATTTGCATCATTGAGGCCATGAAGATCCTCAACGAAATCGAAGCCGACAAGTCCGGCACCGTGACCCAGATATTGTGTGAAAACGGTCAAGCCGTCGAATACGGCCAACCCCTGTTCACCATCGAATAAGCGAATCCATGTTCAAGAAAATCCTGGTCGCCAACCGTGGCGAAATTGCGCTGCGTATCCAGCGGGCCTGCCGAGAGATGGGAATCAAGGCTGTCATGGTGTATTCCGAGGCGGATCGCGAAGCCAAGTACGTCAAGCTAGCCGAAGAGGCCGTTTGCATTGGCCCAGCGCCGTCAGGCCTCAGCTATCTGAATATGCCGGCCATCATTTCGGCAGCCGAAGTGACAGATGCAGAGGCTATTCACCCTGGTTACGGCTTTCTCAGCGAAAACGCAGATTTTGCGGAACGGGTGGAAAAAAGCGGATTCCAGTTCATCGGCCCGACCCCAGAGTCGATCCGCATCATGGGCGACAAGGTTTCGGCCAAGCAGGCCATGATCCGTGCGGGCGTTCCCTGTGTGCCCGGATCGGAAGGCGAGTTGCCTGAAGATGCCGCATCCATCAAACGCATCGCCAAGGCCGTGGGTTACCCCGTCATCATCAAGGCGGCTGGCGGCGGCGGCGGGCGCGGCATGCGCGTAGTGCACACCGAGGCCGCGCTGGTTAATGCGGTGGCCATGACCAAGGCCGAAGCGGGCGCAGCGTTTGGCAACCCTGCGGTCTATATGGAGAAGTTCCTTCAGAACCCTCGGCATATTGAAATTCAGGTGTTGGCAGACAAACACAAAAATGCGGTGTACTTGGGCGAGCGCGACTGTTCAATGCAGCGTCGTCACCAAAAGGTATTGGAAGAATCTCCTGCGCCGGGTATCAACCGCAAACTGATTGAGCGCGTCGGTGAGCGTTGTGTCGCCGCATGTAAAAAAATTGGCTACCGTGGTGCTGGCACCTTCGAGTTTTTGTACGAAGACGGAGAGTTCTATTTCATTGAAATGAACACGCGGGTTCAGGTTGAGCACCCGGTCACTGAAATGGTGACAGGCATCGACATCGTAAAGACACAAATCATGGTGGCGGCAGGGGAAAAACTTCCATTTACCCAGCGCCAGATTGAAGTGCGCGGGCACGCCATTGAGTGCCGGGTCAACGCAGAAGACCCCTACAAGTTCACGCCGTCGCCTGGGCGCATCACCATGTGGCACGCGCCCGGTGGCCCTGGTGTGCGGGTGGACTCGCACATCTATACCAATTATTTTGTACCACCGAATTACGACTCCATGGTTGGCAAAATCATCGTGCACGGCGATACCCGTGAACAGGCGATGGCCCGGATGCGCACCGCCTTGGCAGAGACAGTGGTGGAGGGTATCAACACCAACATTGCCTTACACCGTGAGCTGATGGTGGATGCCAAATTCATGGATGGCGGAACCAATATCCACTATCTCGAGCATTGGCTGGAACAGCACAAGCGTTAGGTTGGCGATGTTCGAACTCCGCTTGATGTGTCCCGAAGACCGGGTCGAGAATCTGAGTGATGCCTTGGACGCGCTGGACGCCTTGAGCGTGAGTGTGGAAGACGCAGACGCGCAAACGGATGCGGAGCAAGCCTTGTTTGGCGAACCCGGCATGCCGCCTCCCAAAGACGGCTGGCAGCGCTCCCGTGTCATTGCCCTGTTTGCGGACAAGGCATTGGCCGACGATGCCGCCCGACTGTTGACCGCGCAAGATTTCTTTCACGGATGCCAAGTGCTGGGTGTCGCTGTGGTGGAAGACCAAGACTGGGTGCGTCTGACCCAATCCCAGTTCGCACCGTTGGAAATCACGCCGGAATTCTGGATTGTTCCCACTTGGCATGAACCCCCTGCGCAGGCGCGTCAGGTGATTCGATTGGACCCGGGCCTGGCATTTGGTACTGGGACACATCCCACCACGCGCATGTGTTTGCGCTGGATCGCGGGTCATCCGGCAGCGGACCAGGTGCTGGACTACGGTTGTGGCTCCGGAATTTTGGCCATTGGTGCCGCGAAGTTCGGCGCCAAAAAGGTGGTGGCCGTGGACATTGATGAGGCGGCCGTGCAATCGACGCTGCTCAATGCCGAGGCCAACGGCGTAGCGCTGATGGCTGGTTTGCCAGACTTGGCTGTGGGCGCCTATGCCTTGGTGCTGGCCAATATTCTGGCAACCCCGTTGAAGGTGCTGGCGCCCTTGCTGTGCGCGCATGTCGAAGCTGGCGGCAAGCTCGTGTTGGCCGGTATTCTGGCACGGCAAGCGGACGAACTCAAAGCAGCTTACGCACCCTATTGCGCGCTGTCGGTGGCCGATGAAGAAGACGGCTGGATACTGATGATCGCCACGCTGTAACCCGCCAAATCCCGGCTCTACAATGTGACGCGATGAGCCTCATTACCCAGTGCCCTGCATGCGCCACGATGTTCAAGGTCGTTCCCGACCAGCTGCGCATTTCTGATGGTTGGGTGCGCTGTGGCCAATGCGACGAGGTGTTTGATGCCAACGCGCATCTCTCTACCGACCCGGTAGTCCAGCCTGTTTTGGAGCCCGGCCCCTCCGAAGATACTATCAATGCCGACAACACCTGGGCGTCATCGCTGAAATTTGATTCTCAGAGTGCTGTCGATGCGCCAGCAGCTGCGCCGGAGGCTTTGGACTCTCTCCCCGCAGAGGCCCCAGCAGAAGCGATTGATGTTGATCTCGCGATTGACCTGTCTGGCCCCAATGAGACTGAGGACGAGGGGTTAGACCGGGTGATGAGCCTGAGTCCGGGGCAGCCTGCAGACGCCAAGTTGGAATCTGCCATAGTGGCATCAGACCCCGAGCCAGAAGTATCCGTGCCGCGCTATGCCCAGGCGCAAGTCAAAACGGTGGCGGGAGCTGACGCCCACAAATTATCTTTCATGCGCCAGGCACGCAAAAAGTCTGTGTGGCAACACTGGCTGGTGCGTGCCGTTTTGGGGTTCATGTTTCTGGCCTTGGCAGTGACGCTGGCGCTGCAGGTCATTGTTCTGGAGCGGGACCGCATTGCTGCGACTGAGCCTGCTAGCTATGCATTGTTGGGCCCATTGTGTGAGGCGGTGGGGTGCCAGATTCAGCCTTTGCGAAAAATTGACGCGGTGGTTATTGATAGTTCGTCATTTTCGAAAGTGCGGGCTGATATGTACCGGTTGAACTTCACCTTTAAAAGTACTTCTGCACTACCGCTGGCCGTGCCAGCGTTGGAGTTGACTTTAACCGACATGCAAGATCAGGCGGTGCTGCGCCGCGTGGTTTCGGCCAAGGAGTTAAGCGCCTCTCAAACCTTGCTTCAACCAGGTGCTGAGTTGTCGGTGGCCTTGCCCTTGCTTGTGAAGGTTGGCAGTGGAGATGAACGAATCTCTGGCTACCGCTTGCTCGCGTTTTATCCTTGATGGCACTAAAAAAGCCCGGCACCTTGCGGTGACGGGCTTGCTTGCCTAAGTGCGCGAAGCTTAGGGCTTGCTGGATGTCGGAAACGGCCAAGCCGCTTGCGGATTCAGCGTGGTTTGCGCCGCAGGGGCCGCTTTGGCAGCGGGTGCTTTCGCGGCTTTCTTCGCGGCGGGTTTCTTCGCTGCTTTTTTCGCTACGGGCTTTTTGGCTGTTGGCTTTTTGGCTGCGGCCGCTTTTTTGGCAGGCGCAGCTTTCTTGGCAGCGGCTTTTTTCGCTGGTGCAGCTTTCTTAGCGGGGGCAGCCTTTTTAGCGGCTACTTTTTTCGCTGGTGCAGCTTTCTTAGCGGGGGCGGCCTTTTTAGCGGCTACTTTTTTCGCTGGTGCAGCTTTCTTAGCGGGGGCGGCCTTTTTAGCGGCTACTTTTTTCGCTGGTGCAGCTTTCTTTAGCGGGGCGGCCTTTTTAGCGGCTACTTTTTTCGCTGGTGCAGCTTTCTTAGCGGGAGCGGCCTTTTTAGCGGCTACTTTTTTCGCTGGTGCAGTCTTCTTCGCAGGTGCGGCCTTCTTAGCGGCCGGTTTTTTTGCAGTTGCCATGATTTTCTCCTTGATCAAGATACAAAGAGCACTTTTTGCACGTCAGGTCGCAAAAAGCGATGCATGCAGTTGGGCGCAGTCCCAGCAGCATGAACGGGGGAACACATCCACCGACCGCAGCAACTGCCGCAGGCAAGGGGGTGTGAAAAGTGGATCAGCATGGACGTACGCTCAATCCCAAGAAAGGGCGCCTCCGGACTGGTATTCAATAACACGCGTTTCGAAGAAGTTGCGTTCCTTCTTCAGGTCAATCATTTCGCTCATCCAAGGAAATGGATTTTCCTCATTGGGAAATAGCGGCTCCAAGCCGATTTGCGTCGCCCGGCGGTTCGCGATATAGCGCAGATAACCTTTGAACATGGATGCATTCATGCCCAGTACGCCGCGTGGCATGGTGTCTTCCGCGTAGCGGTATTCCAACTCCACGGCCTTTTCGAACAACGTCTTGATCTCGGCCTTGAATTCTGGGGTCCACAGGTGCGGGTTTTCCAACTTCAGCTGATTGATGAGGTCAATGCCAAAGTTGCAGTGCATGGATTCGTCGCGCAGGATGTATTGGTACTGTTCGGCCGCACCGGTCATCTTGTTTTGCCGACCCAATGCCAAGATCTGGGTAAATCCGACGTAGAAGAACAGGCCTTCCATCAGGCAGGCGAAGACGATCAGGCTTTTAAGCAGAGTCTGGTCGGTCTCGTGGGTGCCGGTCTTGAAGTGGGGGTCGCTGATCGCCTCGATGAAGGGGATTAGGAACTGATCCTTCTCGCGAATCGACTGCACCTCGTTGTAGGCGTTGAAGATCTCACTTTCATCCAAGCCTAAAGATTCGACGATGTACTGGTAGGCATGGGTGTGGATTGCTTCTTCAAAGGCTTGACGCAGCAGGAATTGGCGGCATTCAGGTGCGGTGATGTGGCGGTAAGTACCCAGCACAATATTGTTGGCTGCCAGCGAATCCGCAGTCACGAAGAAACCCAGATTGCGCTTGATGATGCGGCGCTCATCTTCTGTGAGGCCGTTGGGGTCTTTCCATAGCGCGATATCACGGGTCATGTTGACCTCTTGCGGCATCCAGTGGTTGGCGCAAGTGGCCAGGTATTTTTCCCAAGCCCATTTGTACTTGAATGGGACCAACTGATTCACATCGGTCTGACCATTGATGATGCGCTTGTCGTCGGCACGCACCCGCCGCACAGCACCCGTAGTGGCTGCGGCTAGTGGCTTTGCAGAGGAGGTGGAGGCAGTGACAGTCATCTGCGCAACCGGCAATTGTTCAGACGGGTTGCGTACAAAATTTGACGGCGATGTAGGCTTGACTTCTTCGTCCCAAGACAGCATAGGTGTATCCAATCAGCGAATTATGAGAGCAACGAAATGAAATGAAAAGAGATCACACATTTCGCTGCCAGATTGTGTTGTGCCAGAGCATCGTGCTAGGCCATTGCAGTCTTGCCCTATTGGCAGGATTCGCACGTTGGATCGTCGACGCCGCAGAACTTGATGTCGGTCGCCGCATTGCTTGCCAGTTCCATCTGCTGGTGTGCAGCAGCGGCCGCAGCTTCGAGTGCACTGGACATCTTGGTAGATCCTTGTGCATCGTTGCCACTGGATACCGCATTCATGCGTCCTGCTGTCACAGTAGATTTCTCTGCATGGGTGGCGGACATGGTACGGAGATAGTAGGTGGTCTTGAGCCCACGCAACCAGGCCAGCTTGTAAGTCTCATCGAGCTTCTTGCCAGAGGCTCCTGCCATGTAGATATTGAGCGACTGGGCTTGGTCAATCCATTTTTGGCGACGTGCCGCCGCTTCAACCAACCAACGTGTTTCCACTTCAAACGCAGTGGCGTACAGCTGCTTGATGTCGGCGGGAACGCGATCGATAGGGCTGAGCGAGCCATCGAAATGTTTCAAGTCCATCACCATCACGTCATCCCACAGGCCGAGCTGTTTGAGGTCACGTACCAAGTAGCTGTTGATGACGGTGAATTCGCCGGACAAATTCGATTTCACAGACAGGTTGCCGAAGCAAGGCTCAATGGATGCGTCGACACCAATGATGTTGGAGATGGTGGCGGTAGGCGCAATGGCCACGCAGTTGGAGTTGCGCATGCCGTCTTTGGCAATTTTGTTGCGCAAGGCATCCCAATCCAGCGTGGACGAGCGGTCTACTTCGACGTAACCGCCGCGTGCCTGGTGCAGCATGTCGAGCGTGTCTGGTGGCAAGACGCCCTGGTCCCACAGGGAGCCCTTGAAGCTGGTGTATTTGCCGCGCTCGCGGGCCAGCTCAGTGGAGGCCCAGTAGGCGTAGTAACTGATAGCCTCCATGGATTCGTCAGCGAACTGCACTGCGGCATCGCTGGCGTAGGGGATGCGCAAGGCGTACAAACTGTCTTGGAATGCCATAACCCCCAAGCCGACAGGGCGGTGGCGCATATTGGAGTCACGCGCTTTCTTCACGGCGTAGTAGTTGATGTCGATCACGTTGTCGAGCATGCGCATGGCCGTGGAAATAGTGCGCTTGAGTTTGTCGTGATCAACTGCACCGTCTTTCAAGTGCTGGCGCAAGTTCACTGATCCGAGATTGCACACCGCAGTTTCCGTATCGGACGTATTCAACGTAATTTCGGTACACAGATTGGACGAGTGCACCACGCCGGCATGTTGCTGTGGCGAGCGGACGTTGCAGGCGTCCTTGAATGTGATCCAAGGGTGGCCGGTTTCAAACAACATGGTGAGCATCTTGCGCCACAGGTCTGCTGCCTGCAGGGTACGTGCTGGTTTGATTTCGCCGCGGGCCGCCTTTTCTTCGTAGGCCACATAGGCCTTCTCAAAGGCGGATCCGAACAAGTCATGCAGATCAGGGACGTTGGACGGCGAAAACAGTGTCCAAGTGCCTTTTTCCATCACGCGGCGCATGAATAGATCGGGAATCCAGTTGGCCGTGTTCATGTCATGCGTGCGGCGGCGGTCATCGCCAGTGTTCTTGCGCAGCTCCAGAAACTCCTCAATGTCAAGGTGCCAAGTTTCCAAGTAAGTACAGACAGCGCCTTTGCGCTTGCCACCTTGGTTGACCGCAACCGCTGTGTCGTTGACCACTTTAAGGAAAGGCACCACGCCCTGGGACTCGCCGTTGGTACCCTTGATATGGGAGCCCAAAGCGCGAACGCGAGTCCAGTCGTTCCCCAAGCCGCCTGCAAATTTGGACAGGAGGGCGTTTTCTTTGATGGATTCGTAAATACCGTCGAGGTCGTCGGGCACCGTGGTTAGGTAGCAGCTAGAGAGCTGCGAACGCAGCGTGCCGCTATTGAACAGCGTGGGGGTACTGGACATGAAGTCGAACGACGAGAGCACTTCATAGAACTCGATGGCGCGCGCCTCACGGTCGATTTCGTTGAGAGACAGTCCCATGGCGACCCGCATGAAGAATGCCTGTGGCAATTCGATGCGAATTTTTCCTTCGTGCAGGAAGTAGCGGTCATACAGGGTTTGCAGACCTAGGTAGTCGAATTGCAGGTCACGACTGGCCTTGAGCGCCTGACCCAAGCGTTGCAGGTCAAACTGCGCCAGCTTTTCGTCGAGTAGCTCGGCGCCGATGCCGCGTTTGATGAAACCTGGGAAGTAATCAGCGTAGGCTTCCTGCATGTCGGCTTGTGCCACGTCACGCCCCAGCACTTCGCGGGAGATGGTGTGAAACAGCAGTCGAGCAGTCGCATAGGTGTAGTCCGGATCTTTTTCAATCAAGGTGCGAGCCGCCAAGATGGACGCCTTGTAGACCTCGTCCATGGGAACGCCGTCGTACAGGTTGCGCATGGTTTCGGCCAAGATGGGCTCCGCCTTCACGTCGGCACCTAGCCCCGCACACGCGGTTTCAATGCGTGTCTTCAGTTGTACCAAGTCCAGCGCAATGTGCTGTCCATTTTCCAGTACATGGATCACAGGAGCCACCGGAGCGGCTTGAACCACTTGTTTGGCGCGCTCCTGGGTACGGCGCTCACGGTAAAGCACATAGGCACGTGCGATCTCATGGTGACCACCCCGCATCAAACCGAGTTCGACCTGGTCCTGCACATCCTCGATGTGGAAAGTTCCGCCGCCGGGGCGCGAACGCATCAGGGCGCGAATCACTTGTTGCGTGAGTTCGTCCACGGTTTCTCGTACGCTGGCAGATGCCGCACCTTGGGTTCCATGGACTGCCAAGAAGGCCTTCATCATGGCCACCGCAATCTTGTTGGGTTCAAACGGAACCACGGCACCGTTGCGGCGAATGATTTGGTAGTGGCTCAGCGTACCGGCTGCGCCAAGATCAACGCTGAGCGCACTGGAATAGGTAAGCCGGCTGGCAGTTGCAGGGGTGGGGGGCGCGATAGAAGCAGATTCCATGATTTCCTCGTCTAAATCTTGTTTGGGGGCGTGTCTTGGTGTGGATTTCACACTGCTGAAGCTCACCATGAAGTGGCTCGTTGTGCCAACAGCACACACTATATCTGGGGTCTGGGGTGGTGGCAAGCCACTACAGGTAGCGTATTGCTGAATTTTTCAGAGTGAGGCGGTCCGTCGCGGTGCATGCGACAGAAGTGCAACAAGGTCGACCGGCGACAGGCGCCGAAATAACGGGCTTTGAGCCGCAAACTTCAAGCTTGATGGGCGTTGCAGCAGATTTCTGGCGTCTAGCCCGCATCAACGCTGGCAACACGAAAGGCGGGAGGCGGCCACGTGAAACGTAGCAGACGAGGGTAATTTCTAGATTTTTTTTTCGCGAATCTCTGAGCTGTGGTGTTCAGGAAACATCGTCTCTGGCAAGCCCAAGTCCCTGCGCAACCCATCCCATTGAAAACCCGGCCCAGGGTCAGCCTTCCGGCCTGGGGCGATGTGCTCGTGCCCCGCTATGTGGTGGATGGGGAATTGTTGGCGGAGCGCGGGCAGCAGGGACTGCAGGGTTTCATATTGGGCGAGTTCAAATGTGTCGCCCTCCAAGCCTTCGAGCTCGATGCCAATAGAGTGATCGTTGCAGTTGTTTCGCCCCCGGTAGAAGGAGGTTCCCGCATGCCAGGCGCGGTCTAGGGCGCTGACGAACTGCCACAGGTCGCCATTGCGACGCACGAAAAAATGGGCGGACACCTGCATACCTTCAATGGTTCGGTAGTAGGGGTGCGCGTTCCAATCCAACTGGTTGGTAAATAGCTCGGCAACCGCATTGCCTCCATAGTGCCCGGGCGGCAGGCTGATGGAGTGCAGCACCACCAGTTCAATAGAAGTGTCGACCGGTCGGGCGCCAAAGTTTGGCGAAGGACAGCGGTACGCAAACCGATACCAGCCCTGGTCCCAGAGCGAGCTAGGGGGCGGTGCTTCAGTTGTGGGGAGCATCGTCAGCGGTTTGGGGGCTGTCGATATTCAAACGTGCGATGCGGTATCGCATCTGTCGCAGGCTTAGGCCTAGGCGTTGCGCCGCCAGCGTGCGGTTGAAGCGGGCATCGTCTAGTGCCCGCACCAGCATGTCGCGTTCAATTGCATCTAAGTAGGCTTGCAGATCAGAGGGGATCAAATCACCTTGGCGTCTGGCGGGGGGAAGCGGTACCACCGTACTTGTGGCAACGGATTCAGGGGTGGATAGGAGTGCTCCGGGTTGGGTGTTGGCAGCGTGGGTATCCAGTTCGAGTACATCCCCATCGGACAGCGCCACCGCGCGGTGCAGCACATTCTCCAGTTCTCGCACATTGCCTTGCAAAGGGAGTGCACAGATTTGCGACAAGGCCGATGGTGACAAAGCCAGCGGCGTGGTACCGGACTCCGCCGCAATACGCGCCAGTAGCGCGGTACACAGTGATGGCAGGTCTTCGCTTCGCTCTCGCAACGGGGGGATATACAAATCGATGACGTTCAGGCGGTAGTAAAGGTCTTGCCGAAACCGCCCTGCATGGACTTCAGCGGCCAAGTCCTTGTGTGTGGCGCTCACGATGCGGACATCCACCAGTTCCTCTTGGTGGGCACCCAGTGGGCGTACGCTGCGCTCTTGAATAGCACGCAGCAATTTGGACTGCATGGCCAAAGGGAGATCGCCTATTTCATCCAGGAACAGGGTGCCGCCGTGGGCCGCCTGGAAAAACCCCACGCGGTCTTGGTTCGCGCCGGTGTAGGCGCCTTTGCGTGCACCAAAAAACTCCGCTTCCAGCAGATTTTCGGGAATGGCGCTGCAGTTGACGGGCACCCACGGGCCTTGGGCGCGATGGCTGTTCGCGTGCACCGCTGCAGCGACCAGTTCCTTGCCAGTGCCGGATTCGCCGCGCACTAGTACGGGGGCCATGCTGCGCGCCACCTTGACGATGCGTTCTTTCACTTGGCTCATGGGAACTGATGCTCCCACCAATTTGGCCAATGACTGGTCTGCAGCATTGCCTGTTGGTGTAGATGGCGCTGTTGTTCCTGGTGTTGTTCGTGCTGGTCTGGTGCTCGTACTGCTGTTGCTTAACAAGGCGTTGGCAACTACGGCGCGAAACTGTTTGAGGTCCACCGGCTTAGACAGGTAATCGAAGGCGCCTGCTTTCAGCGATTCCACGGCGTTTTCTGCGGAGCCATAGGCTGTTATGACGATGCAGCGTTCGTGGCGTTGGTCGGCGCGCAGACGTGCCAAGATGTCAGTTCCCATGCCATCTGGCAGTCGCATGTCCGTGATGATGGCATCAAAGCGCTGTTGGCTGAGGTGCTCCTGGGCTTCGTGGACGGTGCCCGCAGTCTCTACCCGGTAGCCTTCGCGCAGCAGCGTCAATTCATACAGTGTCCGCAGATCGGGCTCATCGTCAATCACGAGCACGCGGGAGTCACTCAGTACAGGGAGGTTTGCCATGGTGCGTCATTATGGTCGCCGCAAGCGCTGGCCGTCAGCAGGGGGATGTGCAGTGTGAATGCGTTGCCATCGGTTGATGTGCCATCGCACTGGCGGGGGCTGCGTTGGTAGGTCAGGGTGGCGCCGTGTCGTTCGCACAGTTCGCGCGAAATGTACAGGCCCAAGCCGCTGGAGCGACTTTCTGACGTGAAAAACGGTTCAAACAGGTGACGCTCTACCGATGCTTCCATCGGTGGGCCATTACTCCATATGCTGACTGTAACTTGCTGTGTATTTGCCCGCTCGGCTTGGACAATGACCTGGATACTGGCGACCCTGTCAGTGGCGTAACGTTTGGCGTTGTCCAGCAGGTTGACCATAACCTGCCGCAGGTGATCAGGGTCGAAGCGGACCAGCCACGCTGCGCCTGCGTCTTGGAGCTGCAGTTGCGGGCTTCGGCCGGTTTGTTGGGCCCAGTCGTTAGCAATCCGATGGACCGTCTCTTGTAGCGAAATCAAGGGGGTTAACAACGCGGGGTCACTGCCCCGTACGCGCGACACGTTGAGGATGTCATCCACAATTTTTTCCAGCCGCTTGGCATTTTGGGCCACCATGGACGTTAATTGTTTTTGTCGTGGGTCTGTCAGGTCTTCGTCGAGCAGCGCGTTGGCTTGGGCAATGGCCGCCAACGGATTGCGAATCTCATGGGCCACTGCGGTAGACATGCGCCCCATGCTGGCCAGTTTCTCGGTTCGCAGCTTCGCCTCCTGTTCGCGTTGGTCCTGCAAGAAGACCACGCACAGGCTTTCATCCCTGAATTCTTGGGGGGCGGCCAGGCTGGTGCGTACCAGCAAGCGGCGGGGTGCTTCTTGTGCGTGTTGAATCACAACGTCAGTGCGCTGGTCGCGTCCGCTGCCTACCGTCAGCCGTGTCATTTGGAGCAGGCCTTGCCAGGCCGGCTCACTCTTGAGGTCCCAGGTACCATGCTGCAAAGAGTCACGGTCCCGCCCCAGTAGCGCCCGGGCCGCTGGGTTGGCAGCACGTACCCTGCCGTTCGCGTCCACGATCAAAACTCCGTCCGGCAAAGACTCAATGACCAGTGCATTCACCTGCCGCTCGATGTTGGCCGCGAGTTGGCTGCGACGCGCGCGCTGGCCTTCGCTGGCAAGGCGGGCTGCCAACTGGTGTGCTAATAGCGCGATGAAGAAGTATCCAGCTCCACTCAGGGCCGCTTGTACAAACGCCTGTGCAGCCTCGCTGACGCTGTCGTTGTGCTGCCAGTAGGTGATACCCAACAACAGCATGGTCACACCTGCAGCGGTGCCCAGTGCCAGCCGCAGTGACCCCAAGACCGAGGCCAATAGGATGGGAAGGGCAAACAAGGGCGTGTAATTCAGTGCGTTGCCTTGCCACAGTTGCAGCACAGAAAACACGGCAACGTCCATACCGACTAACACAATCCAAGCCCGGTTGAAGCCTTGGCCTAGATAGCGAGGGCGCACCAGAAGGCGCGCTGCAATGGTTCCCAGAAAATAGACGGTGCACAGTCCAATCAGCCAGAGGCTTTGCCCCGGCGCACCCCAGTACAGGCCGGCCTGCAGTAGCAGCAGCAGTACGCCCAGTGCCAGGCGCGCGGTCATGAAGGCCTGCCACAGTCTGGCGAACTCTTGGGTTTGGGCCACAGGCTGAGGCGCAGGCTCTAGCGCCGAGGGGCCGAACCACGACTGTTCGGATTGCGGCATCAGCCCTCCGCTTGGCGACGATGCTCCGCGCTGCAGTAGTTGCCCCGTTGCCCAGCCTGCATGTCGATGGCCGGCCCGTGCACGCCGCAATGGGCGCAGGCCTCAATCTCTGTGGTGCGGTTGGGACTTTGGTTGTGCCGCTTGCGGCGCAGTTGCAAGTCTTCATCGCGGCTGCTGCGCCAGCGCCAGGCGACCAAGAAAATAACCACAGCGACCAACAGGTACTTCATGCAACGCGCCCCAGCACTACTTCCAGCACAAAACGGGAGCCGACATAGCCCAGCAGCAGCAAGGCGGACCCCGCGTACAACATCCGATTGGCCCGCTTGCCACGCCAGCCGAACTGCCAGCGTCCGGCCAGCAAGACCGCAAAAATGCACCAGGACAGCAGCGAAAAAATGGTTTTGTGGTCCCAGTGCCAAGCATGGGTTGGGCCGTACACCACGTCACCAAAGCCGTAGCCCATCACCAGGGTCACCGTCAACAGCACAAATCCAGCGGTGACAAACCGGTAGGTCAGCCGCTCCAGAGTCAGCAAGGGCAGCCCACTGTGGGGGTCGGCCGCGACGCGGAAGCGGGCCTCGGCCCGGTGCATCAGCCAAGCGTGGACCACCGCCGTGCCAAACAATCCGTAGCAGGCCACGCCAAACGCCAAGTGCAGGGGAAGCCAAATGGACGCATTGGGTGGCAAGGTGGCACCGGGGAAGACATAGGCCAAGACCACGACAAAGGCCCCTAAGCCAGCCAGGGCCCAGCGAGTTTGCAACTGCGGGAATACCTGACTTTCCACCGCATACAGCGCGGCCACCAGCCACGCCGTCATGGACAGGGCCTGTGCAAAGCCGAAATGAGGGGTGTCACTGGCCCAGCCCCAGGCCAATACGGCACCGTGCATGACCCACGCGACCACCACGCCCAGCCGCGCCGCGCGGGCCGATAGCTGGGATGCCCGCAGCGCGGTCCAAGCATAGGCGCAAGCGGCCAGAACCGTCAGCGTCAGGTGGATAGGGGATGCACTCGCTAAAATCATCCTCACAGTTTAGCGTTTTGCTCTCTGCCAGCTTTGGCTGGCCCTCACCACAGGTTCCGCTCGCCGGACTACGTCACATGGCCTCCGCTCTTACCGACAAACTCTCACGCCTCGTCAAAGACCTTCGCGGTCAGGGCCGTATCACCGAAGCCAACGTGAGCGACATGCTGCGCGAAGTGCGCATGGCCTTGCTCGAAGCGGACGTTGCCCTGCCCGTGGTGCGCGACTTTATTGCCCGGGTCAAGGAAAAGGCGCTGGGCCAGGAAGTGCTTGGCTCTTTGCAACCAGGTCAGGTGCTGGTGAGCATTGTGAACAAGGAGTTGGCCGCCACCATGGGCGAGGGGGTGAGTGATATCAACCTGGCCGCACAGCCGCCCGCCGTGATTTTGATGGCGGGTTTGCAGGGTGCCGGCAAAACCACCACCACCGCCAAGCTGGCCAAACACCTGATTGAGAAGCGCAAGAAGAAGGTGCTGACCGTGTCGGGTGACGTCTACCGCCCTGCCGCCATCGAACAGTTGAAGACGGTGACCGCCCAAGCGGGCGCCGAATGGTTTCCCTCCACGCCGGACCAGAATCCCGTGGACATTGGCCGCGCCGCGTTGGACTACGCCAAAAAGCACTTTTTTGATGTGCTGCTGGTCGATACCGCAGGCCGCCTGGCGATTGACGAAGCGCTGATGCTGGAAATCAAGAACCTGCATGCGGCACTGAACCCCATCGAAACCTTGTTTGTGGTGGACGCCATGCAGGGCCAAGATGCGGTCAACACGGCCAAGGCGTTCAAAGACGCCTTGCCGCTGACCGGCATCATCTTGACCAAGACCGATGGCGATTCCCGCGGTGGCGCGGCCTTGTCGGTGCGCCAGGTTACCGGCGCGCCCATCAAGTTCGCGGGTACCAGTGAAAAACTCGATGGTCTGGAAGTATTCGATGCCGACCGCCACGCCGGCCGTATTTTGGGCATGGGCGATATCTTGGCGCTGGTGGAGCAAGTCACCGCCGGTGTGGACATGGAGGCCGCCAAGAAACTGGCCGACAAGGTCAAGAGCGGCGCGGGCTTCGACCTGAACGACTTCTTGGCCCAGATTCAGCAGATGAAGCAAATGGGCGGCCTCTCCAGTTTGATGGATAAGCTGCCCGCCGCCATGGCGGCCAAGGCCGGCCAGGTGGACATGGACAAGGCGGAGCGCGACATCAAGCGCAAGGAAGGCATCATCCACAGCATGACGCCGCTGGAGCGCCGAAAGCCCGATCTCATCAAGGCCACTCGCAAACGCCGCATTGCCGCCGGGGCCGGTGTACACGTGCAAGAAGTCAACCGCATGCTCAAGGAGTTTGAGCAGATGCAGGACATGATGAAGAAGATGAAGGGTGGCGGCATGATGAAGATGATGAAACGCATGGGCGGTATGAAGGGTATGCCCAAGATGCCTTTCTAAGATGCAGCAACGCCCCAGCAGCGCGGTGGGCATTGGCTGGGCCTTGCTGGCCATGGCCTGTTTTGCCATGCTGGACACCACCACCAAATGGGTGGCTGGGTATGTGCCGGTGCTCGTGGCCATTGCGGTGCGCTATTGCTTGCAGGCGGTGCTGACGACTGCGACGGTCTTGCACCAACGCGGGCGCTCCGCCTGGGTGACTCGCCATCCAGGCCTGCATATCGTGCGGGCAATGTTATTGCTGCTGACCAGTCTGTTGGCCTTTGTCAGCCTGCAGCACTTGCCGGTGGGCGATTTCACCGCCATCGTTTTGCTCACACCCATGGTGGTGACCCTGGCGGCGGCCCATATGCTGCGTGAGAAGGTGTCCGGTTTGCGCAAAGCGCTGGTGGCCGGCGGATTTTTGGGTACTTTATTGATCGTGCGTCCCGGCTCTGAAGGGTTTCAGTGGGCTTTGTTAGTGCCCTTGGCGCTGGTGGCGATGAACTCGTCGTTTCAGCTGCTTACCAGCCACATGACGCGTACCGAAGACCCTATGACGATACAGCTCTACACGGCATGGATCGGCGCTGCGGTCTCTGCGTTGGCCCTGCCGTGGGTCTGGCAGCCGATCGGCAGTGCTGGCCTGTGGTTGGGGCTGTGTTTTATGGCCTTTACGGCCTCTATTGGCCATTACTTCTTCACCCTGGCGTTTAAATACGCCCCTGCCTCCACCCTCATGCCGTACTCCTACGCGCAAATCGCGTTTGCCGTGTTGGCGGGGTGGCTGGTGTTCTCCCACGTGCCCGATGCGCAGTCGTGGTTGGGCATGGTGCTGATTGCGCTGTGTGGTGCTGCCGGCGCTTGGTTGCTGGTGGTGGAGCGCCGCCGGGCAGTGGCAGAGGCGCCGAAGCACTAAAGCGTGCTTGGGCGGTGCATTTTTATGCCAAATTGGCCGCTAGCCCGCGTGGACTATACGCGAGAAGCTCCTGATTTTGTAGCGATTCGCTATCGGAGTGGGCGGCAGAACGGGGAGCCCGGGCCCCCGCCTCATACTGCCAAACGCGCACAAATCGGCGGGGCCCCGGACTCCCCGCTCTGCGGGTGACGTGGTTGGTGCGCTGGGTTGGGTCGGTTAAGGTTGGGAGCCGCTTTGCAGCGGAAGCGGACACTTCAACGCATACTGCGGCGACATCTGCCCGATAAGAAGTTCGTCCTTGTTCGTGGTCTTTCGCATCGGCGACACCAGGCACAGATGACGAAGATGTTTACTCTCAATCTAAACTTATCAGCGGTTTCGCACCAGTAATCAACGGCCCACATGACTGAACTCTTCGGCCTGTGCGTTGGCGCTGGATTTTTTTGAACTCCACGCATGGACAATCTCAGTATGCCTACATACGCTGACCTAAAAATGGCCCCGCCCAACTCGTGGGACGAATTCGAGGACATCGTCTGTTCCGCTGCAAAGAACCGATGGCGCAACGCCAACTTCACACGACATGGAAGACAAGGTCAGCGCCAAGATGGGGTCGACGTGTACGGGGACGATGACCAAGGACGCCTCGTAGGTCTTCAGTGCAAGAACACCTTGTCTGGGCTGTCGAGGGAGGTGGTTCTAGACGAGGTGGGAAAGGCGGAATCGTTTAAGCCAGCACTCGCTCACCTCTACGTGGTGACGACAGGATCTACCGATAAGGCTCTACAGGAGTTTGCCCGCCAGCTGTCCGAGACGCGTGAACAAGGCTCCAAGTTCAAGGTCTCCGTACTCTTCTGGAGCGATGTGTGGCAAGACCTGACCCTCTACGAAGCGAGATTGTTTCAACACTACCCGCAACTAAGGCCGGCGGCTGCGGCCAACGGGCCGACGCACGATCAATGTCTCTACGAAGAACTGAAGACTCTTCTGGCTTTCGATCCTGCGATTCGCCTGTTTCGGGATCACGACTTCGGCGGCTCATTTTCGAGGGCAGCGATTCGGCCATTGAACGATTTCTACTGGGCATGGGAGTCCCCAGAAAAGGAGTTCAAAGACACCGAGCTTCAAGAGGGTCTTGCCAATCTTTACGCGGCGGCTGGGCGCTTGGCAGATGCTCTTGCTTTGAGAACCGTACCCGTAGGGAATGGTGACTACTCGTCTGTTTTTTCAGACAACCAACGAGCTCAGGGACCACGATCACCTGAAGTGATCGAGGACGCACGTGTGCTCAACGATCAAGCCCGGCAGTTCGTGCCTGTTTACGAGAAGTTCATGCGAAGGTGCCGAGAAAAGCTCGTGCGCTAGCCGACCTTTCAAGGTCCATCGGACTATCGCACGAGATGCTAGTGGCGGCTTCCAGCCCAAAGCGGACCACCCTCCCTACGCTGTATCGCTCGCCTACACCCACTCACAGGCGGGCAAGAAATTTCAAGCCCAATCGGCCTCTGGTCCCGGCACTGATTGCGCAAGCAGCTCCTAATTCAGTAGCAAATCAAAGCATCCGCCCGGTCTTCACATACCAGTCGTGCCACGACTGTGCCTCGCCCAGGATGCGTGGCGTTGGGCGGCCGGAGGCTTCTCTCCGGGCGCGGTCAAAGTAGTCGCACAGGGCGCGGCGGGAGTCCGATGTGCTTGCGGTACTGTGCGATCAGGCCAAGTGTTCTGCCACCAGCACTTCGCCGCGCAAGGTGTAGCTGCGTGTCTCGGTGATGGTCACATCCACCAGCTGCCCCACCAGGCGCGGCTGGCCGGCAAAGTTGACCACGCGGTTGCACTCGGTGCGGCCCATCAGTTCGCCGTTGTCGCGCTTGCTCATGCCCTCCACCAGAATGCGTTGCACCGTGCCCAGGCGCTGGTTGCTGATGGTGGCAATGTTGGCGTTGATGGCCGCTTGCAGCTCCTGCAGGCGCGCCAGCTTCACTTCATGCGGTGTCTCATCCTGCAAGTTGGCGGCAGGCGTGCCGGGGCGGGGGCTGAAGATGAAGCTGAAGGAGTTGTCAAAGCCCACGTCGTGGATGAGCTTCATCATCTTGGCGTGGTCTTCGTCCGTCTCACCAGGAAAGCCGACGATGAAATCCGAGCTGATCGACATGTCGGGCCGGATGGCGCGCAGCTTGCGGATGGTGCTTTTGTATTCCATGGCGGTGTAGCCGCGCTTCATGGCCATCAAAATTTTGTCGCTGCCGTGTTGCACGGGCAGGTGCAGGTGGCTCACCAGTTTGGGCAGCTTTTCGTACGCCGCAATCAGGCTGGGCGTGAACTCGTTGGGGTGGCTGGTGGTGTAGCGGATGCGCTCAATGCCGGGGATGTCGCTCACATATTCCAGCAGCGTGGCAAAGTCTGCCATCTCGCCGCCTGCGGTCAGCGCGCGCGCGCCACGCGTTCACGTTCTGGCCCAGCAGGTTCACTTCTTTCACGCCCTGGTCGGCCAGGCCGGCAATCTCCACCAGCACGTCTTCAAACGGGCGGTTCACCTCTTCGCCGCGCGTGTAGGGCACCACGCAGTAGCTGCAGTATTTGCTGCAGCCTTCCATGATGCTCACAAAGGCGCTGGCGCCGTCCACCTTGGCGGGCGGCAGGTGGTCGAACTTTTCGATCTCGGGGAAGCTGATGTCCACCTGCGGCTTGTCCAGTGCCGCTCTAGCGTTCAGCAGCTCGGGCAGGCGGTGCAGGGTTTGTGGGCCAAACACCACGTCCACATAGGGCGCGCGTTTGATGATCTCGGCCCCCTCCTGGCTGGCCACGCAGCCGCCCACGCCAATTTGCACGCCCTTGGCCTTGAGGTGCTTGATGCGGCCCAGGTCGCTAAACACTTTCTCCTGCGCCTTCTCGCGCACCGAGCAGGTGTTGAACAAAATCAGGTCGGCTTCGTCCACGTTCTGCGTGGGCTCGTAGCCCTGGGCGGCGCCCAGCACGTCGGCCATCTTGTCCGAGTCGTACTCGTTCATCTGGCAGCCGAAGGTTTTGATAAAGACTTTTTTGGACATGGGAAATACCGAATTTGCTATTAAAAGAGAAGCTGTTGGCGCAATACCTATGCGGGCTAGAGGCCTAAAAGACTTGAAAATTTGCCCGCAAGGGTGAACTGGCTCGGGGGACGTCTGGCGCGACGTTGGGCGTGCCGCACCGAACGCACCGGGCGATTTAGGGTGCAGTGACCGGTTTGATCTCGGCTTCCAGCGCCGTCAAAATCCACACGTCGTGCAGCAAGCCGTTGGGCTCGCGCAGGTAGTTCACCACCAGCGGCTGCCCCACCAAGACGCTGGACATGGCCAGCATATTGTTGGTGCCGCGGATGCGTGCGCCGGGCGAAAGCCGGTCCGGCTTGCCGTCCAACATGACTTCGGGTGGTGCGGTGACAAGCAGTGTTCCGCGCTGAACTTTAAGGGGGAAATTGCGCACCGCTGCGGTGTTGCCATTTCCGTCACTGAGAACGGTGGTGGAGGTGCTGGCCACTTGGGCGTGGGCCAGCGGGGTGAAGGCGGTGGCCAATACGGCCAACAAGCCCAGGGTGCGAATGCAGCGGTTCATGGTGTGTATCCAGAGGCTGTGGGAAAGCGGCGATTTTACCGCGTGGCTTAGATGGCCAAGGCAGGATCGTGGTCTGCCGTCGCTTGGCGCGGCATGGCTTCAAACGCGGCGTTCACCGACAAGTGCACTTGGCCCGACAGTTCCTTGAGCAGCGGCGCGTTGGCCAGCCGGTCTTGTATCGGGCCTTTGACTTCGGCCAAGTGCAGCGCAATGCCGCGCTCGCGCAATTCCCGGTTCAGGTCGGTTAGCACCTCCATGGCTGTGGTGTCGATCCGGTTCACTCCGCTCATCACCAGCACCACATGGCGCACTGCGGGCTGGCGCTCCAGTTCCAGCTGCAAGCGAGTTTCTAGCGCATTCAGGTTGCCAAAGAACAAGCTCTCGTCGATACGCAGCAGCAGCGCGCTGGGCCGTGTTTCTACGCCGTAACGCTCGACGTTGCGAAAGTGCTCGCTGCCCGGGAGCCGGCCGATCACCGCAATATGAGGCGCGCTGGCACGCCACAGCAGCGCTGCCAGCGACAGGCCAATGCCAATGGCAATGCCGAGCTCCAAGCCCAGCAGCAGTACGCCCAATGCGGTGCCCACCAGCGCCACCGCATCGGCCTTGTCGTAAGACCAAGCTTGGCGCAGCGCCCGTACGTCAATCATGCCGATGGCCGCCACCACAATGCTGGCAGCCAGGACGGCCACCGGCATGCGCGCCAGCCAACTGGTGCCGCTGGCTACGATGACCAGCATGGTCAGTGCCGCCACGCCGCTGGCCAGCGGCGTTTGCGCGCCCGCAGTGGTGTTGATGGCGGAGCGCGACAGGCCACCGCCCACCGGCATGCCGCCGTAAAACGCCGCTGCCAGGTTGGCAGCCCCCAGGCCGACCAACTCCCGGTTGGTATCTACGCGTTCCCGCCGCCGCACCGCCAGCGCCTGCGCCATGGTGATGCTTTGCACCATGCCGATAAATCCAAGCACCAGCGCGGGCATTGCCAGTTGGCGCACGGTGGGCCAGTCGGGAACAAACCACTGCAATTGCCCCAGTCCTTGCTGGACGCTGCCCACCACCGCCACACCCTCGTGCTGGTCCAGCGCCAGGCCGGCAACAGTCGCCGTGGCGCATGCCAATACCGCCAGCGGCATCAGCCGCACCACCATGGGGTAGCGGGCTAACCCGAAGCGGGCGCCCCACAGCGCCGCCATGGACAGCACGGATAGCAGCACGGTGGTCGGCTGGGCCTCGCCCAGATGCTGGCCCACCGCCAGCAGGGTTTGTGCCGCGCCCGCGCTGGGCAGTTGCAGACCCAGCATGGGCTTGAGCTGGCTCACCACAATGAGCACCGCCGAACCGGCAATGAAGCCACTCACCACCGGGCGACTGAGCAATTGCGCCAAGAACCCCAGCCGCAGTAGTCCGCAGAGCAGCACGAAGACGCCCGAAATCAGCGCGACCGACGCGGCCAACACAATGTATTCGGGTGTAAACGGTGTTGCCAGTGGTGTGAGGACCGTGGCCGTCATGATGGCCGTAATCGCCACCGGTCCTAGCGCCTGGGTCATGCTGCTGCCCAAAAAAGCGTAGACCAGTACCGGCAAGATGCTCACGTACAGACCCGCTTGGGGTGGCAGCCCAGCCAGCAAGGCGTAGGCCAGGCTTTGCGGAATCACCAAAACGGCCACCATCAGTCCGGCCATGACATCCGCACCCAAGTGCGCGCGCGGGTAGTGCGCCAGCCAGGCGGGCAGGTAGCGAGAAAGGGGGCGTGGCTCTGGGGTCATGCTGGGGCTAAGCTTAGCGGCCAATGCTAACTGCGCTAGGCTGTAGCCCGGTTCCCATTTTCAGGAAGGAAGACCCTATGAACGCCAAATTTTCGCCTATCGCCGTGGCCTTGTGTGCCCTGGCCACCCAAGCCGCCCTGGCCCAGACCGCCCCCCAAGAAGCGCGTAGCACCCTGGCCGACCAGCAGGAGGTGGCCGTCACCATTTACAACGACAACCTGGCGCTGGTGAAAGACCAGCGCAAAGTGCAGTTGCAGCGCGGTACGCAGTCGTTGGCCTTTCGCGACGTCAGTGCCCGCATGCGGCCCGAGACGGCGTTGTTGCGTAGCCTGACTGCGCCAGACCAGCTTTCAGTGCTGGAGCAGAATTTTGACTTTGACCTGCTGACACCGCAAAAGCTGCTGGAAAAGTATGTGGGGCAGCCTGTCACCGTGGTCCGCACCAACCCCGCGACGGGGGCCGAAACCTCCGAAGCTGCCACCGTGCTGGCTGCCAATAGCGGCGTGGTGCTGCAAATCGGCCAACGGATCGAAACCGGCATTCCCGGGCGCTTGGTGTTTGGCCAAGTGCCTCCCAATTTGCGCGACCGGCCTACGCTGGTCATGGCGCTGGACAACCGGGGCGCTCCCCAGCAGTCGGTGGAGCTGAGCTACCTGACCGCTGGTTTGGGCTGGAAGGCGGACTACGTGGTGGAGCTGAATGCCGCCGATGACCAGTTGGATATGTCGGGCTGGGTGACGCTGACGAATACCAGTGGCGCTGCCTACCGCAACGCCAAGCTGCAGCTGGTGGCGGGCGACGTCAACCAGGTGCAGCCTGAGCTGCAGGGGGTCGCCCTGTGATGATGGCAGCTGCGCCCGCGATGGCGAAGTCTGAGTCGCGCATGGCCGAAGAGTCGCTGTTTGAATACCATCTTTACACCCTGAACCGCCCCACCACCATTGCCGAGAACCAGACCAAGCAGGTGGCACTGCTGTCTGCTACCGGGGTACCCGCACGCAAGGAGCTATTGCTCCAGGGCAACGACTATTACTATCAAGGGGCTGCGGGTGAACTGGGCCAGAAGATCAAGGTGGCTGTGTTCGTGGAGTTTGACAATAAGGAAAGCTCCCGCCTGGGCATGCCCCTGCCCAAGGGCGTGGTCCGGGTCTATAAAAAAGACCAGGCTGGCAATGCCCAATTCATTGGTGAAGACCGAATCGACCACACTCCCAAGAACGAGAAAGTTCGCCTAAAACTGGGCGATGCATTTGATGTAACCGCAGACAAGAAGCAGACCGACTTCAAAAAGCTCGGTGGCTCTGGCAAATACAACTACGTGTTTGAAAGCGCCTACGAGTTGGTGCTGAAGAACGCCAAGAAAGAGGCGGTGACGGTAACCGTGCAGGAGCCTGTGCCTGGCGACTGGCAGATTTTGAGCGCCAACCATGCCCATACCAAGGGCGCCGCCAATACCGCAGTCTGGAAGATCAATGTCCCCGCTGAAGGCAAGACTGTTTTGACGTATCGCGCGCTGGTTCGCTATTGACCCTGGGCGAAACAGCCCAGATACTGGGCCGCTCTTAGTTGGAGTGGCCCATGAAATCGTTAAGTATTGCGTTCAAACTGTGGTTGCCCGCGATTGCCGTGAGCATGGCACTGGTGGCGATGGCAGCCGGGTCGGCCGTGCGCACTGCGCGGTCGCAGGCAGAGACGGTGGCCGAACAATCAGCACAACAAAGCAAGCTGCAAATGAGCGCGCGTTTGCGGGGCTTGGCTGAAGCCAATGCGCTGCGGGGTATTGGCGCCGCCCTCAATGGCGACCCGGCGGCCAGCGCCTTGCTGCTGGTGGAGCAGGCGGCGGCAGACCAAGAGATTGCGAAGTTGGAAGCTGCGCTAGAGGCCATCATGCAGACTCCTGCAGAGCGGGCGGCGCTGTCGGCGGTGAAAACCAAGGCCCAGCTGCTACAGGCGTCCATCGCCCAAGCCCAGACCTTGAAGACTGCCGGCGACCCTGCTGCGGTATTGGCCCACGTGAAAGCCTTGAACCAAGGCGACATGGCCGCGTTCTTGGCGGCCCAACACGCGCTGGTCAGTCTGACCGAAGAAGGTGCTACCGCGCTGCGCGACAAGGCGGGCGAGGAGCGCATGCGCACCGTTTGGTCGGTCGCCGGCTTCATGGGTTTTATTGTGGTGTTGATTTCGCTGGGGACCCGGGTGTTGCAGCGCAACGTGTGCGACCCCTTGCAGGAAATTGTGCAGGTGGCCCATGCCATTGGCGATGGCCGGCTGGACGTCAAGATCCGTACTGGGCGGCAAGACGAGATGGGCGAGGTGTTGCGCTCGTTGGCCCATATGGCGGATTCGTTAGGCCAGTTGGTTGGCCAAGTTCGCCATGCCACGGGCAGCATCAGCACGGCGAGTGCCGAAATTGCCCATGGCAACCAAGATTTGTCCGACCGCACCGAGCACACGGCTGGCAATTTGCAGCGTGCGGCGACTTCCATGGACCACCTGAACGGTGTGGTTCAGCAATCGGCGCAGTCCGCCCGTGAGGCCAATACGCTGGCGGGCTCCGCCTATTCCGTGGCGCAGAGCGGGGGGACGGCGGTGTCCCAAGTGGTGAGTACCATGCATGCCATCAATGCCTCGTCGCGCAAGATCGTGGACATTATTTCGGTCATTGACGGTATTGCCTTTCAAACCAATATCCTGGCCTTGAACGCCGCCGTGGAGGCGGCCCGGGCAGGCGAACAGGGGCGCGGTTTTGCGGTGGTTGCCAGTGAGGTGCGGGCACTGGCCGGGCGCAGCGCGGCGGCGGCCAAGGAAATCAAGGAACTGATCGGCAGTTCGGTGGCCAATGTGGAACACGGTGCCAAGCTGGTGGACAGCGCAGGTCAGACCATGCACGACATCGTGCAGTCGGTCCAACGTGTCAGCGACATCATTGGCGACATTACCGCCTCCAGCAACTCCCAAAGCCAAGATATGCAAGAAGTCAGCACTGCGGTCGGTGAGCTTGAGCAAATGACCCAGCAAAACGCCGCGTTGGTGGAGCAGAGTGCGGCAGCGGCGGCATCGCTGCGCGAGCAGGCTGCCCTGCTGGACCAACTGGTGGGGCGCTTTACCTTGCCTGCCGCCGATGCCAACCGCCTGCGGCTGACCTAGCCGGTTCGGGTCGAGTTTTGTGATTTGCACCTATTTGGTGCGAAATTGACAGCCAACCGCTGATTTGGCGGTGTCTTTTTTCAATTTTTTGAAAAAAAGACCTAAATAACCCCCTAAATCTGCCGTTAAGAAATGTACGTCAACTCCTAAAAGTCACCGGAGAGGCCTACAGGCCTATACAAAATGCAGCTGCCCACCATTGACCGAAACCCAAATATGCGCCCCACCGGCGCAGATTTGGCTTCGTCTGGGGCACATAGGGTCATCCCAGTTGCTCCGGTGAATCCACCTGTCTCGTCCGTCACGCCGGCAGAACCCAGCCCCAGCGCGATTGACATGGTCAACCCCGCTCTCAAACCGTCGGGGGGCCATCCACCCAAGGTCGAAGTGGCGGACCCCACCCGCCGCAGCACGGTGGAGGCGACTGCGCCGCAAGACTGGACTATCCACCGCCAGATGCCGGAAAAGGTCGACAACCCGCCACCCAAGCCCATTTCTCAGGTACTGCTAGACCACCTCAAGACGGTGTGGACTGCGGGTGCCAGCGCCATTCAGATCGAGCAGGTCAAAAATCAGCTGACGCCCCCTCAGCCGCTGAACCCGACCGATGCGCCTGGACTGCTGGCCAAGGAAGTGCTGGTCTATACGCCCAGCAAAATCAAGAAGACGGAAGACCTGTAGCCGCGCGCTGGCGGCGCGCAGGCGGCCCCATGCCCTACCATGGCGGCCATGCACACCACCGCACTCGTACTTTTCTCTGGCGGCCAAGACTCCACCACCTGCTTGGCCCACGCCCTGGCGCGCTTCGAGCGCGTTGAAACTATTGCTTTTGACTACCGCCAGCGGCACAGCGTAGAGTTGGAAGCACGCCTCACCGTCTTGCGGGCACTGCGCGCGCGCTTCCCAACTTGGTCTGCCAAGCTGGGCGAAGACCACTTGTTGGACTTGGCGGTGCTGGGCGAAGTGAGTGAGACCTCGCTCACGCGTGATACCGCGTTTCAGATGGAAGCCAGCGGTCTGCCCAATACCTTTGTACCGGGCCGCAACCTGCTGTTTATGACCTTGGCCGCTGCGCTGGCCTACCGGCGCGGCCTGCAGGTGCTGGTGACTGGTGTTTGCGAAACCGATTTTTCGGGCTACCCCGATTGCCGCGACGACACCATGAAGGCCCTGCAGTTGGCGCTGTCCTTGGGGATGGACAAACGCTTTCTGATCGACACGCCGCTGATGTGGATCGACAAGGCCCAGACGTGGCAGTTGGCGCATGACCTTGGCGAGCAGTCGGGCGTTGCGGATGGCGGGCAGGCCTTGGTGGACCTCATCGTGGAGCACACCCACACCTGCTATCTGGGCGACCGCAGCCACCGCCAAGCGTGGGGCTATGGCTGCGGTAGCTGCCCGGCCTGCGAGTTGCGGGCCCGTGGCTATGCGGGGTTTTCTGACAAGGTGAACAAGGCGGGGCTGTCCGCGCCCTGATGCGGCGTGAGCACCCATTGCCGGTTGTGAAAGGCCGCTACCGTTGGGCGGTGGGCGATGGACACCAGTCCGCCGCCGCGCTGCGCCACCATGTCGACCAAGCGTTGGTACAAGGTGGCTTCCGCCGTTTCGTCTAGCGCGCTGGTGGCCTCGTCGGCAAATACCCATTGCGGTTGTTTCAACAAGACGCGGGCAATCGCCAAGCGCTGTTGCTCCCCGCCCGACAGTTTTTGGCTCCAGGCGTCTACCCGGTCCAGTTCGGCTGCTAAGCCTGGCAGCAAAGCATCGTTCAGGGCCTGTTGCAGCTGCGCGTCGGTGTAGCTCGCCACGGCCTGCGGGTAAGCCAACGCTTCGCGCAGACTGCCGTTGGGGAAGTAGGGCCGCTGCGGGATGAACATGGTGTCGGCGGGCGGCTGCACCTCGCCGCTGGCGTACGGCCAAATGCCCGCCAGCGCGCGGAACAGTGTGGACTTGCCGCTGCCCGAAGGGCCTCGCAGCAAAATGCGATCACCAGCGTCAGCGTGCAGCGTGGTGTGCAGCAAAAGCTGTTGGCCCGCAGGCAGGCGCAGGTCCAGGTCCGTAACATCCAATACATTGGAGTTTGCTATGTTTTCAGGAGCTGTTTGCGCAGTAGCTACGGGGGCTAGAGCCCTAAATGATGCTTCAAAACTGGTCAGGCGATCGGTCGTGGCCCGCCAAGTGGCCAAGCTACTGTAGCTGTCGACAAACCAGCTCAGCGAACCCTGCACTTGGCCAAAGGCGCTGGAAATTTGCATCAGCTCGCCGAGCTGAATGGCACCACTGAAGAAGCGCGGCGCCGCCACCACAAACGGAAATACCACGGCCGCTTGGCCGAAGAAGCTGGTGAACCAGATCAGATTTTTTTGCGCCTTGATCAAGGCCAGGTAGTTACCCAACACCCGGTCAAAGCGTTGGCCCAACTGCGCGCCCGCAACGCCTTCACCACGGTCCAAAGCAATCGATTCGCTGTACTCACGCACCCGGATCAGGTTGTGGCGAAAGTCGGCTTCGACACGTTGCTGCTCGAAATTCAGCGGAATCTGGCGCCGACCAATGTAGTGGGTGATCACGCTGCCCGCCAGGCAGTACAGCACCGCCATCCAGACCATGAAGCCGGGAATGCTGTATTCGCTGGCGCCCACATGAAACGAAAAATTCCCCGACAGCGCCCACAGAATGCCGACGAAACTGGCTAGGGTGACCACCGAGTTGAGCAGGCCCATGCACAGCGAGATGGTGTAAGTGGTGAACTGGTTGATGTCTTCCTGAATCCGCTGGTCCGGGTTGTCGGGGTTGGCTTGCGCGTTGCCCGTCGCGGTAAAACGGGCCAGTTCCAGCCGGTAGAACGCTTGATTGCTGAGCCAGCGTTGCAGGTAGTGCCCGGTCATCCAAGCGCGCCAGCGCATTTCCAGCAACTGGGTCAGGTAGAACTTGTAGACCGCAATGACGATGAAGGCAAAGGCCAGGTAGGTGAAGCGCCCCAACTGGGTCCAGAACACGTCGGCGTCTTTGGCCTGCAGCGCGTCGTAAAACAGGCGGTTCCAGTCGTTGAACAGCACGGCCATGTACACCAGCCCGAGGTTGAGCCCAATGATGGCCAGCAGCATGCCGCGCGCTTTCCAACGCTCGGCGGAATTAAAGTAGGGCTGGGTCAGAGCCCAGACCCGGCTAACAAAGGTCTGGAACTGGGCCCATTTGGAGCCGGTGGTAATGGTCGGTGTCATCGTGCAAAGCCTTGGTGGGCGCCCATTCAAACGGGGCGCACTGGGCGCCATGGTAGCGCCCGCGTTGAGGTGGGCCGCTACAGCGGCCCGATCAGGCCCACATCAGACTGTCTAGCCGCGTGTCCCATTGAAAGCCAGGGAAGACAGTATCGAGTTGCTGTGCGCTCAGGCCCAGCGCGCTGACATGGCGCGCGCTGGCTGGACTGTTGCCAGCCTTACACCACGGCCCCAGAGGGCTGCGCAGGCTCGGGCACCACGCGCGGAATGCACACGCGCACGGTGGTGCCTTGCCCGGGCGCGCTGGTGACGGTGATTTGCCCGGTGAGCACCTGGGTGACGATGGTGTGCACGATGTTCATGCCCAGCCCGGTGCCGCCGCGCCCCATCTTGGTGGTGAAAAACGGGTCGAAGATGCGGTGGCGGACGTCGTCGGCCATGCCCAAGCCATCGTCGACCACTCGCAGTTCCATTTGGTCATTTCCCAGTGGGCCGGCGTAAATGGAAATAGTGCCCTCATCGTGATTTCCAAACGCGTGGGTGAGTGAATTCATCACCAAGTTGGTCAACACCTGTCCGTAGCGCCCGGGATAGCTGTCGCAGGCGACGCCAGGCTCCAAAAAGCGTTGCACCTGCAAGCCCGAGCGGCGCAGCCGGGGTTGCAGCATATTGAGAAGTTGGTTGGTCACGTCGGCCAGATCGAAAATGCGACGTTGGTCACTGGTGTGGTCCACCGTCACTTGCTTGAAGTCCGAGATCAGATGCGCGGCACGGGCCAAGTTGGCCACGGCCAAGCTCATGCCTTCGTCAGCCCGCTCGAGGTAGTGACCTAGCGCGGACTTGCGCACATTCCCGGAAGCCACTTCGGCCTGTAGGCCTTCCAGATCCGCCTGCAGGGTGGACACCACGGTCAGCGCGTTGCCAATGGGCGTGTTGAGTTCGTGGGCAACGCCGGCCACCACCCGCCCCAGCGACGCGACCTTTTCTGTTTGGATCATTTCCTGCTGCGCCCGCTCTAGGGTGTGCAGGGCCTTGGCCAATGACTCGGTGCGCTCTTCGACGCGTTGCTCCAAGTGTTCGTTGGACTGGGTCAACGCACGGTTGCGGTTTTCTAGTTGGGCGACCAAGTCCAGCAGGGCTAGGCGGGTCGCTTCCAAACTGTCTGCCAATACGCCGACCTCGTCGTCAAACACGCGCTCAATGGGGACTGCAAGTTCTTGGTGCTTGATGCGCTGGGACGCCTGCACCAGTTGCTCCAGCGGTCGCATCAGGCGCCAGTGCAGCACCGCAAGGATGACTAGCAGCGCGATGAACGCGGCTTGCAGCGCGTTCCAGAACAGTTGCCGGCGGACATCGGCCAGCTTTTGCAGATAGCCAGCGGTGGACATCTCGATGGTGAGCTTGCCCACCAGCAGGTCGCTGCGCAAGACTTCGCGGGTGTCTTGCAACACCAAATTCGCGTCACCCGTGCTGCGCTCGCGTGAGGCGAAGGGAATTTCTTTGTGGTCCCATACGCGGATCGACACCAGCGCTGGGTTGACAAAGGCGGCTTCCAGCAGGGAGTTGGCCTGCTCCACATCAAACTGCCATAGCGGTTCGCGCAAGGCCAACGAGGTCAGCGTGGCCAAGCGCTCCAGTTCGACGTGTACTTGTTCGGTGTGCTGTTCACGCAAACTAGCACTTTGCTCGGTGTACGAAATCACCGCAGCCAGCATCACGCCCGCAAGGACGGCGAGGACGATGGCGGCGCGCAAGGAGCGCAGGCGGTGGAGCAGGGGCATATGGGATGGAGAAGTGGGCCCATCGTAGCAATGATTCGCGGGATCAGGCATAGGAAATGCCCGTGGCGTACTTGCCGAACGCCCAAATCTGGTTTCAATGCTGCGTCTGTGCTAGACCGCTGAGCACGGTGTCCGTTCTCAACAACAGAAATCAGCCCGCCCGCAGTGGCTCAGTTGCGCACGCCGCTGGCGACGTGACCGGCGGGTACATGGCGTGCCGCCGATTCGATGTGGCCGGTCTGGTCATCAAAGAAGAAGTCGGGTTCAAATTCGAGCAGGAATTCCCCCTTGTCCAGGCCGCCCAAAAACATGGCCTGGTCCACGTCAATATTCCAGTTCATCAGAGTGAGGATGGCGCGTTCGTGCGCCGGCGCGCTGCGCGCGGTGACCAGCGCGGTTCGGATGCGCATGTCTGGCATGTTGGCCTGCTGCAGCTTTTGCAACGCCACGAGCAGGGGCTTGAATGGGCCATCGGGCAAGGGCTGTGCCACTTTGTCCATCTCATGCTTCTGGAAGGCGGACAGCCCACCGCTTTGGTAAATCTGCTCGGCCTCATCGCTGAACAGCACCGCGTCACCGTCGAAGGCAATGCGCACTTCGGTGGGGTGGGCCGCACTGGCGTGGGCGCTGTGCGGGTAGACCTGCGCGGCGGGTACACCGGTCGCCAAGGCCGCACGCACGTCACTCAGGTGGGTGCTGAGGAATAGGTTGGCATGCAAGGGCTTGAGGTAGCGCCAGGGCGCCTCCCCGCGTGTGAAGTTTCCGCGTTGAATGGCCAGCCCATAGTGCGCTGCCGAACGGAACACCCGCATGCCTGAAACCGGGTCGTTGCGCGAGAGGATGACCACCTCCACCCGTTGCGTGGTGGCATCGTTGAAGGCCAGCAGCTTCTGCACCAACGAGAAGGCCACACCCGGCGTGGCCGGAATGTCCAATCGCTGCCGCTGCAGCTCCATGTAGGCGCGGTCGTCTCCTTTTTCAAAAACCTGATTTTCTTCTTCAAAGTCGAACAGGGCGCGGCTGGAGATGGCGACGACCAATTTGCCGTCAAGCGTTAATGCCATAGAGATTTATTTCACCAATTGGTTGAGCTGGATGATGGGCATGAGCACGGCCAGCACGATCAGCATGACGACCAAGCCCATGGCCACGATGAGCAAAGGTTCAAGCAAGGTGGCCAGTTGCAGGGCGCGGCGCTGCACTTCGTTGCGCAACTGCAAGGCCGCGCGGTCCAGCATGTGGGGTAGGCGCCCGGTTTGCTCACCCAGCCGCGCAAACATGGGCAGCAGGGGTGGGAAGCGTTTGTGGTGGGCCAGCGCGCTGGCCAGTGGTGCGCCTTCGCGCACCAAAACGAGTGCCTGCAACGCGTCTTCGCGCATGGCCCGGTTGGAAAGTGTGTCCGCCGCCGCCTGCAACGCCTTGAGGATGGGCACCCCCGCCCCTGTCAGCATGGCCAACGTGCTGGCAAAGCGCGCACTGTTGTAGCTGCGGCTCATGCGGCCCAGCAGTGGCAAGCGCAGCCAGACGGCATCAAATCTAATGCGAAAAGTGCCACTAGCCCATGCCATTCTTGCGCAAGCCGCTCCTAAAAACAGAGCAACCAATGCCAGCCATCCGTAGTTGCGCACGGCCGCACTGATACCCAACATCGCCCGCGTTAGCAGTGGCAGGGCCTGCCTGGAGCCCGCAAACACCTGGGCAACTTGGGGCACCACATAGGTCAACAAGAACATGACGATGAGTAGGGCCACCGCACTGACCACGGCCGGGTACAGCGCGGCGGCCAGCAGCTTGGACTGCAGGTTGTGTTGTTCTTCGAGTTCGTCGGCCAAGCGCTCTAGCACTAGGCCTAGCTGCCCGCCATGTTCGCCCGCGCTGATCACCGCCACGTAGATGGGCGAGAACTCGCGGGGGTGCTGGGCCAGCGCGGCGCCCAGGTTGGCGCCGGCGTTGACTTCGGCGCGCAGCGTGGCCACCACGTCGCGTTGGGGCTCAGTCTCGGCCTCGTCGGCCAGCGCGCTCAGTGCCCGTTCCAGCGGCAGGCCGGCCGACACCAAGCCAGCGAGCTGGCGTGTCCACACCGCGCGCTGGGTGGTGGTGAACGCGCGGCGCTTACCCCGTGCCGCACTTTGTGTGCCGCCTTCGTTGCTGCCCAACTCCTGCACCTTCAATGGCACCAATTGCTGCGCGCGCAACTGGCTGCGCGCGGCGCGCGGCGCATCGGCCTCCAACACGCCAGAGCGCGTGGCGCCGCTGGCGTCGAGGGCGGAGTACGAGTAGGCGGGCATGAAAATTTAGTCGCGCACGACGCGCATGGCTTCTTCGCGGCTAGTGAGGCCGCTTTGCACTAGGCGCTCGCAGTCGTCTCGCAACGCCACCATACCGTTCGCCAGTGCCGCGTCGCGAATCTGGGCTTCGGCGGCGTTGTGGTGCACCAGTTCGGCAATAGCGTCGGTAACCACCAGCAACTCAAACGCCCCGGTGCGGCCCGCATAGCCGGTGTGGCCGCAGACCGCGCAACCGGCGCCAGGCGCTGAGCACGCGGTACACAGCTTGCGCACCAAGCGCTGGGCCAGCACGCCGCGCAAGGACGAACTCAACAAGAAGGGTTCGACCCCCATGTCCACCAGGCGAGTCACCGCACTGGCAGCGTCGTTGGTGTGCAGCGTGGCCAACACTAGGTGCCCGGTCAGCGAGGCCTGGATGGCGATCTGCGCAGTCTCAAAGTCGCGGATTTCGCCGACCATGATCACGTCCGGGTCTTGCCGCAAGATGGCGCGCAAGGCTTTGGCAAACGTCAGGTTGATCTTGGGGTTGACCTGGGTTTGGCCCACACCCGGCAGCTCGTACTCAATCGGGTCTTCCACCGTCATGATGTTTTGCCGCGCTGCGTCGAGCTGTGAGAGTGAAGCGTACAGGGTGGTGGTCTTGCCGGAGCCGGTGGGCCCGGTGACCAAAATGATGCCGTGGGGCTGGGCGATCAGGCCCTCAAAGTGCTGCAACACCGTGCCCTGCATGCCCACCGATTCGAGGCTGCGCTGGTCCTGGCTTTTGTCTAGCAGGCGCAGCACGGCGCGTTCGCCATGGGCACTGGGCAGGGTGCTGACGCGCACGTCCACCGCGCGCGTGCCAATGCGCAGGCTGATGCGCCCGTCTTGCGGCAGCCGCTTCTCGGAAATGTCCAAGTCGGCCATGATTTTGAGGCGCGAGATGAGGGCGGCGTGTAGCGCGCGGTGCGCCTGCACCACCTCGCGCAGCGTGCCGTCCACTCGAAAGCGCACCGTGCTGTGGCGCTCATAGGGCTCAATGTGGATGTCGCTGGCCCCGTCGCGCGCGGCCTGGGTCAGCAGCGCGTTGAGCATGCGGATGATGGGCGCGTCGTCGGCGGTTTCCAGCAGGTCTTCGACGGCGGGCAGCTCTTGCAACATGCGTGTCAAATCCGCTTCGCCCTGCACCTCGCTCATGACGGTGGCGGCACTGGACTCGCCCTGGGCATAGGCGCTGCTAATGCGCTGCGCCAGGCTGGCGGCGTCGGTGGTATGGATGCTGTGCACGCCATGCTTACGCTGCACTTCCCCCAAGGCGGAGGGCGGCGTGTCCGCATGGACCCAGAGTGTCAGGCTGCCGTTGGCATCTTCCAGCAGGACTTGCTGCGTGCGCGCAAAGGCGTAGGGCAGGGGATAGCGCATGGCGAACGGGCGTTAATCAGGGCAGGACCGGTTCGGCGGACGTTGCCGCTGCGGGGCTGGGAGCCTGGGCAGCTGGCAACACCGGCAACACAGGGGCCTCATTGATCGGCACGACGCTGCTGGGCAGGGGTTGGCTGTTTTGCTGGCTACCGCGCATTTGCTCATAGCGGTCGTTGGAGAGGCGGTCGCTGGCGCTGGCATCGCGCACCACCACCGGCCGCAGGAATACCATCAGGTTGGTTTTCTTGCGGCTGCGGGCTTCGCTTTTGAACAGGTTGCCAAACAGGGGCACATCGCCCAGGCCGGGAACCTTTTCTTCGTTGCCCGAGAACTCATCTTGCAAGAGGCCGCCCAGCACCACCACCGCGCCGTCGTCCACCAGCACATTGGATTCGATGGTGCGCTTGTTGGTGGTGGGGCCGTTCGCCGCGCTGGCGGTAGAGGCCAGCACGCTGGACACCTCTTGGAAGATGGTGAGTTTGACCGTGCCGTTCTCGCTGATTTGGGGTTTGACTTTGAGGGTCAGGCCGACATCTTTGCGCTCAATGGTCTGAAACGGGTTGACGGTGCCATTGGTGGCCCCAGTGTTGGTGAACTGGCCGGTCACAAAAGGCACGTTCTGGCCGATCACGATCTTGGCCTCTTCGTTGTCCAGCGTCAGCAGGTTGGGGGTGGAGAGGACGTTGCCGCTGCCCGACTCCTCCAGAAAGCGGGCCAGAAAGCCCAGCACATAGACGCCGTTGGTTTTGCTGGCAGCGCCAAAGTTCGCCCCGCGTGCCGGAGCCACCGTCCCCCCTGCGGCCTGGGTGGCCAAGGTGATGATGTTTTTGCCGGCGCTACCAAAGTTGGTGCCCAGCAGACCGATCATGCTGTCGCCGGCATTGCCCAAGGCCCCTTGCCACTGAATGCCGAACTCAGCGGCCTTGTCGGCGCTGACTTCGGCAATCAGGCTTTCTACGAACACCTGGGCGCGCCGCGCGTCGAGCTTGTCGATGACCGCGCGCAACTGCCGGTACTGGGGTTCGCTGGCGGTGATGATGAGGGAGTTGGTGGTGGGGTCCGCCTGGATTTGCCCGCCGGTACTGGGCATTGCGGCGGCTGCGGTGGTCGCGGCGGTGCCTGCGGCGGCGGGTGCCGCACTGGCGGCGCGCGCCTCGCCGCTGATGGCGGCACGCAAGGTGGTGGCCAATTGGGTGGCGTTGGCGTTTTTCAGGTAAACCACGTAAATGTTGCCGGCCGCGCCGTTGTCACCTGCCACAGGCTGGTCGAGCTTGGTGATCAAGGTGCGGGCCATGCCCAGGCGTGCCTGGTTGCCCGCGCGCACGATGAGGGTGTTGCTGCGCGGCTCCGCGAGTATCGTGGTCTTGAAGCCGCCGTCGGCTTGGCCGCCGGGTACTACGCCGCCACTGCTTTCCAGCAGGCGCGTGATCAAGGGAGCCAAGTCGCTGGCGTTGGCATGTCGCACCTGAATCACCTCCACATCGGTGGCATTGGGCACGTCCATTGCCGCCACGATGCGGGCCAACCGGCGCAGGTTGTCGGCGTAGTCGGTAATGACCAGGGTGTTGGTGGCTGGGTTGACGTTGATAGGGTTGTTGGGGCTGATCAAGGGGCGCAGCACGGCCACCAAGTTGTTGGCGTTTTCGTATTGCAGCTTAATGACTTGGGTCACGATCTGGTTGCCCACCGCCTGGTTCATGGCGCTCTCGGTGGACGAAACGTTGCCGCCAATGATCTTGGCGTCCGCCTCGGGCACTACTTTGTCGATGCCTTCGGCTTGCACCACGGTGAACCCCATGGTGCGCAGCACCGCCAGAAAATGGTTGTAGGCCCGGGCTGGCGACATGGGGCTGTCTGAGACCAGCGTCAGGTTGCCCTTGACGCGGGGGTCGACCACCACGTTGCGCCCTGTCAGTGTGGCCATGGTGCGGGCAACCGCCTCAATGTCTGCGTTGTTGAAGTTCAGGGTGATGGGTTCGCCGCGTTTGGCGGGCGTGGTTTGTGCTGCTGATTGGGTAAGAAAAGTGCTTCCAGCCCAAATAAACAGAGCGCAAGCAGCTATATTTTTAATAGCATCAATGGGTGGAGAAAGCCAGCGGGCCTGGGTGCTTGGTGACATGCGGTTAACCCACTTGAATGAGGGAGCGCGCGCCATCGCGCCGTCCAATGATATTGAGCAAATTGGCCAGCGCCCCTTCGCGCCCGGGCGCGGCACTGGCTTCACCCGTGAACTGCAGGCGCCCCGCAACCCATTGGCCTTGGCCCTGCAACTGCAGTGCGCCGTCCAGCGTCTGCAGGGTGATACGCGGCGTGTCGCCGCCCTGAAAGTCCAGTCGGTAGCTGCCAACGAGGCTCAGCGGTGTGAGCCGCGTGGACATGCCGGTAGCGTCGAGCTGTGACTGGCCCCGCACCGCCAATCTGCCGCTCTGCCAATGGGCGCTCAGCCCCTGGGTTTGCAACGCCATGTCGCCCTGCAAGGCCAGTGTGTTCCATGGGGTTCCCAACCCGGCCAGCAGGCCACTGGGAAGGCGCAATGCCTGGTTGGCTTGCAGGTCGCCAGCGACCACCCGCAAGCCTTCGTCGCTCCAGCCCATGCGCCAGGTCCAAGGCTGTTGCAGACAGCAGGGCGCGCTCAGCTGCAAGGCCAACCCAAGTCCTGTGGGGCGCAGCACCCATTGCACCCGCCCTGGCAGTGCGGTGGCAGCCGCAGGGTCTGCCCCCAGCACCAACTGGGCATTGCCGTCCCACACCGTACCTTGCGCTTGTTGGAGTTGCACTTGGCCTTGCGTGGCAGCGGCTAAGCCATTGGTCAGCCAGCGCGCTGGGGCAAATACCACCAATGCGGCCACTAAGCCCAAAGCCATGCCCGCAAAGGCCCAGCCCCATGGGGGGGAGGCCGGGGCGGCGTGGGGCGTGGGGCGGCGTGGCATGGTGTTGGCGTGTTAGTGGGTTGGCAAAGCAAACTGCACGCTGCCCTGCCAACCTTGGGCGTTGCGGCTCCACTGTGCTTGTTCGGGCGTCAGGCGTGCGTCACTGCGGACTTGTGCCAGCCATTGGGCCAGGGCCTCTGGGTTGACCCCCTGGAGGGTAACCACTGCATGCGGCCCTTGTGCCGCTACGTTGGCTCGGTTACCCAAATTACGCTTGCTCACACTTTCCAAGGCCTGCAACGCGACCGCCCGTGAATGGGGCGGCTGGGCCTTCAGGCTGCGGGCCTCGGCTTGCAGGCTTTGCATGGTGGCCAACTGCGCCTGCAGTACCGGGCCTAGCTGTTGTGCCCGTTGCAAAGTGCGCCAGGCGGGCGCCACACCAAGCCACCAGAGCAGCGCCAAACCAATGAGACTGGCGCTGGCCAACAGCAGTGTTTGTTCGCGCGGGGCGCGCACGGCCCACCAGGAGTTAAGTGATGTGAAGTTCATGGGGCGCGCAAGACCTCAAGTTGCAGGGTCTCGGCGAGCTGGGTGGCGCTGTAACCACGCGGGCGCAGTTCGTTCTGCAGGGTTTGCACGGCTTCTGCACCCAAGCCCAGGCCATCCAGGCGCAAACTGCCGGCCACGTATTCGAGGCTGGTGGGTGCGGAGCCTTCCAGTGTCTGGAAGCTGCGGGTGCTGGCCAGAGCCAGCAATTGACTTTCCAGGTCACGCGCAGAAATTCCGCCCTGCGTGGCACGCAAGGCGGCCACAGCGCGCTCCATTTGCAACGGCGCATCCACGACCACCGGGGTAGCGGGAAATGTATCCAGCAAGGTTCGGGTCAGGGCGGCTCGCTGGGTTGTGAGTTGGTTGTGCGCTTGCCAGGCCGCTAGGTTCAGGCCCAGCAGTTGGGCACCCACAAGCGCAAACGCAGCCCAGCGTGCCGGGCGCCATTGGGGGGCGTGCCACAGTGTTGCGGCGCCCTGTGCCAAACGGCGCAGGCCCGGGCTGCGCTTGGAAAACTCTCCTTGCGCCAAGTCCCACGGGCTGTGAATGCATTGTGCTAGTCGCTCGGCAGTCGGTTGCAGGGCGACTTCGCCCAAATGCAGAGGCGCTGCCCAATGGGCCAACGCAGGCTCGGCCAGAACGGGAAGGCGATGCACGTTGGGCGGTAGCGTTTCCGCACTGAGTAGGTGTTCTTCCAAGGGGCGTTGGTGGACACCTTGTGCGTCGCACCACATGGCCCAGGCCTGGTCGGTTTGGGTCGTCAGCCACAGCTGTTGGGGGGCTTGATCTGTTGGGGCGAACTCGGGAACGATGGACTGGACCGTGTGGCCTTGTTGTTCAAGGCGCTGCAATGCATCGCGCAACCAAGCGCTGGCGCAGGCCGCAACCCACAGGGGCTGGCCGGTCGTCGCACCGGGGGGGAGCGCAAAGTGCAACTGGGATGGTTCGTCCAGGAGTTGGTCTTCCAGCAAGCCCTCCAGCACCGAACGCAGCCGTGCTGCGGGGCGCAGGGCACCGCTAGGGAGTTGCACCCGATGCCAGGACAGTGCTTGCGCCGGAACGACCGCCACCACACTGCAGCCGAGGCGGTAGTCTTGACCCCAAAGCCAATGCCCCACCGGCGCAGTGCGCTGGGCGTCAGGAAGGGGCAATAGGACCGGGGTGGGTGTCATGGGTAGCGGGGTTGTAGCAAATCATTGTAAGGAGCGTGTCTGGGGCGCACCGTGGGCTTGTGCCAGTGATTTCACTTGCAGTCCGTCACGGCGCACGACGGTGCGTTCCTCCGTCACCAGATCGCCCAACCGCAGGCGGGCGCGGATGGAGAAGTAGCGGGTGCTCACGCTGTGTTGTGCGTCATTGAGTGGCATGTCCGTTAGGGCCGTCGCTCGCTGGACATCGGCCAAGCTGCGGAAATGGTTTTGCGTGCGTGCCCGGGCCAGTTGCTGGGCCCCGGCGGTGTCCAATCCATCCAGGCACGCTTGGAGCATTGGCACAGGGGCCGTGTTGAGGTTGATGGGAGTTCGTTCCGGCAGCAGCACGACATAGGGCTGCAACGCAAGGGCGGTTGCAGCAGAGAGGCCCAGCCAGGGCAGCTGTGTTGCCTCGGACGGTAGAAGGGGATGCGCCCCTGCAGTCTGACCGGGCGTGGGAACTTCCAAGGCCAGTGTAAGTTGGGTGAGCAGCATTTCGAGTTCTTGTGGCGGGAGCCGTAGCGCGTCAAACAATCGGGCCAAGGTTCTGACCGAGGGTGCATGGGGGCGTCCGTCCTGCAACAGGTTGCGCAAGTTGAAGCGGGATTGCAGGTCCGTAATGTCGCCCGATAGGCTGGCCGACCCCAGTGCATCCATCGCGGTGTCAGCGTCGGAGGATGTACCCAAGAACGTGGAAATCTTGGCCTCTTCCAAAGGGACGGACCAGGGTTCTGCCAGGTGGTCGCTGGCATCGCTGCGCGCATCTTCCCGCAAGATCAGACGCGCCCAGTCCGTGGCCCCTTGCAACAGCCAGCGAGACTGGATACGCAAGCGCTCGGCGCGCTCTACCTCCGTGCTGCGCCATTGCTGCCAGGTGGCGGCGACACTTAGGGTGGCCACCAGCGCGACCAAAAGCATGGCGCTGAGTAGGGCTGCCCCCCGGGGGTGTTGGCGGCTCATGGTGTGCCCGCCACCGTGGTCCGGGCCCAGTTGCGCGTAAGCGTGCCGGCCAGTGGATGGCCCACTGCCACGGTCAGAACCAACTGAATACCGTCCGGGATGTTGTTGCCTGCCTCGGCGTCGGTGCCCGCGCCCGCGCTTGACAAGGGGTTGCTCCACGCACCGCCGCGGTAGAAATACAGTTGCCACTGGTCCAGCGCCACGATACGCACTTCTGCGTCGGTGAACTGGGTAGCGCCCTGGGCCCAGGCGTGGGCGTCGGCCCAGGCACGGGCCCACCCTTCGCGCGTTTGCACCGGGGCAGATTGCCAGCGTACCCAGTGCGACTGGCCTGTGCGTTCGGCGCGGCTCCAAGCGACGACCTGAACCCCACCGGCTGTACCCGATTGGGCGTTTCGGGTCAGATAGAGCGCGCGTCCGTCAAATTCCAGCGGCTGGGTGTGGGGTAGCACGGCTAGCGCGTCGAGGTCGGTGGTCCATTGGGCCAGTCCCGCATCCAGCGCCAGCACTGCATCGGCATGGCGCTGGTTGCCTTGTATGGCGCTGTGCATGCCATCCAGTGCGCGCCACCCCATCAAGGCCATCAAGGCCATCACGGCCACGGCCACGAGCAGCTCAATCAGCGTGAAGCCGCAGGAGGCACGATGGCGTTGGCAACACGCACCCATCAGTAGCGCCCCATGACGGTGGACAGCTGCAACACCGGTTGACCGTCTTGCGCCATGCGCACTTCCACACGGCGAAAGTTGGGGTTGGGCGTGGGCTGCACCAACAGGCGCAGCGCTAGCGTGCGACCGGCCTGGTCGCAATCGCTCAGCTTGTCACCCACATCGGGTAACTGGCGACCCAAACGCAGTTGGGCCAGCGCATTCTCGGCACACAGTTGCGCCAGCACGCGCAGGGTTTGGCGTTCGGTGTTGCGTGTCATGGCGGCCGTGGCTTGCAGGCCGGCGATCAGCGTGATCGACACAATGGCCAAGGCCACTAGCACCTCAATGAGCGTGAAGCCGCGCAGTCGAGGTGGTGGCGTGTTCATGGGGCACTGGCAGAGACTGCAAAGGGTCGCACGCCGTCGGTGGCGACCCAGAGGCTGCGCTCTGCCTGACCGTCCTGCCACAGCCGCACGAACTGGCGCGGCAAGATGGCGTCGGGGCCGAGCAATAACGCGGGGCCTTGGATCTCTGCCCGCGTGGCAGGATCTTGCCACTGGCTGGGCAGGTTGCCTTGCAAACCGGTAAATGCAAAACCCGGGTCTGCGGGCTGCCATTGCACTACGGTGCCACTGGCCCGAGATTGGGCGCGCGCGGATTCCAGCAAGGCCGACAGGCGCTGGGCCTCGGTGTCCAGACGACTTTGTGCGCTGTCGCGCAGGGCCAGAGAGGCTCCCGCAGCCACCACGGCGACGATGGCCACGACCAGCAGCAGTTCCAACAGGGTGAATCCGCGCTGTGCAGGACAGGCGCAGGGCAGCGGCGTCTTACCAATTGCCCAAGTCGGCATCTTTGCCTTCGCCGCCCGGCTGGCCGTCTGCGCCTAGGCTCATGACATCCATGTCCCCTCGAAGGCCGGGCTGCAGGTAGAGGTAAGGACGGCCCCACGGGTCGTTGGGTAGTTTGTCAAGGTAGGGGCGCCAGTTGGGCGGCGCAATGCCCGCCGTTGGCTTGGTCACCAGTGCCTGCAGACTTTGCTCGCCGCTGGGATAACGCTGGTTATCCAGCTTGTAGAGTTTGAGGGCTTGGGCCAGGTTGGCAATATCTGTTTTGGCGGCCGCCGTGCGTGCATCATCGGCACGGTCCAGCACATTGGGCACGATGAGTGCGGCCAGCACGCCAATGATGACCAACACCACCATCAGTTCAATCAGCGTGAATCCGCGTGTGCGGGCGGGAAGGGTGTGGGCAAGGCGCATAGGGCAAGAATGGTGGGGGAGTGGTGCGCCGAGTCTGGAGCAGGGCTTCCATGATAATGCGCCGCATGTCCTTGTTTGTAACGTCTCGGTGGTGGCCGCGTTTGGCGGCGTTGGCGTTGGCTGCGGCGGCAGTGGGAAGTGCCGTGGCGTGGTGGCTGCGCTTGCAGCCCCCACAAACTGGCGGCGCGATTGCCACTGCAGTGGGCAGTACGCCGTTGCCCGACAGCGGTACTTTGGCGCTGGCGTTAGGGGGGCGCAATACCGAGCGAGCGGCTACAGAAACCAGTGCTCAGGTGGCGCCGGCGCTGGAGTCCAGCCGGTTTGTGTTACTCGGCGTGGTGGGCACGTCGGGCGGCCAGGGCGTTGAAACGGGTGCGGCGTTAGTGGCGGTAGACGGCAAGCCTGCCAAGCCCGTGGTGGTTGGCGCGCTGTTGGGGGACGGCTGGAGCTTGCAGTCGGTCACTGCCCGCAGTGCGGTGCTGGAGCGCGAGGGGCGCAGCATCACGCTGGAGCTGCCGCCGGTGGCGCCTACGCTGCCCTTCAATACGCCGCGCGCTGACACCACCGTGCCTGGCGGCGTCATGTCGGCCATTGCACCTATGAATAAAAACAGCCCCTAGTCCTTATGCAATTTGCGCAAGCAGCTATGAAATAAATAGCATCAACGCTGCAAAAACATCCGATACGCCGGGTTGAGCGTTTCTTCCACATACGGGTAGTTCAGCGCCTCTAGGAATTGCGCAAACGCCTGGTTGTCACCTGGTGGCACTTGCAGGCCGACCAAGATGCGGCCGTAGTCAGCGCCCTGGTTGCGGTAGTGGAACAGGCTGATATTCCAGCCCGGGCGCATCAGGCTCAGAAACTTCAGCAGGGCACCGGGCCGCTCCGGGAAGACAAAGCGCAGCAAGCGTTCGTCTTGTGCCAAGCTGGAAATACCACCCACCATGTGGCGGATATGCTCTTTGGCGAGTTCGTCGTGGGTCAGGTCCAATGCCTCAAAGCCCTGCTTGTCGAAGGCCTTGGCGATCTTGGCGGATTCGCCCCGTTTCTGCGTGGTCAGCCCCACAAACACGTGGGCCCGCGCGGCGTCGCTGATGCGGTAGTTGAATTCGGTCACGTTGCGCGGGCCGCCCGGCAAATCACCAATCAATTCGCAAAAACGCTTGAAGCTGCCGCGCTCCTCGGGGATGGTGACCGCAAACAGCGCTTCGCGCTCCTCGCCCACCTCGGCCCTTTCGGCCACAAAGCGCAGGCGGTCGAAGTTCATATTGGCGCCGCACAGAACGGCGGCATAGGTTTCGCCCTTGGTTTTGTGGGTGGCGACGTACTGTTTGATCGCGGCGACCGCCAGCGCACCAGCGGGTTCCACGATGCTGCGTGTGTCCACAAACACATCCTTGATGGCAGCGCACACGGCGTCAGTGTCCACCGTCATGAATTCATCGACCAAGTCGCTGGCGATGCGGAAAGTTTCTTCCCCTACCAGTTTGACGGCCGTACCGTCCGAAAACAAACCCACGTCAGGCAAGGTGATGCGCTGGCCCGCCACCACTGACTGGGTCATGGCGTCGGAGTCGTTCATCTGCACGCCGATGACTTTGATGCGCGGGTCCACTGCCTTGATGTAGTTGGCCATCCCCGAGATCAAGCCGCCGCCGCCGATAGCGACGAACACCGCGTCCAAATGGGGACCACTGATGTGGCTGGTCTTGTTGCCCGATTTGGCTGCCTTGTCCGCGCCCAAGGTCTGTACCTGGCGCAGCATTTCCATGGCGATGGTGCCCTGGCCCGCGATGACATCAGGGTCGTCAAACGGATGGACGAAGGTTAGGCCTTGTTTTTCTTGCAGCTCCAGCGAATGTCCGTAGGCGTCGGAGTAGCTCTCGCCGAACAGCACTACTTCGCCGCCAAACCCCCGTACGGCGTCTACCTTCACCTGTGGCGTGGTGGTGGGCATGACGATAACGGCACGCGAGCCCAGCTTGCTCGCGCTCAGGGCTACGCCTTGTGCATGGTTGCCAGCGGAAGCGCAAATCACGCCTTTGGCGAGCTGGTCTGGCGTCAGATTGGCCATCTTGTTATAGGCGCCCCGCAACTTGAAGCTGCGCACCGGTTGCTGGTCTTCGCGCTTGAAGAGCACCGTGTTGTGCAACCGCCGGCTCAGGGCGCGGGCCGGCTCCAGCGCTGTCTCGTTGGCCACGTCGTAGACGCGGGCCGTGAGAATTCTGGTCAGATAGTCAGCGGGGGACAGCGGTGGTGAAGCAGGTGTTGAAACGCGTGTTGGCGAGGAGGTCGACGGCATGTGGCTACACTTCCTTTGGAGTCGATATCGAATTATTTACTCCGCGCGGAGCAATTTTGTTCATTGTAGCCATCACTTGTCTCACCCCGCGCGGAGCAGTTTTTAAGGATGCACTATGGAATGCACAGTCAGTTGGACCGGCGGCTTGAATACCCGGTCAGGCATGGGCTTTGTGGCCGAAACCGGCAGCGGCCACACTTTGATAATGGACGGCGCCCCGGACGCTGTTAAACCGGAGAATGGCGGCCAAAACTTGGCGCCGCGCCCGCTGGAAACCGTATTGGCCGGCACGGGCGGCTGCACCGCGTATGACGTGGTGCTTATCCTCAAGCGCGGCCGCCATGACGTGCAAGGCTGCACGGTCAAATTGAGCGCTGAGCGCGCTGAAGTAGATCCCAAGGTGTTTACCAAGATCCATATGCAATTCACGGTCACTGGCAAAGGCATTCCAGCCGCTGCGGTGGAGCGTGCCATTGCCATGAGTCACGAGAAATACTGCTCCGCCAGCATCATGCTGGCCCACACCGCAGTGATCACAACAGGTTTTGACCTCGTCGAGGCTTAAACCTGCTGCTGACCCGCAGGGGAGTGGTGCCACCCCGCAAAATGGGTCTAAATGCGTTCCGCCACGGTTGTCATCACCTTGGCTGCCACCCGCATCAGCTGTTTCACTGGTTCGGGTAACTCGGCCGCGCCCGATGCTTGGGCAGCGTCGGCGTGGCGCAGCTCATCGTCGTGCATTTGCGCCACGATGGCGCGTGAAGCGTGGTCGCCCTCGGGCAGCAGGGCGAGGTGACTTTGCAGGTGGGCACCCACCTGCCGCTCGGTCTCCACCACAAACCCCAAACTCAGCGCATCGCCCATGCGCCCCGCCAGCAGGCCGAGTCCAAAGGCGCCTGCATACCAGAGGGGGTTGAGCAATGAAGGGCGTGCCCCTAGCTCGTTCAGACGTTGGGCGGTCCAAGCTAGGTGGTCAGTTTCTTCGTTACAGGCTTGCTGGAAGTGGCTGCGCAACGTGGGGCTGGGGGTTGTTAGGGCCTGGGCGGTGTACAGCGCTTGGGCGCATACCTCTCCCACGTGGTTAACGCGCATTAATCCTGCGGCTTTGCGCTTGTCCGCTGGGTTGAGCGCCGTGGCATCGCCGGCCACCGTGGGGCACGGGTGGGCCGCATGGGGCGTGACAAACAAGGTTCGTAGGGCGGTGTCTGCTGCGGCAAAAAAGGCGTCGGTGGCGGTTGGCATGGTGCGCAGGGGCGTAGTTGTAGAGAGCGGAGGCACTGTCACTGGTAAGTCTAGCGCCGAAGGCATTTTTGCCGCTTTGAGGCGGGCAAAACAATTTGTTGCAGGTCTGCAACGAAAACCCGAAAAGAGTGGCGTTTTTGCCAGATTTCTTTGCCAAAGAAACCGCGGTCTGGTGGAATACACACAACTTCCTGAATAGGAGGTTGGCCCGGGGTTCCGAATGTTCGGTCCGGAGCTCTATGTTTAACCTTGGAGTATTTTTAAATGAAAAAGACCCTCATCGCCCTGGCCGTTCTGGCTGCTTCCGGCGCTTCCTTCGCTCAAGCTACCATCACTGGTAAGTACACCTTCGGTTACGTGCAAACTGGCGGTGGCGGCGTTGCTACTAAGTCTGGTATCGGTACCGATACAGCTGCTATCAAAGTTGCTGCTTCTGAAGACTTGGGCGGTGGCTTGAAGGCTTCTGCCCAAGTGACCTTGGGTGGCATGATGCGTGATGGCGCTGGCACTGGCGAAGACGCTACGGTGAACTTGTCTGGCGGCTTCGGCTCCTTGACCATGGGTACTGTTGAATCTGGTAACGGCCTGTTGGCCATCGGTTCTTCTGGCGCTTCTGGCTTTGGCGTGGATGGCAAAGTTATTTCTGGCTCTTCCAACATTGACTTGATCTCGTACAGCCTGCCTTTGGGCAATGGCCTGTCGTTCGGTCTGTCTTACGTTGACCGTGGACCAGCTGCCGCTGCTGGCGCTACTGCTGCTGGCGTTGGAACTGGTTTGGGTGTTGGTAGCGCTGGCGCTACTGGTGGTCAAACTTCTTACACCGCTGGTGTGACCTACGCAGCTGGCCCATTGGCCGCTAAGTTGGACTTCACCAACTGGAACCGTTTCAATGACACCGACGTGACTCAATTCGTTACTGGCGCTGGTGTTGTCTCCGGTGGTGTCGCTGCTGCGAACAAGAACCGTTTCCGCTTGTCCGCTGGTTACGACATGGGTGCTGTTCGTCTGAGCGGTGGTTACTCCAGCCTGACTGCTGACTCCGTTGCTACCGGCGCTGTTACAGCTACAGAAACTCTGATCGGTGTGAAGGTTCCTGTCGGTGCTGTGACTTTCGGTCTGGACGTTGCAGCAAGCCAACACCTTGAACGACCAACAGCCCCTCACTAGACGCCAGCGGCTACAGCTTGGGTGTTGCTTATGCTCTGTCTAAGCGTACTTCCTTGTCCTCTAGCTACGCCAACTGGAAAGTTGCTGCAGCTAACGGCGCTGCAACTCCAGATGCTAACAACGCTTTCCGCGTGTTTGTGTCCCACTCCTTCTAAATCCCACGCTGGCGTAAGCCAGCTTGTGGTTTAGAACCAAAAAACCCGCTGTGGCAACACAGCGGGTTTTTTTATGAACATTTGAAAGATAAAAAAGCGATTGAATCGGAATTTCGGTAGTTTCTAAGCACGCCTCTCGTTTTGTTGCTCAGTAGTGGTCGCGGCGTATAGCCGTAGCCGTTGCGGTTGTACTGTCAGGCGTAGCGCTTATTGCGCAAATTGTTTTTCATCTCACGCAGCAAGGGTTGCAGCTTGCCGCTGCCAATGCGCAGCGCCACGCAGGTGGCCAGGATGTCGATGATCATCAGGTGCAGCAGGCGCGAGACCATGGGGCTGTAGCGGTCGAAGCCTTCGGGGTGGTCGGCGCTGAGGTGGATGTGGCCAGCGCTGGCCAGGGGCGAGCCGCTGGCGGTGATGACGATGGTGGTGGCGCCATTTTTGCGGGCGATGTCACAGGCGTCCATCAGGTCGCGGGTGCGGCCGGAATTGCTGATGACGATCACGCAGTCACCGGGGCCCAAGATGGACGCGCTCATGACTTGCATGTGGCCATCGCTGTAGGCGGTGGTGTTGATGCCCAGTCGGAAGAACTTGTGCTGCGCGTCTTGCGCCACGATGCCGGAGTTGCCGACGCCGAAAAACTGAATTTGTTTGCCGTCGCTATAGGCCTGCACTAAGGCGATGACTGCCTTTTCGATGGCCATAGTGGAGGCGTCGTTGCGGTACTTGAGGAATGCTGCCACGGTGTTGTCGATGACCTTGACCATGACATCGCCGGTTTTGTCGTCGGTGTCGACGCTGCGGTGGATGAAGGGCACGCCTTCGTTCACCGTACCGGCGAGCTTGAGTTTGAAGTCCGACAGACCATCGTAGCCCACACTGCGGCAGAAACGTACGACCGTAGGCTTGCTCACATGGGCACGGTCAGCTAGTTCGCTGACCGGCAATTTGGCGAATGCCCTAGGGTCGGCCAAGCAAAGCTTGCCCACCCGTTGCTCCGCAGGTGCCAAGGACGGCAATGAGGCTTTGATTCGGTCAAGCATGGTTTTTTAGCTTTCTTCGCTCCAACAAAATCCGTCGCGCGCGATCATGGCGCTAGAGGCGCTCGGGCCCCAAGTACCCGCCGCGTAGAGGCGTGGGCCTTGCGAATCGGCCGCCCAATGCTCCAGCATGGGTTCGACCCACCGCCAGGCTTCTTCTTGCTCGTCGCTGCGCACAAACAAGTTCAGCCGCCCGTCAATCACATCCAGCAAGAGGCGCTCGTAGGCGCCAACGCGTTCGGAACCAAAGCGTTTGTCAAAGTCCAGGTCGAGTTGCACCGGTGCCAGCGACTGGCTGGCTGCTGCGCGTGAGCTGCGATTCTCCTGGCCCTGGGCCAGCAAATGCAGCTCCAGCCCGTCTTTGGGTTGCAGGTTGATGATCAGTCGGTTCGCTGCACCGGCGTTGGTGTCATAGATGGCGTGGGGCGTAGGGCGGAAGTTGATGACGATCCGTGCATCGCGGCCCGCCAACCGCTTGCCGGTGCGAATATAGAAGGGCACACCGGCCCAGCGCCAGTTGGCGATTTCGGTGCGCAGGGCGACAAAGGTTTCGGTATTGCTTTTAGGGTCTACACCGGTTTCTTCACGGTAGCCGGGTACCTTGCCACCGCCGCTGGTGCCGGCGGCGTACTGGCCACGCACCACGTCTTGTTTCAGCGTTTCGCTGGTCCAGGGTTTGAGCGAACGCAGCACCTTGAGCTTTTCGTCGCGAATGGCATCGGCGTGCGAGTTGATCGGAGGCTCCATGGCAATCGCGCACAGCAGTTGCAATGCGTGGTTTTGCACCATGTCGCGCAGCGCACCGGTGGTTTCGTAAAACGCGCCACGGCTTTCCACGCCCAAGTCTTCCGCAATGGTGATTTGGATATTGGCGATGTGCTCGCGGCGCCACAGCGGTTCGAACAAGGCGTTGCCAAAGCGCATGGCAAACAGGTTTTGGACCGATGGCTTACCGAGGTAGTGGTCGATGCGGAAGATTTGCTTTTCTTCAAAGAAGCGGCGCACGGTCTGGTTGATCGTGCGGTTGGAGGCAAGGTCGTGGCCTAGCGGCTTTTCCAACACCACGCGCGTCTTGGGCGTGTTCAAACCGGCGGCCGCCAACTGCTCGCATACATTGGTGAACAGGCTGGGCGCGGTGGCCACGTAGATCACCACGCTGTCAGCGTTGCGCGCATTGAGCGTCTCGGCCAAGCTAGCGTAGTCATCAGGCTTGGACAAGTCCATGCGCTGGAATTCGAGGATGGCGGCAAAACGGGCAAACTCTTCAGCGCTGGGGCGCTTGGCCAAGTCGACCTTGTCGAACCGGGATTTGATCAGCGCGCGGTATTGGTCGTGGCTGAGGTCGTCGCGGCCGACGCCGATGATGCGACCGCCTTCGGGCAGGGTGCCGTGGCGGAAGGCCTGAAACAGGGCCGGCATTAACTTGCGCCAGGCCAGGTCGCCGGTGCCGCCAAACATGACTAAATCAAAGCTCATAGGACTGAATGCTGCGTTGTAGAGTTACAAGAATATTGACGTTGTAATGTAACTTTGTTTCATTGATAATTCAAGCTGCGCAACCGCATCAAATTTGCGGGTTTACCCTTACTCCTAACTGCGGCCTTCGGCCCGACGATCTCATGAATCAACTCGACGCACTCAAACAATTCACCACTGTCGTAGCCGATACCGGCGACTTCAAACAGCTTGACGCTTTCAAGCCGCAAGACGCAACCACCAACCCATCGTTGATCCTGAAGGCTGTGCAAAAGGCCGACTACGCGCCTTTGGTCAAAGACACGGTGAACCAGTTCCGTGGCCGCCCGATGGATGAGATCGTGGACCGCCTGCTGGTGCGTTTTGGTTGCGAAATTCTGTCCATCATTCCTGGCCGCGTCTCTACAGAAGTAGACGCACGCCTGAGCTTTGACACCGAAGCCAGCGTGGCCCGTGGTGAGCGCCTGATCGAGCTGTACCAGGCCCAAGGCATCCATTCGGACCGCGTGTTGATCAAGGTCGCGTCCACCTGGGAAGGCATTCAAGCCGCCGCAGCGCTGGAACGCAAAGGCATTCGCACCAACCTGACGTTGTTGTTCGCGTTCTGCCAAGCCGTCGCTTGCGGCCAGGCCAAGGTGCAACTGATTTCCCCCTTTGTGGGCCGCATTTACGACTGGTACAAGAAGAGCGCTGGCACTGCCTGGGTGGAAGCGGACATGGCCGGTGCCAACGATCCTGGCGTGAAGTCGGTGGCGCAGATCTACAACTACTACAAGAAGTTCGGTATCAAAACCGAGGTGATGGGCGCGAGCTTCCGCAACGTGGGCCAGATCACCGCTTTGGCTGGTTGCGATCTGCTGACCATCAGTCCCGACTTGCTGGCAACGCTGGCAGCCACCGATGCGCCTTTGGCTGCAGCGCTGAAGGCAGACGAGGCCAAGTCTGCAGACATTGAGCATGTGAGCTACGACGAAATCAGCTTCCGTTTGGCCTTGAACGACGATGCCATGGCCACCGAAAAACTGGCTGAAGGTATTCGCGCGTTCTGCGTGGACGCTGTGAAGCTGGAGCAACTGCTGCTAGCTGCCTAAGTCTTTGCCGGACAGCCTATAGCGCTGTCCTCAACGGATAAAAACGATGACACGTACCCGATGTGACCGCACGCCCGTTTGGGCCGCCCTGCAAGCCACCTATGACGCCACGGGCAGTGCGTTCGATGTTCGCGACGCCTTTCAAGCCGATGCGCAGCGCTTTGACCGCTTCAGTCAAGAGGCGCCTTATGTGTTTGCCGACTTGTCGAAGAACCGGATCGACGCGGGTGTTGAAGGTCTGCTGATGAACCTAGCGCGCCAAAGCGGCGTGCTGGAGCACCGCGACGCCATGTTTGCGGGCGAGAAGATCAACAACACCGAGCAGCGCGAGGTGTGGCACGTTTTGTTAAGAAATCCACCCGGAGCCCCCGCAAAATATGCAAGAGCAGCTACGGATTTTGTAGCGGGTGAGCAGGCCAAGGTGCACACCACGCTGGACGCCATGCTCGCCTACGCAGAGACCGTGCGCGCTGACAAGGCGATCACCGACGTGGTGAATGTCGGCATTGGTGGTTCTGACCTGGGCCCGCAAATGGCAGTGCTGGCGCTGGATGCTTTTGCCACCAGTGGCAAGCGCATCCACTTTGTGAGCAATGTGGATGGCCACGAGCTGGCCGCCAAGCTGCCCCACCTCAAGGCGGATAGCACGGTCTTTTTGATTGCCAGCAAGACCTTCACCACCATCGAGACCATGACCAACGCGGCTTCCGCCAAGGCCTGGTTCGAGTCGCAGGGCGGTACCGATATTGCGCGCCACTTCGCCGCGCTGACGACCAATGTGCCGGCGGCCAATGCGTTTGGCATCACCACCACGTTTGGGTTCTGGGACTGGGTGGGTGGCCGTTATTCCATGTGGTCGGCCATCGGTCTGCCGCTGGCGATTGCCATTGGTGCCGAGGGCTTCCGCGAATTCCTAGCGGGTGCGCATGCCATGGACGAACACTTCCGCACCGCGCCGCTGGAGAGCAATTTGCCGGTGCGTCTGGGTCTGTTGGACGTGTGGTACCGCAACTTCCATGGTTTCACCAGCCGCAGCATTGCGCCGTACCACAGCGCGCTGCGCCGTGTGCCGGCCTATTTGCAGCAGCTGGAGATGGAGAGCAATGGCAAGCGCGTGGACGCGTCGGGCGAAGCGTTGCCGTTTGGCACCTCGCCTGTGTTGTGGGGCGAGCCGGGCACCAACGGCCAGCACGCTTACTTCCAGATGCTGCACCAGGGCACGGACGTGGTGCCGGTGGAGTTCATTGCGGTCAAGAAGGCGCGCCATGACCTGAAGGGCCACCACCCCATGTTGCTGGCAAATGTGGTGGCGCAAGCGCAGGCGCTGTTGCAAGGCAAGAGCGACGCAGGAGGCCACAAGCATTTCGCCGGCAACCGGCCCAGCACGTTCTTGTTGCTGGACGATCTGACCCCGGCCAGTCTGGGCGCGTTGATTGCGTTGCAGGAACACCGTGTTTTCGTCAGCGGTTCGTTGTGGGGAATTAACAGTTTTGACCAGTGGGGTGTGGAGCTGGGCAAGGTGCTGGCCAAGGACATCGAGCCGCGTTTGGCGTCTGGCGATGTGGCGGGGCTGGATGGCTCCACGGCAGGTCTGTTGGCGCGCTTGCGGGCCTGAGTTGCCGCTCTCGCTTGCACAGGCCCGCAATCTGCACCTAGCAGCGCAGGGCCTGCTGCAGGCGCCTGCGCGGGCCGCCAAGTTCAAAGATGTGGCCGCCTGCATCCAGCGCATGGCGCTGCTGCAGATCGACACCATCCACGTGGTGTCGCGCAGCCCGTACCTCGTGTTGCATTCCCGTTTGGGCGACTACCCACGCGCATGGTTGGAAGAAACGCTGGCCAGCGCAGCGGTGTTCGAGACCTGGGCCCACGAGGCCTGCTTTGCCCCGGCGGACGATCTACTCCTGCACCGCGCCTACAACCGCCATACGCGCCGCCATTGGGGTTTGGCCAAAGGCGAACAAACAGCGGCTGCGCAGCGCCCGCACCTGAACAAACTGCTGGACCACATCCGCACGAACGGGCCGGTGAAGTCGTCAGACTTTGAACGACCCGAAGGCACCGGCGGGGCCTGGTGGGGTTGGAAGGACGAGAAGCGTTGGCTGGAGGCGCTTTTTGCGCTGGGCGAGTTGATGATTGCGCGGCGCGAGAAATTCCACAGGGTCTATGACGTGAGCGAGCGCGTGGCGCCGCAGTTGTTGAAGGCTGTCACGGAGCCTAGCGTGGAAGAACTCAACACCCAACTAATCGAGAAGGCGGTGACGGCGCTGGGCATCACCCAGGCGCGCTGGGTCAACGACTACTTTCGCACCAAGCCGCGCCTCAAGGACGCGGATCTGGATGTGCTGGTACAGGCCGGTACCCTGCTGCGTGTCGCCGTGGAGGGCTGGGATGCGCCGGGCTATGTGCATGCCAGCAATGCTGCGTTGTTGAAGAAGGCAGCGGCAGGAAAGCTACTGGCTACGCACACCGCGCTTCTGTCGCCGTTCGACCCGGTGGTGTGGGACCGCGAGCGCGGCTCGGTGTTCTTTGGCTTTGACTACCGGCTGGAGTGCTACACGCCCGAGACCAAGCGCGTGTATGGCTACTTTGTGTTGCCCATTCTGTGCCGTGGCGAACTCATAGGCCGGCTGGACGCGAAGGCGCACCGGACTGAAGGTGTTTTTGAAGTGCGGGCGCTGTACACGCAGCCCGGCGTGGTGTGGAGCGAAGCGCAGATTGCCGATGTGGCGTGGGCGATTGCGCAGAGCGCGCATTGGCACGGCACGCCGCAGGTGCGCATTGCCCGCACCCAACCGGTCAAGCTGGCCGCTGCATTGCGGCGCGCTCTCAGAGATCTACCGTTTTGACCCGAGGGGAGTAGCGCTGGAGGGCTCAGGCCCGAACCCGCGCCCCCGGTGCAATCGTCGGCGGTGCCGCGTTCAGTGTCTCCGTGGCGAACCCGGCCGCAGATTTGTAGCGTGCCATGAAGCTGTCGCGCTCGGCCTGAGGGACCACCGCGTCAATGTTGTCAAACACGCCGCCACAACGTTCGTCTACCAAGCCCAATAACCCGAACGGGCCCGAGCCGCGGTTGCGCAGCACTAGTTCGGACACCGGGGCGCACAGGCGCTGGTCGTAGGCCAACAAGGCCTCGGGTGTGACGCCGTGCTGCAGCATCGCGGCGCCCAGTATGCGTGCGTCCACAATGGCTTGGCTGGCACCGCTGGAGCCCACTGGGTACATGGGGTGGGCCGCATCGCCCAGCAATGCGGTTCGCCCGTCCACCCAGGTGGACACGGGATCCCGGTCAATCATGGGGTATTCGAAGATCTCTGGTGCGCCACGCAGCATGTCAGGCACATCCAGCCAGCCGTAATGCCAGCCGTCAAAATGGTGGGCGAAATCGGACAGCGCCACCTGGCGGTTCCAGTCGCCCTGGCCCCAACCCTGCGAGGGGTCTACCGTGATCTCGGCAATCCAGTTGATGGTGGCCAGCCCCGTCTCGGGATCTGGCGGGCTGATCGGGTAGAGCACCACCCGGTGGCGCAGTGAGCCCAATCCGACGAAGGAAGCGCCCGTGCGGATCGGCTTGCCGCGTGTGACGCCGCGCCACATGATGGCGCCGCCCCACTGGATGGGCGGCTGTGCCGGGTGCATCTGGGCGCGCACCGCAGAGTGCAGGCCGTCGGCCCCAATCAGCAATCGCCCGGCAATTTCTTGCCGCGTACCGTCGCGCAGCTCTACTTGCGCCCAGACGGTCGCGCCATCTTGTCGGTAGCCGATGACCCGCTGGCCAAAGCGGACCGCATCCTCTCCCAGGCGCTCTCGAACCGTGCGCACCAACAGCATTTGCAGCTCACCCCGGTGGACCGAGTATTGCGGCCACCGGTAACCCGCCAGCAGGCCGCGTGGTTCGGCATATACGTCATTGCCATTGCGGCCCACGAGCGCCCATTCGCGCGCCTGAATGCCAATTTGGTCGAGTTGTGCGTTGCCCAGTCCCAGGTCATGCAGTTCGCGTACGGCATTGGGTTGCAGGTTGATGCCGACCCCCAGTGAGCGCAGTTCCTGAACTGCCTCCAGCACAATGCAGTTGACGCCGATTTGGTGCAATGTGAGCGCGAGGGCCATACCCCCTGGGCCGCCGCCTGCAATTAGCACGGGCAGTGAATGTGGGTCTGTTGGGGTGATATCCATGCAGCTATTTTCAATCAAAATACAGCGGGCTTCGTGCGATGGTCTGCCGATCAAATGCAGCACTAGCCCGTCCACAGATTGAATCGACTGCTATGTATAGTGAGGTGCCGTGAAGAATCTGAAATGGAAAGGACTGAACGCATGAATGTGGTGTTTGACTTTGGCGCGGTGCTGTTCACCTGGCGCCCGGTGGATTTGGTGGCCGAGTGCTTTCCGGAGCGGGCCAGTACACCGGCCCTTGCGGGTCATCTGGCGCACGAAGTGTTTGGCCATGCCGACTGGCAGGCGTTTGACCGGGGCACGGCCACCATGGCCGAGGTGATTGACCGCACTGTGGTGCGCCTGGGGCTGGACCGCAAGGCGTTGACCACGCTGGTGGAAGGCATTGGCGGGCGCCTTGTGCCCATGCCCGACTCCATTGCGCTGCTGCATCGCCTCAAGGCTTTGCGCACGGCACAGCAGGCCGAGGGACAGGCCGACGCGCTCAAGCTTTACTTTCTCTCCAATATGCCGGTGCCCTACGCGCGCACGCTGGAGCAGTCGCATGTGTTTCTGAAAGAGTTTGACGGCGGCATTTTCTCGGGTGACGTGCTGCTGATCAAACCCGAACCCGCCATCTACCAGTTGCTTCAAAACCGCTACGCGCTAGAGCCTACTAAGACGGTGTTCATTGACGACTTGCTGGGCAACATCGAAGCGGCGCGGACCCAAGACTGGCATGGCGTCCACTTCAAGAACGCGGGGCAAGTCAGCCAAGCGTTGCAGGCGCTCGGTATCGATTGCGGTTAAGCATCAAAGTGGCCTCTAGCCCTTATAAGTGTTGCGCAAGCAGCTATCAAAAACGGAGTAGAGGACGCGCAGAAGCCTCGAAAATTCATGCGTCCTTGAACAAGGCCGCTACCAGCTGGCGCAGCCAGATGTGCCCGGGGTCGTGCTGCACGCGCTCGTGCCATTGTTGCCGCACGGGGTAGCCCGGAATCTGCACGGGCAGGGCCAGCACGCGCACATTCGATCCTTGCGCCAAGACGTGGGCGGCCCGGCTGGGTAGCGTGGCTAACAGGTCGGTGCTGCCCACGATGGCGGGAAGGCCGATGAAGTGCGGTATCCGCACGCCGACCTGACGCACCAGCCGATGACGGGCAAGGTCCCTCTCGATTGCAGCGTGGCCTGTGCCCGAAGTCTCGACGATCACATGCTGTTCGGTCTGGTACTGCTTCACTGACAAGGTGTCGGTGATGCGGGGATGGTCTCGCCGCACCAGGCACGAAAAGGTTTCCAGGAAGACCGGCTGCTGGACAAAGCGGCCCTCCTGGTCGGGAAGGGAGCCCAGTGCCAGGTCCAGCAGGCCGCGCTGCAATTGGTCTGTTGTCTCCGGGCTGACTTGGCGGACATCGATGGTGATGTGGGGCGCGAGCTGGGCCAGGGTGTTGAGCAGCCGGGGCAGGATGACGACCTGGCCCACATCGGTCATGGCAATGCGGAAGCTGCGTGCGTCCTGTCCGGGGTCGAACGCGGGCTGGAACGCCAGCAGGGCTTCCAACTGCGCGACCGCCTGCACTGCCTGCGCGTACAGTTGTTCCGCCACCGGCGTGGGCTCCATGGCTGCGCCGACGCGGACAAACAGCGGGTCATCAAAGTGCTGTCGCAGCCGACCCAGCGCAATGCTGACGGCAGGTTGCGACAGGTTCATCTGCTCAGCCACCTTGGACAGGTTGCGTTGCAGGTAGATGCCTTCAAACAGCTGCAGCAGTTTCAGGTCCAGATTACGCAGCTTAGTCATAAGTCACATTTATGAAATCCATAAATTTGATTGCATTGATTTAGTTTTATTCTGCCGGAAGAATCACCCGACACATCACCCGAATGCAGGAGCGCAAACATGCAATTCAACCTGGACGGCTTCCGCACTGGCGACCCGCACCTCACCCCAGTCTCCCCTTTGGCAGCCGAACACGGTGACGCCGCCCCGGCGCAGGTGGACGTACTGATCGTCGGCTGCGGCCCGGCGGGGCTGACCTTGGCGGCACAGCTGGCCGCATTCCCCGATATCCGCACCTGCATCGTGGAGCAGAAGGAAGGCCCGCTGCAGCTGGGGCAGGCCGACGGCATTGCTTGCCGGACCATGGAGATGTTTGAGGCGTTCAACTTTAGCGAGCGGGTGCTCAAGGAATCCTGCTGGATCAACGAGGTGACCTTCTGGAAGCCCGATGCAACGCAGCCCGCAAACATCGTCCGGCATGGCCGCGTGCAGGACACCGAAGACGGACTCTCGGAGTTCCCGCACGTGGTGTTGAACCAGGCGCGTATCCATGACTTCTATCTGGACCTGATGCGCCAGTCGCCCAGCCGCTTAGAGCCGCACTATGCGCGTAAGTTGCTGGACGTCTCGGTAGACCCTGCGGCTGCTGACTACCCCGTGACGGTGCGCGTTGAGCGCACGGATGCTGCGCATGCTGGCCAGGTCGAAACGGTGCGCGCCCGCTACGTGGTGGGTTGTGACGGCGCGCGCAGCGGCGTGCGCAGATCGATCGGTCAGCAGTTGGTGGGCGACTCGGCCAACCAGGCTTGGGGTGTGATGGATGTGTTGGCCGTGACCGACTTCCCGGACATCCGCTACAAAGTGGCGGTGCAGTCGGCCAACGGCAGCCTGATGGTGATTCCCCGCGAAGGCGGCTATCTGTTCCGCCTGTATGTAGCGATGGACAAGCTCGGCGAAGACGAACGCGTGGCGCAGCGCAACATCACGCTGGACCAACTCGTTGCCGCGGCCCAGAGCATCCTGCACCCCTACACGCTGGATGTGAAAGAGGTGCCTTGGTGGTCGGTGTACGAGATCGGCCAGCGCATCTGCGACAGCTATGACGACGTGCCGGCGGATAAGCGCGAAGGGCAGCTGCCGCGCGTTTTTATTGCCGGAGACGCCTGCCACACCCACAGTCCCAAGGCAGGGCAGGGCATGAACTTCTCCATGCAAGATACCTTCAACCTAGGCTGGAAGCTGGCCGCTGTGCTGCGCGGGCAATGCGCGCCACAACTGCTACACACCTACACGGCAGAGCGCCAAAGCGTAGGGCAAGAGTTGATCGACTTTGACCGAGAGTGGTCCAAGATGATCAGCGACCGCCCCAAACAGGAGGGTGCGGAAGCTGCAGGCGAGGGCGGCGGCGTGGACCCAAAGGAGTTCCAGAAATACTTTCAGCAGCACGGGCGCTTCACCGCCGGCATGGGCACGCAGTACCAACCGTCCATGATCAGCGGCGAGGCAACGCACCAGCATTTGGCCACCGGCTTCGTGATCGGCACACGCTTCCACTCGGCCCCCGTGGTGCGCATCACCGATGCCAAGCCGGTGCAGCTGGGCCATGCCGGCAAGGCCGACGGTCGCTGGCGGCTCTACGCCTTTGCTGGGGCCGGCGATGCAGCAGATGCCACCGCGGGCGTTCGCGCGCTATGCCGCTTTTTGGAGGAGTCTCCTGATTCCCCGGTGCGCCAGTTCACCCGGCCCGGGCAAGACCCGGACGCGGTGTTCGACCTGCGGGCCATCTTCCCGCAGGCGCACGCCGCGCTGTCGATTGACACCATGCCCGAGTTGCTGCGCCCGCAGAAAGGCCGCTACGGCCTGCGTGACTATGAAAAAGTGTTTAGCCCGGATCTGAAGAGCGGCGCAGACATTTTTGACCTGCGTGGCATAGCCCGCGCGCAGGGCGCCCTCGTGGTGGTGCGCCCTGACCAGTACATTGCCCACGTGCTGCCGCTGGACGCCCATACGGCACTGGCCGATTTCTTCGCGGGCTTTATGCTGCCAAACACATAAGTTTGAGTCACTAGTGTCCGGTAAATTTTGACCAATTTTCAGAACAGCTCAACCTGTGATTTGAGCTCTTCGAAGCTCACGTCTTTAAGCGCGTTGTCCACCATCTGCGCCAAGGTGATCTTCTCGAACATATTGACCTCCACCAGATGCAAGAAATTGCGCAATGACAGTTTCGTGTTTAACCGGTGGTGTGCGATCAAAGCTATCAGATAGGTACATACCGCAATCCAAATTTGCGAACGCACGGCGTTCAATGAGTTGCCAAAGAAGTGTTGGATGTTCAAATTCTGCTTGAGCCATTTGAAGAACAATTCAATCTGCCAGCGCTGTTTGTAGATGGCTGCGATAGTCAGAGCGGATAGGTCAAATCGGTTGCTGAGGAAGACGAGCTCCAGGCAACTCACTGCGTCATAGAAACGCACCCTGCGCAATGGCTCAGGGTAGCCTTTCTTGGAGCGCTCACCCGTGAGCACAATGGTTTGATCCGAGTACACACCAGCCTGTATATCCGTCGCATGCGCTTCGCTGCAAGTGAAGCTCAGATTGCCTTTGGCGCGCACTACAAAACTGCACTCCCGTTGCACCAAGCGGTGCAGCCTGGCAAAGTCCACATAGCCACGGTCCAGCACCACGATGGAGCCCTTGGGCAGTCTCAATGCGTCCAATTGCCCCACATCACTGACCTTGCCTGTGGTGATCGACAGCATGACTGGAATGGCGCCGCGCAAGTCGATCACTGTATGGGCTTTGATGCCCGCTTTGGTGGACCGAAAGTCCGCCCAGGGAAATAGCTTCAAGCACAAGTCGATGGTGGTGGAGTCCATGGCATAGAGCGGCTCCTTGAGACCCAGGCCAATGTCATGGTCTTTGTACAAATCCAGCGCGATTTCAATCAGGCGTTGTCCCAGTGCTTCAAACAAATGCGAGTCGCGTCTTTCATTGGCATCGGCCAGCGTGGAGCGCGATACAGCGCTGGCGCAGGCCACAGTGGTAGAGCTTGGTACTTTGTGAGTTCAGGCACACGATCAAGTCGCGTAATCCCTCTCTGCGGGTGAACTGCGCGTAGGCCATACAAATGAAGTGGCTCCATGCGGTGAAGTCCCGTGTCCAGCGGTTGGCTTGGTACTTGTCGACGAGATGTTCAAAGTGGCTAAACGGTACGACGCCCAGCAATTGCGCGAATACCGTGTGACCTGTGTACATAACGAAAACCTCGAAAAATGAGGTCACGGTATGCGCCAGAGCAAAAATCGGATTTCAAGTCGCCGGAATCCAAAACCCTTTTGAAACCCACGCCCAGCTTAGGCTTTGGCCAATTTGTAGGGAAATTTACCGGACACTAGTGAGTTTGAGTATCAAATAGGCCTCCAGCCCTTGTGGATAGTGCGCAAGCAGCTATCAAAAGTGTAGTAATAGCATGTAAAAAAACCCCGCAAGGCGTGAACCTTGCGGGGTTTTTTATGGGGGTTCAGCTTGTGAGAGCGAACGTCAAGCGGCGTAGCGAGCAGGTGCCAGGTTAGGCGCACGGAGCACAGCAACCGGAACGTACTTGCGGTACGTGAGGATTGCGAGCACCGCGCAACGACGCATGGCGCCTGCGCAGTAGCCGTTG
>JAXHOO010000024.1:0-6654 GCA_034519365.1 Rhodoferax sp. | reverse complement strand
GGAATGGCTGCTGGTGCCCGCCCGCCCCTAACCGAGCCGCCCGCAAGGCGCTACTGATTTAGTAGCTTCTTGCGCAGTATCTACGTGGGCTGGATGCTCATCAGACACTGAAAACGCGACGAAAACCACGCAGCCCACGGCGCAAGGCCAGCGCCACGCTGGGCCAAACGCTGACCGCCGACCACACCGCCACCGAAGCCGTGCCATAGGCCTCCAGCTCCAGCCAGCCCCCGCTGAGCACCTGGTAGCGCATGCCGGCGTCCAGGCGCACCGGCGTATCCATCCAGGACTCGGCCAGCATCTGGCGCTGGTGCACACAGATGCCTCAGCAGGGCTGATCCCGGTACGACAAATTCAGCGCAAACCCAGCCGGGTCAGTTTCTTGATCAGACCCACGCGCGAGACTCCCAGCCTCCGCGCAGCTTCCGATTGGTTGCCACCGACTGCGACCATGGTGTCTCGCACCAGGCGCAACTCCAGCTCCAGCAAGGCTGCGTCCAGCGGGCCAGCGCCATCACCTAGTACAGGCGTTTCCGTGCGCGTCACCAACTCATTCATATCTCCACTGGCAAGGCGCAGTAGTTCAGCATCCACCTCGCGCTGGTCCGGCAGCAATAAGGCACCGGCGGACTCCACAACGGCTTTGAGCTCACGCACATTTCCTGGCCATTCGCGCGCCATCAGCCAAGCCAGGGCACCCGCGGACAGACCAGCGCGCGGCGCAACCCGGTGCAGAAAGCGTGTGGCTAGCAGAGGGATATCGGCAGGGCGTTCAGCCACCGCAGGGGTACGCAGCACCACTCCCTTCAGGCGGTAGAACAAGTCTTCGCGAAACGTGCCTTCGCGCACCATGGCTTCCAGGTCACGGTGTGTCGCGGCGACCACGCGCGTGTCGGAATGCTTTTGTACCCGTCCGCCCACGGCCACAAATGAGCCTTCCTGCAAAAACCGCAACAGCTTGACCTGCATGGGCGGCGGCATTTCACCCACCTCGTCCAGAAACAGCGTGCCGCCATGCGCAGCTTCCACCAAACCCGGCTGGTCCCGGTAGGCACCTGTGAAGCTGCCCTTCACATGGCCGAACAATTCGCTCTCCAACAGCTCGGCCGACAAGGCACCGCAGTGGATGGCGACAAAAGGCTTGCCCTGGCGTGCGCTGCACGCATGCAGCGCACGAGCGACCAACTCTTTGCCGGTACCCGTTGGCCCCAGAACCAACACGCTCACCGCGGTTTGTGCCACGCGGCGCACCAGCGCACGCAATTGCACAGTGGCAGGCGCCTGCCCCACCATTCCCAAATCATCCACGGCCTGCTCGGCCCGCAGCGCGCTGAGTTCAGCATCCAGGCGGGCCTTGCGCAAGCCGCGGGCCACCACAAAGCGCAGCATGTCCGGGTCTATGGGCTTGGTCAGAAAATCCCATGCCCCTAGTTCGGTGGCACGCAAGGCCAGCGCATGGTCACCATGGCCTGTCAGCACCACCACCGGCACCCGCGCAAAACGCGGGATGAGTTCCAACCCGATCTCAGGGTCCATATGCGGCGGCATCGCCAGATCCAGCAGCACCAGTTGGGGCTTGTGCTGCGCAAATGCCGCTACGGCTTGCTCACCATCGCCCACCAGCGTGACGGTATGGCCGAGGTCACGCAGGAAAGCACCGCCCAGTCTCTGGAAAGCGACCTCATCGTCCACCAGCAGGACATGCCCCGTCTCGGGATTTGTTTCGAGGGTTTCTGCGGTCATGGCACTCACGGTAGGGTCCGCGCAAAGCGCAGGGTAAAACAGGTGCGCCAAGGCGCACGCTCGGTCAATGCGACAGAACCTCCGTGAGCGGCCATGATGCGCGCGACGATGGCCAGCCCCAGGCCAGTGCCCCCCGGACTGCGTGAAGCAAAAGGCTCGAAGAGGCGATCACGAATCTCCTCCGGAACACCCGGACCGTCATCGCAAATATGCAGCAGCACAGCATCGCCGCTCACCTCTGCGTCAATGTGCACATGGCTATGCGTGGCCGCAGAGGTGGCAGCTTCTCCCGCTGAAGCCACCGCCGTTCGCGCATTCTCAAACAGGTTTGTTAACGCTTGGTCGATGCGCTGCGGATCAATATCCAGCGGCAATGCCTGGTCCAGCCCGGCTCCCAGGCTCGCGCCTGGCACCCGCACGGCTGCTGCACGCACAAGGGGCGCGAGGTCCAGGCGCGAAGGCGTCAATTTCCAGGGCTTGGCGTAGTCCAACAGGTCGCGTGTCAAATTGGAAATGCGGGCTACCTGATCGGCCACTTCACGCCGTGTGTCACCTGGGGCCATAGCGACCGCCATGGAAATGATGTTCAGCGGGTTGCGAATGTCGTGCGCCACGGTGGCTGCCAGCGAGCCCAACTCGGCCAGACGTGCCTGCAGTTGGCGCTCGCGTTCACGCGCAGCAAATTGCAAGGCCTGCGCGACCCGCAGCGCGGCGTCCGCCACCACGGTGCCAAACAATTCCGCCACATGGCGCGGCCCGGGTGGCGCCGCATCCCACCCCTCCAAAGTGGTGTTCCATCCATCAGGGCTCGGGGCACATACCAGCTTTGGAACGCTGCTGGCCACATCACCTTCCGGGGCGGCGCCGATGCAAACGTCCACCTGCGTGCCGATCCGCTTGCTCAGCAGCGCCGCGCTGCGCTCGGCCAGGGCCTCCGGGGTCTCGCAGACTTGCAGGACTGTACGCCACGCACTCAAGTCAGCCACGGAGACCTCTCCGCCCGGGTAAACCAGCCGCTCCGCAAAGCGCCGCACCGGGCCGTTCAGCGCCAACACACTGGCGGCGACAGCCAGTCCCCCCAACCAACGTGATTCAAATGGCAACAGAGGGGTGAGCGCCACCACCAACCCACCCAGGGCCAGCAGCAGCGCCCAAACCAAGGCCCGACGTGCCCAGGCATTGGCAACGAACACGCCGTAGCGCAGGATTCCGTACACCAGAATCAAGGAATACAGCGGCAGCCCTAGCAAGGGAAAGGGGTACAGCGGCAGGTCCAGCACAGCAATGCCGTAACCCGTCAAACACACCAGGCCCCACAGACACGACGCCGTAACCGCCGCGATCTGGCGGAGTTTCTGCCGGTCGCCTGCCCGATGGGCCCGCACCAGTGCATGCAGCAGCACCGTGACCCCGCCGATACCCAGGATGACCCATGCCATGCTGGCCATCCATCCCACGGTGTCCGCAATCGCAATCCAGCCAATGTCGCGGTGCGGCACCAGGTGGCCCGGTGTCAAGACCATGGCTACGCTGCTGGCCCCGGCCCCCAACACGTAGGCCGCGGCCACGCCTTTGCGCCCTATGTCCAGGCCACAGAACACCGTGCAGAAGTGAAAAAACAAAGTGGAAGTGAACGGTGCCGTGGCCAGCAGCAGCATGCTCCCATGCTCCACTTCCGGGCCAAACCAGTTGGGCAACTCGTTGCCCACCATCCACAGCGAGATGCCAATCAGGAAGGCCGCAAGCAGCCGCGCGCCGGCGACGCGATCCGCCCAAGCCAACAACACCGCCGCCAGGACCAGGGTCTCCAGCAATGCAAAGCCAAGAACTGCGTGGATCAGCATGCGAATCCGATGGCCTGGAAATTCATGGTGATGGGCCTGTTACTGGAGTTGACGATTTGGGTAAAGCCGACTGTAAACCAAGTATGCAGATCGAAACATAAATTTCAATGAAATCAAAGACTTGCAAGAGGTCACCTGGCTGGCCCAGTTCTAGCAATAAGAGGCCTATCCACAACTACGGATAACGCCTCCATGTTTGTCCTACCCGCCCTTCAAAACAGCCGCTTGGGTCGCCTCATCTACCGCGCCGACGCGGAAGCGAAGCCTGATCTCGATCTTCCGACCATGGTTGGCGCAGACGGCTGGTCGCGTCTGCCGCTTGCAGTGCAAAGGCGTTTCGCGGTTGCCCATGCGGATACCACCTACGAAGGTCATATGGACCTGCGCCGCTCGCGCATGGGTTGGGTCTACGCGGTCCTTTCGCGGATCGTGGGTGGACCGCTGACGACACTGAACTGCTTTGGTGTTCCCATCAAGGTGCGGGTAACAGGCAATGGTCAGGGCGGTGTCGTTTGGGAGCGCTGCTTCCTCGCCGAAACCGCCAAGACAAGTGGTCAAGAGTGCGTAGTGCGTTCCACCAAGGTGCTGGACACCGACGGCAGTTTGCTGGAGCGCACCGATGGCGGCTTGAGCATGTCCTTGGCTGTGTTTGAAGAGGACGGGATGCTGGTCTTTCGCAGCCATCGCTTCTGGTGGATGTTCGGACAACTGCGCATCCGCATTCCGACTTTGCTGACCCCGGGTACCTGCCGCGTCGTGCATGCCGATCTGGGCAACGGCCTGTTTCGCTTCACCTTGTCCATGGTCCACCCGCTATGGGGTGAGACCTTCTACCAATCCGGCGTTTTTGTCGATCCTTGCAACGCTTGAAAGCGCACCACCATCATGAACACCATCTTCATCCTTCTCTCCATCCAGGCAGTCATGGGCGCCTTTGACAACCTCTGGCACCACGAGCTGGAAGCCAAGTTGCCGCAACGCGTCTCGGCACGCTTTGAGCTCGCGCTGCACGCTTCGCGTGAGGCCATTTATGGCATCGTTTTTCTAGGCTTGGCCTGGTTCGAATGGCGCGGCGCATTGGCCGCTGTCCTGGCGATCCTGTTAGTCGCCGAACTGGGCATCACGCTAACTGATTTTCTTGAAGAAGACCGGACACGCCGCCTGCCACCGTTTGAGCGCGTGTTGCATACCTTGCTGACCATCAGCTACGGTCTGTTCTTGGGCGTCTTCGCACCGATGTTGCTGACTTGGGCACAGCTGCCGACCGCATGGGTGCTCACTCCACACGGATGGGCCTCCTGGTTGTGCAGTGTGTACGGCATCGGCGTCTTGGCATGGAGTCTGCGCAATGTACGCGCCGTGCTGCGCCTGAATCGCTTGGCACGCAACTCCAGCACAACCTTGCCCATCGACCTGCGGCAACGGGTGGCACCGGCAGTGCTGGTCACGGGTGCAACCGGGTTTGTTGGCAGCGCGCTGGTGGCAGACTTGCTGCGCGAAGGGCGGCGGGTGATTGTGTTGTCGCGTGATGCGCGTCAAGCGCAAGCCTCCTTCGGACCCCAGGTGTGGGCGATTGAAAGTCTGGATGCCATTCCGAGTGAGACGCACATCGACACGGTCGTCAACCTGGCGGGGGCGCGTGTTCTGGGTGTGCCCTGGACCGCTTCGCGCAGGCGCACCTTGCTCGCCAGTCGTGTGGGCATTACCGCGGCACTGGTGGATCTGATGCGGCGCATGCAACAACCGCCGCGGGCATTAATCAGTGCATCTGCAGTGGGTTTCTACGGAGCATCCCCCAACGCGTCATTTGAACCTTTGGATGAGACAGCAGGCCCGCGTCCCGGCGAATTTCAATCTGATTTGTGCGTGGCCATGGAGCATGAAGCGCGCCGCGCAGAAGCACTGGGCATACGCGTGGTGCGCATGCGGTTTGGCGTGGTGCTGGGGCAAGGCGACGGAGCCTATCCCATGCTCGCACTGAGTGCCCGCATGGGTCTGGGCGCTGTACTTGGTAGCGGACACCAACCAGCGCCATGGATACACCTGAAAGATGCTGTTGGAATGCTGCACTTTGCGATGGCAAACGACCAACTGCGTGGAGCTGTCAACGCGGTGGCCCCTGACACCGTGCCACAAGCCCAGTTCGCAGCAGTACTGGCTGACTCCTTTGGTCGCCGTGTCAGAATTCGCATGCCTTGTGCACCCATGCGTGCAGTCTTGGGCGAAATGGCCACACTGCTCCTGGACGGCCAAAACGCCAGGCCTCGGGCTGCACTGGCAGCGGGCTATCGATTTGCATACCCCGGGCTGGCAAGCGCCTTTGCCGCCCTATCAACTTCCCGGAACTGAGCCATGCATTTAAAAAAAATCACCAGCAATGTTTGGCACACCGAACACCATTTCTCTACGGGTGGCATTCCCGTTGCAACTCGGATGACAGTCGTTCGTCTGAAAAACGGGGGGCTGTGGCTGCATTCCCCCATTCCCATCCACGGAGAGTTGGAGCAAGAACTTCTACAACTCGGCCATGTTCAATTCGTCGTTGCGCCCAACAAGGGGCATCGGCTCTTCTTCGCAGATTGCGCGGCCCGGTTTCCCCAAGCACAGGTTTTGATGGCTCCAGGCACATCATCCAAGCCGGCGCAGAACTCCGACTGGCTGGAGCTGAATGAACACACCCCAGCGCCCTGGCGCCCGGAACTGGAAATGCATGTCTTTCAAGGCATACCAGATTTGAATGAGTCGGTGTGGCTGCACCTGCCGTCCAAGACCTTGGTCTTGACCGACCTCTGCCAATGTTGGCGAGGATCCATGCCGCTACGAGCCAAACTCTTTGCCTGGGCGACCGGGGTTAAGGAGCAGTTTGCGGTCCCCCGAACTGTGCAGTTCATGCTGAAAGACCGGCGCGCAGCCCAAGCCAGTGTCCAGCACATCCTTCAATGGGACTTCACGCGGGTGATTTTTGCCCACAACTCCATTCTGGAAACGGATGCCCACGCCGCCGTGACGCGGGCTCTAACGGCACTGGTCAGGGACTAGCCAGTTCAGTACTGCAACCGGGCCACCG
>JAXHOO010000041.1:0-9128 GCA_034519365.1 Rhodoferax sp. | reverse complement strand
TACGCGAGCGATGGGCTTGGGCGGAAAGTAAGTCGCCAGCCGTCAGCCGACGGGGTGGCTGCGTCACAATCGCGCCATGCCTACTTCCCCTACGCACCCGCTGGACTGGGATTTGGTGCGCTCGTTTTTGGCCGCGCTGGACCACGGTAGCCTGCTGGCCGCAGCGCGCGCCCTGCGTACCAGCCAGCCGACGCTGGGCCGGCACATTGCCGAGTTAGAAAGTTTGTGGGGCGTAGTGTTGTTTGAGCGCACGGGGCGCGGCCTGGTACCCACGGCAACAGCGCTCAAGCTGGCCGATTCGGCGCGCACCATGGAAGAGGGCGCTGGCCAGCTGGCGCGCACCCTGAGCGGCGCCCAAACCCAAACCGCCGGCACGGTGCGCATCACCGCCAGCACGCCGGTGGCGGTGAAGCTGTTGCCCCCGGTGTTGGCCCGTATGCGGCAGGAGTTGCCCGATGTGCAGGTGGAGTTGGTGTCGAGCAACCAGGTGAGTAATCTGCTGCGGCGTGAGGCCGATATTGCGGTGCGCATGGTGCGGCCAGACCAAGGCAGTTTGATCGCGCGCAAGATTGGCCAGGTGCAGGTGGGCGCCTATGCCCATCGCGGCTACTTGGCGCGGCGCGGGCCGGTGCGCCAGCCGCAAGATTTGTTGCAGCACGAGCTGATTGGTAGCGATTCCGACCCCGCCATCCTGAACGGTTTTGTGGCCATGGGGTTTCCGGTGGGGCCCGAGATTTTTGCGCTGCGTACCGATGACTTCATGGTGCAGTACGAGGCGGTTCGCGCCGGCTTAGGGGTCGGGTTTTTGGCGGACTATGTGGCCCGGTTGGATGCGGACATCGTGGCCGTGTTGCCCGACAGCTTGCGCATACCGCCACTGCCGATGTGGCTAGCCGTGCACCGCGAGATTCGCACCAACCCGCGCATTCGCGCCGTGTATGATTTTTTGGCCGAGGCACTGCCTGCGGGGCTGTGACTGCGGCTCCTGTTTTGTTGAATCCTGCGACCATGACTTCTGCTGACTACCGATTTTCTATTCGCGTCTACTGGGAAGACACCGACGCTGGCGGCGTGGTGTTTTATGCCAACTACCTGAAGTTTTTTGAGCGCGCCCGCACCGAGTGGCTGCGCGCAGCGGGCGTAGAGCAGCAGGCGCTGCGAGACGACACCGGGGCGATGTTCGTGGTGGCCGAAGTGCAGACGCGCTACTTGGCCCCGGCTCGGCTGGACGATCAGATCGAGGTGACGGTGGTGGTTGAGGAACTGGGCGCGGCGTCGATGGTGCTCACCCAAGAGGCGTGGCGTGGCGACACGCTGCTGGCCGAGGGCCGCATTCGTATCGGCTGTGTGGACGCGGTCACGCTCAAACCCCGGCGCATTCCAGCGCCGGTGGTCGATGCGGTGAATCGGCGCTGAACGGGGTTTATTTTTAAGCCAAATTGGCCTCTAGCCCTTATGGAATATTCGCGAACAGCTACCAATAGCGTAGCAACTTTGCCTTTGCGGTGGTGCTTTTTAGGCCGCAGTTTCCTTCGCCGTGCTGGGTTTCCAGCGAGGCCGGGGTGTCGGCTGCGGCAGTCACGCCTAATTTTCTTGGCTAACCCGCCAAATGCCCAAGCACACCAGCACGAGGGCGAGCAAATATTTCCACTCCAGCAGCGACTCGCCCAGAAACAGGGCCGAGAGGCTGGCGCCAAAGACGGGGATGAGGAAGCTAAAGATGGCTACCTTGCTGACCCGGTTGTGCTTGAGCAAAGCACCCCACACCGCAAAAGCCACCGCCGACAAGGCCATCATGTAGACCAACAACAGTCCGGCCGCTAGGCTAAAGGCGGGCATTTCCGCGCCGGCCACCCAACCAATGGCCATCAGGCCCAGGCCACCAAAGGCGAGTTGGTAGGCGGTCATTACGACTGCGTCCATGGACTGGGAAACGCGCTTGCCGTAGATCGAGGCAGCAGACAACACAAACGCAGCCAGCACAATAAAGCCCTCGCCCATGATGGAGACGCCGCCGTCGGTAGGCGCGGAACCCAATAAGGGGCCGATGTTGACCACCAGCACACCGCTGAACCCGATGGCACAGCCCAACACCTTGCGCCAGTTGAGCGTGTCATTGTGATAAACCCAATGCGCCAGCAGCACGCTGAAAAACACGCCCGATGCATTGAGAATGGCGCCGTTGACGCCCGTGGTGTGGGCCAGACCGATGTAGAAGAAGATGTATTGCAGCGTGGTTTGCAGCAGACCCAGCAGGCCTGTCTGGGCCAGTTGGCGGGGCGCCAGCCGGGTCAGTGCGCGGCCGGTGAACCAGGCAAACACCATGAGCAATACGCCCGCGCCTACAAAGCGGTAGCCCGCAAACAGCATTTGCGCGGCCAGGTCATCGCGGCCGATGGAGAGCAGGGCGTAGCCTTGCTTGATCGCGGGGTAGGCACTGCCCCAGAGCAGGCAACACAGGCTGGCCAGTAGCAGGACGATGCGGGGTTGGGTGAGTCGGGTGGCGGGCGGGTTGTTGGGGGAGCGGTTATTGGTCGTCATTTCGCAGTGGGTTCGGGCGTCTCCGTGCGTTGGGCACGCAAGGCTGTCAGTTGTTCATCTTTTTCACGCCACAGCTCGGCCACCCAGGCGCCAAATGCGGCGCGCAGGGCCGGGTCTTGGCCGTACTGGCCGCCCAGCAATTCACGCGGCACGGGAACGGTACGCGCCCGGACCACTACGCGGCGCACTTTGCCGCACAGAAAGTCCCAAAACGTAGGAATACCGTCGGGGTAGTCGATGGTGATGTCCAAAATGGCGTGAAATTTGTCGCCCATGGCCTGCAGGGCCAGCGCCAAGCCACCGGCCTTGGGCTTGAGCAGGTGGCGGTAGGGGGATGTTTGGCGCGCGTGCTTGGCGGGGGTGAAGCGGGTGCCTTCCAGAAAGTTCATCACGCTGGTGGGGATGAGCGAAAACTTCTCGCAGGCCTTGCGCGTGGTTTCCTGGTCTTTGCCACGCATCTCGGGGTGTTTCTTTAGGTAATCCTCGCTGTGGCGGCGCATGAAGGGAAACTCCAGCGCCCACCACGCCAGGCCCATGATGGGCACCCAGATTAGCTCTTGTTTGAGGAAAAATTTAAGCAGCGGAATACGGCGATTGAGCAAATGCTGCAGGGCGAAGATGTCGACCCACGATTGGTGGTTGCTGCTGACCATGTACCAGCTGTGGCGGTCCAGCCCGTCCAGCCCTTGAACGTCCCAGTGGGTGCGCTGGGTCAGGCGCATCCAGGCGCTGTTGCAGGCAATCCAGCCTTCGGCAATCTGGACGATCACCGGGTCTAGATACCGGCGCACCGGTTGAAACGGCAATACCACCCGCACCAGCGCCAGCACCCACAGCAGCGGCACCCAAAAGCTGATGTTGAGCAGCAGCAGCGTAAAGGCCAGTACCCCCAATACGGGCGGCGGAAGAAAGTTCAGCATGGCACCTCAGTGGTCAAAGAAACACAGGGTGTTGCGGCCTTGGGCTTTGGCCTCGTACATGGCCGTGTCGGCCTGTTTGAGCAGGTCGGCGGGGGCGGCGGCCTCACCGCTGAACAGTGTAATGCCGATGCTGGGCGTGGTGGTGTGCAGCTTGTCTTGCAGCGCGTAGGGCTCGTTCAGGTGGGCCAAGATCTTGTGGCCCACGGTGTGCGCATGTTGGCGGGCATCGACCTGGTCCGCGCTCAGGTCCAGGATCAGCACCACAAATTCATCGCCGCCCAGGCGAGCCACGGTGTCGACCGCGCGCACGCTTTGCAACAGGCGGCGCGCCACCTCTTGCAGCAGCAGGTCGCCGACGTCATGGCCATGGGTGTCGTTGAGCTGCTTGAACTGGTCCAGGTCCAGAAACATCAGCGCGCCGTGCTCGCCTTTGCGCTGGCTAGTGGCCAGCGCGCGTTCTACGCGCTCCATCAGCAGGCGGCGGTTGGGTAGGCCGGTGAGCGTGTCGTGGAAGGCCAGGTGGCGTATGGCTTCTTCGGCGCTCTTGCGCTCCGAGATATCGTGGGCAATGGCAATAAAGCGTTCTTCTTCGCCGGGAGGGGTGGGCTTGCGCACCACCGACAGTTCAAACCACAGTTTGCCAGCCGGGACTTCCAACTGGTACTCCTTGCCGTGCGAGCGCCCGGCATGCCGCGCTTCGTCAATCGCGGCCATGCAGGCGTCCGCAGCGTCTTGTGGCAAGACCTCGTGAATGCGCCGGTTTTGCAGCATCTCGGGTGTGCGGGCCAGTTGGTCCAAGCGCTGGCTGTGGATCGCGCGGTAGTGGCCTTCGCCGCTAAATTCAAACAGTTGGTCGGGCAGGGCCTTCAAGGTGGCCTGTAGTTCGGCCTGGGTGGCTTGCAGTCGGACTTCTGTTTCCTTGCGCGCGGAGATGTCCATCAGCGTACCGACCATGCGCATTGGCGTGCCGTCCTGGGCGGTTTGCACCACCTTGCCCCGGGTGCTGAGCCAGATCCAGCGCCCGTCGGTGTGGCGGGCGCGGTATTCGGATTGGTAGGCGGTCGCGGCGCCGCTCAAATGGGCGCGCATGGCTTGCATGGCACTGCTCAGGTCATCTGGGTGGACCAAGTGGCCCCAAGCGCGGGCGATCTGGCTTTCGCGCGGGTCTCGGCCCAGCATTTCACAGGCGCGTTCGTCCAGAAAATAACCCCGCTCGCTGTTGAGCTGGTGGTTCCAGCGCCCCAGGTCGGCGCCCATGATGGCGAGTTCGAGTTGTTCGGTGGTGTCGCGCAGCTGGGCCTCGGCGTTTTTGCGTGCCTGGATGTTGTGCGACATGCCCAGCACCCCAATCACGCGCCCTTCGCCGTCGCGCATGGGGGCCTTGGTGACCGCGTACAACTCACCACGCGGGTTGAGGGTGGTGGGGCTGTTTTCTTCAAAGGTGACGGGTTGCCCGGCCTGGATAGCCCATTGGTCCGACTGTAAAAAGAGGGAGGCCACCTGGTCGTCGACCCAGTGCGCATCCCGGGTGCCGATGATGTCGCGCGGCTGAACGCCTACGTGGTGCGCAAAGGCGTCGTTGCAGGTCTGGTAAACACCGTCCAGATCTTTCACCCAGACTTGGTCAGGGATGGTTTGCAGCACATTGCGCAGCATGGCTTCGCTTTTGCGCAGCGCGGCTTTGGAGGCGCGCTCCTGGGAAATGTCTTCCAAGGTGCCTTCATAAAACAGGGTCTGGCCATGGCTGTCGCGGACCACATGGGCGTGTTCTCGGGCCCAAAAGTGTTTGCCCGTTTTGAGGCGAACCATCTCGGAGACAAAGTTGGTAACCGCTCCTTGCGCGGCCAAGACGGCGGCAAAGTGTTCGCGCCGCTGGGCTTGCACATAAGGGTTGCGTTGGCCGTTGTTGGCGTCGGCCAGCAGCTCGTCGTGGCTGTGGTAGCCGTGAATTCGCAAGAAGGCAGCATTGACCTGCAGCAGCGCACCGTCCAAACTGGAGCGGAATGCCCCAATCGGGAGTTGCTCAAACAGGCTGGACGTATCGCGCTGGGACATGCTGCAAAAGTAGGGGTAAGTATGCCGAGGGCGGCTACTTCAGATTGCCGGACAAAAACTGCGCCAGGCGCTCACTCTTGGGGTTGGCCAACACCGTAGCCGGTACGCCTTGCTCCTCCACCAAGCCTTTGTGAAGAAAGACCAGATGGTTGGCGACCTCGCGGGCAAAGCCCATTTCATGGGTGACGACCACCATGGTGCGGCCTTCTTGGGCTAAGTTCTTCATGACCTTGAGCACTTCGGACACCAGCTCCGGGTCCAGCGCGCTGGTGGGCTCGTCAAACAGCATGACCTCAGGCTCCACCGCCAGCGCGCGGGCAATCGCTACGCGCTGTTGTTGGCCTCCGCTCATGTGTGATGGGAAGCGGTCTTCTACGCCTTCCAGGCCCACTTTGGCCAAGTATTTACGGGCCGTGGCAATCGCTTCGTCTTTGGGGACACCCAGCACATGCACCGGCACTTCAATGATGTTTTGCAGCACCGTCATATGGGCCCACAGGTTGAAGTGTTGGAACACCATGGCCAGCTTGGTGCGCAGGCGCTGCAGCTGCTTGGGGTCACGGGCTTGCAAGTCGCCGCCGGGGCCGGGTACCAGTTCCATGGTTTCGCCCGCCACTTGGATGCTGCCCTGGTGGGGGTTTTCCAGCAGGTTGATGCAGCGCAAAAACGTACTCTTGCCGGAGCCGGAGCTGCCAATGATGGCGATGACATCGCCCGCGTGCGCAGACAAGGACACCCCTTTGAGCACTTCGTTGCTGCCAAAGCGCTTGTGGATGTCACTCACTTGGAGTTTGAGAGGCTTGGAATTCATGGTTCAGACACCCAGCAGGGCTCCGGTTCTAAAGGGGGTGGCGCCAGCAATCTTGCCAATTTCGGCGCCGGCCAGGGCATAGCGATCGCGCACGCGGGCGTACAGCACGCCGTCTACGCCAGCGCACACGCGGTGGACTCTCTGGTTGGTGGGGTCTATCACCTCAGCCACCAAATCGCCGGCTTTCAAGTGCACGCCGATCTCGGTGGCATACACCACGACGCCGGGAAGGGAGGTGTGCAGCGTCTCGGAACCGGCCAGCGGCGTGGCCTCGCAACGCGGGGCGGGAATGACCGGAGGTGTGGCACAGGCTAGGGCGCCGCAGTGCTGCAAAAACGCGAACACAGCTTGCGCATCCGCTTGCGCGAATGCGTGCGATACGTCGGCTTCACCGCGCAGTTCGACCGTGGTGCTGCAACAGCCTTGGGGCAATGGGGCGCTGGAGCCGGCAGCGCGCAGAGCGGCGGCCAGTTGCCACCAGACCCCGGAGAGGCATTCGTCAAACGGGCCACCGCCGGAGTCTTTTGCCAGCAAAGTGGCTTCAGAGCCCAGCAAGTAGGCCAGTGGTGCGAGCTGTTCCCAGCACGCCTCTTCGGTGTAGAAATGCAGCACGGCTTCGCAGTCGCAGTGCAGGTCGATGACAAAGTCCGCGTCGTGGGCCAGCGTCAGCAAGGTGCGGCGCAGGCTTTGCAGTTCAGTGTCGGGTTGCCAAGTGCGCAGATAGTGGCCTATGGCGGCGCGTACCAGTGCCACATTGCGCTGCGGGTCGGTGCCGAGATCTGCCAGCAGGTCGGGCAATATCGCTGCGGCCAAATCGGGGTAGTGGCGGTTGAAGTTTTCGCTGCTGGCCAATTCGAACCGGCCCATGGGTTTATGGTCTACGCGCTGGGCCAGGCCAATGGGGTTTGCCACCGGCACCAGCACAATTTCACCGCGCACCAGGCCTTGGGCATCAGCCGCTTCGAGCAAGCTGCGCAGGTGGTAAGCCACGACCATGCCGGGCAGCTCTTCGGCGTGCAGGCTGGCCTGGATATAGACCTTGGGGCCGCTGCCGGGCTGGCCCACTTGGAAGCTGCTGAGCTGGCGGCGGCTGCCCAGGCTAGGGCTGAGCAAAGGGTGGTCCGTGCGTTGCATGGTGGTTTAGTCCTTGCGGGGTGCCAAGTAGGCCAGCAGCCGGTTTTCGCTGAACTTGAAAAAGCCGATCAGGCAGAACGAGGCAGTGAGGTAAATGGCCGCAGCAGCCAAATACGCTTCAAACGGCAGGTAGTAGGTGGCGTAGATGCGGCTGGCGGCAGAGGTAACGTCCAACATGGTGGGCACCGCGCTGGCCAGGCTGGTGGCGTGCAGCATCATGACCACTTCGTTGCTGTAGGCGGGCAGGGTGCGGCGCATAGCGCTGGGCAAGACTACGCGCCACAGGGTTTTGGTGCGACTCATGCCATAGGCCTGCGCGGCCTCAATTTCGCCGGCTCCGGTTTCACGGATGGCCCCCGCCAGCATCTCGGCGGTGTAGGCCGCAGTGTTCAGGCTAAAGGCCAACAAGGTGCAAAAGAAGGGTTCTTTAAAGTAGGTCCAGGGCCAGACCTCGTCCCAGCGGGCCTGTATCCATTCGAACTGGCCGATGCCGTAATAGATCAGGTAGACCTGAATCAGCAAAGGCGTACCTCGGAATACAAAGGTAAAGGCAGAAACGACCCAGCGTAGCGCAGCCCACTGGCCGGTGAGGGCCAGTGCCATCAAAAATGCCAGCACACCGCCCACGATCAGCGATGCGGCTAAGAGCGTGAGCGTGGTGAGCAGGCCATTGCCAAACAGCGCGAGGTTGTCGGCGCGGAAAATGACACCCCAATCCATCAGAGCGTCCCCCGCTTGGCACCCAGGCTGAACCGGGCATTGAGTTTGTTAAGCGCCACCAGCGACAGCCAGGTGTAGAGCAGAAACAGCGCGCCGGTGAACATGAAAAACAGGAAGGGCGAGCGCGTGGCGGCCCCGGCCTGCTTGGCCAAATAGGTCATTTCCTGCAGGCCAATCAGGCTGACCAAGGCAGTGGCCTTGATCAGCACCAGCCAGTTGTTGGTAAAGCCAGGCAGCGCGTAGCGCACCATTTGTGGCAGGGTGATGCGGAAAAACGTTTGGCGCGGGCCCATGCCAAAGGCCCAAGCGGCTTCCATTTGCCCCTTGGGAATCGACAAGATGGCGCCCCGGAAGGTTTCGGTCATGTAGGCGCCGTAAATGAAGCCGATGGTCAGCACGCCGGCCGCAAACGGCGGAATGTCCACCGTGGCCTTGCTGCCCAGCGCAGCCAGCAGGGCGTTAATGCCAATTGTGCCGCCGTAAAACACCAACAGCATCAGCACGAGATCGGGAATGCCACGGATCACCGTGGTGTAGAACGCTGCAATGGAACGGGGTACCACCCTGCCCGATAGTTTGGCGCTAGCCCCCAGCAAACCAAAAGCAATGGCCACTAGCAGCGCACCCAAAGACACGCCTACGGTGAGGAACGAGCCTTTGAGGATGACCAAAAAATACGACTGCATGGGAAGTGCTGGGTCTTAAAGTAAAAACGTCGGTAGGCCAACGGTGCGGCCTACCGACGCGGTTCGCTAGCTACGCCAGCTTAGTTGCCGTAAACGTCAAATTGGAAGTATTTGTCGTTGATCGTTTTGTAGACGCCGTTGTCGCGGATGGCCTTGATGGCGGCGCTCAGCTCGCCCTTCAAAGCGTCTTGGCCCTTGGCCATGGCAATACCTACGCCGGTACCGAAGTACTTGGGCGTGAACAGGTCTTCACCCTTGGTC
>JAXHOO010000058.1:0-16972 GCA_034519365.1 Rhodoferax sp. | reverse complement strand
TGCTTACGCATTGCTGATCATCACCAGGACTACTACTAACGTAATCCGCCAGGCCATAACTACTACCGCAACGGCTGCGGTCGTGATCAACGCCTGGAAAAACTCTGGGGCAAAAGCAGTAAAGGGCGCCCATCAGCTGGCTCGCGCCAGCTACGCTGGATGACGTTGAAGATCATTACGATGCCTGGATGCGGCAATCGCCGTATCCGCTATGGTTGAGCCCACACCTTGCCCAGTGAGCACGCCATGGCCCCGTTGAAACCGCTGTTCAAACTCACCTCGCTAATCGCCCTGGGCGGCTGGCTGATGCTGGTCTGCCTGCCGCTCTGGTCCTATACCGATGAGTTGGTACTGGGCCTCAGCGTGGTACTGCTGGCCATCATTTATAGCTGGCTGCTGTTTGTCGCGATGCGCCAACGACCTGAACCGGGCGGCAGGCTCGGCTTCTTCAGCTCGGCGGGGTAAGCCTGCTGCTGCGCCAACTCACCGCCGCGCTGGCAGCCTGCATATTCTGGCGTTCGATCTGATGGTCGGGCTACAGTTATCCGCCACGAAGGCGCTATCGCCGGCATCAGCCACTGGCACCGTTGCCCTGCTATGTGCTGACCCGGATGTTCGGCCTGTTGGGCTTGCTGGCGTTTCTGGCACTGCGCTGGGGCTGGCAGGACGGCCTGGCCATGACTGCGCTCATAGTATTCAGTGCTTTGCCCAGATACTGCTGCACCCGGTAGCCATTGGGGTATTCAACGGTTTGCTTGATCGTTCCGCGGTTTTCTATCGACTGGCCGCCGTAGCGCTGCTCATGACGCTGCAGGCCGTCGGGTAGGCGGCGAATCTCGGTCACCGTGAAGCCCATGTGGTCCCGGTCCGGCCTGCACTGCTGGCGAGTGACCATCATCATGCCTAGCTGCGAGTACAGACGGCGGTACACGGCAATATTTGCCATGGAAGGCGCTGACGACAGCGCGCTTGTTACGGCGTTCGGCAGTGGAGCGCGGTTCATGTTGAAGCCGGCTGACGTGCTGCCGAATGCAAATGTGGCCAAGATGTTGCCGACTCTGTTCTGTCGCTGGGTGTACTGCTGACCCACTGTGGCGCGTTGCGTATCCGAGAGATCTTTCATGGATGGCCTTGGGATAGTCGCCGCGTACATTCCGCGGGCAATTTTTGCGGCATTCGTGACGTTCTCCTGATGTGTCCGGACCATTGACTGGGCGACGATGCGTTGGAAGTTTGCGCGTGCAATAGGGTCACTTGCGCCGTGCAGAAACGGCTCTTCCCGTGCACCATTGATGCGGTGCGAGAGCGCGGTAATGCCGATGCCCTTGTCAGCGGCGCCGTAGACCACGCGCATGCGCTGTGCCACAGTGGTGAGCATCCCGGCGCACATCTCGCAGGACTGCAGGGTCGTGTACAGCGTTGAGTCGTCAGGCACGTTGCTCTGCGTGCGTTGCATAAACGACTGGATGCAGTTGGTCTCTGCCGTGGCGGGTGACATTCTTCTTGTTGGTATTCACGCCCCATGCCAGAAGGCGGCCTTCTGGGACCTACCAGGACGGCCGCAATCTGCTGGCCGTCCAGCGCGGTGGAGGATTCGCGTTGTCCTTGTCCCGTGATGCGTGAAGTAGCGCGAATGTGAGCGACATGTAGATCTTGTCGCGCAACGGGGTTGCTGGACGGCCGCGGGAGTGAGTAGTCGCATCAATTGCCGCTAAAAGAAGGAGGTTTTACCGGTTGGAGTTGACAGCGGTCAGGCAGCGTGAGCCACACGAATCCGACCTCTGAAATCATGGAGAGTTGCTCAATCCATGAGTTCCACGCCCTCACGTTTCCGTTGTATAGGGTGGCGACAATTGAGGGGCCGGCAAACTTTGCGCGGTAAGCGGCGATCTTCTTCCACGGCTCCTCGTTTACCCACATTCCCGCGAGCATGTCCTTCATGGTCTGAGAGAGCGGGCGAGGGAGTTGAGCCACATCCTCAGGCGTGCTGTAGAGAATGTGTTTTCCGGTAAGAAACACAAGCGCCTTGACGTGGCATCGCTTGGCCATGCCAAGGCACATTGCCGTCGGTGGCGTGGTCGTGTACAGGAAATAGTCGGTTTTGTCGTAGCCCGCTTCGGCTTGAGCCTGCATGACTTGAACGGCCGCGGTTTGTGCGCGCTGTGCGCCGTGTGGGCCAGCTAGGCACCAACTCTGAGGCCGTCGGTCGTTCGCTCGAACGAGTATGGCAACGTCGGTCCCTACCTGCAGCTTGAGCCAATGGGCGATGAATAGCCCCAATTCGTGCAAGTTCACCGTGACCCTCCCTGCTCACATGATGTGCGGCACACGCGCGGAAGCATACAGTCAACGCAGGACCATGGACGCAACAAATTCGAGGACCTGTCGCATATTCATCACACGCCCATGACAGCTAGCCAAGTGGGGCACGGCGACCGTGTCCAGGTCTGCGGTACCGCGTTGCTTGGCGCGTGAAATCGTTTCTGCGCGTACGCCCGCCTTGGTGGCGAGGGCCTTTTGATCCAGCCCCTGGGCCTTGGCGGTATCCAGAACGAGGGTGAGAAGGTCATTGGTGATTGACATATGCGTCAATTTTATGCCCGATTGACCGTTAGATCAATGCAGGCGACTGGCCCCGCGCCATGAATCGGCTTGGCTGCTGACGGACAGGTTACGCGGCCATCGCCATGGGGACGGATAGGAAATTCAACCGCATGAGCCCGAGTACCGCACCAAAACGGGCCTTAAAAGACCCTTGTTAGGGCCGACATCAGATTGACCCACCCAGCCGATTTTCAGTGCCCCAGCGCGATGCATCCGAAACCTTTATTCCATGCGGGTTGGCGGCCCGTGGCGGTGGGTCAGACCAAGTTTTTGTCCGCACCCCCTCTGGGTCAACTTCGCGTCGGCGCCAACAACGAATGCTCAACTCGGCCGGAATAAACAAGCATGCAGCGCCCGGTGCGCTAGCATTGCCATTCCCCACGCACTTCCTTGAGAACCCGCCATGTCATTGCAACCCTTTCACCTTGCCATTCCTGTCCACGACTTAGCGGCCGCGCGCCGTTTTTATGGCGAGGTGTTCGGCTGTGAAGAAGGCCGCAGCAGTGAACAGTGGGTGGACTTCAACTTTTTTGGCCACCAGTTGGTCATCCACTGGGCGCCCCCAACCGGCAAACCCCTGCACACCAACGAGGTCGATAGCCACAACGTCCCCGTGCCCCACTTCGGCGTGGTGCTGGCATGGGACCAGTGGCAGGCGCTGGCCGACAGATTGGTAGCCCACCACACCCAGTTTGTGCTGGAGCCCGGCATCCGTTTTGTCGGCCAGGTAGGCGAGCAGGCCACCATGTTTTTATTGGACCCCTGCGGAAACGCCTTGGAGTTCAAGGCCTTCAAGGACATGGGCCAGCTGTTCGCCAAGTAACACCCGCCTGCGCCCCAGCGGACGGGACGTGCGCTGGCATACTGTCTGCACGTGACTACTACGAATTTCTTACCGCCCATGGCGAACGCCCCGTTGGACAACGCCGTACTCGCAGCGGCCCGGGCCTGCGCCGCGCAGCCCGGCCACTTTGACGAGCTGCACGGCGCACCGGCCACCAACGTGGCGCCTGCGCCCGACACCCGTGACTTTGCCCCCGCTTGGCGCGACTTTCTCGCCCAAAGCGAGGCCAGCACGGCCGCCGAACTCGACGCCCGTGCGGCCAGCCTGCAGCGCCAAATCCGCGACAACGGGGTAACGTACAACGTCTATGCGGATGCCGAAGGCCCGCAGCGTCCCTGGTCGCTGGACCTGTTCCCCATGATGGTGGACGCCGCCGACTGGCGCCATATCGAAGTCGGCGTGCAGCAGCGCATGCGCCTGCTCGAAGCGGTGATGGCCGACGTTTACGGGCCCCAAAACTTTCTCAAGCAAGGTCTGCTGCCGGGTGCGTTGGTGCAAGGCCACCCAGGCTACTTGCGCGCCATGGCCGGCGTGCAACCGGCGGGCGCGCGCTTTTTGCACGTGGTGGCGTTGGATTTGGCGCGCGGCCCCGAGGGCAACTGGTGGGTGATTGGCCAACGATCCCAGGCCCCCAGCGGCTTAGGTTACCTGTTGGAAAACCGGCTCGCGGTATCGCGCCAATTCCCCCAGGCCTTTCAGGCGCTCAAGGTACAGCGCTTGGCCGCGACTTACCGCGCGCTGATGAATAGCCTGCGCTCCCACAGCCCGGCCGGTGTGGATGCCCACATCGCGCTACTCACCCCCGGCCCCTACAACGAAACTTACTTTGAACACGCCTACTTGGCCCGCTACCTGGGCCTGAGCCTGGTGGAGGGCAGTGACCTGGTGGTGCGCGACGAACACCTGTTTCTCAAAACCCTGCGCGGCCTGGTGCCCGTGCACGGCTTGCTCAAACGGGTCGACGACCAGTACCTGGACCCGCTGGAGCTGCGCGCCGATTCGACGCTGGGAGTACCCGGCCTGCTGCAGGCGGTGCGGGCTGGCAACGTGCTGGTCGCCAATGCCCCCGGTTCGGCCTTTTTAGAGTCACCCGCCCTGCTCGGTTTTTTGCCCGCACTGGCGCGCCATGTGCTGGGCGAAGAACTGAGCCTGCCCGCCCTGCACACCTGGTGGTGCGGCGAGCGCAGCGCCATGGAGGCAGCCCTGCCCGACTTGCGCGAGCACACCATCAAACCCACCTACCCCGGCTCCGGCCTGCACGCCAGCTTCAACACCGTGCTCGGCCACCAATTGGGTACCAGCGAGCTGGACGCTTGGGCCGGCCGCATCGCGCGCCACAGCGACGAACACACGGTGCAGGCCTACCTGCCCCTGTCGCAAATGCCCACCTGGAGCCAAGTAGGTGGCAAAGGCGGGCAGATGGTGGCGCGCTCGGCCCTGTTGCGCGTCTTTGCCGTCTCGGACGGTACCGCGCCGGACGGCACGCAGCGATGGAGCGTCTTGCCCGGCGGCCTAGCGCGCGTGGCCGGTACCTCGACCGACATTGCCTCCATGCAGCGCGGCGGCAGCAGTGCCGATGTGTGGGCCCTCACCGACGGCGAGGTAGATGGCTCCACGCTGCAGTTTGGCAAGATCACCCCCGCCTTGCTAGCACAGCGCAAGCGCATGGTCACCAGCCGTGCTGCCGAAAACCTGTTCTGGCTGGGGCGCTACACCGAGCGTGCCGAAAACACGGCGCGCTTGGCGGCGCTGCTGTTGGACTGCCTCAATGGTGAGGAACAGGACTCAGAACCTTTGCTGCAATGGGTCTCCCAGATGGCCGTGCGCAACGCGCTGGTGCTACCGGCCACTCCGTCTGCGCAGCAAGCCCGCCGGGTGTTCGAACGCAGCCTGATTTCCAGCTTGGCCTCCACCGACGGCGCCACCAGCGTGGGGTACAACGTGCGCGCCCTCAAGATGTCAGCCGCCACCGTACGCGAACGCCTGTCGCAAGAGCATTGGCACACGATTCTGCGGGCCGAAGAAGCCTTGTTCACCGAGGGCGCGGCCCTGTCGGAGCGCGCGGACTACACCAGCGCCCAAGCCATGCGCGTGTTGTCCGACCTGACTGACCAACTGGCCGCCATCACCGGCGCGCAGACCGACCGCATGATGCGCGACGACGGCTGGCGCCTGCTCAGCATCGGACGCCACATCGAACGCCTGCACTTTCTCACCGATGCCCTGGCCTGCAGTTTTGACTGCGGTGCGGTCGACACCAACGGCGGCTTTGAAGCCCTGCTCACGCTGTTTGACTCCACCATCGCCTTCCATGCCCAGTACCAACAAAGCCGCGATCTGGTGGCCCTGCTAGACCTGCTGGTGTTAGACCGCGACAGCCCGCGCTCGCTGGCCTGGGTGGCGGTCACCCTGCGTGGGCGCATTGCCAAGTTGGCGCTGAGCCCAGCCGGTGAGCTGACAGCCCTGTCGCACAAAGTGCCCGATCCGGACAGCTGGAATCTGGCCGATCTGTGCGACTCGCCCGATGGCGAAGCCAGCGTCCCGGCGCTGCGCGCTCTGCTAGACACCTTGCGCGACGCGGCCTACGTGGTGTCCGGGGAGATCAGCAGCACCTATTTCACCCACTCCGGGGACACGCAGCAAAGCGTGGGCACCTGATGCTGCTGCAAATCACCCACCAAACCCGCTACGACTACCAGCCGATGGTCGAGGTGGCGCAGCATATGGCCTACCTGCAGCCGCTGCAGCACCCCAGCCAGCAACTGCTGGCCCACCAGCTCACAGTGTCGCCCGAACCCACGCGGAAGTCCGTCACCACCGACGTTTACGGCAACGCGCGCTGCTTCTTTGCGCTGCAAACGCCGCACGCGGTGTTGGACGTGCAGGCCATGAGCATCGTGCGCACCAGCGCGAGCGCCCTGCCCGTCTCTGCGCTGGCCTGGAAGGTGCAGCGCGAGCGCCTGCACTACCAAGCGGGCCAACCCTATGACCCGGCCAGCGAGTTCGTATTTGCGTCTCCTTTTGTGCCACGCCATGCGGATTTTGTGGACTATGCGCAGCCCAGCCTGCTACCCGGCGCCACCGTGCTGGAGGTGGCCGTTCACCTGATGGAACGCATCCACCACGACTTCGTCTACGAGAGCAATAGCACCGAGATCAACACCCCCGCCCTGGAAGCCTTGGCGCAGCGCAAAGGGGTCTGCCAAGACTTCGCCCACATCATGCTGGCCTGCCTGCGCGCGGCGGGCTTACCGGCGCGCTACGTCAGCGGCTACCTGTTGACGCTGCCACCGCCGGGCCAAGTCAAGTTGCTGGGCAGTGACGCCTCGCACGCTTGGGTCAGCGTTTACGTGGCCGATTTGCCCGAAGGCCTGCAATGGGTGGACCTGGACCCGACCAACAACCGCTGGGGTTGGTACGCGCCCGGTGAAGACTATGTGACGCTGGCGACAGGCCGGGATTTTGGCGATGTGTCGCCCTTGCGCGGCGTGCTGCACGGCGGAGCCGGACACACGCTGACAGTAGCCGTGACCGTAGCCGACATCGAAGGCGACAATAGCGGCACCGCGCCACCGCCAGAACAGGCCACCGGCTCTCAGAGCCAAACACAAAGCCAAGGGTCGGGGCAAAGCCAAAGCCAAAGCCAAAGCCAAAGCCAAAGCCAAAGCCAAAATACTATCAATTAGATAGCTGCTTACGCAATACCTAAAAGGGCTAGAGGCCTATTTGATACTTAAACAGGAGTCCACCATGAACATCTACGACCAACTTGCCGCACTGCAAATCACTCTACCTCCGGTCGCCATTCCCGCAGCCGCTTATGTGCCGTTTGTACAAACCGGCAACCTGGTATTTTTGAGCGGACACATTGCCAAGAAAGACGGCAAGCCCTGGGTCGGACAGTTGGGGAAAAACACCACCACCGAAGAGGGCAAGGCCGCGGCCCGCGCCATCGCCATTGACCTCATGGGTACCTTGCACGCCGCCGTGGGCGACCTCAACCGCGTCACCCGCATCGTCAAGGTCATGTCCTTGGTCAACTCCACCGCCGACTTCACCGAGCAGCATTTGGTCACCAACGGCTGCAGCGAGCTGATCGGCGAGGTGTTTGGCCCCCAAGTTGGGGCCCATGCCCGCAGCGCCTTTGGTGTAGCGCAAATTCCGATGGGTGCCTGTGTAGAAATCGAGCTGATCGCCGAGATCGCGTAAACCGCCAGCGAACCGATCCCCCCACCACGTCAATCCGGGTCTAGTCGAGCTTCCAGAGTCGCTGGTCTGCCACCAACGCCAGGGCGGCGGCGGTCACCCGCTCGGGGGCTAGGTCGTGCAGGGGGCGCAGCACAAAGGCCCGCTCGGCCATGCGCGGGTGCGGCACCGTGAGATGCGGGCTGTCGATGCGAGCCACTCCAAACAACAACAGGTCAAGATCCAGGGTGCGAGGGGCGTTGCGGTAAGGGCGTTGCCGGCCAGCGTCCAATTCCAAGGCCTGCAAAGCCGCCAGCAAAGCGGGCGCCGTCAGCGTGGTGCGAACCTCGGCCACGGCGTTGACATAGTCCGGGCCGCTGGCGTCGACCGGGCTGCTGCCGTACAACGAAGAACACCGCAGCGACAAGACTTCGGGGATAGCCTGCAAGGCCTGCAAGGCCTGGCGGACTGCAGCGACAGGCTCGCCGAGGTTGGCCCCCAGCCCCACGTAGGCGACGACCGGGTCACGCATGGTGCGCTGCCAGACCCGTCGCAGCGATCAGCTGTCGGAACCGGTCGAACCGCCGGAGCCGCCGGCGTCTGGACCTGCACCGCCCTTGCCAGCGCCGGTACGGCGACGACGGCGGCGCTTGCGCGGCGCGTCGTCGGCATGGGCGGTGTTGCCTTCGCCGTGTTCGTCCGACTCAGATCGGCGGTCATCGGCATCAGCCGGCGCAGCCGCAGAACGCGGAGCATGGGCGGCGGGCTTGGCGGCTGGCGCGCCTTCCGGGCGCGGGGCGCGCTGGGCGCGGGCCGGCGCCTTGCGCTTGCTTTGCTCTAGGCGCACCTGGTCCACCATGTCCTGGCGCTCGTCGTCGTAGGCCGTACTAAAGGTCTGCCACCAGTCGGCCAGCACCACATCCACCTCACCGGTGTCGGCGCGCAGGCGCATGAAGTCAAACGCGGCGCGAAAACGCGGCTGGTCCACCATGCCAAACGGTGTGCTGCCCATGCGTTTCTCAAAACGGGGTTGCATCAGCCAAATTTCGCGCATATCACCGGCCAGCTTGCCACGGCCCGAGACATCGCCAATGCGGGCGTTAAATACGTCTTCAATCGCATCTTGCAACGCAGGGTGGCTGTTTTCGCCGCGCTTTTGGCGCTTTTCCCATCCCTCGCGCACGTCAGACCACAGCACGCAGGCCAGCAAAAAGCTGGGCGCCACGGGCTTGCCTTCGCCTACGCGGCGGTCAGTGTCTTTCAAGGCCGCAGCGACCAAGCCGTCATCGGCCCGCTCCACCGCCACGTCCAACAGCGGGTAGATACCGCGCTGCAGACCTAGCGTACGCAACTGCGCAATCGACGCAACCGCATGGCCGGTTTGCAGCAGCTTGAGCATTTCGTCAAACAAGCGGCTTTGCGGAACATCCTTGAGCAAGTTCAGGCACTTGAGCAAGGGCCCAGAGGTTTTGGCCTCCAGGGTGAAACCGCGCGGGCTGAGCTTGGCGGCAAAGCGCACGGCGCGGATGATGCGCACCGGGTCTTCGCGGTAGCGGGTGGCGGCGTCGCCGATCATGCGCAGCGTCTTGCTCTTGGCATCTTTCAGCCCGTTGTGGTAATCGACCACGATTTGCGTCTCGGGGTCGTAGTACATGGCGTTGATGGTGAAGTCGCGGCGCACCGCGTCTTCTTCCATCGGGCCCCACACGTTGTCGCGCAACACCCGGCCGGTGCTGTCCACCGCATGCTTCATGCCGGCCAACTCGCTCTTGCTGGTGCGCTCGTTGCCGGCAACCTGCTCGGCGGCCGCGTTGTCTAAATACGCGCGGAAGGTGGAGACTTCAATCACTTCGTGCTCGCGACCCCGGCCATAGACCACGTGCACGATGCGAAAGCGCCGGCCAATGATGAAGGCGCGGCGGAACAGGCCTTTGACCTGTTCGGGCGTGGCATTGGTGGCCACGTCAAAGTCTTTGGGGGCCAAGCCCACCAGCAGGTCGCGCACCGCGCCGCCCACCACATAGGCTTCAAAACCCGCTTTTTTCAGCGTGCTTACTACGTTGATGGCGCGTTCGTCCACGAGACTGGGGTCGATACCGTGGACCGAAACTGGCACGTCTTGGCGTTTGCCGAAGCGGCTTTTGCCAGCGGAAGCGGACGATTTGCCCAGCAGTTTGTCGATGAATTTCTTGATCAAGTCAGGGTTCCAGGCGGCCGTGGCCGCAGGTCAGGGAAAGAGGTCGAGTATGCGCCATGCCCGGTTTTGGGCCAGGGCACGCAGGCGCGCATCGGGGTTGGTGGCGACCGGAACAGTCGCCTTTTCTAGCAGCGGCAAGTCGTTGATAGAGTCGGAATAAAAGGTAGTGTGGACTTGGTTCCAGTCCAAGTCATGGTCTATTAGCCACTGCTGTACCCGGGTCACTTTGCCCTCCCGGAACGACGGAGTGCCCGCAATCTCGCCGGTGCACCAGCTTGTGCCGCCAGGGCGATTATCGACCTCTAGGTCCACCGCAATCAGCTCGTCTACGCCAAAGGCCGTGGCAATGGGCCGGGTCACAAAAGCATTGGTGGCGGTAACGATGATCACCGTGTCACCCGCCGCTTGGTGGTCCTGCACCAGCTTCAACGCCTGGGGTTTGATGGCATTGGCAATCACATCCCTCATGAAATCTGCGTGAGCAGCTACGGAATTGCTAGCGCCTTCGCGCACGATAGCGGCCGTGGCAAAACGCACATAGGCGCGAATGTCCAGCGTACCTGCCTTGTAGTGTTCGTAAAACGCATCGTTCTGGCGCTTGAACTCGGCGGCATCCGTCCAGCCCCGCGCTGTAGTGAACTCGCCCCAGGCGTAGTCAGAATCCAGCGGGATCAGCGTGTGGTCCAGGTCAAACAGGGCCAAGCGTGTGGCACCGTTAGTTTTTACAGTCATTGGTCGTCCAACATGGATTTGATCATCGGGATGGTGATGGCGCGCTGGGTTTGCAGGGCGTAGCCATCCAGCAAGTTGAGCAGCTCCATCAGGCTGCCCAGGTCGCGGCTGAAGCGGTGCAGCATGAAATCCATCACCTCGTCTTTTAAAAACAGGCCGCGCGCATCGGCCGCCTGGCGCAGCACCGCGCGCCGCTCGGGCTCGCCCAGGGCATGCAAGCCAAACACGTGGCCCCAACCCAAGCGGGTGCGCAGGTCGTCCCGCAGCTGCAGCGCCACGGGCGCCAAGCTACCGGCCGCCAGCACGGGCCGCTGGTGGGTTTGGGCGTTGACAAACCAGTTGAACGCCATGTGCTGCTGCTCGGCGGTATACAGGTGCACGTCGTCCATCAGCACGGCAGCCCAAGCCTCATCAAATTCCTGGGGCTCTAAGGTCGTTGCGTCCATCCAGCCCACGCGCGCGCCCTGCTCCCGCAATGCTTCCCGTGCGGCCTTGAGCAAATGGGTTTTCCCGCTGCCTTCGGTACCCCACAGGTAGGTCGGCACGGGCGAGCGTTGCGGGGCCGAGCTCTTGGCGCCCACCCAAAGTTCCAGGTGCTGCAACACCGCCGCATTCGGGCCGGCAAAAAAGTTTGCCAGTGTCGGCCCGGTGGACAGGCCAATGTCCAACGCGATCTGTTGCATGCCCACGGTTTAGCCTAGGTACAGGGGGCTGGCCAGGTAGCCGGCCCGCACGCGCCGGATAGCTACCAACAGCACAGCACTGGCAGGCAGAGCGATCAGCACGCCTACAAAACCGAACAACTGGCCAAAGGCCAACAAGGCAAAGATGACTGCCAGCGGGTGCAAGCCAATGCGCTCACCCACCAAGGTAGGGGTAAGGTAGAGGCTTTCCACCATCTGGCCAATACCGTAGACCACGGCCACCATCACCAACGGGTACACCACGCCGCCGCTGGAAAACTCCAGCAGCCCGGCCAGCGTCGCCAGCACCAAGCCAATACCAAAACCGAGGTAAGGCACAAAAATCGCCAAGCCGGTAAACACGCCAATCGGCACCGCCAGATCCAAACCAAACAACGCCAAACCAATGGAGTAGCCCACCGCCAAAATGGACATCACCAGCAGCTGACCGCGCAGGTACTGGCCCAGCACCTCGTCCGCCTCACTGAGAAAACTATTAACCCCGCCCCGCATGCGCACAGGGACCAGATCGCGCACCTTCGCCACAAAACGATCCCAGTCCATCAACAAGTAAAACAGCGCCACCGGAATCAGAATGGCATTGCCAATCAAGGCAAAGGCCACGCTGCCCCCCAGCTTGACCGAGGCCAGTACCGAACCCGCCAAGTCTTCCACGTTAGCGTTCAAGTACTTGGTCAAAAAACTCTTGAGGCTGGCCACGTCCAGCGTGACATGCACGCCCCATTGCGCCAGCCATGGTTTCAAACTGACATTGATGCTGTCGAGCAGCACAGGCAGCTGTTCGCGCATCAGCGGCAGCTCTTTGGCCAAAATAGGCACGATCAGCAGCAACATACCCAGCGCCAGCACCCCAAACAACAGCTCCACCACGACGACGGCCACCAAGCGCGGCACGCGGCCGCGCGCGACCCGGTCCAGTCGGTTAACCAAGGGCGTCAGCGCATAGGCCAGCACCGAGGCCACCACAAAGGGCGCCAGCACCGGGGCCAGCAGCCACAGGGCAAGCACGATGAGGCCACTAATCAGGCCCCAGACAGCGAATCTTTTTTGGGTGGGTGTGAATTGCATACAAAAAGGGCTAGGGCGAGCCCGTAAAATCTTGGCAAATTCTATTCGGGTCTGCCTGTACAGCCGCCCAGCCACTTCCATGACCCAATCTACCCCCCCCACTCCCCTCTCCTACAAAGACGCTGGCGTTGACATCGTTGCCGGTGACGCCCTGATCGAACGCATCAAACCGCTGGCCAGAAAGACCATGCGCGAGGGTGTGCTGGCGGGCATTGGCGGCTTTGGCGCCCTGTTTGAAGTGCCTAAGCGCTACAAGGAGCCGGTGCTGGTGAGCGGTACCGACGGCGTGGGCACCAAGCTCAAGCTGGCCTTTGAGTGGAATATGCACGACACCGTGGGCATCGATTTGGTGGCCATGAGCGTGAACGATGTGCTGGTGCAAGGCGCTGAACCGCTCTTCTTCCTGGACTACTTTGCCTGCGGCAAGCTCGACATCGACACCGCTGCAGCGGTGATCGGCGGCATTGCCAAGGGCTGCGAGCTCTCCGGCTGCGCTCTGATTGGTGGCGAAACGGCTGAAATGCCCGGCATGTACCCCGCCGGCGAATACGACCTAGCGGGCTTTGCCGTCGGCGCAGTCGAAAAATCCAAAATCCTGACGGGCGCAGACGTGAAGCCCGGAGATGTGGTGCTGGGCTTGGCCTCGGCAGGCGTGCACTCCAATGGCTTTAGCTTGGTGCGCAAATGCATTGAGCGCGCCGAAGCCGCAGGCACGCTGCCCGCCACCCTGGATGGCAAGCCGTTCAAGCAAGCCATCATGGAACCCACCCGCCTGTACGTAAAAACCGTCTTGGCTGCGCTGGCTGCGCACCCCATCAAGGCGCTGGCCCACATCACCGGCGGCGGCTTGCTGGAGAACATTCCCCGCGTACTGCCCGAAGGCTTGGCCGCCCGTTTGGTCAAAGGCAGCTGGCCCCAGACCGAGTTGTTTGCCTGGCTGCAACAGACCGCCGGCATTGACGACACCGAGATGAACCGCACTTTCAACAACGGCATTGGCATGGTGGTAGTGGTCGACGGCGCCCACGCTGACGCCACCGCTGCGGCTCTGCGCGCCAGCGGTGAAACCGTGTTTGCCATCGGCTCGATTGCCGCCCAAGGCGACGGCCACCAGGTGACAGTCGGCTAAAAAGCCCCAGTTTTCGCTAGTAAATTTATAGCTGCTGACGCAGTACAGCTATAGACTTTTGCTACTTTTTGCTCCAAACTTTGCCTCTCAACGGTCCCAACCCGGAGGCACATGCCAGTTATTGCAGTCATCAATCGCAAAGGGGGCAGCGGCAAAAGCACGCTGGCAACCCATTTGGCTGCCTGGCTGGCGCAACAAAAAGTCGCCGTGATGCTAGGCGATGTCGATAAGCAGCAAAGTACCAAAGCCTGGCTCAAACGCCGCTCTACCGAGCTACCCCACATTGCCCCGTGGGCCATTGACCCCAACAACGTCCTCAAGCCACCCCATGGTGTGACCCATGTGGTGCTGGACACTCCCGGTGGCTTGCGCGGTTTCGAACTGGCCCGGGTCATCATGTCGGCCGATGCCGTGTTGGTCCCCGTTTGCCACTCGTTGTTCGACCGTGACTCCGCAGCCGCCTGCTTGGCCGAATTGAACAGCCTGCCGCGTATCGCCTCTGGGCGCTGCAAGCTAGGCGTCGTCGGTATGCGGCTAGACGCCCGCACCAAAGCGGCAGAAAGCTTGCGCCTGTGGGCGCTGGAGCTGCAGCAGAATTTTCTGGGCGTGCTGCGTGAAACCCAAACCTATGTGCGCAGCCTGGACAACGGCCGTACCCTGTTCGACGCGCCCAGTACCCACGCCCAAGACCTCGCCCAGTGGGAGCCTATCCTCAACTGGCTGCGCCCGGTGGTGGGCTTGCAGCCCCCAGCAGCGCCCGCGCCCGCGCCCGAACTCGATGTCACCAACCATGTCCAATCACCCCGCGCTGCCAGCCTAATGCCGGCCCAAGAATCCATGGTGCACGGCACCCGGCTGACGGTGTTCGCCGGCGCACCGCGCACCGGTGCCAACGAAGACGAAGGATTGGACCTGCAACGCCCCACCCGCCCAGCCCAAGGCAACGGGGTACCGCAATACCTACTTCGGCGATAGGTTTCTCGACGCTAAGTCCGTAAACTGCGGCGCAGCGCGGCGGCTTGCGCCGCCACTGCATCCACATCCACCACCTGCTCGGCATGGACCAGGTAGGTTTCCAGATCGCGCAAGGCCTGCACGGGCTGCCCCAGCGCTAGATGCGCCATGCCCCGGTCCCGTACTTCCGACCACGACTGTGGCAACAACACGACCAAGCGCTCTTGCACCGCCAACAGGCGCTGCCAGTCGTCTTGCGCGCGGAAGATTTCCTTCAGGTTGCGCAGCATGCGCGCCAAGATGTCGCGGGGCGTCGCCGCCTGCAAATACAAGCCCAGCGGCACCTCCAGCGCGTCAATCAAGCCCGTCCGCTGGCGGTAGGGCTCCAGCATCTCGCTGAGTTCTTCGCGGCTCAGTGAACGCCCGGTCAGGGGCTCCAACACCGCCTGGCCCACGGGCAACTCCACCTTCACCAAAAAGTGCCCCGGGAAGCTAACGCCCTGCACCTCCAGCCCCAGGCCCTGGGCCAGTTCCATCCACAGCACAGCCACGGAAATCGGAATGCCGCGGCGGCTGCGCAACACCATTCCGGGGTAGCTGTTGTCCGGATCGTAATAGTTGTTCGGGTTGCCGGAGAAACCCAAGTCGCCGTAAAAAAACCGGTTGAGCAGACGCAAGCGGTGCAAGGGCGCGGCATCGACCGGTACGCGCCGTTTCACCCGGGCCAGCAACTGGTCCATCTCTGCCAATGTCGACTGAACATCGGTGTCCGGGTACTCGTCTTGCGCCAGACTCACGGCGGCTTCCAGCAGCGCGAATTCCTGGTCCGACTGGACCAAGCTGCCAAAAAACTCCAGCGCGGTGGGGATGGCATAGTGCAGTGCCACGGCAGTCTCGAATAATTAGCGGCGCAAAAGCTGCCGCAGGTTCAGGCCTGCAGCCCAGGCCGCACCCAAGTACACCAACGCACCCCCACTCAGCAACAGGGCCAACCAGCCCATGCGCAACATATTCTGACCACGCATATCCAACCAGTCCACCAGCCCCCGCGCCCACAGCAGGTAAATCACCAGCAAAGCGGCGGCGGCCAATATTTGCAAGGCAAAGCGGCCCCAACCCGCATGCGGCCGGTAGCGCTTGCTGCGCACCAAACCGACCAACAACCAGACGGCATTGATGGTTGCGCCCAAGGCAATCGACAGGGACAGACCCGCATGCCGAAACACCGGCACCAGGGCCAGATTGAGCAACTGGGTCACGATCAACACAACGATGGCGATTCGCACGGGCGTCTTGATGTCTTGGCTGGCGTAGTAGCCTGGCGCCAGCACCTTGATGGCCACAATGCCCACCAGCCCTACGCCCCAGCCCATCAGGGCCAAACGGGTTTGCTCTACGTCATAGGCGGTAAAGGCCCCGTAGTTGTAAAGCACCGCTACCAAGGGCGTAGAAAACGTCAGCAGGCCAATAGCGCAGGGCACGGCCAGCAACACCACCAAGCGCAGGCCCCAATCCAGCAACGCGGAATAGCGGTCTGCATCTTCGGTCGCTTTGGCGGAGGCCAACTGCGGCATCAGCACCACGCCCAGCGCCACACCCAATAGTGCGGTGGGGAACTCCATCAGGCGGTCGGCATAGGTCAGCCAGCTCACGCTGCCCGTGGCCAAGTGGGACGCAATCTGGGTGTTGATCAGTAAGGAGATTTGCGCCACACCCACACCCAACAAGGCTGGCAACATCAAGCTGCCAATGCGGCGGGTTTCGGGGTCGGCGGCCGCCAAGCGCACCTCGCGCCAAGCCACACCAATACGCGGCAACATGCCCAACGACTTGAGCGCGGGTATCTGTACGGCCAGCTGCAGCACACCGCCCAGCATCACGCCGCCCGCCATGGCGTAAATCGGCGGCCAGCCCTGCAGCTTGAGCCACGGCGCGAGCCACCAGGCCGCCGCAATCATGGCCACGTTAAGCAGCACTGGCGTAGCTGCCGAAACCGCAAATTTTTTCCAGGTGTTGAGCACGCCCGAGGCCATCGCCACCAGCGACATGAAGCCGATGTAGGGAAACATGAAGCGCGTCATCACTACGGTGACGTGGTAGCCCTCGGGGTCTTTTTGCAGCCCACTGGCCATACTCCACACCAAAAGCGGCGCCAAAAGTACGCCGGCGACACACACCAGCACCAAGGTCCAAGCCAGCAAGGTGGCTACGCGGTCCACCAGAAGTTTGGTCGCTTCTTCCCCGTGTTGGGCCTTGTTCGCGGCCAATACGGGGACAAAGGCTTGGCTGAAGGCGCCTTCGCCCAGTATTCGGCGAAACAGGTTGGGAATACGAAACGCGACGTTAAAGGCGTCGGTCATGGCGCTGGCGCCGAACATGGCGGCCACCAGCAGCTCACGGACCAAGCCGGTGACGCGGGAGGCCAGTGTCCACAGCGACACGGTAGATACAGATTTGATCAGGCTCACGGCGGCAAGTGTAGCCCTGCCGAGCCCGATACGCCCCCGAGTCGGCGGCGCGGTTGGCCTTAAAACGGCTTACTGGTACAATCGTGG